>CACYHR010000045.1 GCA_902774265.1 uncultured Eubacteriales bacterium
GTACAAGGAAGAGGACATCGAAATCGTAGCAATCAATGACCTCACAAGCCCTCACATGCTGGCATATCTTCTGAGAAACGACAGTGTTCAGAAGAGATTTGATGCAGAAGTAGAAGAGGCTGAGAACGGCATCATCGTAGACGGAAAGCTGTTCCCTGTATATGCAGAGGCAGATGCAAGCAAGCTTCCTTGGGGTGAACTCGGAATTGATGTAGTTCTCGAGTGTACAGGTTTCTACACATCAAAAGCTAAATCCCAGGCACACATCGACGCCGGCGCAAAGAAGGTTCTTATTTCTGCACCTGCAGGCAACGACCTTCCTACAATCGTTTACGGCGTAAACCACGAAACACTTACAAGTGAAGACACAATCGTTTCCGGCGCTTCCTGCACAACCAACTGCCTTGCTCCAATGGCTAAGGCTCTGGCTGACTACAGAGAGCTGAGAACAGGCTTCATGACAACAATCCACGCTTACACAGGTGACCAGATGATCCTCGACGGACCGCACAGAAAGGGCGACCTCAGAAGAGCAAGAGCCGGTGCTGTAAACATCGTTCCTAACAGCACAGGTGCTGCTAAGGCAATCGGCCTTGTTATTCCTGAACTCGCAGGCAAGCTGATCGGTTCCGCTCAGAGAGTTCCTGTTCCATCAGGCTCCATCACTATCCTCGACGCTACACTCAAGGATATGACTGACACAGTTTCTGTAGAAGGAATCAACGAAGCAATGAAGAACGCTGTTTCCGAGTCCTATGGATATACTGAAGAAGAAATCGTATCCAGCGATGTAATCGGAATGAGCTATGGTTCACTCTTCGATGCTACACAGACTCTTGCACAGCAGTGCGGAACTCACATCTTCGAGGTCAGAGTAGTATCCTGGTACGACAATGAAATGAGCTATGTAAGCCAGCTCTGCAGAACTCTCAAGCACATGGGAACACTGGTTTAATCGGAAACCGATATATCAGAAAACAAACAAGGGCGGGACATCAGCACGGTGTCCCGTCTTTTTGTGTGCGTTAAGTAAACAGCCAGAGCCATAGTCATAGCCTGTAAGGCAGTGCCATACAGTCCGTGAATTGTAATTGCTCGGTCTATGAGTGAATTGTAATACGGTGGCAGATAAATATTGAAAAAGATGAAAGCTTTGTGGGTAGATATGCGGCAGTGATGTTATAATACTATTGTAAGCCGGCGGTGTGAATGAAACAGGCCGGCACTAATAGCAATAAAGATTATTAAATATAAGGGATGAACATAATTGCGTAAGGATGGAGAAGCTATGGATAAGATTTATCTGGATAACGGTGCAACGAGTTTTCCTAAGCCTAAGGAGGTTGCGGATGCGGTTTATGAGTATATGACGGTTGTTGGTGCCAATATTAACCGCGGTGGATATCAGGTGGCCTACGATCTGGAAGGCACTGTTTTTGAGACCAGAGAGATGCTTGCAGAAATGTTCGGGGGAGGTGACTGCAAGAATGTTGTTTTTACAAAGAATATAACTGAATCGCTCAATGTAGTGCTGAAGGGTTTCCTGCAGCCGGGCGATCATGTACTCTGCTCATCGATGGAGCACAATGCGGTCATGAGGCCGCTTGTACAGCTCGAAAAGAAGGGTGTAGAATTCGACAGAATCCCGGGCAATGAAAAGGGCGAGCTGGATCTGGATGCTGTAGAAGGAATGATAAAGGAAAATACGGCCGCCATAGTCATGACTCATGCCAGCAATCTGGTCGGTACGGTCAATCCTATAAAAGAAGTTGGTCAGATTTGCCGTAAGCACGGACTGGCTTTTATAGTGGATGCGGCTCAGACGGCGGGAGTGCTGCCAATAGATATGAAGGAAATGTGCATCGATGCTCTGTGTTTCACCGGGCATAAATCTCTGCTCGGACCGCAGGGTATAGGCGGATTTATTATCAGAGATCACATGGTGGAACTGATTGATCCGCTGCTTTCGGGCGGCACGGGTTCCATCAGCCACACAGAGGAAATTCCGGATTTTATGCCGGACAGATTTGAGCCGGGTACGATGAATATCCCGGGAATTGTCGGGCTGCATGCTTCGCTGAAATGGATAAAAGAAAAGGGCATCGATACGATAGAGACTTACGAGCTGGGATTGACGCAGAGATTCCTCGACGGTCTCATCCCTCTCGAAGAAAAAGGACTGATAAAGATCATCGGGCTTAAAGGTACAGAGGGAAGGACAGCTGTCGTTTCAATACAGACACTTAGTGTTGATTGTGCAGATGCGGCATTCAGACTGGATTTTGAATACGGTATTATGACTCGTGTCGGACTGCACTGCGCGCCGAACGCTCACAAGACACTCGGCACATTCCCGACGGGTACTATCAGATTCTCATTCGGAATTTTCAATACCGAAGAAGAGGTCGATACGGCAATCAGAGCTATTACAGAGATTTGCAGTTAAGCGGATTATTCCGATTGTATACCTTGTTATGATTGTGACAGCGGTATTGACGGCAGTGAAGTTTTTACATAGAATAACTGTGTATTTTGGAGGCGCGGGATAATGAAGAAGAACAAGAGAGTAGGAATGCTGGTGGATGAACTTATCAGCAATCCGGGAAGACTGTTCGAATCAAAGCATTTTTGCGAAAAATATGATATTGCCAAATCAAGTCTGTCGGAGGATATAAGGCTTGCAAATGAAATTCTGCAGGCAAACGGCAGCGGTCATATTGAGAGTATATCCGGAGTAGGCGGCGGGATCAGATTTCTGCCGGGAATAAATACAGAGCAGATCAGAGAACTGCAGATGAAGCTGATAGAAATGCTTTCGGATAAATCGAGGATGCTTGGCGGAGGTTTCCTTTACACAGCAGATATAATGTTTGACGGAAATCTAGTCCACGATATGGCGAGGATCTTTGCACAGAAATTCGCAGACAGAGGTGCTGACTATGTCGTTACGGTCGAGACCAAGGGTATTGCCCTTGCGGCTCAGACCGCTTTCATGCTGCATCTGCCGCTTGTGGTCATCAGGCGCGAAGCGAGATATTCCGAAGGTTCGACAGTCAGCATAAATTATTTCTCAGGTTCGACCGACAGGATACAGAAGATGTCAATCGCAAAGCGGGCCGTAAAACCGGGAACCCGTGCCATCGTGATCGATGATTTCATGAGAGGCGGCGGGAGCCTGAAGGGCGTTGTTGACATACTTGGTGAATTTGATATAGAGACCGTCGGAAAAGGCGTTGCACTCGGTTCGAGGGAACCGGAACGCAAGAAAGTCGACGATTATACACCTATAGTAATAGTTGAAGAAATAGACGAGGAAAACAGGAAGATAACTATCAGTGCAAACGAGGCACTTCAGGCGGAAGTGCACGGCTAAAACGCGGTGCGTGGCGGCTCGCGGTATTGCCACAGTGTTTGCGGCTGAAAAAATAGGGGGATAGTAAATGAATTTTGATGAATATAAGAAAATACACTGCCTGGGTATCGGCGGTGTCGGTCTGTCTGCTGTAGCTGAGATACTGCAGGACAGGGGACACATCGTAACAGGCACTGACATAAATAAATCGAAGATCACAGAACATCTTGAAAGCAAGGGTATCAGAGTATATCCTTCGCATGAGCCGGAAAATGTCGAAGGCGTCGACGCTGTCGTTTATTCTGCGGCTGTGTCGGAGGAGAATCCGGAGGTAGTCAGGGCGAGGGAACTCGGAATCCCGCTGTTTTCGAGGGCTGAAGTGCTGGGAATGATCATGAATGGCTACGAGCATTCGATTGCCATCTGCGGTACGCACGGCAAGACGACGGTCACTTCGATGACTTCGCTTATTCTCCGCAATGCTGACTATAAACCGACTATTCTAGTCGGCGGAAATGTTCCGGAGATAAACGGAAATGTAGAGATCGGAAGCAGCGATTATTTCGTCACCGAAGCGTGCGAATATATGGACAGCTTTCTGCAGCTCAGACCGAGCATCGGAGTCATACTCAATATCGATTCCGACCACCTTGATTATTTCAAGGACATGGATCACATCGTAAGGTCCTTCAGAACTTTTGTCGAGCAGATCCCGCCGACCGGAATCATTATCGCATACGGAGATAACCCGTTTGTAAAGGGGATACTCAAGGATAAGAACAATAAAATCACGTACGGATACAGCGAGAGCAACGATTTCTACGCGGAAAACATTGAATTTAACGAGAGCGGATGGCCGTCGTTTGATATCTGCCGAAAAGGCCACAGGATCGCATCACTCGAACTTTCGGTGCCGGGCGAACACAACGTGCTGAACGCCATGGCTGCATTTGTGACTGCGTCATTCCTCAAGGTGGATATCGGGACGATCGCGGAGACTCTTAAGGCTTATCACGGCACAAACAGGAGATTTGAGCTGACCGGAGTTACTGCGAACGGCGTAAAGGTAATCGATGATTACGCTCACCATCCGACAGAGATAAAGGCAACTCTTTCGGCTGCGCGCAACATGAAACACAACAAGCTGTGGCTTGTTTTCCAGCCGCATACTTACACACGAACCAAAGCGCTTTTCGACGAATTCGTCGACGCTTTCGAGGATGCGGATGTTGTGATACTCACTGATATTTATGCAGCGCGCGAAAAAGATGTTTATAATATTTCGTCTTACAAACTGATGACAGCTATGAAGAAAAAACATCCGGACAAGACGATTTATTATGTAAAGGATTTTGAGGACATTGCAAATTATATCACCCGCTTTGCAGGCCAGGATGATATCGCGATGACCATGGGCGCGGGGGACGTCTACAAGGTCGGCGAATTGTTGCTTGCAAAAGAATAGGAAACAGGACGCTGACAGGAAAAAGTTGGAACACGCGGTACCGGAAAGGAAAGGACGAACAGACCGTATGAGCGAAAAAATGAGACGGGACGCCAAGTCCATGAAAAGAACAGTTCTTAACACCACTCATCACAGTAATTTTATTCAGGAGGACGATGACATGTCGCACGATAATTTTGCGAACCTTAAACTCTTTACTTGCAATTCCCATCCAGAACTCGCGCAGGAAATCGCGGAGCATATGGGCATCGAATTAGGAAAATCCACAGTTGAGAAATTCAGTGACGGTGAGATCAGCGTAAGCATCTGGGAATCGGTAAGAGGAAAGGATTGCTTTATCGTACAGTCCACCAATGATCCGGTAAACGACAATCTCATGGAACTGCTGATCATGACAGACGCGCTCAAGAGAGCAAGCGCCAACAGCGTTAACGCTATCATGCCATATTACGGTTATGCCAGACAGGACCGCAAAGCAAAGGCGAGAGATCCGATCACAGCCAAGCTTGTAGCAAACATGATCACAGCAGCGGGAATCGACAGAGTTATTACAATGGATCTGCACGCTTCGCAGGAACAGGGATATTTCGATATTCCTGTAGACCACATGCTGGGACAGCCTATGCTGACAGAGTATTTCAGAAATAAGGAACTCGAGGACCTCGTGATCGTTTCCCCTGATCACGGTTCTGTAAAGAGAGCGCGCAACATGGCTAAGCCTCTGAACGTTCCTATCGCTATCATCGATAAGAGAAGACCGGAAGCCAACAAGAGTGAGATCATGAATGTTATCGGTGATGTCAACGGCAAGAACTGCATCATTCTCGACGACCTGATCGATACGGCAGGAACTATCTGCAATGCCGCACAGGCTCTTGTCGACCTCGGCGCAAAGGACGTTTATGCATGCGCTACACACGCGGTACTCTCCGGACCTGCTCTTGAGAGGATAGAAAAGAGCCCTATCAAGGAGATGGTACTGCTCAACACGATTCCTATCCCGGAGGAAAAGAGACTCGAAAAATTCACCATACTCTCGGTAGGACATATTTTTGCAGAAACCATCACACGCATCTATTGCCACCAGCCTATCTCGGCAATGTTCGCGACAAACGAATAGGACGTTGAGTGGCATAATACGAAGCAGAAATGGAAACATGCGCGGATACATATAGCGTTTGCCGCAGTAGTTCAATTGATAAAGTATTAAATGGGTATATTATTCGGAAAGAAAAAAGGATCTGAGTTCGACGACGACACATTTGTCGTCGTCGGGCTCGGAAATCCGGGCAAAGAATACGAAAAGACAAGGCACAACATGGGCTACAGGGCCGTGGATGTGCTCGCTTCTGATGCGGGGATCGATATCAGGAGGAACAAATTTCACGGAATGATAGGTCAGGGCAGGATAGCCGGGCATAAGACGATCCTGGTAAAGCCTGAGACTTATATGAACAGAAGCGGCATCTCAGTCAGGGAGGCCGCCATGTATTATAATGTGCCGAGCAGCAATGTCATAGTAATTTATGATGACATAGACATTCCTGTCACTGCTATCAGGATACGCAAATCCGGCGGCCCGGGTACACACAACGGGATGAAATCAGTGGTTGAACATCTGGGTACAAAGGATTTTCCGCGGATCAGGATCGGAGTCGGGGCAGCGGAAAGCGGTGAAGACCTGGTCGACCGAGTAATAGGCAAGGTGCCCAAGGAAGAGCAGGCACAGCTTGACAAGGCGGCGGCCGCAGCGGCTGCAGCAGTCAAGGATATAATAGATCTGGGAATAGACCGTGCCATGAACATACACAATTACGTCCCGGAGAAAAAGAAAAAATGATTACAAACTATACAGGAGTAAGCGGCAGCAGGACGGCATATCTGATCGCTGCCCGACTCACGAAACAGAAAAAGGACAGGGCATTGATAGTGGTCTCAACCGGACGCGTTGCGGCGCGGCTTGCTGAAGACCTCGTTTTTTATTTGCCGAAAGCAGAAATCATTGTCATACCTGAGGAAGAGGATATACAGATACTGTATGAGGCGAGAAACAGGGAGTCGCTGCTGCTCAGGATACGTGCCATGCAGGCACTAGGGCGCCCGGCAAGTGTTGAGTTCTCATCCGGAAAGACAGGCGGGACCGGAGAACCGGGTGGTGACAATGGAACGGTCGGTATGGCAGCAAGCAACACCGATAAGTCAACCAAGGACTCAGCGGCCGATTATGAGCCGGCGGACAGAGATGCAGGCAAGGGAATGACTATTGTTGTTGCACCGATAAGTGCAGCATTAAGGCAGACCGAGAGTTCTGAAAGATTCAGAAGTGCTGTTACTGAGATAAGGATAGGTGAACAGATCGATCCGGGGGAACTCAGAAAGAAACTAAGTGAGGCAGGTTATACTGCAGCGCCCGTCACTGAATCACCGGGCGAATTCACTTCACGGGGAGGGATACTTGATATCTTTCCGCCTGCGATGAATGACCCGGTCAGGATAGAATTTTTTGACGATGAAGTCGATTCGATAAGGGTATTTGACAAGGATACTCAGAGATCACTCGAGAATCTTATGTCTGTCGTCATCGGACCGGCAGCGGAATTCATTCCGACTAATGAAGAAAAGGAAAAAGCTCTGACGGCCATACGCCGCGAATACGACAGGCGTATCAGAAGGGTCAGGTCAGAACTTATTGATCCGGCTGCATCGGACGGACGCATAGATTTGCTGGAGAACCATAAGGGGCGTGTCACAGACCTCTTCGAACAGTCGGGAAATGTGCATATATTTGCCGATTTCCTCGAATATTTTGATGTACCGAAGGCATGCCTTTGGGATCATATGCGGGGAGGAGTGATAGCTGTTTCAGATCCCGCAAGGGTTGCGGACAGCGTGCCGGAATATCAGGATAAGGAGCTGCTTTACGATCTTTATGCGCGGTCTTACTCGATCCCGTTTGCGGCTTCGGGCAGTGACTCAGCGCTGTATCCGCTTTGGCGCTGCGAGGTGAGTTTATACACTCCTTTCCCGGAGACGATAAAAGGCGCTGAGCGACTCGACGGTATCGTAAATGTCCGCAGCAGGCAGGTAGCTGCTTTTAACGGTCAAATCGACCTATTTGCCGCTGAAGTTGAAAAGCTTTGCAAGGCAGGTTACAGGATCACGATCGCGGCCGGTTCTGCGGATCGGAACGACAGGATACGCGAATACCTCGAAATCGCCGAAGTCAGCGGAAACATCGGATACAGAGACGGCGGTCTTTCTGCCGGTTTCATAATGGACGATGAAAAGATATGCTACATCTCCGGCAGCGATATTTTTAAAGAAAACGCAAAAGCACCGCGCAAATCAAAGAAACGCAAAAGGTCCGCCGATTCTATACAGTTTTCGGACCTACACAAGGGGGACTACATCGTGCACGAAGCACACGGGATAGGCAGATTCGAAGGAATCAGGCCGGTCACCGCCGACGGACAGACGCGCGATTACATAGTTATCAGATACGCCGGCTCGGATGTCCTATATATCCCGACCGAACAGCTTGATGTAATACAGAAATACATAGGTAATTCGGGTAATGCTCCGGTCCTGTCAAAGCTTTCGGGAGGCAGCTGGAAGAGGACACGCGAGCGTGCAAAAAAAGCGATCATGGAGATCGCCGAAGATCTGGTCAGGCTATACGCCGAAAGGCAGGCAATGGGCGGATACGCTTTCAGCGAGGACACGCTGTGGCAGCGGGAATTCGAAGCAGATTTCCCATACAGCGAGACTGATGACCAGCTCAGAGCGACCGAAGAGATCAAAGAGGACATGCAGAAAGCACTGCCGATGGACAGGCTTCTCTGCGGCGATGTCGGTTACGGCAAAACGGAAGTCGCGGCAAGAGCCGTTTTCAAATGCCTTTCCGAAGGCAAGCAGGCTGCGATACTGGCGCCGACCACATTGCTTGTAAACCAGCATTACCATAATCTGCGCGAGAGATTTGCCAATTTCCCGTTCAGGATACAGGAACTTTCGAGATTCCGGACCGACAGACAGCAGAGGCAGATCTGCAAGGAGCTGAAAGACGGGAGCATCGATCTCATAATCGGCACGCACAGAATGCTTTCGGACGATATTAAATTTAAAGATCTGGGACTGCTTGTCATAGACGAGGAGCAGAGATTCGGTGTGCGCCACAAGGAAAAACTCAAGCAGATGCGTAAGAACATAGATGTGCTCACACTTTCAGCGACGCCTATCCCGAGGACGCTGAATATGTCACTGACGGGAATAAAGGATATCAGCATAATCGAGGAACCGCCGGGCGACAGGTTCCCGGTCCACACTTATGTCACTCCGTATGAAGAGGACATTTTGAGAAATGCAATCGAACGCGAGCTTGCCCGCGGAGGTCAGGTTTTCGTTGTAAACAACCGCATCACGGGGCTGAATCAGATTGCCGAGACTGTGGAAAAGCTGGTGCCGGATGCCCGCGTCGCGATCGGTCACGGCAGGATGAGTGAGGAGACCCTCGAAAACACGATGATGGATTTTATCGAAGGCCGCACCAACGTTCTGATCGCAACGACAATAATCGAAAACGGCATAGATATTCCTAACGCCAACACAATGATAATAATGAATTCCGACCGTTTCGGTCTGGCGCAGCTGTATCAGCTGAGGGGCAGAGTCGGAAGATCCAACAGACTTGCATACGCTTATCTGATGTACCAGCCGGGCAAGGTGCTGACCGAACTGGCGCGCAAGAGGCTTACCGCCATAAGGGAATTCACTGAATTCGGCGCCGGATTCAAGCTGGCCATGCGCGACCTGGAGCTCAGGGGAGCGGGCAATATACTCGGCGAGGCTCAGAGCGGTCACATCGAAAGCATAGGTTACGAGCTTTACTGCAAGGAAATAGACCGCGCCGTGCGTCAGCTCCAGGGCGAGGAAGTCACAAGCAGCAGGTCGGACATTTCCATAGATGTGCCGATCATCGCTTCCATCCCTGCATCATATATTTCGGATGAAACCCTGAGGCTGCAGGCGTATAAAAAGATCGCTGCTATTGCTTCGAGGGATGATGCGGATGATGTTGCCGACGAACTGCTCGACAGGTACGGCGATGTTCCTGATGAGACAATGAGTCTGATTCGCATCGCAGAAATGAGATCCCATGCCGAAAAGACGGGCATAGTTAATATATCTAAGCGCGGCAAACGGGTCACACTCAAATACGACAGGGAGAGCAAACCATCCGCCTACGCCATAGTCATGGCAAAAGCCGAGTTCGGCGAAATGCTCACGATCTCTAGCGGCCGGGAAACTACAATGAGCCTTTACACGGGCATGGATGCTTCGTATGAGAAACTGCTTTCGCTCATGCGACTGCTGCGTGAAGCCGCCGAAAACACCCCTGATCAGGCTGCAGGTTAGGCCGCCAAATGGCTATGTTCAGCCTTCTGAAGGGGCGATCGGGTGTAAAATTCTGCACTTACGCCGAACTCATACACCCGAAGACCGTTAAATGATAAGTGCCTTCACATGTGCGGGGAAATCGAGTATAATTATTTAGTTTTGGGAACAGGCTGGCCTGAGACTTCGGGAGTTTTTAGGGATGCATTGTCAGACTTTGAAAATATTAACTAATGCTTTCTGAGTGATCCGGAATACTTCGGGAGGCTTCGGTAAGATTAAGGAGGAGTTTTATGCTTTTCAGAAATATAGGAATTATAGATGAGGATTTCAATTACCGTGCGGATATGTTCGTCGGCACGATTGGCGACAGGATCGTTTATATAGGCGAGTCTGCACCGGACGAGGATACGCTTGACCGCCTTTCAAAGGAATACAGCGAGGAGATTCTGGCGTTGAATAACGGATGTCACTGCTGCAGGCCGGATGATTTCGATCCGGTATTCGGTGAGGGATACAACGGCAGCGGAAAGATTCTGATGCCCGGATTTTACAATGCACACGGTCATTCGGCGATGACTTTGCTGAGAGGATACGGCGAAAACCTGCCGCTCGAAAGATGGCTGTATGACAAGATCTTCCCGTTTGAGGATCATCTCTACGGTGATGCGGTTTACTATGCTACGCTCACAGCCATGGCGGAGTCGATGAGATATGGTATCGTTTCTACATCGGATATGTATTTTTTCGTAGATGATATGGTCAAGGCTATCAGCGTATCAGGACTCAAAAGTAATGTTTCGAGAGCCGTTTCAACACTTGGCTGCGATGATCTGAGCCGGTGTCAGGGTCTGATAGAGGCACACCAGGCCATACAGATGTATGACGGTTTCCAGAATGGAAAAATTCAGGTCGAGATCTGCGCGCATGCAGAATACACCAATACGGATGAGGGAATCAGGGAGATTGCGGAGATGGCAAAGAAGTATGATGCCCGCATGCATGTACATGTTGCTGAAACGGAGAATGAGACAAAGGGATGCATCGAGAGGCACGGCATGACACCGGTGGAATATCTGGCATCGAGAGGTATTTTCGATCAGCCTTCGAATGCGGCTCACTGCGTATGGCTGACCGACAATGACATGGATATCCTTGCGGAAAAGAAGGTCAGTGTTTCGAGCAATCCTATCAGCAATATGAAGCTGGCGAGCGGGATCTGCGATGTACAGGCTCTTTACAATAAGGGAATAAATGTTGCAATCGGTACGGATAGCGTTGCGAGCAACAACAGCCTTAATTTCTTCGAGGAAATGAAGGTTTTCGCGCTTGCGGGCAAGGTGAAATATATGGATCCGTCGGTGATCACTCCGCGTCAGGTGCTTTACAGCGCGACAAGAGCCGGCGCACTGGCTCAGGGCAGAGAGGACTGCGGCCTTATGAAGGAAGGCTTCAAGGCTGACCTGATCGTTGTGGATGCGGACGTGCCTAATATGAGGCCGCTGCACGACCCGGTAAACGGACTTGTTTATTCGGCGGACGGCAAGGACGTGCTGATGACTATGGTTGACGGCGAGATAGTTTACCGCGACGGGGAATACAAGACTATCGATTTAGAGAAAACCATGGCGGAAGCTGAGGCAGCTACACAGAAAATACTCGCGCAGCTTTAGTTTGTTCCGCTCACGTGCCCGAATGAACAGTCCGGGTAGCAGATGCTTTGCCGGTATGAGAGAATACCGACATGAGGGAATGACTGTGATTTAATAAAAATTGATACAATTATGGATAATGAAGAAAAATTCAGTAAATTAAATAGTGATGTGGATGCGCCGGAAATTCCGGCTGATTCGGCGGAGAGTCAGTCTGATAATATGGCGGATGATACCGGCGATAATTCTGAGGATAGCGCGATGAGTGATGTGGCGGCGTCGACCCTTATGAAGGGCGCCGCGATTCTTGCTGTTGCCGGGATCGTCAGCAAGGTGTTCGGGGCAGTGTTCAGGATACCGCTGACCAACATGATAGGAGCGGAGGGCCAGTCGTATTACGGCGCCGCCTACCCGGTTTATCAGTTCTTTTATGTGATCGCGACGGCGGGTTTTCCGGTAGCCATTTCGAGGATGGTTTCGGAAAGGATAGCGCACGGCGATTTCATCAACGCGCACAAATCTTATAAGCTGGCGCTTCGCGCTACGCTGATCGTAAGCGGACTCTCGTTTCTGATGTGCTTCTTCGGAGCCGGGGCGATTGCCGGATTTTACGGCAACCCGGGCGCGGAAGCATCGATACGGGCGATATCGATAGCGCTCATTTTCACTCCGATTGCAGCATCCCTTAGAGGATATTTCCAGGGACAGCAGGAAATGACGCCGACAGCCGTTTCGCAGGTGATCGAGCAGATCGTCAGAGTAGTCGCCGGACTCGCACTGGCATTTATGTTCTTCCGCACCAGCCTTGAACTGGCGGCCGCCGGAGCAACTTTCGGCGCATCCGCCGGAATGATAGCGGCCATGATCGTGCTGCTGATTATTTATATAAAGAAAAGACCCGAGAGACAGCGGCTGTTAAGGAATTCCGTTGTAAGGGAGGAGAGCGACCGGCAGAGATTCAAAGAGCTGGTAGAGATAGTAATTCCTATCACTATCGGATCCTCCATCATGCCGCTGATGATGAATATCGACGCGGCCATCGTGATGAGGAGGCTGCAGGCAACGGGCTGGGATCTCAGCATGTCCAAAACGCTGTACGGTTTGATCAGCGGTTACTGCGATCCGCTTGTCAATCTGCCTGTAGTGTTCGTTGATGCGATAACCATCAGCCTTATCCCGGCGGTGACCACTGCATTCACGCTCAAACGCAAATCCGACCTCGACAAGAATGTCAAGACCGGACTCAAAACTATGATGGTGATAGCATATCCGTGCGCTGTCGGCCTTATCGTACTGGCAAATCCTATTTTGCATATGCTGTATCCGGCCAAACCGGAAGAAGCGGATCTTGCGACTAAGACGCTGCAGATCCTTGCGCTCAGCATAATTACGCTTGCAATAATGAGGACTCTGTCCAGCAGCCTTCAGGGAATCGGCAAGATGACTCTTCCTGTAGTCAACCTGTTCATCGGAGCACTTGCCAAGATCGTGATCACCTATGTGCTGGTCGGCATACATTTCTTCAATGTAAACGGCGCGGCGATAGGATCGGTAATGGCTTACCTGATCTCGGCGATGCTCAACTACAGGGGACTGCGCAAATACGCCGACATCGAACTCGATATGAAGAGCATTTTCCTGAAACCGCTTCTGGCGGCGGCTGTTATGGGCGTGGTGACTGTAGCTGTGTACAAAGGCGCCGGCCTGATCATGGGAAATGCTGTTTCGGTTCTGCTCGCTATGCTGGCGGCTGTGGTTGTTTATTTTGTCACGGTCTTCCTGAGCGGGGCGGTTACCAAAGATGAAATAGAACTTATTCCAAAGGGTGATCTGATCTACAGGATCGCAGACAGAATGCATCTGGTGCGCTGAAATTAAGTGTTATCGTTCACGATAGATCTTATCTGTAAGGGAACGCCATTCGGAAGAAGGCTTGCGTCACCGGGAGTGTCTGGTTCGTCGTCGAGTGACGAATTGCAGCTTTTACACTCAAAAAATCCATATTACGGATGTTGACATATGAGACAAAATATCTCTATAATGTATACATATTGATGATGTAGTTTTGGGGAGGAATTATAATGAACAAGGCTGAATTGGTAGCAAAGGTTGCGAATAAAACGGGTTTCAGGAAAAAAGATGCAGAGCTTGCTCTTGATGCAGTTCTTGAGACTATAGAACAGGCCCTCGTGGAAGGCGACAGCGTAAGACTTATTGGATTCGGTACATTTGAGACTAGAGGAAGGAAGGCAAGAACAGGCAGAAATCCTCAGCATCCTGATACCGTTATTTCGATTCCGGCTTCGAAGGCTCCTGTATTCAAGGCAGGTAAGTCGCTCAAGGATGCCGTCAATAAATAGACAATTGATATGATTAAGGCGGATAGCCTGCCGGCTGTCCGTCATATTTTTTTTGGGAGTTAAGATAAAATATGAGACTGGATAAATTTCTTAAGAATTCGAGAATAATAAAACGCCGCACTGTTGCAAAGGATGCTTGCGAACAGGGGCGTGTTGAAGTAAACGGGAAGCTTGCTAAGCCCGGTCTTGAACTGAAGACGGGTGATATTATTCAGGTTACATTCGGATCCAATACCCTCAAAGTCAGGGTGATGTCTATGCCTGAAACGGTCCGCAAGGATGACGCGCAGGACATGTATGAGGTGATTACCGACTGACAGTGTACAGGTATGCGATGATTACCGACTGACTGATATGAGGTAGTGACTGCTGACTGATACGAGGTGGTGACTACTGACTGACGGTGCCGGATCGCTCGCGGAATGCTTTGACAACTGTTCTGTCCATGGCGAGTATGAGAAGTGCCATAACAGGGATAGATACCAGTTCCTTGACTGCACGGGACGCCAGCAGAACAGTGTAACCTTTTCCGAGGATGAATGTGAGCCACCAGGTGTTTATAAGCAGATTTACTATCAGGGCGACCAGTGCGCTTGCGATAAGAGCGCGCGCGAAGGTCACCTTTTTTTTGTACAGCACCATACCGAATATGATACCGGTCAAAGCTGCAGACAATGTGAATCCCGGATTGAACGGACCTGTAGGAAAGAGGAAGGCGCCGATCAGGTCTGCCAGTGCATATGCTGCGCCGGCCCAGACCGGTCCGTACATAATCGCAACAATCGCGATAGGCAGGAACCCAAAGCCGATTCTGAGGAACGATATATTGATTGAAATTAGTTTGGATAATACAACAGATAGTGCGATCATAAAGCCCATTATGACCAGCTGCTCTGTGGAAATCTTATTTTTCATAATAAAAAACCTCCTTCAAATACACTAAATCCACAGTTTACGTCGCTTCGCTGCAGTGAACGCTGTATTGAAGAGGGAAGTCTTCCGTTCTATATAGAGACTGCAGTAGCGGATGCAATATCAAATCGCAACTCCCGGCGGATCACAAATGTGATGCGGGCCGTTTTCGTTCTCCGGGCAACATCCCATCCCGGTGACACTTAACGCCTGATATTTACTCTACAGTCCGGATTTTACCACAGTTGATGCAGTATAAACAATAAAGCAGCATAAATTGAGGAAATAAATAACCGAAAAACATCCCGGATTCATGATGTGCATCAGCATGTGCGAAGTGTGCGCAGAATCGAGACCCGGGTTCGAAGTGCGAATTAGTGCGAATTATAGCGATATGAATGTCTGACATTTTTGCCTGATTTATGCGACTATTAAGTCACAGCATTGCGGCATGATATGACGGGCATCGATGTCTTCCTCATATGCAGGGATCCATCTTCGAACATTGATGAACCATATGAGCGGCAATGTAAACTATATTAATTGTTGCAGAACTGTGTTGAAGCAAATAAGGCTGGGGGTGGCAGAATATGGCAAACAAAGCAGAAAAATTCAGTGAAAGAAGGGAACTGCCGAAATATATTTCGGTAATCAGTTCAAACCAGTGCGCGAGGATCAGGATCGATGATATCGAAATGATCGAGCAGGAAGGGCGTAGAGTCCATGTTGTGACAGCAGAAAAAGACTATACCTTTTATGAGTCTATGAAGGTTATAGCGAGGCTGCTGGCAGACCGGGGATTCTACAGACCGATGAACGGCATGATCATAAATCTGGATCATGTAAAGGATATTACAGGCTTTTATGTCAACTTTTACTCCGGACAGAGCATATCAATGGGAAAGAACAGCATTGGCAGGATGCGCCAGGCTTATAAGAGGTATCTGCTGAGATATCCTCCATACAGCCTGTGGGAACCGGCAGAAAGGAATGAGTATACTGCGGCTGCGGAGAAAGATGAGACGGATCAGTATGAGACCGGGCATACCCGTACATCGGAAGATAGTAAGAACGGAAAATAAATCAGGACTGAAGTTCCTACAGATTCTCTGTCTGTCGCTTCCTTACAGGATGATCATGTGGTCATAGACTGTAAGGGCGCGCCATACAGTCTGTGAATTGCAAAAGTGAGCGTAAAAACGCGAATTCAAAAACCTGAAAAAAGATGAAAAAAGGTGTTGACAAAAGAAACGAAAGAGCTATAATAAATGAGCGGTCAGAAACCGGGGGCTGAAAAGCACACCGGTTTTTAAATCGCCAAACGCGAAAGGCTGGAAAACAGGCAAAGTACGGAAGGAAGAGAGCGGAGCTGATTCCAAAAAAACTTTTTCAAAAAACTTTAAAAAAGGTATTGACAAAGAAAAGGAAAAAGCTTATACTGATGAAGCTGTCGCTGAGAAGCGCAGCGGAACATTGAAAACTTCATAGTGCAGAACAGGTCTTAAATTAAGAAGCAAAGCTTCAAAAAGAGAGATCTGGAAAAGAGACAAACAAGCAAAAAAACTTGTTAGTCCCTGACAATTCTAGACACACAATAATGACGCGAAAGCGTATCCGAGTTACGGAAAACGACTTAAACGCTCGAAAGAGCGAGTAA
>CACYHR010000046.1 GCA_902774265.1 uncultured Eubacteriales bacterium
TCTGGTAACTTCTCCCGCGAGCATTACAGGAAATGTCGAATTCTACGATGCAAGATACAAGAGTCTCTACAACAAATCCCAGCTTACTGCGGCACAGGTAAAGGATATCTGCGCTCACGCATGTTCCGCCTGTTGCGAACTGGATAGCAGAAACCGCAATATCAAGGGATATCTGGAAGCAGTTGGTTTTGAATTTGACAATATCACATCCAAGAGAGCAGACGGAAGCCCGATCATCGTAACGGACAAGTATACTACATGGTCTCAATCCTGGTGGAGCAGCGGCTGGATCGGTCTCAACGGCTACAGAATCAACGGCAGAGGCGGCTATCAGGCAGGCTTTATCCGTGGTAACACGGATACCCATTGGATCGACACGACCCGTGAAGAAGGCGATGCATTTGATTTCCTGTTTTTCCAGGCATACCCGACTATCGTCCTTAACGGAACCGTAACGATCAACAAGTGATGCAGTAAAACATAAAAAACCCGCAGAAACTGCGGGTTTTTTATGTTTGTTATGCAAGGATCTGCTTGAGAAGCAACAGGGAATCTGTAGCATTCACAGAACCGTCATTGTTCATATCCGCTGCTGCAAGTGCCTCCTGGCTCAGATTGGCAGAGCCGACAATATACTTGTTGAGCAGAATCAGATCCATAACATCGACGATGCCGTCTCCGTTGACATCACCGAGGAGCGACTTGCTTGCAAGTAAATCACTGCCTGTAGATTTCTGACCAACTGTCACGGTGAAGGACACCTCTGCCGGAATCTTGGCATCACAGATCAGGCGGATGGTGTAGGTTCCGGGCTTGGTGTTGTCAAATTCGGAAGCATCCACCTTGTAGAAGGTCATGGGCTGCTCAAAAGCGTCCCAGCACAGATCGTCTTCCACACCACATGCAAATGCAGTGCCGCCTGTCAGGTCAAGCTCCTCACCAATGCTGTATTCCGTCTTATCCGGCATTTTGACAATGAAGAAGTCTGTATGATTGCATGACTGATTTTCTGCTGTATCCTCACAGGTTGTTGTCTCCTTGGGGGCTGCTTCTGCGGCGGAAGCGGCAAACGGAACGGCAGTCAGTGTCATGAGCAGGGCGGTCATTGCAGCTGTAATCTTCTTTTTCATAATTATCGATCCTTTCAGTATGTTTCACATAATTTTATCATTCTTTTCAGGCTTTCGGTTCTGTGAACCTTGTCTTTTGCCTTTCTGTCTCTTTATACGATGTGCTGTAGGCGATGGCAGTCCGAAAACGTTTTTCGAGGAACAACATTTACAAGAAAACAATGTTGAAAGATGTTGCAAATGCACAAGCGCTGCGGAATGACCTTTCCCAAAACGACATTCTATCCGTAAGCACAGGCTGAACGCCGGAATAAAAAATGGCTTGATACCGCTATAAATATAAAGCACCGGCAGTGATGCCGGTGCTTTACTTTTTTGTCAGGCAGCTTTGGGAGTTGCAGCAAGTAGAGCCGTCAGTTCGTTCCGGTTGCCTTCCGTGTAGCCATCGTCACGCAGCGTGATGACGGAAATTTTGTGATTTTCCCGCATCATGCTAATATAGACGGCGTCATCTTGTTCTGTATAGGACTTCACAGACGTCAACGGATAGAAGTTTTCTGCTATTTTTCCATTAAAACAGCCGCTGACATGCAGCCCGCTTTCCGAAATAGTAAAGTGCAGTTCTGTTTGATAGGCTGGATTTTGGAGGAAGAGCATTGCCATGGTTGTTTCCATCCGGAATGCGCCGAAATAGGCAAATATCGCAACAGTTACACCAACTGCTGTCGGCAGAATGTCGGAAGCCCCTGCCGTTCCCTGACGAATGTGCAGGATCAGCAGAAGAAGTGTACAACCAAGAACAACCGTTCCGGTGATGAGCAGCAAGGCGTTTATCCATGAATTGCCATTTTCACCGGCATGTATCCTCATAATATGAATAAGATCCTTTTTTCGCAGTTTTGAGCTATTCCGAATCATTTTGATCATCCTCCTTCAGTTTGTATTTCTGGAAAGGTTCAGAGAAGTACTTTCTTGAGCAGAAGCAGGGAATTCCGAAGATACTTCCCTCTTCTTTGATTTCAGTATACCATCCTGACCTTGACAACTTCTTTACAAAAAAACGACAATGTTCAAAATCGGCAATGTAAACAAAAAAAGTACTTATATTTGTTTTCAATAAACAAAAAAGAAAATGTTTTTCTACATAAATATTCCTTTTTTGTCATTTTCGTGGTATAATATAACGGAAGTATTCTGAAAGGAGGCGGACGTACTTTGGAGCAGTTTCTGAAAGGCAGGATTCTGTCAGTCGTTATAACGCTGCTGGTTGTGGCGGCGTTTCTTTTTGGTGCTTGCAATGTAGTTTATCGTTGGTATCATTATAATTTATCAAGCTACAATGATATGATATATATGTTTATGAATGGGGAATATTCTGTGGACGGCGGTGAATGGAAAACTTTTGATCCGGAGGAACCGATCAAGGACAGTTTTCATACAATCGTATTCCGCGGAAAACTACTGAAAAATGTGGATGGATTTGGAAATGTCATTCTGTTTACCAAGAATGTCTGGTATACTTTTTCATCCAAAGATGGGAAAATCACCAAAAATACGTTCTCAAAAAGTATGGAAGAATCTGTAAATCATGTAATGAAAGAGTTGCCCGAAGAGATGCGATCCGAAGAAATCATATCTGCATATTGTGAAGTATTGAACCGATTCGAGCCTCTGGAACATTACCTGATCCAAAGCCCCGGTTATCGGTGTTTTCCTGTGTTTTCGATTGAAGAGGCTGAATCGCTGTCTATGCCAGAGGATACCGTGTACACCCTGGAGGTGATCAACCCCTATCCTTCCGAAAAAACCAGCTTTTCAGACTGCGTTCGCGTTGCGTTGGCATGTGATTGCGCAGAACCCTCCCTGATATTCAATACTGTTTTCTGGAAGATTGCGCTGCTCTGTCTGCTTTGTCTTCTGGGCATGGTGCTGTTCCCGGCAGCCAATTTTATCTTCGGAAAAGCGCAGTTCACTTACCTTTCGTTCGGTGTTCTGTGTTTTTTCTGGGGAATTTACATGGTCATGACGGTGATGAGCTTCTACATAAACTATTGGATCATTGACACTGTGCTTTGCATGACCCTGACAGAATTTTCCGGTTACTGCTTCATGATCGCTCTTCTGCTCTATTTCCGTTCCAACATGACACAGCCAATGACGCGAAAAGCAACGGGTGCCATGGTGCTCCTGTACACGGTGGCAGTGACTGTTGTCACGGTTCTTCACCTGTCAGCAAAATTTGATTATATCACGACTTCCCCCTATATGTCCATGCTCGGCGGGTTATGCTTTATGGAAACAGCTGCCATGCTGCTGGTAGAGATCCGAAGGTTTCAGAACCGGAAAGCGCTTGATTTTATGATTTCTTGGTTTCCGCTGATCCTTTCGATTGCAGCGGATATCTGTTTTTCACTGGCGAAACAGAAAGATTCAAATTTTTTCATGATCGGCTTTGCCGTTACCATGCTCTTACAGCTTGGCAGGATCGTGCTGGACATCCGGACACAGTACCGTGAAACCATCCTGTACCAGAAAATGCAAAAAGAACTGTATGAAGCCAAAGTTGCTGTTATGGTGTCACAGATACGTCCGCATTTCATGTATAATGCGCTTTCTTCGATTGCCATGCTCTGCAAGCTCGACCCTGACCGGGCATACACGGCAACGATTACTTTTTCAGACTATCTGCGCGGAAATATGGATTCTCTGAAGCAGACTGCGCCGGTTCCATTCTCCAGAGAACTGGAACATCTAAAAAAATACCTATATATCGAGAAAATGCGTTTTGATGATCTGCTGAACATCGAATATGATATACAGACAACAGATTTTGAAGTGCCGCAGCTTTCCGTACAGCCGCTGGTTGAAAATGCCGTCAAGCACGGTGTCGGTATGAAGGAAGACGGCGGAACGGTGAAAATTGCCACGTGCGAGACAGAAAACGCCTATGAGATCATCATTTCTGATGATGGTGTTGGTTTTGACACCTCTGCACCGCCCAAAGATGACAGGCGTTCTCATGTTGGCATGGAGAACACCAGAAAGCGGCTGAAAGATATGTGTGATGCGGATGTCAGCATCACAAGCACTATCGGAGAGGGTACTATTGCAAAGATCATCATCCCAAAAACAAAGAAGGAGGAATCCCCATTATGAGAATGCTATGTGTAGACGATGAGCCTTTAATGCTGAAAATGCTGGAAATGGCTGTCAAAGAGGCAAAGCCGGACGCAGATATCACTGCATTCCGGAAACAGGCGGATCTGCTTGAAGATGCAAAACAAAACGGCTGTGATATTGCCTTTTTAGACATCCACATGCGCGGAATGAACGGTGTAGAGCTTGCCAAAGAGCTGAAAAAAGTCAATCCGAAGATGAATATTATCTTTGTGACAGGCTTTTCGGAATACAAGGGAGATGCCATGGACATGAAGGCAAGCGGCTACATCATGAAACCTGTTACCAAAGAAAAGGTGGAACAGGAACTTTCCGATTTGCGCTTTCCTGTCACACCGAAAAGCAATGCTTTGCTGAAAGTGCAGTGTTTCGGGAATTTTGACGTGTTTCTGCCGGATGGCAGCCATGTGAAGTTTGAGCGCAGCCGTTCTAAGGAAATTTTCGCTTATCTTGTCCACCGTCATGGCAGTTCCTGCAGCACACGGGAAATTGCGGCAGCCCTATTTGAGGATGAGCCATATGACACAAAACAGCAGAATTACGTGCAACAGCTCATTCATGCCATGATAAAGAGCCTGAAAGCTGTCGGCGCTGAAAGCGCAGTTATAAGGAGCTATAACGCCCTTGCTGCCAATCCGGACGTGCTGGACTGCGATTATTACCGGTTTGAAGAGCTGGATGCAGGCGCAGTGAATGCCTATCAGAACGAGTATATGAGTCAGTACGCATGGGCTGATTTCTGCTGAATCATCGCAATTCCAGGATAAAAACAATACCCCGTCAGTTGCCTGACAGGGTACTGTTTCTATATACTTAAGGAAGGAATGAAGAAGATTCCTGATTAACTCTGTTCTGTCTATTGATACGAATCATAAAAGAAACTGTCAGATAAAAAATGACGAAATAGCAGCTTGATTAAATCCGGAAATATAGCATGATGCACAAATTCAACGTGATTCCCGTATAATATTTGCCGGTTGGTCTTCTCCATATAGGAACTTTTTCGCGAATAGTCATTTTGCACATTTTTAACGTGATTTGTCGATTATGGTTTTCTGATAAATTTTCAAAGATCCGCTGACATTATTTTCTCTGCATCGTATCAAGAGACAGAAAGGCAAAACACAAGGCCTTACATCAAAAAATCAAAATTTTCAGGAGGAATTTATCATGGATATGATCAAAAATGCAAAGGCAATGACAAATGAGGAACTCGAGCAGACCACAGGCGGCGCTACGGTTTATACCGATAACGGCTTCTATGTAACTTCGGATCCTGTACCGGTTGCGCCTGTTACTCCGGTTGTCCAGGTTTCTCAGCCGATCCCGGTTTCATCCGTTCCGGTTTCCCCGGTTTCAGTTGGTACGAACTATACTGTACAGTCCGGTGATACACTTTCTAAGATCGCCAAAAGATATGGAACAACTGTTTCCAATATTATGGCGCTGAATCCGCAGATTAAGGATGCCAACAAGATCAGCGTAGGTCAGGTAATCCGTATTTTCTGATAAACTTGATTTTGAAAGCTCCCGCTACTCAAGCGGGAGCTTTTCCTGTTTACCGCTTATTTCTGACTGGCGGGAATAATAATACGTGGATATGGCGTTTTCCGGAAGGATGCCGCGGGTATTCAATCATCAGATGCCTCTGAGAAGCTCTCAGAGGCTCTCTGTGCGCGTTTCTTGCAGAGGTAGTATCTATGCTAGAAAGAAAAGAAATGCTGTCTGAGAGACTCTCAGAGCCTCCTGCGGACGTTCCACAGGAAAACCCGCTTGTTCGAGTGCTTCTGTTTTGCCTCAGTCCAAAGTAGTCGGGGCGCACAGAGTGTATTTTGAATAGTCAGTTTTTTATAAAAGAACATTTGTTCTACTCCGGTTACTTTCTGAAATTGTTTTGCATGCCTTCTTGTTTTTTAGATGCCATTTTAATAATTTTTCGCCATATTTTGAAGTTTTTGCAATCTCTTTTTGGCTGCCTGGTTTCCGGCTTGACAAGATCAAGCCAATTTTGTATAACACCACTTTCCAAGAAATTGAAGTTCAAAAAGCAGGAAAATGGAGAGAAATTGAAGTAGCCTTACCCAAAGAATTGAGCAGAGAAGAACAGATACAGACAGTTCGTGATTTCGTAAAACAGCAAACCGCAAGAGGAATGTGTGCGGATTGGAGTTTGCACGATAAGGGTGACGGAAATCCTCATGCTCACATCATGCTTACCGTGAGGAGCATTGAGCCGAGCGGAAAGTGGGCGCCAAAGAGCCGAAAGGTATATGACCTTGACGAGAACGGGGAGCGTATCTTCCAGAAAGTCGATAAGTCGGGTCGCAAGCAGTACAAATGCCACAAAGAGGACTACAACGACTGGAACGCAGCGGAACGTGTCGAGGAATGGAGGGCAGCGTGGGCGGAGTGCTGTAATGCCAGACTTGCCGAGCGTGATCGCATAGACCACCGCAGCTATGCCAGACAGGGCATATCAAAGATGCCGACCGTTCACGAGGGCTATGCAGCCAGAAAGCGTGTAGCAGACGGACTTCCGTCCGATCGTGTGCAGATCAATGCTGAAATCCGACAGGAGAACGTACTGATACAGCAGATCAAGGAGTTTGGAGGTAAAATCCAAAGATTGATAAATGGAAACCCGAAAGAACTTTTTTTCAAGGTTAATAGATGGGAAATCCCGTATATACAGCGAGAAATGAAGAAAGATGATTTAGTAGTAAGGTTTGAGGAACGTAATACAGGACTATACGGGTTCTTTAGTGAAGCAGATGAAGACGCTGTTAAGGGGGCAAGGCATAGATTCGTTGATAAAGTGCTATATTTGAATAAAAATATGAAATCTGAAAGAGTAGAGAATGGATTTGAGATCCAAGACACACATAAGCAGTTTGCTATATCCTTGGGTCAAGAGATTGGACGTGCAGAGTTTGTAGAGCAAATGCGTTATTCGTTTGGATATGACAAAAACACTGCACATATTGCTGCAGCGAAATTCATACAGGAAACTCTGCTGCCGAAAGAACGGAAGAAGTTTATGGATCAAAATGAAGTAGGCAGCGTTCGGCATCTGATAGCGCTACGAAACAACTATATACGGCAAATGATGATTTCCGCATGGTTGCGTATAAATCCAGTGTTGAGCATCGCACAGGAAGATCTTAGACAAGCAACGATATTGAAAGAAAAATTTGAAGTGTGTGTCAAGGAATACTTTAAATTCCTCGATCTTGCGCGATTACATCAAAAACGAGTTTCTGATATGCAGCATGCCAAGGTAGGAGAACGGCTTGACCACGCAGCAGGGGAGCTGCAAAAGCATCTCGGCTTTATGATTAAACCATTCCTCGCAGGAGATCGTGATATCAGGTCGCATATTGATCAGATCCGAAGAAGTGTCCAGCATAATATGGAGCGCAAGCAAAAGGCAGCCGATGCTGAAATTGCAAGAAATCAAAAAATAGACGTGCTGACGGCAGAAAAAGCGATTCCGAATGATTTACGACAAGATGCGCGAGAGGCGGTCACGGCATTAGGTGATTCTCCAAGACCGGTTGGAGAGTATGATAGCGAAATCATGCAGTTTTATGAGAAGTCAATGGATCGAGTGCATAAAGCAGCGGTAAAAACCATGCCTATTCCGTCTGATTTTGACAGGCAGGAGCAGTTTGATAAAAATGATAACGGATTTTATAGAGGGCGAACAATGTGACATCTTGACAAACGCCAGATGGTGTGATATAATATGCTTAGTAAACAAAGTTGGTTTACTAAGTAATTCAGTTAGAAAGGGGCGGTTTTATGAAGTCTGATATGATTACCTGCTCGTTTGTTATGGATAGAAACGTCTATAACACGTTCAAGAGTATTGTCAGCAAGCAGGGACAGAACGTCAAGGGGAGCATTGTGCGGTATATGCAGAGCGTGATCCAGTATGATACCCCGAATGCCGACACCATTTTAGCCATTCAGGAAGTAGAAAAACTGAAAAAAGACCCGAACAAGCGAGTTTACAGCTCGTTCAGCGAGGTATTGGAGGAGTTAGAGGACGATGAGTAACGAACCAAAGTACGGCATCGTTCTGACTTTGATGTTTAAAAAAGACCTGAAATTAGTCAAAAAGAGAGGTTATGACCTATCTTTGCTCACCAGTGTAGTAGATACACTCGCAATGGGACAGCCATTAGACGAGAAGTACAAAGACCATAATTTAGTTGGAAACTACAAGGGTTGCCGAGAGTGTCATATTACGCCAGATTGGTTGCTGATCTACGAGGTTTCGGACAACGAGCTGATTCTTTACCTTACCAGAACAGGAACACACAGCGACTTGTTTTAGAATGCCCCTCAGAAGCTCGTATAAGCCCTGTATGAGCTTTCCTTTCAATGCGTATAGGAAATACCCCTCACAGCTCACAGACGGATCAGAGAGCCGTACAGAGCGTGTGAGGGGTATTCTGAAAGGATTAGTGCAAAAAATATATTGATAATCTAAGCCCCTAATAGCCTTTGGCTATCGGGATGGTTCACGGCTTGACAAAATCAAGCCGATATGTTATGCTATTTAGTGAAAAAAAATGTATTGATAATCTAACGTGCCTGTAACCCTGTTACAGCGTTAGCTTGTTCTGTAAGCGTTTCTTCTTTCTTTTGGTTCTTTTCTTTCTTCTCCAAGAAAAGAACACTCCCGTTAGTGAGGTGATCTGTGTGTCTGAGCGTGCTTTGGATAGCGAAGGCTGGATCGGTCTCAATGGCTTCAGAGTTAACGGCAAAGGCGGCTATCAGGCAGGCTTTATCCGTGGCAACACAGATTTCATGGGGCACAAGTGGCAGTGATTTTCTGAAAAAATTTTTAATCCTGCTTTTCTGATTGAGTCTGGTGAGGCAAAAAGGGGCTGTGTTCGTCTTGCGTGAGGTGGGACGAATCCGCATCCGCCACTTCTGAGTGTACGGATTGTGTGAATTTTTCAGAAAATTCGAGAAGTTTTCGCTGCAGCGTATCTCGTTCCGCAGTCAGATCGCGTATTTGATCTTTCAGAGCTGCGCGTTCCTCGCGAAGCACTTCCATTTTTTCACGCATCTGCTCTAATTTTTCTGATGCAAGGCGCTCAGCGGCAAGTATTGCTTGTTCTTTTTCAAGTGATGCCTGTTTCAGCGCAAGTGAAGCAGCAGATTTTGCGGATTTGTGCCGTTCCTCAGCCTCGTGCAGCGCATTCTGCGTTTCTTCCAGCGCAGAATGTAACGTCTGTACTTGTGCGGCAGCAGTTTGCAGTGACTCCACCTGTGAACGGAGTGCGGTCAGCTGCTCCTCCAGTACAGCGGTGGTCTGTTCCTTCGCGATAGCAGCAGATTCTGCGGATTTTTGTGCTGTTTCAGCGATTTCAAGGCGCTTTTCCAACCCGGCAGCATGTGCGGCAGCGGCTTCCTTTGCCTGTTCCGCTTCCGCTTGAATGCGTTCCGCCTCTTTTCTTGCATCAGCAGCTTCCTTGATGGCGGATTCTGCCTGTTCCTGTGCAAAAGCGAGTGACTTTGTCAAACCAGTTGTTTCTTCAGAAAGCTCTACGCGCAGACGCTGCTCCGTATTGGCATTTAAATCCAGCTGCGCAATATAGGCGCGGTTGATTGCTTCCAGATGTGTCCGGAAATCCTCAATCAGATCAGCACTTCCTGCCAGCTTGCGTTTGGCGTTTTCAAGCTCATACGCCTCGATAAGTGCATGAAGTGCAGCGCCTTTGTTGGAAAATTGTTCGCAGATCTCTGCAAATTTCGCTCTCGTTTCGTCGTCTGCCCGAAGCGTAAAAGGAGCATTTGTGTCTGCCATAAAGCCATAGTCCTCCTATGTTTACATTTGTACACATTGTATTGTACACGTATACATGGAAAGTATAGCAAAAATGCATGATATTGTCAAGTTCACAATTTGTTAATAAATTCAAACCGTCATTTTTGAAGAAATACGACCCGTGAAGAAGACGATGCATTTGATTTCCTGTTTTCCAGGCATACCCGACCATCGTCATCAACGGAACCTCAACGATCAACAAGAAGTAATGCATCCAGGCAAACAAAAAACCCGCAGTTTATGCGGGTTTTTTGTTTGAGATCTGGAGATAGTCGGATTTTCGAGCAGATTTTCGTTCTGACAAATGATATGTTGTCCGTTTATCCTGGTATATCCCTGCACCCGCATCACTGTTTGTGCTGCTTGCGGACTTCCTCGGAAAGCCCTTGGGTGAGTATTTTATCCATGGTACATAACATTTTGATGATTTCGCTGCGGGATTCGGTGAATCCGCTGTTGACCCATCGGGCAACGATCGCCATGCACCCGGATGTGTGATAATGGACGAAATAATCTGCATGTGCCAGCTGATCGGATACCACCTGACTGGACAGCCATATCAGTTTTCCTTTTTCTTCCAGCGCAATCATGAACTGATAGTACATCTGATAGGACGGATTCAGGTTGAACAGCACCCGGAACACATTCCGGTTGGCATCTACGTACTCGATAAGATGTTTATAGAAGATTTCGCCCTCTTCATGGTTATGTTCTATCATCAGATACCCCATATCTGCAATGAGGTTCTGCTGCATCTGCTCGTACAGATCGTAGATATCCTGATAGTATTTATAGAACGTCAGGCGGTGAATGCCGGCTCTGTCGGTGAGTTCCTGCACTTTGATATTCTTGATGGGCTTTTCCAGCAGCAGTTCTGCAAGGCTGTCATGCAGCGCTTTTTGCGTCCTGTTGCGTTTTTTGGTTTCCGGATCGGTCATGGTAAATTCCTCCTTTTGCTGTCATGTGGTGCTTTCTGTTTCTATTATACTGTGTTTCGGGCGGAAAATCAAGAGTCTGAAAGACAGCTACACTTTTCCGGAATTTGTATGTTTTCGCTACAAATTCCTTAAAATCGTATAATATCGCTACAATTTAGAAAAAACTGTAGTCTGACAACTGGCGTGAACATTCGTATCAAGAAGCAGAAAGGCAAAACACAATGCCTGATACAAATAACAAATACAAAAAATCCAGAAAAGGAGACGATTGATTATGAACAGAAAGCACAGCGCACAGCGCACAATTGCGGGGATTCTCGCAGCCATTTCCATTATGACAGCCATGATTCCGGCAGCAGCCGGTGCGGAAGAAGCCGCAGCCGAACAGGAAACGCTGATCATTTCCACCGAGACAGAGACAACCGAACCCACTGAACCAGAAGAAGCCACAGAAAATGTCGAAGATACGTCAGAAACTGCGGAAACACCCACAGAGGAGACGACTGCGTCCGTCATAGAGGAACTCACAGAAGCGGAAACCGTTATACCGGAGCAGATTGCAGCAGATTCGGCAGAATTCGATGCTGTGGACGTCCCGACACCATCAGCAGAACTGTTTACTCCGGATATCTGCTGTCTTAGCACAGATGCAAAGGACTTCGGAAAACAAGTTGGCATTGACCTTGCGGATTCCGCATTGGATACCCTGGGCGATACGTTCCCCGGCGCAAATATCCTGGTTTCTCCGTTCAAGTCCCTGTTTCATGCCAATGTAGACGATCCCGACCCCATGACGATGATCTGTGACAAGCTGGATCAGATGGACAACAAGCTCGATGAGATTCAGAATAAGCTCGAAGATCTGGACAGACACATTGATGAGAATACCGAGTGGATGGGAAAAAAAATGGAGAATGTTGCGGATATGTCCGCACTTATGAACGATTACCGGGAACTCAGCCCGCGTGTGGAGGATTTTGTGCGGGATATCCGGGCAGCCGAAGAAAATCCGGACTGCAACAATGTGCAGAAGGTCATGCGCCTTGCACAGCTGAAAAGCGGCAGTAACTACCGGGAAATCAACCAGCTCTGCAACAAGATCAAGAAATACATGAACAGCAGTACACAGGTATTTCCGAGCCTGTATGAAACGCTTTATAAGAGCAAAGCCATGGAATGCATGGTAGAATGTGAAGCCTATCAGGAAGCATTCTCCATTGCGGAAGACCTGACTGCCCAGTATGTATACGCCGTGCTTTTGCTTGCAGAGTGCCAGAGAGCCGCTGACGCGGTATGCAGTTTTACGAGCGAGGATGTTGAAGCGCTTGGAAATGGCGCAGAGAATCGATATTATGAAGAATTTGACCGTTTCCGGCAGGCAATGGATACCGATTCCGCATCCGATCAGCTGGTGGCTTGTGCAGATGGTGTGACCAGATTCCGCAGCCATGAGAATTCCGGCACGCTGATTTTCAAGAATAAGAAGTCTACAACAGTCTTCCTCCGCAATGAGGCAGTCTATCAGGATGGACAGGAGGAGAACAGTACAACCAAGGGACATATTGTAAAAGTTCCCGAAATTGCGAAGAATAACGCGCTCACCTGCGATGATATCAAGGAAATTGCCGCCTATGTCCGCAATAAGTACCCGAATACCTGCCTCATGGACTTCTTCAAGCGTTTTCATGTGGAATATAGAGAAAAATTCTTTACCAATGCCGGACGTCACATCAAAATCGACAGAACGGACGGCTGGAGAACCTATGTCCTCACCTCCACTGACACCAAGACCACCGAAAAATATAACACATGGCACGGACTCAGCACGTTTGGCGGTGCCAAGGACTGGACAGCAACGGTAACCATCAAGGGTATCAGCCTGACTGACCCGAACTGTGAAGAGCAGGAAATCACGCTTTATACATACAACATCTGGAGATACTATGCGTATGGTATCCAGGTGGATACAGATAAATGCGACTATACCTATTACGGCAACTCCATTCTTTATATTGACAGAAAGTGATAAATTACCGCAAAAACCCCCTGCACGTCCGTGTGCAGGGGGACTTTTCATATATCAGATAGTGTCGGATGCGTTATCCTTTGGCGGGTGATGGTATCCGCCTCTGTCGCCGCCTGTTACCTGTTCCAGCTGTTCTTTTTCCAGTTCCGTGCATGTTTCATCCCTGTTTTCTGCGGTTTCTTCCGGTTTTTCTGTTTTCTGATGTGGTTTGTCCATCGTCTTCTCCTCCGTTTGTCAGAATCAGTCGAAACAGCTATTCTTCTCGCGTTTCCGAGAATGTCTGATAGATGCGGTATCAGGCAAGATGCAGAATCGTGACTTTGCGGGAGCCTGGTATGCCGTATGCACTGTCATATGTCTTGATCGGTTTCTGCGTTCCGTCCCAGAACAGAACCTCTGCCCAGAATGCATTATTCTTGTAATTTTTAAAATCGCCGGCAAGAAATCTCGTAATGACGTCTAAGGTAAAATCTCCGCCGCCCTTATCAGATCCCGTCCGCATGGCAATGCCTTCTCCTGAGGCGCTGAAACCTGCGAATTCAAAGTCTTCCTTGACAGTTTTGCCATGCAGCCGCGACTTGTAATCGTTGATCATGTCGTCAGTGATCTCCGACGGATATTCCTTCCAGTCGGCGTATGGCATGTAACAATCGCCGAGCGCCCAGTATACTTTTTGCTTGAGCGTGTAGGAATAGACACCAGGTTGAGACGTAGAAATCATACTATTACCCAGGGCATTAGCCGCGCTCAGCGTTTCCGGATGCTCTTCCAGATGCTTCAATGCTGCAACATAGCCTTCGATGATCTCCGGGTGCAGTTTCGGGTTAGTGTCCAGACCATAGCACACTGTCATGAGATTATAGGCGTTTTTCAGCTGAAATTCAATATTTGTCCGGTATGCCTGTCTTGCATAGTGACCCTCTGTGTTCCAGTTGAAGTATAACGTCCATACGTCATCGAAATAATACAGCGGGCTGGAATCATAGGTGGTTTCCTTCATCTGGTTGACCGTATTGATAAAATAGTCCTTCATATGGTCAAGATCCGATGAAAATCCCATGTAAGCCGCATTCTTGACACCGCCTTCTCTTTCCTTTGCGATGATCGCATGGATCAGCTCATTTTTGAACTGGGCCAGTTCTGCTTCTTCCGCATCATTGCCGGGATAGGTCAGTCCGAGGTCATCGAGGTGCTGCATTGCATAGTCGATCTGCGACTGGATGCCCTTGGCATAGCTTGCCATGCCGTCCACATTCCGGTCAAACAGTGTCAGACGTGTATCATAGATGCCCTTCTGCGTTTTATCGAGTTTGGCGTTTATATCCTTGAGCATATCGTTCATCTTGGCAATTTCTTCCTTGATGATTTCCGTGTCGCTCTTTTCCTTTTCAATCGTGATGATACCTGTCATAGCCAGCAGTTCTTTCACATTGGAACAGGTGCCTGACACATCGAACGTCTTGAGTTTTCCGTAGATATCCACCATTTTCATGGCAATGTCATATGTTTTCTTTCCGAATTTGGCGACAGACTCCGCGTCCTTGTCAATATAGCTCATTGCCGATATGGAATACTCAAACGCCGTGTCAACGTCGATTCTTCCCATTTCCTCTGGTGCGAAAAGTCTTGCGTACATTGCTTCGGGTGCTGCTTCACCCCACGGGTCAGTCAGTGCGCCCTCTGCAAAGATGATGCCGCCAGTCAGGGAATATGCCTCTTCTGTCATGCCGTTTGAGGGAAGGCTGAGGATAATTGTTGCCTGTGTGTCATCGTCCACGGTGAAGCTCTCGATCCTGCCGTCCTTGAAATCGCCGGAAAGGGAGATCATGCTCTCATCCATGCTGTCCGCGATCGTGCCGCCGTCTGCACGAAGCTTTAAGGTCAGACGGAGTTCGCTGCCGTTCTGCTCGATGTAGTCAAAGAACGGATAGAACGAAGCGTGCGCGATATTGCAGACAGTTTCCACGCTGCCGACAGTCATATTCTTTCCAGAAAGGAAGTCCGCCGCCTCACGGCAGGAGCTTCCTGCCGGCAGATCCATGTCCAGATATGCATAAATGATGTTATCCGGAGCAGCCTTGACCTCCCGGACAATGGTGCCTTCCAGCTTTACGTCCTCCGCGGAGATGTCCTCCGCCAGAATGCCGGACAACCGGATCGGGACAACAAACTGTCCGTTTTCCCAGCCCATGCCGTTCACATCGACAAACGCGCCGGGAGCTTCTACGTCAATATAGGTGCTGCATGGCGCATCACCGTTGACAAAGCCGTTCTCGTTCACGGTGATGATGCCTGCCATATATGTGGAGCAGTCTTCCAGATCCAGTACAGGACTGCCGGACAGGGTGATATGCAGCTGACTGCCGTCTGCTCTGACAGAATCCACGCGCATATCCTTGAAAGAGCCGCCCAGCTGAATATCCTCTGCGGAGATTTCCTCCGAGAAGCTGCCCTCTGCGGTGGTCAGGGTGATAGTATTACTCTCAGATGTGCTGGAAATACGCTCTGTATCGCAGGAAAGCGTATGGTCTTCAAATTTGACAGACACCATGGCAACCGCGCCGAGCTTTTCGATATAAAGGATATAACTGCCGGTCTTGTTCTCTGCCGCGTCGGGGTCTGTAAAGGAAACGCTGAATTTGTCGCCGTTTGCCGAAAAAGCAGTAACTGCCAGTTCGCGCTTCTCGTATACAGGTTCAGCCGATTCATCGGCGGCGGCGGTTTTCACGGCATACTGTACCTTGATATCGTCCTTTGTCACCATAGCAAGCGTGAAATCCGGATCAATGGCGTCCAGGACATTCGCTGCTGCATTCTTGGCGTCCTTTGCGAAAACAAGATCACTTCCGGAAAAGCTTACGCTGTAGTCGCCTGCCCGGTTGTATTTCGTCTGGATGGAATTGACCGCAACATCTTCTGTGATGTCGTTGCGGTTCATGTCCTCTGCATCCGGTGCATTAGTGTTCTGCACATCATTCTTCTGCACATAGGATGTCATTGCATTTTTGCCGGAAGCTCCTGCCATTGTCGCACCCATCGCAGTAAATGTCATGAGAGCCGCAAGTGCCAGCGGTGCAAAGCCGCCTCTGCCGCCCACAACACCTTCCAGCTCATCGCCGGAAAGTTCCACAATATCTTCCTGATGCTTTGCAAAAACGCCAAACTCTGCAGGATTTGCATTTACCAGAGTCTGAAGCTCCTCTGCTGTCCTGCAAGCCTTGACTTTCTCCTGCATCTCTTCGGAAAGCGATGCAAAAAGCATTTCTGCGTTACTATTTTCCATATCGAGTACCTCCTTGATGAATTTCCGTACTGCTTCTTGATACGAACGAAACCGATTTATGTCAACAGAAAATTTCAATTGAAAAACATCTGTCAGCTGTTGTCAATGCTATTATAAAGTCCATACTGGAATTTGTCAATCCATTTTAACCACCTGGGACTGAAAAAGCGAACATCATGCAGAGTGAGGCAATCCAAAACAGTACCCTGCAAACCATGCAAGGGGTGAAAACTGACCTCAATACTGCATTGACACGCATTTTCGGATATGATATAATAGAAGTAACTAATTAAAGATGGGAGAAGTACTCGTAAAATATCTGAACAATCAGGTAAATAATGGTCAGGAGGGATTTATTATGATGTACACCTTTAGCGTGAATGTGCCGGATGCAGTTCTGTTTGATACGCATATGAATGCGGAAAATTCTGCTTCCTGTATCAGGAAAGCCGCTGCACTATACTACTATACTAAAATGGGCGTATCTCTCGGCTACTGTGCTGAAATTGCAGAAATGCAAAAAGTAGATTTCATACGTTTTCTGTCAGAAAATGGTATCAGCATCTTTGAGTTTGAAGATATGGCAGAGTTAGAGAGGGATATTGCAAATGCTTAGAGTGATTGTCAATTCCACGCCATTGATAACTCTTGGCAATATCGGGAAATTGGAAATTCTAAGGCAAGTCTATGAGAAAATTGTCATTCCCGAAGCGGTCTATCAGGAAGTCTCCAAAAAGCAGGACGCTTCCAGCAATGCTTTGCGTTCTGCCTCTGAATGGATTTTGGTGGAGTCTATCATCAATCCAGCCGACTATCAGATGTACCGTTCAAGGCTTCATGCTGGGGAAGTAGAAGTTATGATTCTGGCGCAGCAGTCTCCAAAGGCTGACCTGATCGTTCTTGATGATATGGCAGCTCGCAGGACTGCTGAGTATCTCGATTTGACTGTGACCGGAACGATAGGGGTTCTCATCAAGGCAAAACAGAGAGGTTTGATTCCTGCTGTATTGCCTGTATTGGAAGAATTGGAAAGTAATGGTTTTTTCATCAGTGAACGTGTTAAGAGAATGATTGCTGCAAAGACAGGTGAATAGCAGAAAGAGCGTGGCTTCGGCTACGTTCTTTATTTATCTGAGTTATAGAATTCTGCCGTCCTCTGTGACCTTATATCTCGCTGTGTCTGAAATATAGGTATTTCCGTAGATATCGACCGCCGTGAAATAGCATTCATAATTTCCCGGCTCCATGGGGATGTCTTCGATCACGACACCGCCCGCAATGGTGACAGTTTCGCGCTCCTCACCTGTTTCCAGCGAACATGCGCCCACAATATCGCCGTCTTTCAGTGTGTCGTCCAGTCTGCCGGCTAGTCCTGTTGTGCTGTCTATGCCGTCCCACACGCCAAGAAGTTCATAATGCCCTTTGTGTTTGCCCTGTTCGTCCCGGAACCAGCATATCCGGAGATTGGTATTTTCTCCGTTCAGCGTGACCGGGCAGGAAAACAGGATAAAATCCTCGTCATAAGCGATCGTTTCGGCGTCCAGCGGTAATCCGTTCAGCGTGATCTCTACCGCCCATTCCGGTGCATAGGAAAATGTCAGGCTGTCCCAGTCGTCCTGTATGTCGATGTTGTGGTCACAATAGGTACCGTCCGTACGCCGGTTCACCACATACAAATCATAGAAAATATCCGCAGAATCCGGGGAAATCTTCACACAGAACAGATTGTCCCGGCTGACAGAACCCCTGTCAGAAAATGTCACATCGCCTCTGCGTTCTCCTAAAAGCGTTTCCAGCGCGGACGCATACGCTTTCAGCGGCGAAATTTCTGCATAGTCCTTGAGGGAGGATGCATCGTATTCCTGCGGAAACCACAAGGACAAGCCGTTTGCACCTTCCGCAGCCGTGCCGTGAACGCTGTACAGTACGGCATCCGCTGCGGTTCCGGCGAGCCTGTCCCATGCCGATTCTGTGCCTGCGTTGGCTTCTGCCATTTCCTGGAGGTCCACGAGGTTGGAAGCGCCTTCGATACCTGAAGAGCCGCCAAAGGATTTCGCAGTTCTGGTGCAGAATTTCAGAGAACGCAGATGCCGGATCTGGCTTTCTTCTCCGGAAAGCAGATAGCTGCACACGTCATTCAGTGCCGCATGAACGTCTTCTGTTTTCGTCAGGTCGATGACCGAAAGGGTCGCCGTGCTGCTCTTGCCGCGGCTGCCGCACTTGGCGAAATACCCGTCACATAGCGTTTTTGCCGCCTGTCCGGGAGTCTGCTGCGCACCGAGCGCTTGCAGAAAGGACGCATAATCCCAGCCTGCGCCACTCTCGATCTCCTGCGATGCAATCATCAGCTGTGCGTCATCGTCCAGTAAGACTGCCGTTTCCAGCGAAGCCATCAGACACGCATCAAATCCCACAATATCGTACTTTCTGCCCTCTCTTGCCGTTATGCCGGTATGGAATGCAGCGTCAAGCTCAGTGAGAGTCAATGCGTCCATGTCCTCCGTCTCGTCAAAACATGCCCCTTTCAGAGGACCGCCGCCATGATCCCAGAGAATCACGGCGGTGTGCTCCGCAGGGTATTCCGTTTCACAGAAGAAAAGAAAATCTGCAAGCGTTTCCTCGCCGCCCATTGAACCTTTGCCAGCCGTGCCGAGGTCGCTCAAATTTCCGTTTTCCACGATATAGCGCCTGTTTTCGCTGGAGGGTACTGTTTCATTGCGCCATGTTGCCGTACCGCCCGTTTCAATGACAAAATGCACATTTTCTGGCATTTCCGCGGATTTCAGCTCTTCCAGCGTCTTGGTCGCCCATCCCTGCCGGCTCTCCAGATTCGATCCACAGAGGTACAGGCACACCGTCCAGCTGCCGTCATGCAGTCCGGCGGGTTGTGCGGTGGTTTCTGTTGTTTCTGTTCTGCTGCCACCCGCGGTACAGGCGGAAAGTGCCAGCGCGGCGGCAATGGAAAGGAAAATCGTTTGCTTTTTCAATGCGCTGCTCCTTCCGGGTGATATAAACAGGCACAGGCGACGCCGAAGCCAAAACAGCTGTCAGCTGTTGTTAATACTATTATAACGTCAATACTGGATTTTGTCAATATATAGCGAATATTAAAAATAAAATCGTTCCGTTTTTGCCAAAACCGCCACAGTATATTTTTTATGTCCCTTGCGCTCCTGCCTCTCATAATATAAAAAATCCAGACTTGCAGATGGGGCATAAAAGACTGAAATATGACGAATCTACGTTATATGATTCGTCCCCAAAACGCTTTTTGGAAAATTAAAAATATCATTTTCGATAAGCAAAGACAATATTGGCAGCTAAAGATCCCACCGCAGCCATGGCATACATCCTGATGCATCGGGTAAAGTACAAGAGAAAACTGCCAGAAGATGGATAAAACACAAAATTCCCCCGGCTGACCGCCGGGGGCTACAAAAATCTGTTTGTATCAGTAAATGCGTATCACCTGCCCTGCACTGATCTTGTTGGCATCCGCAATCTGTGGATTCAGAGCCATAATATTGGCAACTGTTGTTCCGAATCTCTTTGCAATCTTAGAAAGTGTATCACCGGACTGTACAGTATAGTTCGTACCAACCGAAATCGGGGAAACCGGAATCGGCTGAGAAACCGGGACAACCGGAGAAACCGGCGCAACCGGTACAGGATCCGAAGTTACATAGAAGCCGTTATCGGTATAAACCGTAGCGCCGCCTGTGGCCTGCTCGAGTTCCTCATTTGTCATTGCCTTTGCATTCTTAATCATATCCATAATCAATTTCCTCCTGAATGTTTTTGATGTAAGGCTTTCGTTTTGCCTTTCTGTCTCTTGATACGATGCAGAAGGAATTGTGGCAGCAATTTTTCAAAATTTATACAAAGATAAAAACAAATAATTCGTGGAATCAGGTGAGCATGATATCCAAATATCACCCGGCAGCCTGTGTATAAAGCGATTCGAGCAGATCCGGCGTGACAGAGCCTCTCTGGTTATAGATCACAACACCGTTCCTGTCCAGCACGATCGTCTGCGGCAAAGTTGTACTTCCGTCCACAATCTGCCATACATTGCCTTCCTCCGGCTCGACTGCAAACGGGATCGTAAAGTCCTTTTCTGCCAGAAATTCGTTCACATCGTCCGTCACAAACGGGCTGTGTACAGCAATTACAGCAATATCCTCACTGTGCGCCGCATAAAGCGCCTCAAAATGCGGAAGTTCCTGCACACAGGGACCGCACCATGTCGCCCACAGGTTAATGACAACGACCTTTCCGCGCTGCTCAGAAAGCCGGAATACAGAACCGTCCGTACATGGGATTTCAAAATCTTTCAGGACATTCCCGACTTCAAAGCCCTCTGCCGCAGTCTGCTCTGCCTGTGCCGGTGCTTCCGGCTCTGGCTGTTTCTGGATCGACGGATCCAGGAAATTGAACCACACCAGTGCAAAAGCAAGGACTGCCATGGCAATACCGCCTGCTATCCTGCTCCATTTCTGCCGTCTGGCGTCAGCTTCCGGTGCCATGAGCGTCAGGCTTCCGGCTTTCAGGGAAATCGCCTTTTGCGGGCATACCTCCATGCAGTGACCGCAATGGATGCACTCGTGATCTCCGACTTTCCTGACATCCATGCCGCAGTGCCGCACACAGGCACCGCAGCCGTTGCAGCGTGTTCCGTCCACCTTCACACCTACCAGCGCAATCTTGCAGAAAAGGCTGTAAACCGCACCCAGCGGACAGATAAAGCGACAGAAACTCCGGTAACAGAAGATACAGAACAGCCCGATGATGAGCATGATCACGAATTTGCGTGTGAAGAGGATTCCCAGCATTCCGAAATAATCCGCATTATTGGGGTTGGAAAGCAGTCCCACAGCGCCTTCAAACGTTCCGGCAGGGCAGATATATTTGCAGAATCCGGGTACTGCCATATCATGCCGGATGCCGTACCAGACGGGGACTGCACACACAAATACCGCAAGAATGACATATTTCAGATAGGATAATGCTCTTGTTACGCGGTTTTTGGGGAGCTTCGGCGTGGGAATCATATGCAGCAGTTCCTGTATCAGTCCAAGCGGGCAGAGCCATCCGCAGATGGTACGCCCCAGCATCAGACCATACAGCATCAGGATGCCGAACACATAGAACCCTGCCTTTTTCCCGGAGGAGGCAAGCGCATTCTGCAAAGCGCCCAGCGGACAGGCTCCTGCCGCCGCCGGACAGGAATAACAGTTGAAACCGGGAACACAGGCGGCCTTGACGTTTCCTGTATAGATCTTTCCATCAATATATCCCCGTAAATTCGCATTGTACAGCAAAGCTGCATACAGCTGTATGAGCTTGCGTTTCATTGTGTGATTCTTATCCAAGGCCGATACACTCCGTACAGATATTGATTGCTTTATATAATACATCCCGCATACTGCCATTAAACATACCAAGTATAATGCACAGCATCGCTGCTGCCAGTACAGCAAAACGCACGATCATGACCGTTTTGCCGGAAGAAGCCGCAGTTTTTGAAGAAATCGCTTCTTTTTTACAGTTTTTGGCAAGATTTGTCTCACGTTCCAGACTCTTATCCCGCAGCAGCAGACATACAGACAGAACAGCAATGGCAAGACATGTCCACGGCGCTGTATGCAGTACCATAGCCCCTATGACTGTCTCCAGCCCTTCGGCGTCCGAACTGTCAAAATGTGCCGGATTCACGCAGTATAGGACGATCGGAACCATACACGCTGCAAAGCCGCACCATCCTCCGATATGGAATCTTTTCTGTATGGAACGTTCCGCCAGCATTTCCGCTGACGGTTCTTTGATGCAGCGGATGGTCAGATCGCGTGTGATCTCGGCATCCTTCTGCGGCTTGCTGCTGCTTTTCACCCCCATGACAGCAGAAACGACAGTTGCCCCGACCGACAGCAAAAACAGCGGCAGACAAGTCAGGAGGAGGTTTCCGGCTTTCTCACGGGTATAGATCCATTCAGAGGGGTGCCCGTCCAGTTTGTAAGCCTGTCCCTCCAGAAACAGCCTAACGACCAATACAGACATTACCAGTACGCACAGAACGCACAGAACGGACTGTATGATCAGCAAGAACATTTGTTTTTTCATAGTGGCTTATTGGTCTGAGGCGCTCTGCGCAGAGACAAGAACAATGGTCAGCGTCCCGTATTTTTCAGGGACTTCATACTCTGTGCTGTCCGCTGCAAAGCCGTCCGGAGCTTTGAGGATATGCACGGTATACTTGCCCTCCGGGTCGTTAAATGCAGTGATGCCGTCCTCGTCTGTGATTCCCATCTTACACTCCGTGTCCGAACAGAACTGCACAGATACGCCGGAAACAGGCTTTCCTGCCTCATCTGTGACAAGGACTTTGTAACTGTCTGCAACTTCATCCTCCGCCGCTTCTGTGGTTTCAGCCGGAGGTGCTGTTGTCTGCGCTGCAGTCGTTTCCGGTGCAACGGAAGAAGCAGGCTGTGCCTGTGCGCCGCAGCCGCTGTAAAGTGCTGCACAGAGCAGCAATGCAAAAAGTCCAGTCATTATTCTTTTCATGATCCGTATCCTTCCTTTTCTGTGTGGTTATATTTGGTTTTGTCCTATCGTTATTTTAGCTATAAATGCGCATTGACCGCTATTTTGCCACAAAATTGCGGGCGTATGGCGGTGACCGACCGCTTTGTAAACTTTGCTGCCATTGCTCATTTACAGAATATAGTATACAGTATTTCCGGCTATATTTCAAGATGTATACTGCGATTTTGTTCATAGTGCTGTGTTTTGAAAAAAATTTTTTTGGTTTTGTCCTATTTTTCACTGCCATTTCTGTTTGTGGTTCGTATCAATAGGCAGAACAGCATAAAACAGAAATCTTCTTCATTCCTTCCCTAAGATATATAGAGAACACGCCCCGTCGGAATACTGGCGGGGTGTTGTTTTTTAGTTTGCAACGCATTTCAATACCAGGAAAACGTTATCAACACATTTCAACAATGTTTCAACATATTTTTCAACAAACAGAAAAAATCAACTTTTTATCAACAGTGTTTCAACAAAATACAGCTTTTTTCAACTTTTCCCATGGTTCGTTCGTTTCAGAACATTGCTGTCATTTTTCTGTTTTGGTGCTTGAACATTTTTCGGCAAAAAAGCAAGATGCCTCTGAGAGCTTCTGAGAGCCTCATAGAGGCGCGTTCTGATTTTGGGTATACTTTTGTGTCCAAATGCAAGAAACGCCATACAAGCGATTCTGGAAGCTCCTAGAGGCATTGTCAGAAATATGTTCGTTCGCGGTTTAGTGTGGTGGCATCACGTCCGTGCGCGAATGATTGACACCTCCGTAATTGTGTGGTATAATATTTTTTAAAATTTCACATGAGAGGATTGAATATCATGAAAAGAACGATGATTTGTATTTTAGCAGCACTTCTCAGTGCTACAATGCTCAGCGGATGCGGTAAGCAGGGGACATCGTCCACCGAAGAAACGCCAGCAGCGCCGCAGCAGACGGAAACAACAGCTGCTTCAGACAGCAGTGCGGACAGTGCTGCCGCTGCTGATGACAGCAGTGAAGACGATGCTGACGATGCAAAATCTGGCGAACTTCCGGATAATTTTATCGGAAAACTTCAAATTGATGATGTCGGGGTGAGCTTAGATTTCCCCTATGCATCCCAAAATGGTTTGTTTTCGTTTTCCGGTTACTCCTTTACGGATGATGAGAAGAACGTGAAGATCGGCAACGCTACGCTCTACTTCGATGCGCTGGAGACAAAGGAACTATATGAAGCCATGATTAAATATCAGGATGAAGCACAGGAAGCTGAATTGCTGGACAAGGAAATGCCGCAAGCAGCGGATGAACGCTTTCTGAACGCTGCTGATCTCACCGCACTTCTGTTCAATGTCGTTTCATTAACGGGCAACTATGGCGATTCTGCGACGGATTACTTGAAAGGTCTATTGCAGCCGGAGTATGTTGACAGAGTTACCACAAAAAAGATCGACACAAAAGGGGATACAGATTTCTTCCTGATCCAATATGAAATGACAGATCAGGAAAAAGAAAAATACAAGTCTGCAATGGGCGACTATTACGACGAATATATAAAAATTTCCGAGGATGAAGAAACGTTTCTTTCCGCCCTTACCTTGTTTGAACCGGTCTTTCCTGAAGAAGAAGAAGAAGAAAAGATCGATAATCCTGAAGGAAAAGCTTCCTTTGAAACGATGGATCTGGACGGAAATCCTGTGAAGTCGGAAGATATTTTCAAGGGTCACAAGGTCATCATGATCAATTTCTGGGCAACATGGTGTACACCATGCAAAGTAGAACTTGAGGAGCTTGGACGGTTTGCAAAGCAGCTGGAAGAAAAGGACTGTCTGCTGATCGGATTATGTCAGGATGCCGGTGAATCAGAGGAAAAATGTGCAATTGCAAAGAAAATTCTGGAAAAAAACGGCTGTGAGTACATGAATCTCATCGTTGATTCTGATATGTTGGAAACATTTAACACCGGTCATTTTCCGTCCACGTTCTTTGTAGACAGCGAGGGCAATTTCATCGGCTCTCCCGTTATCGGCGCCAGAGTAGACAAGTATCCGCTGATGATTGATGCCTGTCTTGCGGAAATGGAATAAACCACGCAGACAGAAGTGATCTGCATGGAGCAGCCTGCATGATTTGTGCAGGCTGTTTTTTCGCAATATTTCGGG
>CACYHR010000047.1 GCA_902774265.1 uncultured Eubacteriales bacterium
TGAGTTAATACTTGATTCTACATTGATGTAGCGCCGTATACCTGACCGGTACGTACGGTGCAATGGGAGGGTGATGGGAAACCATCACTCTACCCTATTGTCCAGGATTATCATTGGCAGACTGCCGGACGGATATTAGATGAAACAACACTGTGTAATCGTTTCCAAAACAGCAATGACTTACATTCTCAAAATACCGATCATCCCTGGATTAGGACAATAAATCCAGAAAAAATAGCAAAAAACGCTTGCATTTCCGGACTGTTTTAATTATATTAAAACACAGAAGGGATAACCTTAATTTGGAAACGATTCAATTATCCCGCAAATTAATTACTTGTTGGATTTATTCTAGGAGGAATAATCATGAAGAAAAAGTTATTTGTTTTGGCTCTTATTGCTGCAATGACATGCATGATGTTCGCATCCTGCGGAGGCGGCAGCGGTGAGGAAGCTTCAGATGAGAGCGGCAAGGTTTATTACCTGAACTTCAAGCCTGAGCAGGATGAGCAGTGGCAGACTCTTGCTGCAGAGTATACAGAAGAGACTGGCGTTCCTGTAACAGTAGTTACAGCAGCATCCGGTGAGTATGAGACAACACTCATGTCTGAAATGGGCAAGGACGATGCTCCTACACTGTTCCAGGTAAACGGACCTGTTGGTCTTGCAAATTGGAAAGACAGCTGCTATGACCTCTCAGGTACGGATGTATACGGACAGCTGACAAGCGATGCTTACGCACTCAAAGATGGCGACAAGGTAGACGGAATAGCATATGTAATCGAGTCATACGGAATAATCACAAACAAGGCTCTTCTTGAGAAGGCCGGCTACACAGTAGAGGACATCAAATCATTCGATGATCTCAAGAAGGTTGCAGAGGATATCACAGCAAGAAGTGATGAGCTCGGATTCTCCGCATTCACTTCAGCAGGCATGGATGGGTCTTCAGACTGGAGATTTAAGACTCACCTTGCTAATCTCCCGATCTACTTCGAGTATCAGGATGACGGAATTGAGTCCACAGATGCAATCAAAGGAACATATCTTGATAACTACAAGGCAATCTGGGACCTCTACATTAACAACAGCACATGCGATCCTAAGGAACTTGCTAATAAGACCGGCGATGACGCCAGAAATGAATTCACTTCCGGAGAAGCTGTATTCTATCAGAATGGTTCCTGGGAATGGGACGGAGTCGTAGGCGACGGACTCCTTGCAGAGGATGATGTCACAATGATCCCTATCTACATCGGAGCCGGAGATGAGGCTGATCAGGGACTCTGCACAGGCACTGAGAACTACTGGTGCGTAAACTCAAATGCAAGCGAAGCAGACATCCAGGCTACTCTTGATTTCATGAACTGGTGCGTAACTTCCGAGAGAGGAACAGAAGCAATGGCTAACGAGATGGGATTCACAATTCCTTTCAAGGCTGCTGTTGAGTCCAGCAATGGATTTGTTAAGCAGGATGTTGCCAACACAGAGGCCGGTTTGACACCAGTATCCTGGAACTTCACAACAATGCCTTCAGAAGAGTGGAAGAACGGCGTCGGTGAAGCACTGACAGCATATGCTGCAGACCAGACAGATGCTAACTGGGATGCTGTTAAGGCTGCATTCGTAGATGGTTGGGCTTCAGAGTATGCACTCGCTAACGAGGGCTAATAGTATCCTTTAAATAGCATCAACATATAATTATCCTAAATAAACCTAAGCAACTGAAGAGGCAGACAGTTAATCTGTCTGCCTCTTCTCCTTACAGGATGAGGTGAACAATGGACAAAGCACTTAGAAAGTACGCTCCGATATTCGTCATCCCGACAACCGCAGCATTTGTCATAGGCTTTGTGATCCCATTCATTGAAGGACTGTATCTGTCTTTCTGCAGGTTCACAACAGTCAGCAATGCCAAATGGACAGGCCTTGACAACTTCAAATATGCGCTTACAGATGAAGCCTTCAGGCACTCATTCGTATTTACTGTAAGCTTTGCAGTTGTCTCAATCATTCTTATCAATGTCGGCGGTCTTGGGCTTGCCCTGCTGCTGACACGAAAACTGAGGGGGACGAATGTTTTCCGTACGATATTCTTCATGCCGAATCTGATCGGCGGTATCGTACTCGGCTACATCTGGCAGATACTCATCAACTGTATACTGTCAAATGTAGGAAAGCCTCTGCTGGCTCTCAACTCGACAGCAGGCTACTGGGGACTGATCATCCTCATGTGCTGGCAGCAGATAGGCTACATGATGATCATATATATTGCGGGACTTCAGAACGTTCCAGACGATATACTGGAAGCTGCAGCGATTGATGGCGCATCCCCGGCTAAAACCTTCTTCAGGGTCAAACTACCGATGATCATGCCTTCAATCACTATCTGTGTATTCCTTACACTGACTAATTCTTTCAAGCTGTTCGACCAGAACTTAGCATTGACAGCAGGTGCTCCTAAGCATTCAACAGAAATGCTGGCTCTCAATATCTACAATACCTTCTACGCCCGTGCAGGCATGCAGTGGAAGGGATATGGACAGAGTAAGGCAGTTCTGTTCTGCATTCTGGTAATAGTAATTTCTATGATACAGCTTAGAGCTACACGTTCGAGGGAGGTACAGGCATAATGGAAAAGAAAACCAGATTATCAGACCATATATGGGTCATCCTGCTCTCTATCCTGGCTGTAGCGTATTTGTATCCGATATTCATGATACTGATCAACTCTCTCAAGGAGGAGCGCGCCATCGGAACATCGGATATATTCAATCTTCCGACATCAGAGACTTTTGCAGGATTCACTAACTACATCAATGCACTCGGTGCACAGGGCTTTGCAAGAAGTCTCGGATACAGCGTACTGATCACGCTGACATCAGTGGCTGCTATCCTGGTCTGCTGCTCGATGTGTGCATGGTATATCACAAGAGTTAAGAACAAGTTCACAAGTGCACTTTACTATCTGTTCGTATTCTCAATGGTAGTACCGTTCCAGATGGTAATGTTCACACTTTCCCAGACTGCTGACAGCCTTGACCTGAATAAACCATGGAACATTTGGATTATTTATCTCGGCTTTGGTGCGGGACTTGCGGTATTCATGTTCGCTGGCTTCATGAAATCTATCCCGCTGGAGATAGAAGAAGCTTCAATGATCGATGGCTGCAATCCTATACAGACGTTCTTCCTCGTTGTATTCCCGATCCTCAAGCCGACACTGGTATCGGTAGGAATTCTGGAAGCAATGTGGGTATGGAATGACTATCTCCTGCCTGTACTCGTTCTTGATATCAAGAAATATAAGACAATCCCTATGTTGATCCAGTACTTCAGAGGAAGTTATGGTAAAGTAGAGATGGGACCAATGATGGCGAGCATCATGATGACGATAATCCCTATTATCATAGTATATCTGCTCGGGCAGAAGCAGATCATCAAGGGAGTGGCAGCCGGAGCTGTCAAGGGATAGGACTTTAGGCAGGTAGAGAAATGATTACTATCAAGGATATAGCGAGAGAATCCGGGTATTCGGTCGGTACAGTATCGAGGGCGCTGAACGGACACAAGAGTGTATCTGACAAAGCAAAAGCGCGGATTATGGCTGTTGTTGAGAAATACAACTTCCAACTTAACGGCAATGCAAAGCTGCTGAAGCAGCAGGGGACAAGAGGCGTTGCGGTTATCCTCAAAGGGACTCAGAATATGCTGTTCAACTCTTTGACAGAACTCTTCCATAGTAAAATGGATGAGTTCGAATACGAATGCGATGTATTCTATCTCAATGAGGACGATAATGAGGTGGAGTTTGCGCAGCGTATCTGCAGGGAGAAGAAACCTGAGGGAATCCTCTTCCTTGGCGCGAATCTGAAGTTTTTCAAGAACGGCTTCACGGGAATCAGTGTTCCATGCGTACTTGTCACTATAGACGGATCTGAGCTTGGTTTTGATAATCTTGCTAGTGTCACGACTGATGACCGGCTCGCTGCGGAACACATCATCAACATGCTTGTTGAACACGGACATACAAAGATCGGCGTTATCGGTGGTGATCCGGAGACATCGACAGCATCCAAAGAGCGGTTGACCGGCTGTAAAAGGGCATTCGCCAGAAACGGCATTGAATTCGATGAGTTCAGACAGTATGAGAAGAGCCACTTCAGTCTTGAAGGAGGGTATAGCGCTGCAGGCAAGCTGTTCCGCAAGATGCCGGATGTTACAGCAATATATGGTATGAGTGATGTAACAGCCATAGGTGCCATAAGAGCGGCGGCCGACAGAGGGATCCGTGTCCCTGATGATCTGTCGATAGTAGGATTTGACGGGATAGATCCTGCAGATTACATAATTCCGAGACTGATCGATATGATAAGAGGCGGAAGCGCTGTGCACGAGGTGATCCCGTTCATACTGATCCCGGGGAACAGCATCAGGCAGATCTGAGATATCCATGATGGTAATAGAACAGCTAGTCATGAAATAGACGGAAGGAGATAATCGATATGGCCGGAATAAGCTTCAGGCATGTCGTTAAGACATATGATAACGGGGTTACGGTTGTTCCGGATCTCAACCTTGAGATCAAAGACAAGGAATTCGTAGTACTTGTCGGACCGTCAGGCTGCGGTAAATCAACGACGCTTCGTATGATCGCAGGCCTTGAATCAGTATCGGATGGTGAGCTGTACATCGGTGACAAGCTGATGAACAAAGTCCCGCCTAAATCAAGAAATATTGCAATGGTATTCCAGAGTTATGCGCTCTATCCGCATATGAGTGTATACAAGAATATGACTTTTGCTCTGGAACTTGCCAAGACACCTAAGGATGAGATCGACCGCAAGGTCAGAGAGGCTGCATTAATTCTCGGGTTGGAGCCTTATCTTGACAGAAAACCTAAGGCTCTTTCCGGAGGACAGCGTCAGAGAGTCGCGCTCGGAAGAGCTATGGTAAGAAACCCTGAGGTGTTCCTCCTCGACGAGCCTCTCTCAAACCTGGATGCTAAGCTCAGAACAGAGATGAGGAGCCAGATCAGCAAACTGCACAAGCAGCTGGGAACTACATTTGTATATGTAACTCATGACCAGACTGAAGCCATGACAATGGGAGACAGGATATGTGTCATGAAGGACGGTATTATACAGCAGTATGACACACCGCAGAATCTGTATGATTATCCTGACAATCTCTTCGTGGCAGGATTTATCGGATCGCCTCAGATGAACTTCATCGATGCAACAGTCGAGAAGGCAGGAGATGGCTTCTCACTCTGCTTCGGCGAAGCAAGGATCCATTCAGACAAGAAGGAACTTGAGCCATATGTCGGCAAAACAGTCGTAGTTGGTATCAGACCTGAAGACTTCCATGCTGAGAAACAGTTCTTCTCTGAGGGCAATGTTATTGATGCATATATTGACCTTGATGAGATGATGGGATCAGAATCATATCTGTACATCAACTATGCCGGTCAGAAGATGATAACAAGAGTACCTGCAAGATATGCCAGAAAAGCGGATGAGATCGATCCGGACAAAGTACATGTCTTCGACAAAGAGACAGAGCTGGCTGTCTGCCACTAATATAATCGAAAGAAGGTAGATGATTTGAGAAAAAGCGGAGTTCTTTTACACATATCATCACTGGCATCCCCGCATGGGATAGGGACTCTGGGAAGAGCAGCAAGAGAGTTCATTGACTTTCTTGCTGCTGCAGGTCAGAGCTACTGGCAGATACTTCCTGTATGTCCTACTGGGTACGGAGACTCACCGTATCAGTCCTTCTCATCATTTGCCGGTAACCCGTATTTTATCGACCTTGACGAGCTGGCGGCAGAAGGACTGCTTGAACCCGGGGAATATGAAGCTCTCGACTGGGGAAGCGACCCTGCCAGGGTAGACTACGGCAAACTGAACGAGAACAGATATGGTGTTCTGCGGCTTGCTGCAAGAAGGCTGCTTGACGATGAGCCTGATGCATTTGGCAGGTTCTGCTCAGAAAATGCTTTCTGGCTTGATGAGTACGCCCTTTTCATGTCAATCAAGCAGAGCTTCGGCGGCATATCGTGGATTGACTGGGATGACCTGTACAGGAACCATGATGAACAGATTCTCGCACGATTTGCGCAGGAGCACGATGCGGAGATCAGCGAATGGAAGGCCATACAGTACATGTTCTTCAGACAGTGGAAGACTCTGAGAACTTATGCTGAGCAGAAGGGTATAAGAATTATAGGTGACATGCCTATTTATATATCCATGGACAGCGCTGATGTCTGGGCGCACCCTGATATGTTCCAGCTGGACGGAGAGCGGAGGCCTGTCGAGGTCTCAGGCTGCCCGCCGGATGGTTTCTCGGATAAAGGCCAGATGTGGGGCAATCCTCTCTTTGACTGGGAAGGCATGAAAAAAGACGGTTATGCCTGGTGGATCCGAAGGATAGATTATCTGACCAGAATCTACCATGTGCTGAGGATAGACCATTTCAGAGGCTTCGAGTCCTATTATGCTATCCCGTCTGATGCTGAAGATGCGACTAATGGCTCCTGGCGCAAAGGGCCCGGGATAGATTTCTTCAGGACGGTAGAGTCTGCGATCGGTAAAAAAGATATCATTGCCGAGGACCTTGGATTTGTAACTCCTGATGTAGCTGAGCTGCTGAAGGAAACAGGATATCCCGGCATGAAGGTGCTCGAGTTGGCCTTCGACAAGAGAGACCCTCAGGGCAGTCCGTATTTGCCGGAAAACTATTATGAGAACTGTGTTGCATATCTCGGAACCCATGATAATGAACCTGCAATCGGCTGGATAATGACTGCAGATCGTGAAGATACCGCTGAAGCCATCAGATACCTTGGGCTTAATGATCCTGATAACTACAACTGGGATATGATGAGGTCTATATGGAAATCTGATGCCGGGCTTACAGTCGTGCAGGCGCAGGATATTCTGGGACTTGGAACAGAGTCAAGAATGAATACGCCATCGGTGCCTGCAGGTAACTGGCAATGGAGATCACTGCCGGGAAGCTTCAATGAAGAGCTGGCGTCTAAGCTGGCAGACGAGATGAAAGCCTGCAGAAGGTGCAAATAGTAAAGAATAAGAGGCTGCCGCATTTAACCAAAATGTGACAACCTCTTTTCAGGTGAATTTGCAAGCCCTGATATTAAAAACCAGGCCTGGATTTGCTTGTTATTCGTCTGCAGGCCTGTATAAATGCATTTAGAGGCTGAATTGATGATCGACAGCTGCCTGTGGACTTGTTTTATTTGGTATCTATTTGCCACCGCCGGGTATCATTTGGATACACTTATGGATACACTGGAAGAGGGACGTCACTCCTTCCTTGATTTTTCAACGTTTCCGGACTTGCTGAAATCTTCAAATAAATATGGTCCTGGCTTCGAGTTGGAAAAGAAGATACCGATTGGAGAACCACCTAAGAATCACAAGTTTGATATTGTGAATTCTGAGAAGCGTATTGTGATTGAATGCAAGCGCTACACTTGGACCGAAACAGGAAACGTCCCGAGTGCAAAGATGGGATTTACAAATGAGGCTGCTTTCTATCTTTCGTTTTTGTCAGATACTTATGAAAAGTACATAGTGATGCTCCGTTCCCATCATGAGAAAAGGAATGAAAGTCTCGCTGAGTACTATTTTAGAATGAATCGACATTTAATCGGGAAAACAAAAGTGGCTGAATATGATCCCGAGAGTAAGGAATTACGGATTGTAGGAGAGAATTGACAGAATGAGTGGCAATACTATTTTCGTCAAGATATTTGATTTGAATGTAGAATACAATGATATTTTAAGCAACTTGATGCTATTGTCGGAGAGTTTTTGTATGAATGTATATAGCCACAGAAAATAAAAAGCTTTGTTCTAAAAGTGTACAGACAGTGTTCGATATTGAAAAAGTCTGCAAGACTGATAAGTTGATCATTCAACGATTATGCATTATTCTGCTATTCTGCTTGACAAAGGCACTGATTTTGGATAATATGACCAGGCTTGCAAAATTCAGAAAACATACTCAAAAATAATTTGGTCAAGAGAATTATAATAATGATTTAAATGTATTAGAAAGACTCGAAATGAGGTATTAAATGAGTGGTTATGGAATTGTAATATCACAAATCTCTAAAAAGATTTAATTCTCGTTACACAAAGATATAGTGCCAATTGGTCATTAACCTAAATGTTTTTGATGGGTATTAGCAGACCAGCGAAACCTAAAAAACACAAAAAATCTCCGCGATAGAATTTATAAATTCGAGTCGCGGAGATTTTTGCATTTTGCGCCGCCCGTCGGCCACTGATGCGATAACCAGCGGCCACTCGGCGGCAGTAACGGCCACCTGTTTATGAGGTGGATTTTAACTGAATCATAACTCATGGTGGAATTCACATCTTGACCTTGTGAAGAGGAAGGCCGTCTACAGCTTAGCCCATTTTAAGAGTGGGCACTCTTGCAAAAGGTCAATAAAAGGACAACCAAATGGAGTCCGACAAGCCCTCATTAATTTTACTGTAACATGGTTTATGGATAGCGGAAAAGCGTTGGAAATTATTGCCATGTTAATTGATAGGATACTGTTCGATTTCAAGCCGTTTCTCGAATTCATCCAGAGGAAGCGGCTTGTAATAATAGTATCCCTGAGCATATAAGCAATAATTGTCACGAAGAATCTGAACCTGCTCAGCAGTTTCAACACCTTCTGTAAGGCATTCGATTCCCATGTCAGATGCCATAGCTGTTATGTGCTTATATAGAACTGTAGAGAGATCTTTTGGGTCGGTTAAAGATATCGGAAGTAGACTTCTGTCAATCTTCATTACGTTCCATGGCAACTCCCTGATAAGATTTAAGGAAGAGTAGCCGATACCAAAATCATCAATGGATGTATGTATACCTATAGTTGTAAGACCTTCGACCAGCTTTTTGAGTTTAAGATAATCGCCTTCTGTAGTTGTCTCGGTTAGCTCTATCTCAATGTATTCATATGGGATATCATATCGGTTTATTATACTGACGATTTTATCCAAAAGTTCCGGATCAGCCAGGTGCTTACGGGAAAAGTTAATAGATATCCGAACCACGTTTTTCCCTTCATCCAACCATTTTCTTATATTCTTACAAACAAGATCAAGCATATAGAAATCCAGCCGGAATATATCCGTGTTACGTTCGAGTATCGGAATGAAATCCATAGGTGGTATTATCCTTCCATCCCTGATCCATCTGCATAGAGCCTCTGCGCCTATGATCCTGCCCGTTTCAACATTTACTTTTGGCTGATAGTATGCATGGAATTCATAATTATTTAGAGCTTCTTCAAAATGTCTGCGGATTTTTGAAACATTCTCTTTATCCTCTATATACTGCATACTCGCATATACAACATCAGTTTCATCGGATATTTTTGCAGTCTGACAAGTGGGCAAGATCATTTCAACAATGTTGCCCGGCCTTTCATATTTGAAATCACTCGGAATGATAAATACTCCGGCATATGCTGATACGATTGCGCTGTTTGAAGTCAGCCGGTCATATATGATAGGTGTGCCTTCAAAAAAAGCGAGAATTTTCTCCAACATTTCATTTGGGAATATAGCTGCGAAGTTATCCCCGCCCACACGACACACAGTACCACTATTTCCAATCATATCCCTTAAAGTATCGAAATGGGCTTTCATAACGGCGTTGCCTTCTTCGAATCCCAGATCACGATTTATGACAGAAAAATCCTTAAGGTTATACATAATGGCGGTAAAGCCGTTAAATCCACCTGTTTTATTCATTTTTTCAAGATGGCGGAAGAAATATGCAAAATTCGGATATCCATTGTTGTCATGAAACGCGAGATTCTCGAGTGCTGTCTGCATACGGTTCCGTCCTACGTAACTCATCATGGAACGCATACAGATGTCAAGCTGCTGTTCTTCTTTATTGCTCAAATGTTCTGTGCCTTTGGCAGAATATGCTATGGCTCTAACTATAGCCCCTGTTCTTGAAATGAGTTCTTTTTTGAGCACAACAATGTCCGCAGAACCTTCATTGAAATCACAGAGGATTTCTCCCTTGCCGTCTTTTTCATCCACCCTGCTCCTATAAAACTCTGTGACAACTTTGGTCAGACGAAAAGAACGAGCCAATCTGCAAAGAACATCAACCAGGGTTTCTCTGGAAAAATGTTCAAAATCAACCATGGCATCGACGAATTTTATGAATAGTTCTGAAAAATCATCTTGTGTTGTCAATTTTTCATCAGTATTATCTAAGTTAGCCATTATTTCTCCTCCGGTTCTCAGTCCGAGATTACTATAAATTGAAAAAGGATAACTTTATTTGAGTATATCATATAAGAAAATTAATAGCATCCAAAAGGCTGTGAAAAATATGTGTGTTGGTTTATTCCTATGTTGCGATTCTATACTTCTTTACAAAATCGAAAATACGTTCTGCAATATCTTCAGGAGAGGTGAAGGTATTATGGCAACAGAACTAAAACCCATTGATGTTATATGCCAGCCTTCCCGTGATGGGAAGATAACCCCGATGAAAATAAGGGTTATTGATGAGGATGGCGAATATCAGGAATACAAGATAAAAGGATATAACATCATTATGAGGAATAACATAGGATTAAATAAAAAAAGAATACTGGCCGCTCGCTACGCAACGCGGCCGTTTAGCTCCGCAAAAGCGGCCGAAGCAGGGCGCCATATGCATTACTGGTTTTTCTTATCACAGAAATCTGCAAATGCGGTAGCGTTATCCAGAATTTGAGTTATATTATCGTCAGTCAGATTTTTTGACGTAATCAGCTTAGCGAAAGCGATGATTGCATCTTCCTGCTCTTTGCTTTTGATGGCCGGAAAAGCTTTTCGAACAGGTGTATCAGTATCGGATATATTCAAGCCGCATAGAACAAGATATTTTTCAATGGGAATATGACATGCATCACAGAAGCGTATAAGCTTTTCCACTGAATCCATCAGACGATCCCCTGATTCTATTCTTGTAAGATGCGTTGGGCTGATATCCATTTTCTCTGCAAGGATTCGAATTGTAAGTCCGGCATTTTTACGATCTTCACGCATAGCATGGCCTATCATTCTTGAACGTTCAGATCCACGTTCTTCTATTCTGTTTTCAAGTGTTTTCATGACACGTTTCCTCTTCTTCCTTTACCCGTAGTCATATAAGAACGATCATGAGGGAATTCCTTCTATGGTCTGAATTAATAATATCACATTAGTTGCCAAATGGCAAGTTATATCTATAAAAAGTGCTGTCTGTATATAAAAATGTATTGACAATCAGAATTTTACTTTTTAAAATATACATAACGAACACGGACGGCACTTTAATTTATTTAATAGTGCGTGACGGCACTTTGCGGAAAGTGACATTGAGCTATCCGCGTTTACATGTTTCCAATATCTATTTAGGTTGAATCACAAAATGGGAGGAACGATGATTAACGTTGACTATGTCAGGTATCTCATGAATGAGAATGATATGTCGCAGAAAACGCTTGCAAAGTCAATGCATATGACAGAAAGCTGTATAAGCAGATTCCTGAGTGGGAAGCGTTCGGGTAGCCTTAAGTTTCTTGTAGGACTTGCGAGGGCTTTTCCTGATACTGATCTTAGAGATTTTCTTCAGATAGAAAAAAACCAAGGTTCTGACTAAAACGGCATATCGCAAATAAATCATTAGTTAGTTTCAATTATAGATCTAAGCTTCATATACCCTGTAGTACTCAATAATTGATCAATGATAGCTATAACAAGTTGAGATGAGCCTATTGTGTTCTGATAGTTATATTCACAGCTGCATTAGGAAAGGAGAATGATTATGCTCAAAAAAGACGAATTATCTGAAATAAAAATCAGTAGATTTGAAGATTCAAGAAAAGTATTTATCTTGCCAAGACCGTATGGCAGCAATAAAGAAGTAATAGAGCACGCTATTGCTTGCTGCAAATATGCAGAGTCTGCATGCCGTATTCCGGTGCTCGACCCTGAAATCTATCCTCAGGTATTCGATTATCTGAGGGAAACCGGAGAACTGCTTTCTGTCTGTCAGGCTGCAAATACACCGCTTGAAGAATGTGACGACGTATGGGTATTTTGCCAGAGTCCGTCTGAAAAGATCAGAAAGGCTAAAGTGATGTTGGCGGCAAGTACAAAGATATTATGCAAAAATGTGATTTGCGTGATTTTTACCGAAATAAAAAACGTGATTTGTGCTATAATAGCGATAAATAAAAACGCGATTTACGAGGTGCACTGATGAAGAGAAAAATATATGATGATCTTCTCGAATGGAAAAACCGTGAACAAGGACATTCGGCTCTGCTCATACAGGGCGCAAAACGTGTTGGCAAAAGCTATATAGTAGATAAGTTTGGCAAAAATGAATACAAGTCATATATTACGATAGATTTTAATAAGGCCGGCAAAGATGTAAAGGATCTATTCCTGAATGATCTTGACAATATGGACACTTTTTTTCTTAAGCTGTCTACATATTATGGAGTACAGCTGTTTGAAAGAGAATCTTTGATTGTGCTTGATGAAGTACAGCTCTTTCCGCGGGCGCGAAGCGCGGTAAAATATCTTGTCGAGGATGGACGCTATGATTACATAGAGACAGGGTCTCTGATATCGATCAGGAAAAATGTTGAGAACATTCTGATTCCGTCTGAGGAGGATTCAATTAACATGTATCCCATGGATTTCGAGGAATTTCTGTGGGCAACCGGAAACGATAACATGATGACGCTTATAAGGTCATGCTATAACAACCGTACGCCTCTTGGGCAGGCGCTGCATAGAAAAGTCATGGATCAGTTCAGACTGTATATGCTTATTGGAGGAATGCCGCAGGCGGTCAGTGAGTATATGGATACGCATGACTTTGAAGCTGTAGATAGAGTGAAGAGAAGAATTCTTAAGCTGTATAGAGATGACATCCGTAAGCATGCAGGGGGAAATGCATTAAGAGTCGAAGCCATCTTCGATGAAATACCGTCTCAGCTGAAAAAACAAAACAGGCATTTTAAGTTGGCAGCTGTTGAAGCAGGTCTGAGATTTGATACCGTTAAGGACGACCTGTTCTGGCTTTCAGATGCCATGATCGTCAACAATTGCTATAACTCCACAGAGCCCAACATTGGGCTGACACTAAATAGAGATACAACTCTATTAAAGTGTTATATGAGCGATACGGGATTGCTGATCAGTCACGCATTCGATGAGAGAGGTATAGTAACAGAAAAGATATATAAGAAATTGTTGTTCGATAAGCTTGAAGTGAATCTTGGAATGCTTACTGAAAACATGATCGCGCAGATGTTGACCAGTGCAGGTCATAAATTATACTTCTATGCAAATGCATCGAGAGACGACAAGACATCACGGATGGAATTGGATTTCCTGCTTCAGAAGGACAAAGTTACAAGCAGGCATAATATTATTCCTATTGAAGTGAAGTCCGGCAAAAATTATACCCTGTCCTCCGTCCGTAAAGCACAAATCAAATACAAGGAATATCTGGACACTCCAATCGTCATACATACTTCGGATTACTTGGAGAAGGATGACATCGTTTATTTGCCGATCTATATGACACCATTAATTTAACATAACTCATGGCATGAAAAGTCCGGAAAGTTGGGTACAGGGCTGGGTACAGGCTGGGACGGCGTATCTGACCTCCTTTATTTTCAACGGTTACAGCCTGCACCGAAAAACTTAGTCTCTTCGATTCCCACCGTCTCCACCATGTTAAGTGAATAGGAATGACACAAAAGGTGTAATCGTTAAAACTTGCACCCAGCAGGTCATAAGTATTCAGAAGCGTAAAGACCGTTGCTACGAAGCAGCGGTTTTTTATATAGATACAGATTTATTTTGCCCGTCGATTGATATTTCATAATTTGCAATCCTATAAATAATAGAATACGGAGCAAGAGATTTATTTATGAAAGCAGGGAAGGAAGATGTGAAGTGATGCAGCATCAGGTTATATGAATTATTAAACCTCCAAAAACGTTCTTGATTCACACTTATGAATAACCTATAATACATACATGATAAAGATCCTCGCACGCCTCTTAACAATGCGTACCATGCGGGGGTTGTTTTTTTTTAGGAGAATATACCATGAGTAAAAAACTGAAAAAACATTTGTCAATTGATGGACAAATCGCAAGCCTGGATTCAACTTGACTCTGTGTGCAATGATATGTATGAATTGTCAGATGATGAAACGTCAAATATTATGGCAATCGGCAGAACTACTGATAGAGTAACTCTGCTAAATGGAGCAGAATAGAATGAAAAGATCTCGTTTAATAAAATACTTTAATAATAACAAAATTACTGAAGATGAGATGGAGCAGGCGGCGCTAGTTGCATATATCAAACTAAAAGATTTAGATGTGAATCTTTCACCGACTCTTAGCTCGATTATAAGTAATGTAAGTGAAGAGGCTGTGACCATTCTTCAAAAGTGTTTAACGCTTGAATATCCTTCGGTTGACTTGTATGCTGTTGCGGATTTGTTTGAAACGATAATTAATGACGCAGAAAAGAAACAATCAGGTGTAGTATATACACCGATTGAAATTCAGCAGATCATTTTGGATAATCTTTTGGTCAATAGCCAAAGACCGCCTCGAATTTGTGATCCCTCTTCAGGATGTGGATCGTTTCTTCTTACTACAGCAAAGTGGTTACATGAACACTACGATCTGAAGTATGACGAGATTTTTTGTAAATACATATTTGGAATCGAAATCTCTGAATTTGCAGTTAGGCAAAGCAAATTATTGTTTGAAATTATGGCATTGGAAGCAGGAGAAGTGCCGCCAAAAGAGTTTAATATATTTTCCGGAGATGCTACTGACATAGAGAATCTTATTGCGGTAAAGAAACAATTTGGTGCATTCGATTATATAATCGGCAATCCTCCGTATGTCAGATCGAGAAATATGAATGACGAAGGTAAAAGAAATCTTCGCCTTTGGAAAAGCGCATCGGTTGGAAATGTTGACTTGTATATTCCATTTTATGAAATAGGCCTTTTCCTTTTGAATGATACCGGCAAGTTAGGCTACATTTCTCCGAACACTTTTATGCAGGCTGTTAATGGAAGAGCCTTGCGAAAGGAGCTTGTGGAAACGGATTATCAGATAAGGATTATGGATTTTAGGGATGCTCAGTTATTCCGAGGGGTAACAAGTTATACATGCATCGTTTGGATAGATAAATCATCACATGATAATTCGATTCAATATACAAGAGTTAGCTGCCTCGATGATGTTTTGAATCCTCATTTTGAGATTTACAATCATTCCGATTTTGCACCGGATAAGAGATGGAGGATGTTCGAAGCGAATACAAATGAAATAATACAAAAACTGGAAAGTGCAGGAAGAAGCCTTGACACATGGATGTTGAGGAACGGTCTTGCGACATTAAAGAATGACTTGTACTTTTTCTTCCCTCAAAACGAAGATGATGACTATTATTATAGATATTACAAAGGGAAAGAATATAAAATTGAAAAAAAGATATGTATCAATGTTGCAAAGCCAAACATAATAAGAAATGAAGCAGAGCTCAACGCGAAGATGGAGAAGGCGATATTTCCATATAGAAATAATAACGGGGCAATTGAATGTATTCCTGAAAAAGAAATGGAACGAAAATACCCTTCAACATATGAGTTTTTGACCGAATACAAAGATATACTATTAATGCGTGATAAGGGGAAAGGTAAGTATCCTGAATGGTATGCTTATGGAAGAACACAGGGAATGAATAATTATGGCAGGAAACTGCTCATTCCATATATAAGCGGGGAGCCAATAGCTGTCATCTGCAACGATCCGGATGTGCTGTTTTATTGCGGATATGCAGTTATTAGTGAAAATGATCAGGAATTAGCCGTCCTAAAAAAATTCTTAGAGTCAGAAGCGTTTTGGTATTACATTTGTACAACAAGTAAGCCTTATTCCAAAGGGTATATGGCTTTTGCCAAAAACTATATCGCTAAATTCACTATTCCGCAATTAACACCACAAGAAGAGAACTGGCTGTTAGAAGAAGACAACAAGGACAGTATCAACAAATGGATCTGGAGGAAATACGGCATCTGTTATAGGCGCGCCATATGAATGGAATAATCTGAAAAGCAAGGCGTTTCCGCTCTTTAGTGTTCATGCAGACTTTACTGATGACAGCGGACAATAGAATTCCATACCTTTTAGCTAATATATATGCAGCCCATGAGGGCTTGCATTTTTTTTGGCAGAGGCAAAGAAGAGCACTGACGAAAAGGCTGCGGAAGAAGTAAGCAAGCAGATAAAGACTCTTCCTAAGAGTCCTTCGAAGGCTGATGAGACAAAGGCCAGCATGTCGGAGTAAGAATTACTGATTAGCGGAAATCAGCTCACGCTATAAGGATATGTATGATTAGAAATATTGCACTATAGGAATAAACAATGTGTTGATCTGTCCGGAATATTGTTTATTGTACAGGAAAGCGTTATAATAATAACGAACTTTGACAATTAATTAACAAATTTTTACTTTATCTTACTCCCCCGTAATTATTCAGAACGGCTCATAATGTCCGGGCGGGATTCACCGTGATTATGTACTGAATAGTTACCTTAAATCTTATAATTGCATACACTTTGTAGGAGGTATTGATATGCAGAGATTTACTAATCCAAGAGATATTTATCATGACAAGGGCGCTCTTGAGGCTCTGAAGACTTTTGAGGGAAGCAAGGCTGTCATCTGTGTTGGCGGCGGTTCCATGAAAAGATTCGGTTTCCTTGACAGAGCAAAAGCATATCTTGAAGAAGCTGGTATGGAGGTAAGGATTTTCGAAGGTATCGAGCCGGATCCATCAGTAGAGACTGTAATGAAGGGCGCTGCATTCATGGCAGAATTTGAGCCTGACTGGATCGTTGCTATCGGCGGCGGTTCGCCTATCGATGCTGCCAAGGCTATGTGGATTAAATATGAGTATCCTGAAACAACTTTTGAAGACATGTGCAAGGTGTTCGGTCTTCCAAAGCTGAGAACCAAGGCTCATTTCTGCGCCGTTTCCTCAACATCCGGTACCGCAACAGAGGTTACTGCATTCTCGATCATCACTGACTATGAGAGAGGCATCAAGTTCCCTATCGCTGATTTCGAGATCACTCCTGATGTAGCCATCGTAGATCCTGAGCTCGCAGAGACAATGCCTAAGAAGCTCGTTGCTCATACAGGAATGGATGCTCTTACGCATGCTGTCGAGGCTTATGTTTCAACTGCAGGCAGCGAATTCACTGACGCTGATGCTATCCACGCAATCGAAATGATACAGAGAGATCTGGTAGCTTCATACAATGAAGATATGACTGCAAGAGACAATATGCACACAGCTCAGTGCCTCGCAGGAATCGCATTCTCATCCGGTCTCCTCGGTATCGTTCACTCAATGGCTCACAAGACCGGAGCTGTATTTGCTGATCTCGGCGCGCACATCATTCACGGTGCTGCTAACGCTATGTATCTGCCTAAGGTAATCGCTTTCAACGCTAAAGATGAGACAGCTAAGAAGAGATACGGAGTTATCGCAGACTATATGCATCTTGAGGGATCAAACGATGATGAGAAGGTCGCAGCTCTGATCGAATTCATTCGCGGACTGAACGATCAGCTGAATATTCCTCACTGCATCAAGAACTACGGTGCTGACAGCTATCCGACAGAGCAGGGCTTCGTTCCTGAGGAAGTATTTCTGGAGAGACTCCCTGAGATCGCAGCTAATGCGCTGCTCGATGCCTGCACAGGCTCCAACCCGAGACAGCCGAGCCAGGAGGAAATGGAAAAGCTGCTCAAGTGCTGCTACTATGACACAGAGGTAGATTTCTGATTTACCGAAGCGGTGCAGATCCAAACAGAAGGACCTGCTGAATAACAAATGCAATCTGAAGCCCGGAACCGATTATTTTATCGATTCCGGGCTGTTTATGCTAGAATCACAGCAGGAGCAATTCGCTGAATATACGGTCAGACGTGTATTTATGAGCAAATGTGCGCAAATGTGCGAATCGAAGGACTATCTTAGGAGGAAAGTGAAATGGAAAAGAGAGATGCTAAAGGACTGACGGAAAAAGAGTTTCTTGCAAAGTATGATTCTAATAAATATCCTAAACCTTCACTGACAGCAGATATCCTTATATTCAGGAAAAAAGCGGATTCGTCCGAACCGGATATCCTTCTGATACAGCGAAAGGGTCATCCTTGTATTGAGCATTGGGCGCTTCCCGGAGGCTTTGCCGAAAGCGGCGAAAGTATCGAGGATACAGCTGCAAGAGAGCTTGAGGAAGAGACCGGCATCACCGGAATGGCGATGGAGCTTGTAGGTATATACAGCAAGCCCGGCCGGGATCCGAGAGGATGGACTGTTTCCGCGGCATATATGGCTGTAGTCAGCGAGGATCAGGTAAAGCCTGTGGCCGGAGATGATGCCGGTAAGGTGTGCTGGGCCGGGGTATCGGCGGACAGAGGGACTGCCAGGATAAGTATTAACGATGTTTGTATAGATAATGAACTGGCTTTTGATCATTATGAGATAATTTCGGACGCATTCGCAATGTACATGGATAAACACATGTGAGATAGTATATACAAAAGGTGCTGCCGACAGACGGCTGGCCGCTAACAAAGATTGCTAATAAAATAGCCGCCTGAGTATTGCAGACAGGCGGCTGTTTCCGTGAATTCAATGAAATCCGTGATTCTTTTCTAGAACCAGATATCTTCGATCTCGTTGATTCTGCGCAGGTGCTTGCCTGCTTCAAAGTCTGTCGTCATCCATGTGTCGACAATGTCAAAGGCGAGCTCCTGACTGATCATGCGTGCGCCCATGCATACAACGTTTGCGTTGTTGTGGCGTCTGCTCATCTCTGCCATCTCTACGGATGTGCAGAGTGCGGCTCTGATGCCGGGTACCTTGTTGCATGCGATGCTGATGCCTATTCCCGAGCCGCACACGGCGATGCCGCGCTCGGCCTCGCCGGACGCCACAGCACGTCCTACTGCGTGTCCGTACTTAGGATAATCTACCGATTCGGCCGAATCGCATCCGACATCGATTACCTCATGGCCTTCGCCGATCAGCTTTTCCTTGATTGCTTCTTTTAATTCATATGCTGCGTGATCGCTTCCCACAACAATTTTCATTGTTTCAGTCCTCCCATCTGTTGACTTATAGTGATAGTGATTCAAGTATATCATAGATATACGCTTCTGTTTCTCTCATCTTAGGTTCCGTCGAAAAAGCTTTGTCTATGTCGTAATCAACGAAATTGCATCAATATTTATTTCGGTACTCACTTGTCGGAGAGCTCCTCCTCAAAGTAGCCGCCTCTTACCTTGTTACTTAGGTTGTGTTTATCTCCCTCCCTGATCGCATCAAGCAGCAGTCTGTGAGCTTTTATTAGTTCTTCCGACTTGCCTCCGTTTATCATTTCGGATACAGTGCGGAATCTGATCGCGTAGGTCAATGTTCTCACGACTCTGTTGACCTTGTCAGCCATCGGGTTCTTTCCCATTTCTGCGATCTTGTCATGGAAGCGGTTGTCAACATCAAAGAACCTGTTGACGGAATCATCCGAGTTTATAGCTTCTTTCATTTCTTCCAGAAGTTTCTCAAGCTCATTGAGCTCCTCTTCATCGTGATGATCTATAGCAAGCTTCATCATGCCGGCTTCCGTCATCTCGCGCAGTTCCATCAGATTATCGAACGACTCCTGGTTAAGTATGATGCCGTAGATCATCGGATCGATCATACTTTCCTTATAGCCGTTACATACAAATGTTCCTTCTGAGCGCTTGCTCTCGAGTACACCGAGATAAGCAAGAATCTTGATGGCCTCACGCACGCTGCTCATCGCTACGCCCAGCGAATCGGCAAGATCCGGTTCCGGGGGGATCTTGTCTCCCGGTTTCAGGTCTCCGTTTCTGATGGCGTCGCTCGCTCCAATCAAGCGAGCTTGTTGGAGCTTTGCTCCTGGTTGAATTTAACAATCATGCGCAAAAAGGGCCAGAAGATTTACTCTTCCGGCTCTTTTACTTCGGATCAGTCAATTTAATTTTTGTTTTAGGTTAGATGCTTATTATATGCATGCAAACAAAATAGCATAAAGGAGGCAAAGATGAATATCGGACTAAAAGCAAAGAAAATCATAACGACTGCAGCTCTTACCGGCATGATAGCAGCTTTGTGCGCATGTTCGGGTGGACAGTCAGCAGAAAATACAGCAGATGCTGTTCGGGAATACCTTACAAAGGCTGATATCAAGGTAAATGAGCAGATGGATAACAGCGCCGATGGCGAGCATGTCATAGAAGTCAGCGGCGAGGAGAAAGAGTACTCCAACATCGGAGTAAGCAAAACCGGTGAAGCGGATGGTGATGAAGCTGATTTTTACGGAGAGAATTCAGCTATATTTGCAACAGAAAAAGCTAAACTTACGATAAGGGATTCCCTGATCGAGACAAACGGCACTCATGCTAACGCAGTATTCTCATATGGCGAAGGCACCGAAGTTAGTGTAAATGATTCCGTGATAGAGACATCGGGCAACTGCTCCGGCGGACTCATGACTACCGGCGGCGGAACTACGAATGCCGAACATGTCACTATCAACACATCGGGAAACTCATCAGCAGCTATCCGTTCTGACAGAGGCGGCGGTACAGTTAATGTCAATAACAGCTATGCACAGACAACAGGAAAAGGCTCACCGGTAGTATATTCAACTGCAGATATCACAGTAAGCGATTCTTATATGGAATCTACTGCTTCACAGGGCGTTGTCGTAGAAGGAAAGAATTCAGTTACTCTTAAGAACGATACACTTATTGCAGACAACAATACCAAGAACAGTGACAAATCTGACTATTATCAGGCTGTGATGATATATCAGTCAATGTCCGGTGATGCAGACAGCGGAAAAGCGTCATTCACAGCAGAAGGAGGCAGCATCACAAATAAAAACGGGGATATTTTCTTCGTGAACAATACTGCCGCAGACATTTCACTCGAAGGCGTTACGATCACGAATGAAGATAATGAAGGCATCTTCCTCAGGGCAGCTGCAGCCGGATGGGGAAATGAAGGCTCCAACGGCGGCAAGGTTAATCTTAATGCCGTCGGACAGACTATCGATGGAGATATACAGGTCGATGATGTCTCGGTACTGAATATGTATCTCAAGGACAGTTCTGCGTTCAGCGGATCGATAAATTCGGACGGACAAAAGGGCGATGTATATGTAGAAATAGAGGATGGCAGCACCTGGACTCTTACAGCGGATTCGTACGTGTCCGGACTCACAGTAAGTGATAAATCTGCGATTGATCTGAATGGACACAAACTGTATGTTGACGGCAAGGAATATACGGAGGGATCAGCATCCGAAGGAAAAGCATTTGAGATTTCGAGCGCCGACGATTCGGGCTCATCGGAAAAACCTGAAGGAGCACCGGAAAAAGGTCAGGTACCGCCGGATGGAGAAAAAGGAGGATCCGGAAAGGGAGAACCTCCGGCCAAACCGGATGGCGATGGTAAAGGCGGACCGGGAAACGGCGAACCTCCGGCAAAACCGGACGGCAGTGAAAGCGGCGAATAGAGCAGCTCCGCAAAGCTCACAGTCACAAAGGCCGGTAAATACAAGATCAAAGTAAAGATGAGCGTTGCAGCAAACAAGACTTACCGGGCAAAAACTGTAAGCAAAACCATCGAGGTAAAAGTCAGAAAGAAATAGCTGCAGCCGAATCATCAAAACCATAGTAAAAAAATAAAAAAAAGCTAACCGGCGGGGCGGAGATCCATCAACTAAAGCGGATCCCGCCCCGCCGGCTTTTCAGTATTACGGTTAAGTTTCGTTATCTCTCCCGCGCCGGCAAAAAAGTCCGTCGATCTTCGGCGGCTATTATGATCATGCAGTTGACAATGGGGAGCGTTTTGCTAAACTTAAATTGATCATTATTGCTTGGAAGCAGGAATAGGAGACACATATGGCAAAAGTAAGATGTACTATATGCGGAGCATATCTCCCTGAGGGCACGGAAGAGTGTCCGGTTTGCGGCGTTGGCCCGGAGTGCTTTGAACCGGTAGGAATGGTAAAATGCACATTCTGCGGAGCTGTATTTGAAGAAGGTGTTGACACCTGCCCGATTTGTAACGTTGGATCGGAATATTTTGAGCCGGCTACGGAAGAAGACGTAGCTTCGAGGATACAGCCGGCATCATCAGGAGGCGGCGGCAAGATGGTCAAATGCCTCGTATGCGGAGCGGAATTTGAAGAGGGAGCTGCAGCGTGTCCGGTCTGCGGAGTCGGTCCGGAGAACTTCGTTGCAGCAGAAAAGAAGGAAACAAGTTTCAGAAAAGACACGGACGAAAAATTTGTCATTATAGGAGGAGGTCCGGCGGCAAAGAGCGCCGCGGAAGCGATCAGAGTCCGGAACAGTACTGCGACAGTCATGATCGTTACTCAGGAAAACCATCTTCCGTACAACAGACCTATGCTCACTAAGGGGATCGTAAGGGATTTCGGATATAACGGTCTTGTTATGGAAGGACCTGAGTGGTATGAGGAAAACAGCATCGACTTCGTTCCCGAAACAGTAGTGTTCGGAGTCGACATTTCGGACAAGAGCATTAGTGTTCGCCGTGCAGACGGCAGCGAAGATAGGATCGGATATGACAAGCTGATATATGCTCTCGGAGCGTATTGTTTTGTCCCTCCGATCAAGGGAGCTGATCTCGCTCATGTAGTTTCGGTCAGAAGCATCTCGGATACAGAAAGGGTGAAGCAGATAATAGCGGACCGCAGTGCAGCCAAAGCAGTATGCATAGGCGGAGGCGTAATGGGTCTTGAAGGCGCGTGGGGTCTTAAAGAAGGCGGCCTTGAAGTAACCGTGCTTGAAACAGCACCGGGACTTCTTCCGCGGCAGCTCGATGATACCGCCTCGGAGATGCTCAAGGAGCTCTGTATCGAAGCAGGCGTGGATATAATCACGGGAGCAAAGATCGCGGAGATCACCGAGAACGCTGTAGTGCTGGAAGACGGGACAGAATATGAAGCTCAGCTTGTGATCATGTCGACCGGCATGAGACCTTATACCAAAGTTGCTGAAGACAGCGGAATAGCAGTGGACAAGTGGGTCACTGCAGACAGTAATATGAGGACAAATGTCTCTGATGTCTATACTGCAGGCGACTGCTGCAGCGTAAACGGACAGCCGCAGGCTTTCTGGGCTCAGGCTGTTGAAACCGGTCGTATTGCAGGCGCGAACGCTGCGGGCGATGATATTTCATACAAGCCTATCGGCAGCTCGCTCGTTATGGAGGTATGCGGCACTTCGGTATTCGCTCTCGGCACCAACGGCAAGGATCCGGACAGAAAATTCAGGTCCGAGCAGATCAAAGACGATGTCAAAAAGACATATTCAAAGTACTATTATGATCACGGAAAGCTTGTCGGGGCGATACTCATAGGCGATATATCCGGCATGAGCGCGGCGATCTCGAAAATGAAATACTGATCATGGGCCGGATGTCTCCATCAGAGGTTTGGAATTGTATATTATACAGAGAGGCATAAACCGGACACCATCATGACCGGCAGACAGAGGAATAAATAACAAATTGACTTGCGGAATTCATCGTATACCGAGAATATTCTTTTCCTTTATAATGTCAATAGTACTGTTTTTCGGTACTGCCGGTTTTAACATGTCTGTATCATATGCTGCCTCTGATGAGCCGGGTGTGATTTTGCCTGACGAGCTGACTGAACAGCTGAATGATGCTGAGGCTGATCCGTTCTCGTTCAGAACGGGCGGGGATAAATACAGCACAAACGGAGAGAACTGCAGTTTACAGGCAGCGCAGGAGAATGATGTGTATCCGGAAAGCTTTGATCTCAGAAAGGTCGACAGCGATAATGACAGCGTTCCGGATAAATGCTATGTCACACCTGTCAAGTTTCAGAATCCATTCGGTACATGCTGGGGATTCGCTGCTATAGCTGCGGCTGAGACCAGCATACTCGGAAACGATAAGCTGAACATGGATGAATACGGCAATCCGTACAGCACCAGTCTGATCCAGGGAGCTGACGGGAATGAGATCATGAATCTATCCGAAAAGCATCTGGTGAGGTTTCTCAATCTTCATATCGAAGATAAGCAGCACCCGCAGTGCGGTGAGGGAGGATACTACACGGGTGCAGGATCCGATGACATGAATACGGGAGGAGTTCCGTTCTATGCTACGTCACTGTTCGCGTGCGGCATAGGCCCTGTTATGGAAAACGTTGATACGGTGCTCGAGTACCGGGGCATTAACCCAGTTACGGGAACAAGCACTATCCGAAAATACAAGGGCGAGGATTTCTGCTACAGCGCACAGGATGACTGGTCTGTCAGTACCGATTATATGACGGAGACGGAGTGGCGCTTCTATCAGTCATACCGCCTGAAGGAGTCATATCTGCTTCCTTCGCCTGCGGGCAAAAAGGGTACAGAGCGTATTGCAGCCATCAATGCGATCAAAGAACAGATATATAACAAAAGGGCTGTTGAGGTAGGATTCTGCGCGGATACTTCCGTTCCGGACGGAAATGATGCAGAGACCGACTATATCAGTCCTGAATGGGCGCACTACACATACGAGAAACGCAGCGCCAATCACGCGGTCGTCATCGTAGGCTGGGATGACAGCTATCCGAGGGAGTATTTCGCACACAAACTGAGAGACGGAAGTGACGCACCGCTTCCCGAACATGACGGAGCATGGCTCATCAAAAACAGCTGGGGAGCGGCAACCGAGGCTTTCCCAAATAAGGGATACGGAAACTGGGGCATCGATGAGGGCAGCGGAGCGAGCGGATATTTTTGGATATCCTATGACGACAGGAGTATATCGGTTCCGGAAGCGCTTGATTTTGATATAAGCAATGTAGAGGATGAATATCTGATCTATCAGTATGATTACATGCCGGTCAATACTGTCAGGACAGCTGTTTCCGGGAAGAAGATGAGTATGGCGAATATATTCACATCCGACGGCCCGAGCAAAATAGAACAGGTGACGTGCGAAACGACTGCACCGGGCACGACCGTTCATTACGATATATATTTTCTGAAGAAGGGTGCCGTAAAGCCTACGGATGGCGTGAAGGTAGCTGAGATCGAGAATAAATACAAATACGGAGGCTTCCACAAGGAATCGCTGGATGAGCCTGTCGTAAGTATGGACGGCCAGAGATTCTCTGTGGTGATAACACATAAGACTCCGGACGGCAAATATTCGATCAACACACAGACGGCCTACAATAAGAAAAAGACGGATGATTACAACAAAACGCATACGAACAGGATGTTTACTTACTCCAAAGGCGTGATAAACAAGGGAGAGAGCATGCTGCTCGAAGGCGGCAGATGGCTTGATCTGTCAGCTGCGTCCCTGCGGAAACAGCTGATCGGCAGTGACTATACATACAGGGATATGGATAATTTTCCTATCAAAGTATACGCCGTGGATGCAGATGAATCCGACAGACCGACCGTTTATGACAGAGCTTATCAGATGGGCGAAGACGGCACGGCATTCGGCAGAGGAGCTGCAAAGGAAGCCGCAGATTTTGAAGCGCTCAGATGGAAATCGAACAGTGACCCGAAGGGCACTGCATTCCTTCCGATCCGACTGAGGAGCACCAAACAGACTGGTAAATCTGTCACTCTGCGGTGGGACAAGCCTGCAGATACAGCGAATTGCGTGATCTATGCGGCAGAGAGCGGAGGCAAAAACAAGCTCAGGAGGATAGGGACATCGAAGGGCAGTTCGTTCAAAGCCAGCCGGATCGCAGGCAAAAAGCTCAGCAAAGGTAAATACTATAAATTCATGATAGTGGCGCTTGACGGGAGCAATAATGTTGTCTCTGCATCTAAAATCATTCATGTGGCGACATCAGGAGGCAAAGCCGGCAATTACAGATCGCTGACGCTTGCGAAGCCTGAAAACCCCGCTCTTGAACTCAGTCAGGGCGATTCATACGAAATCAAGGCTGAGGCATCCGGGGTCAAAGTAAAGAAAAAGCTCGGGCTTCGGTATGAGTCGTCCGATACGGCTATCGCGACGGTTACATCAAAGGGAGTTATTCAGGCCGTTTCCGGCGGCAGCTGCAGTATATATGTATATGCACAGAACGGCATCAGCTCAAAGCTCGAATTGAGCGTAATATAGTAACATAGTATATTTTACCGATATTCTGCACAATATTACTCAGAAATATGATAAAGTTAGACATATTATCGGTAAGGATATAACAGACACCGGATGTCCCCCGCCTCTTAGGCGGCAGGTTCCATTTTCGACCATCAGTGGTGGGTAACAATCCCCCACTGATGCTCTCAGGAGCTGAGGCTCCCGGTGTCTGTAAATGCTTCCTCCGGATCATACGGCGTTGCCGTAAGGTCGGAAGCATTGATCTCCGGAGGCTGAGCTCCTCCGATAAGTACGGCCGGCGTCGCTCGCTCCAATCAAGCGAGCTTGTTGGAGCTTTGCTCCTGGTTGAAACACAGAATAAGTTGCAGCAATAAGGCGGCCACGGCCTGAGGAAGACTGATCGGTTTTCCCGAAGTGGAAGACAGGAGGGAAAATGGCAGTAAACAAAGAACTGAAGAGAGCGTTCGCGTTGGTGATGGCTTTCGCAATGTGCATGTTCGTCATGGCGTTCGCTTCCACGCAGAATGCCAATGCGGCAAGTAAGCCGGGCAAGGTGAAGAAATCCACCATCGTGTTCCAGAACACTACCGATACCGGCTTTACTGTGAAGTATGGAAAGAGCAAGTATGCAAAGAAGTATCAGCTGGCATACAGAGCGTATGACAACGAAAACAAAGCCGGAAAATGGCAGTACAAGACTACAGGAAAGAGGTCTGTGGAGCTGACCGGTCTCACAGCTGATACAAAATACGGCGTCAAGGTACGCGGCATCAGAGGGAAGAAAAAAGGCCCATGGTCTGCTGTGGTCAATAATCGCACTGAGCAGGAGAACTATAATTTAATACCTAATGGAGACGTCAAAGCGGGAGATCATATCATCCTTAATAATTCAAATAACGAATCCGGTAAGGATGAGTGCGTTGTGGTATATAGGGATGATGAAGAAGAAGGGAACTGCTGGCTGGTAGTCAACATAAGTGATAGTTGGTCATTTTACAGCATTGACCAGTATTTGAACTTAGAATACGAAGATGTTTATGTAAGTGATACTGATTCATCAAATCAAAAAGTACATAAATATGAGGAGACATGGCTAAAGAAGAACAAGATGTCAGCGTACTACAATGATCTGCCTCAGAACATTAAAAACGCCATAGTTCCGAAGGATATTAAACAATATATATTTTATGCCACAAAGGATTACACAAGAGCGCGTAGAAATAATATTCAGTATTATAAAAGCGGCAGAAAGGGCAATGAGTATTATTTAGGTATAGGTATATTCACTGATAAGGTAGCCCGAAGCGCAGGAAAATGTGAAGTATATCCTCTTGATATGCTTGATGTGTATATGTATATGATAGAAAGAGACTATGACCCGTCCCGCCTTAATCAGGCGCTCAAGGAGTTATCGAGCTGCAGCGGCAATTCATATGTCTATCTCCGTTCGGGAGTTGTCGGTGAACTGAATGGTTATTATCTTATGACCATCAGCCATGCAGGTCATGCAGAGATCTTTGACAAAAAGTACAAAACCTACTATGACGGAGACAAGCTCAAGAACTACGGAAGCGATGTCAGACTTACTTCAAATCCTGCATATGTAATCGACCTTGATAAGGTACAATATGAAGTCAAAAAATAACTGAAATCTGACTGAGACATGGTGTGCAGACAGGACTGCACACCATGTCTGCTTATCAAAGTTCCGGATCTCCGGAGCTTTTTTAAATGTTAAAATTTTTATTACAGTTCAGCAATCGGCCGGTTAGAATTAACAAAAGATTGCATTAGTTAATAGCGCAATGTATCATATTTAAAAAAGTTTATTTTTGGCTGAACAGAAATTATTAAATCGTGAGAAAATGAAAATCGAGATGAAAAAATTAAAAATTATGACGATTCTGTTCGCGGCGGTGATGCTTACACTCGCTTTTGTTCCGGTGTTTACCTATGCTGCGGAGGTGACGCCCGCGTATAATAAGCTGGACGAACTGGCAGGTAAGCGCTTCGCTTATGTGAACGGAAGTGTGTACAACCAGAGCGTACAGAAAAGGATTGATGGCACTACCGAGGATTTCTATCCCTCGCTGTCGGAGTGCGTTGCGGCTGTGGAGGCCGGAAAGGCCGATGGAGCAGTTCAGTTATCCTACTGCTGTCAGCTCGCCGTAAACCGTCGTCCGGGTACAGTCGCATTGCTGCCTGACCCGGTTGCCGATGTGTCCGAGGGCTTTTTCTTCCCTCATGGGTCGGAACTCACCGCTCAGTTCAATGACATAATAAAAAAATTGTCTGAAGACGGGACTCTGGCGAAGCTGGAAGAGAAATGGGTCGCGGCCGATGAATCCGGCAAGACCCTGCCTGAGCAGGACTGGGATGCGCCTAACGGTACCCTCAAATTCGCTACTTCCGGCGTAATCGAACCGTTCTCATATGTGGGAGAGGGCGGACAGCCAAAGGGTTACGATGTCGAACTGGCTCTGATGATTGCAAAGGAAATGGGTTACCATCTGGAGGTTACTACAATCCCTATGGATTCCATATTCGCCGCGGTGGACACCGGAAAGGCAGATTTTGGCGGCACACTTACGGAAACGCCTGAGAGAGCCTCGGTGTGTGACTTCAGCGAGCCTGTAATGCCTACCACTATTTCGGTCATCGTGAAGTCAGAAGAGGCGTCCTCATCCGGGGGCTTCATGGAAAAGATATCGGATTCCTTCAGAAAGACTTTCCTGGAGGAGGATCGCTGGATGCTCATCCTCAAAGGCCTGGGTACCACTGTGCTGATCAGTGTGCTCGCAGGCGTCTTAGGGCTGCTGCTGGGATTCGGCACAGTAATCGCACGGCGCAGCGGTGTTCGCTGGGTCGGCAAACTCGTAGACGGCTACCAGACTCTAATGGGCGGGATCCCTATTGTTGTGGTACTCATGCTGCTCTACTATGTGGTCTTCGGCTCGGTGGATATCGCCGGTGAGATTGTAGCCATTATTTCATTTGCGCTGGCGTTCGGATCCACATCGGGCTCAACAATGTGGACGGCCGTGAACGGCATCGACAGCATTCAGGAGGAGTCGGGACTTGCTCTGGGTTACACACACTGGCAGGTTTTCACCAAGATTATATTCCCTCAGGCACGTCAGCGTTTTACGCCGCAGCTCATGGGACAATTTATCAGTCTGGTCAAAGATACCGCGATCGTGGGATACATCGCAGTGCAGGATCTCACCCGTGCCGGTGACCTGATACGGGCCCGTACGATGGATGCGTTCTTCCCGCTCGTTTCGACGGCGATCATTTACTTCCTGATCTGCCTGCTGCTTGGCCGGCTGCTGCGCAGGGTCGCTGCAAGGATTGATGATACGAAAGATTCAGGATCGACAGGGGAGGTGGATAATAAATGAGCATCATAGAGATAAAGCACCTTCGCAAGGAATATCCCGGCATTGTTCCGCTGAAGGACGTGAACGCCACTGTGGAGGAAGGCGAAGTAATATCGATCATCGGTCCTTCGGGTACGGGTAAATCGACTTTTATCCGCTGCATCAACCGTCTTGAGACGCCGACTTCGGGTCAGATCATCGTAGATGGCGTTGATATGTGTGCGCCTGATGTAGATCTGCCGAAAATGCGGCAGAAGATGGGCATGGTATTCCAGAACTACGCCCTGTTCAACCACAAATCAATATTGGAAAATCTCACAATGGCGCCTATGGACCTCCTGGGAATGTCCGAAGAGGAAGCCTGCGAGCAGGCGATGGAGCTGCTGAAACTGGTCGGATTAAAGGATAAGGCACACAACTGGCCGCACGAACTTTCCGGAGGACAGCGCCAGCGTGTAGCTATCGCGCGTGCACTGGCTATGCAGCCGAAGATACTGCTGTTCGATGAGCCTACGAGCGCACTGGATCCGCAGATGGTTTCAGAGGTACTCTCCGTAATCACGCGTCTTGCCGAGCGAGGGATAACCATGCTCGTGGTCACTCACGAGATGCGTTTCGCCCGTGACGCGAGCACCCGCGTGTTCTACATGGATAAAGGCGAGTTGTGGGAGTCGGGAACTCCTAAGCAGATATTCGAAAACCCTAAGCGCAAGGAAACACGTGACTTTATCTTCAGGGTGCATAATTGGAATTGGGAGATCCACAGTGTTGACTACGACTATGCAGCCATGTTCTCATCGCTGCAGGGATTCTGTCTGCGTCAGTTCCTGGGCAGGCGCATCTCGGTCAAATGCCAGCTGGCGATCGAAGAGATCACATCGTCCCTGCTGATCCCGATGGCGATCGAACAGGGAATTTCAGACCCGCATATATCATACGAGCTGTCCGTTGGAGAGGGCGGCGAGCAGGCTGATCTTTTCGTCGATTTGAAGAAGCTTAAAGATTCAGGCATGGATATCACAAAAATCAACATGTCAGACGAAGATGTAACCTGGCAGATCCTCGGTAACGTGATCCGGCAGCATGACGAAAACTCCGAAATGGCTCATTTCGTGATCGGGTAGACAGTATTAATATGACAGGCACGTACGGCTTCGGTGAAATGATCACCGGAGCCTTTTTGCAGCTGAACGGTGACAGGAACGAATTGCCTGCGAAGCATGGATATCAAAATACTTAAAAAAATTTAATTAAAAATATTGAAATAAATCCGTACAAGGATTATACTATCTCCCTGTCAGCAAAAACAGGACCGAAGCGTTCAGCGTTCAGTGAACTTCCGTAATCAGTGGCTCAACGTAATCGGATTTAAAGCGAAATACTGTATGGATGCGGCTGCTTGCCGGATTATTAAACTGAAACTGTCGGTTCCTGAAAACATGAAATGAAAGGGATATATTAATGAGTGAAAATAAACAGGTAAAGCAGCTGAAACCGTTGTATCCGGCTGTAGAACATGAAAATGTGCGTGCATTGCTTGAATACACAGCTGAGAAATACGGGGACGATGCAGTCTTTATAATTAAGGAAAAGAAGGGCGGACGCAAAGAGGCGCCGGTCTACAGAAATATTTCGTATAAAGAACTGAGAGAAGATGTACGCAGACTCGGAACAGGTATGATGGCCGAAGGCATCAGCAGCGCCAGAATAGCGATAATAGGGGAGAATTCCTATCAGTGGCAGCTTGCATATCTTACGGCAATGAGCGGCCTGGGTATCTGCGTGCCGCTTGACAAGGGACTTCCGTATACAGAGCTGAAGACCTCAATACAGAAGAGCGGATGCAATGTCCTTATTTTTGACAAAAAACATGAGTCTCTCGCAGAACAGCTCAGAAGTGAGGCAGCAGATCCGATGTCGACACCGACAGCTGTTTCTATATACATCTGCATGGATAAGGATGACGACGATGAAGGCGGATTTCTCAGCTTCAGCAGGCTGCTCAAAGTGGGCAGCGATAAGATCGCATCAGGCAGCACGGCGTTTGACAGACTTCAGGTAAACCGTGAAGCTCTTTCCAACCTCATATTTACATCCGGAACGACGAGCGCTGCAAAGGCTGTTATGCTGAATCAGAGAAACATAATGTACAATATTTACAGCCTGCAGCTGACAGAGGATATAAGACACGGAGATGTGAATATAGCGCTTCTTCCGTATCATCACACATTCGGGGCGACAGGTCAGCTTCTTATGTATGCGTGCGGCGTAACGACCGTATTCTGCGACGGACTCAAATACCTGCAGAAAAATTTCGTAGAATATCATGTTTCCGTATTTATCGGAGTTCCGCTGCTGATGGAGGCCATGTATAAAAAAATCATGGCCGGCATACGCAAACAGGGTAAGGAGAAGACCTTTAAGAGGGGCGTAACATTATCCCGGGCACTGAGAAAGGTAAAAATAGATGTAAGGCGCAAGCTGTTTAAGGATGTTCTGAATGAACTCGGAGGAAATCTGCGCATGGTCGTCAGCGGCGCTTCGGCGCTTGACAGCGCGGTCATCCGCGGCTATGAGGACCTGGGTGTAGAAGTTGTTCAGGGATACGGCATGACAGAATCAGCTCCGGTCATATCAGCGGAGAATCCTTTCAACCGCGCACCGGGTTCGATCGGACTGGCTATGCCGGGAATGGATGTACAGATTGCCGATCCTGACGAAGAGGGCATAGGTGAAATAATAGTCCGCTCTCCGAGTGTCATGATGGGGTATTACCAGGATGAGGCGGAGACGGCAAAGGTGATCAGAAACGGCTGGCTGCATACGGGCGATCTTGCATATCTGGACGAAAAAGGCTGCATACACATTACCGGAAGGTCCAAGAATGTCATCGTACTCAAGAACGGAAAAAATGTATATCCTGAAGAAATCGAGACTATCATCGCCGAACTCCCTTATGTCAAGGAAAATATAGTATTCGGAGAGGTGAGACGTGAGGGTGCTGACGATAAAGACGAGGTACTTGTCGCCAAAATCGTTTACGATGAGGATATAATGAAAGATGTGTATAATGCCGTTACCGGTGAGCAGATCCGCGAGACGGTAGAAAAGGACATTGACCGTATCAACAGCAATATGCCAAAATATAAGCATGTACACAGACTCATACTGCAGACAGAGGAAATGTCCAAAACCACAACCGGTAAGGTCAAGCGCTACGAGGAAAGAAACCGGGGCAGTCATGATTGATGAACAGAAACAGAATGAACAGAAGCCGGATGAACAGGAACAGACTGTGAATGATCTTGAACGGCATTTCAATACAATGTATGACAAATTTAAGCTGATGCTGTATGACCGCGCTCTCAAAGAGCGGGGCAGCAGCATGCCGGGCGACCTGAGTCTTCAGGAAGTGATATATATGGAGATCATCATTGCTCTCGGAGCACCGACCGTAGCTGAGTTCTCGAGATACGCCAAGCTTTCTGCTCCCAACACGGCATATCGCCTTAACAAGCTCGAAGAAAGAGGATACATAAGGCGCACACGTAATGATCAGGACAAGAGAGCGTTTCGCATAGAAGCTACAAACAGATATCGCGAAGAATACGGCGTAATTTTCGACTATATACACCTCGTATGTGACAGGATAGAGAAACGTTTTCCGTCTGAAGATGTAGAGAAACTCAGAACTATGATGGGGATCATCAGTGATGAACTGATGCCCGAAGCAGGAAGTCAGCTTATTGAGCGCTGCTGACAGCTTCACATATGATATAATCTGTGTATAAACATAGAACGCTCATACAGAGTTCTATGGATTAAAGCTTTGAAATTTTGCAAAGGGGCGATAACTATCATGATGAACAAACTGGAAGAAGCGATCATTTATGCGACGATACTGCATCAGGGAAAGACCCGTGTTCCGGACGGCGGTCCGTATATACTGCAGCTGATAGAGGTGTCTCAGATCCTGTCTACAATGACGAAGGATGAAGAGGTCATCACAGCAGGTATACTGAACGATATCGTTGAGGACACGGACGGAACTCTGTCAGAGATCGAAAAGAGATTCGGCAGGAGGGTAGCGGAGCTCGTTGAATCGGATACAGAAGTAGAGAAAGCGGATACGGACAGCAGTGCGTCCTGGAAAAGACAGCGGGAGGATTCTCTGCGTATGCTGAAGAACAGCAAGGACATGGGCGTAAAAATGCTGTGGCTTGCGGATAAGCTCGCGAGTATGAGAGCGCTGGCGGGGAGATATTCGGAAAAAGGCGAAGCGATATGGGAGGAAGCAGTTGAAGCTGATCCGGAAACGCTGCGCTGGTATTACAGCAGCATCGCTGAGATCCTTGAGCTGGAGCTGAACAAGACGGCAGCTTTCAAGGAACTGATCAAGCATATTAACTTCATATGGCCGGGCGCCTTTGATTCGGATAAGGCCAGATACAGGAAATACAAAGAAGTTTCCGTTGAAGGCTGCAAGATGATCGCAAGCGGAGCCAAGGGCGAGGTATACCGCTATACTGATGAACTTATTATAAAGGTATTCAATAATAAGAACACTTACCGTGATGTTGAGCAGGAGATAGCGCTGAGCCGAAAGGCGTTTATAATGGGCATACCTACAGCTATTTCTTTCGGCATCGTCGCAGTAGGCGACAGATACGGCGCCATGTACGAACTGCTTGATTCGGAAACCTTCTCGACGCTGATCGCCAGGAATCCTGCAAATGTGGGATATTACGCCACTTTATTTGCCGAGCTGGCGCGTACGATCCACGGCATACATGTGACAGAGGAGGATGGTTTCCCTGACGCTACAGCAAGACTGCGCAAATACGTCACGGGCGGTATCGAAAAGGAAGATGAGTCTCTTGCTGCAAAATGCATGAAGCTGCTCGATACTATCGCTGTTTCCGAAACGCTGACTCACGGCGATTTCCATACGAACAATGTCTTCCTTCTGAATGAGGAACCGCTTCTGATAGACCTTGACAGACTTTCGCAGGGACATCCTATGGCCGAGATAAGCGATCTGTATTATTTCTACAATATTCTGGGCGAGGACGATCCGGCTGTTATCGAGAATTTCATGGGCTTCTCATACGAAACGGCAAAGCAGTTCTTCGAAGTATTTCTCAGGGAATACCTCGGTACCGATGACGAACAGAGGTTGAATGATGTAAAGGAAAAAGCAGCATTCCTGTGCTATGTGCGCATGATAAACAAGATACACAAGAAGAGCACGATTTCAGAAGAGGAAAGGGCTATAATAGACCGCAATCTTTCAAGGATCGCCGAGCTTGCAGACAGACTCGATACACTGGATTTTTAGAGTATCTTTAGAGTATTCAGGGAAGTAACAAAAGTGTCAGGGGTGGTTCGCCATGGAACCGTCCCCCTGACACTGTTTTTTATCATATATTGGCGAGAAGACCCCGTCCTCTGCAGGGCGGGGATGAATCGCCTCTTACATATATACAAGTCCGCAGTTCTTTCTTAGTATCTTGC
>CACYHR010000048.1 GCA_902774265.1 uncultured Eubacteriales bacterium
GCGCATCTATATGAGCCATAAGAAAAATGATCTGCCTGCAGATCTGAGCAACTATGATCTTGTTATCTTCGGTCATTCGCATAAGTATGAAGAAATCCGACAGGGTAAAACACTGTTGCTCAACCCGGGCAGCTGCGGTCCGAGACGATTCCATCAGGCGATAACCATGGTAACTGCCGAGATAGTAGATGGTAATATTGCAGTCACGCGCGTAGATATCTCGCAGAAAGCAACTGGGAAACTATCAAAAACAGGCACTGCTGATCTGAAGAAGCAGGAGACCAGCTCTGATCAAAGTTATAGAAGGGAATAACAATAATGACTGCAAAACTTATAATAATAGTTGGAGTATTGCTTATAGCATATGCTGTTTACGGAACAGTTCAGAAGGCGAGAGGAAAATCGAAATCGAGCTGCTGCGGGAGTGCGGAATCAGTGATCCCCAAGGCTGTCGAGGACACAGATGTTTCTCATTATCCATATAAGTACTATGTTTCGGTCGATGGCATGAAGTGCAGCAACTGCGCTGTTAATGTTGAAAACGCTATTAATAAATCCGGTGATGTTTGGGCGCATGTCAATCTCGGACGAAAGAGGGCAGAAGTGCTATCCAAAACAGAAAAGGCTGAAGCGGATTTCATTAAAGCTTTGAAAGAGACCAATTACAAAGTGACAGGCTTTGAGCGAGTAGAGAAGTAGTAGCGGGATGACAATACACGAGTTCGGAAAAGAGAATAAGTAAGTGATCGTTATGTTCCATCCGCTCATACCGCCTCGATGATATCCAGAGTGCAATGGAGCAGGAAATGAAGAGATACACGGTAGCTGACCTTGAATATGGAATAGAAGCCCTGATCAAAGGTGAAAATGAATGCTGACAAGTATAGTATCTGCTCCGTTTGAAATGCTCAGAGTGGTACCTTCGCTGGCATTCCTGATACTCCTCATGCACGGCCTGAAAAGGTGTTCAGGCTTGAGGAAGTGCCTGAAGCACATGAGTATCTGGACTGCGGCAGAAACGACTGTTGAAATATACAGTCGTTTTTTATGTCCTTCGATGTGAAGAATACGTCAGGCATAAAAGAAATATTCTATTAGTGCTCGATAAGTATCTATAAGCAGATTACGTGCTGTTATCTGAAGAGAAAATAAAAGATCATAAAAAATAATTCTTTTACTGGTTGACATAGTGTCAAGAAATGGCTATAATGCGATTGTTGACACGGTGTCAACACGGTGAAAGGAGATAGATATGTTCAAGGGAACACCTGAAATCATTGTTCAGAGAAGGGAAGAGATCGTAAATGCTTGTGAGCAGCTCTATCAGACGATGAGCTTCAAGGACATAACACTCAAGGAAATCGGAAATGTCACATCATTCTCGCGTCCGACTATATACAACTATTTCCATACCAAGGAAGAAATCTTCCTTGCGCTGTATGAGCGGGAATATGACAGATGGAACGCTGACCTTGAAAAGATCGTGAACAGTGATCAGAACTATTCAGGACAGCAGATAGCGGATATGATCGCAAGGTCACTTGAGAAAAGGGCGCAGCTTCTCAGACTCCTGTCTATGAATAACTACGATATGGAAGAAAACAGCAGAGAAGAACTACTCGTATCATTCAAGAGAGCATACGGACGATCGCTGGCGAACTTCAGGAAGATACTTGAGAAACATTGCAGCGGGATCTCCGGGACAGAGGTAGACCGGATAGTGTATGTATTCTTCCCGTTCATGTTCGGTATCTATCCTTACGCTGAAGTTACAGCCAAGCAGAAAGCTGCAATGACAGACGCAGAGGTCGATTATAAGTATCAGTCGTTGTATGAGATCACGTATAACTGCCTGATAAAGCTGCTTGGGAGCAGCAATCAGTCCGGCAAATAAACAATTCCACAGGAGGGACAAAATGACAACATTACCTAAGATCGCGCTCGGAGCGAGCCTCGAGATCAACGCAATCCGTTTCTGGGAAAAGGAGATGAAATAAATGGCTAAGACTTTAGTAGCGGTTTTTTCCGCAAGCGGAGTTACAAAAAGAGTAGGAGAGAAGATCGCTGAGATCGCCGGGGGCGACTTCTTCGAGATCGTACCGAAAGAGAAGTATACAAGTGATGACCTCAACTATATGAACAACAGAAGCCGCAGCAGTATTGAAATGAACGATCCATCATCAAGACCTGAGATCGTGGGCAATGTAGCAGACATGTCTTCATATGACACTGTAGTAATAGGATTCCCGATCTGGTGGGGCGTTGCACCGCGCATCATCGAGACATTCCTCGAGAGCTATGACTTCTCCGGCAAAACCATTATCCCGTTCTGCACATCAGGCGGCAGCGGTGTAGGCAGAAGTGACAGCGCTCTCCACAAGAACGTCAGCGGTAATGTGAAATGGGCAAAGGGCGTTCAGATCAACCGCCCTGACGAGACCTCGATAAGAAGGATGCTCGAGAAGGCACTGTAAAGGAGCACACAGAAGATGAAATATATACAGCTTGGTAATTCAGATCTTAAAGTATCCCGCATCTGCATGGGCTGCATGGGATTCGGTGATGCTGCGAGAGGGCAGCACAGCTGGACCATCGATAAAGACCACACGAGAGATATCATAAAACGCGGGCTCGAACTTGGTGTCAATTTCTACGATACAGCTATCGCATACCAGAGCGGCACCAGCGAACAGTTTGTCGGAAGAGCACTTCGTGACTTTGCTAAGCGTGACGAAGTCGTTGTAGCAACCAAGTTCCTGCCTCGCACTCCCGAAGAGATCGAGAGCGGCATAAGCGGGCAGCAGCATATAGAGAACATGATCGACACCAGCCTTAAAAATCTGGGCATGGATTACGTGGATCTATATATCTATCACATGTGGGACTGGAACACGCCAATCTACGACATCCTCGATGGATTGAATCGTATCGTGAAGGCGGGCAAAGCAAGATACATCGGCATTTCCAACTGCTTTGCCTGGCAGCTCGCCAAGACAAATGCCCTTGCTGAAAAAGAAGGCTTTGCAAAGTTTGTTTCTGTGCAGGGGCACTACAATCTGATCTTCCGGGAAGAAGAGCGTGAGATGGTGCCGTACTGCGATGAGGAGAATATCGCCTTAACTCCATACAGCGCACTTGCCAGCGGAAGGCTATCGAGACTACCGGGCGAGGGCGGAACAAAGCGTGCTGCAGAAGACAGTTATGCAAAATTCAAATACGATGCAACCGCTGATCAGGATAATGTGATCATTGGCAGGGTGGCAGAACTGGCTGAAAAACATGGTGTCAGCATGACAGAGGTGTCTCTGGCATGGCTTCTCACCAAGGTGACATCGCCGGTAGTAGGAGCTACGAAGTTCCATCACATCGAAGGCGCGGCAAAGGCGGTCGACCTTGAACTTTCCGGTGAGGAACTCGCATATCTGGAGGAACCTTATGTTCCTCATCCGCTTGCAGGCGTCATGGCACAGAACAAGCCGGCAGCATCAAAAGAAAAACACGTGTGGTCCATAGGTGACCAGAAGATTGTAAAGTAATGAGAGGAGAATAAAAAATGGCTGAGAAAATAGTACAGACGGCAGGAAGAAATCAGCTTGGAGAATTTGCTCCTATGTTTGCGCATCTGAATGATGATGTGCTCTTCGGCGAAGTGTGGAATGAGGAAGCAATCGATGTGAAAACAAAGTGCATCATTACAGTAGTTTCGCTGATGGCTTCCGGAATTACGGATTCATCCCTGACATATCATCTGCAGAATGCAAAGGCACATGGGGTAACTCAAGACGAGATCGCTGCGATCATCACACACGCTACGATGTACGTAGGCTGGCCTAAGGGGTGGGCAGTATTCCGCCTTGCTAAGGAGGTATGGAATGAAGAAGACTATAGCAAGTTGAAATAAAGCAAAAGGTAGAGACTATGAGAAAAATACTATCAGTATTGTTGGCACTTTGCCTTATCCTTGGCCTGACTGCATGCTCAGGCGGAAACTCTGAGGAAGCTGAGGATACAGATAATACGGCAGAAACAACTGCTGAAGAGCAGACTGAAGCGCCTGAGTCAGAAGAAAGCGGATCCGGGAGTGAGACACTTGTCGTCTATTTCTCTGCAACAGGCAACACAAAGGGTGTGGCAGAAAAAATCGCGTCTGTAACAGGTGCGGACACATACGAGATCAAGGCGGCTCAGGAATATACTGATGCGGATCTTGATTGGAACGATTCTGACAGCCGCACGACTCATGAGCAGAATGATCCATCTGTACGTCCTGAGATCGGAAGCGATCCGGTGTCACTTGACGGATATACAACCATTTATATCGGTTACCCGATCTGGTGGGGAGAGGAGCCGCGCATCATGGACACTTTCGTGGAGAGCTATGACTTTGACGGCATCACTATGATACCATTCTGCACATCGTGCGGCAGCGGCATCGGCAGAAGCGGACAGAACCTCGCGGATAACGCCGGCAGCGGCAACTGGCTCGCAGGCGACAGGCTCGAAAGCGGTATATCTGAAGATAAACTCAAGTCATGGATCGAAGGACTGGAGTAATACCGGGGGGGAGCGTTATGCAGAGCAAGCATAATAATAAGGTCAGAAGAATAATAGATATATGCATGACTGTTCTCCTGCTGTTCCTGATGGCGTATCAGGTAACGGGGGAAGTGCTGCACGAATGGATCGGAATGGTTATGACTGTACTGGTCATCGCCCACCAGATCCTGAACCGCAAGTGGTACAGCGCAGTTTTCAAAGGTAAATACAACCCATACAGGATAATGACAACAGCAGTAAATATACTGCTGCTGCTGTCGTTTGCGATGACAGCTCTTTCGGGAATGTCCATGAGCGCTCACGCTGTTCCGTTCCTGTATGGAATGGCACCTGTGTCACTCGTCAGAAAGATGCATCTGGCTATGTCGCATTGGTCTTTTGTTTTGATGGGACTCCACATTGGTCTTCATATACCGGTGATGACTGCGAAGATGAAAATCGAAGACAAAACCAGAACGGCTATTGGCGTGCTCTTCTGCTGCCTCGCAGGCATCGGACTATTCCTCTTCCTGCGAAATGGCTGGTTTGATTACATGTTATTCCGCGTGGCATTCGCTTTTCTGGATTATGAGAAAGCCGGTGTGCTCGTATTCTTCGAGAACCTGCTTATGCTGGTATTCTGGGTATTTATTGGCGATCAGGGAGTCGTATTCTGCAGGAAGACAACTCGCAATAATATATCAGGAGATGGCGGGCATCTGTAAGCTGCCATCTTTTTTTGTGAAGAAACGGAGGTTCAACCAGGAGCAAAGCCTGTTATACATCGGATGGTGCACCATACGGCATCACCTGGGATGAAGCTGCACCTTTAGACTGCACACACAGGCAGGGAAAGCGATGAGATATTTGCAACGGATGTAGAGGGATTCTTCACTTCGGAGGGGGAGTTTTTCATAATCGAGATCAATCCGCGGCAGTCCGGAATGTACAATCCTCAGGACATAGAGTTATACTGCGGCGTGAATCTCACAAAATTGTTGCTGACAACGGCGACGGGTGAGGATCACCGATCTCATATATCCCGTTCTCAAAAAATGATTCTATCTGAACGATAGATATAGTCTGTAAATGTTAAAAGATATGCTGTTTGACAGGTCGGAGAAGTGAAATGAATGAGAAAAGCAGGGAATTATATGATCTGATGCTTCGAAAAGGTTATCCGGAGGAATTCACCCGGCTTATTTGTATTGAGATGAATACCGATTTTACAGCAGAGAAAATGATGCATTATATTTCCGGAGAGAAACACAGACTTGAGGATGTTGCCGATGAGATGGTGGCTATCAAAGATCTCAGAGACAGGCTTATAAATAAACACATATCCGAACATGCTCAGGGCAGCATCAATAAACTGTATAGAGAAATCAACGAGTAGAAAGAAAGGCGTTCCGCATAGTCGGGACACTTGATTTTTCTCTTATTTGATTGAATCCTTCCGGTGATAATGTTATAGACTGGAAACACTTAATTTCATATAAGACAAGGGGGACAAGATGAGGAATAATATTATCATTGTTAACGAAGCAAAATGCATTGGATGTGAACTGTGTATCAAAGACTGTCCGGGCAATTGTCTCTGTCTGGAAAACGGCAAGGCACATGCGGATAAGACGGGCTGCATCGAATGTGGGCACTGCTATGCTATATGCCCTCAGGGCGCTATAAGAATGGCAAACTATGAGTGCAAAGATGAAGCTGTGGTTTCAATGACTGAGATATCCTCTGTTACGCTTCTTGAGGCGATGCGCAGCAGGAGGACGATGAGACGATTCACTGAGCAACCGGTAGAACAGGAGAAGATAGATATGATCCTTGAAGCCGGAAGATACAGCCCGACAGGGGCAAACGCGCAGAATGTTTCATATACCATCCTTGGCAGCAGGCAGAAAGAGGCTGAAGAGATCTGCGTAGGGATTTTTCGTAAAGCTACGGCTTTGCCGGGGAAGATTGCCTCTGTTGCAGAAAGATTCAGGATCACAGATGATTTCTTTTTCAAGGGAGCACCGCTGGTCATTCTGGTCACAAGCAGAAGCAGTGTGAATGCCGGCCTTGCAAGCTCATACATGGAGATCATGGCGGAAAGCCTTGGGCTTGGGGTTCTGTACAGCGGATTCTTTGTTTTATGTACACGTTTGAGCAGGAAGCTGCGCAAAACGATCAGACTGCCTAAAGGACACAAAGTAGTGACGTGCATGGTCATTGGGTATCCTGCTGTGAAATACCAGCGGATCGTGCCGCGAAAGCCGGCACGCGCCAAAACTCTTTAAAGGTGTGAGATTTGTGTCATGTGACGTAAGTAAAAAATGATCCGGGAAACGGAATGACAGACGATCCCTAAAATATCGAAAGATAATGGAAGACAGCATAAACATGATCAGAAAGTATCGATCGACAACAAGTTTTCTTGCTGTCGTCATAAAACCTTCTTTTGAATAATCAGTCCCGTTTTCTCCAATACCGTCAACAACTCTTTCTTTTGTGGTGAACACAGAGATCAATGCTGCAACCACTATAACGATGCAAAATGCCAGGACAGTACAGGTATAGGCTCTTTGAGTATTCTGCTTTCCTGCCTGGTCGGTAAAGACGGCTATACCGCAATGATCATCAAAAATGCTAAAATAAATATGTGTCTTAGTGGTATATACTTGATCCTGAAGAAGCGTATTCTGTAGATGTGGCAGATTATCTGACACATCAGGGTGCGGCTGACGATGGGATAATGACGAAAACGGGGTATAAAGAATGTGTAGAGATGAATTGTTCATGAAGGAAGCGGTGGCTCTTTCGGAGGCTGCTGTAAAACACGGCAACGAACCGTTCGGAGCAGTACTTGTAAAGGATGGGGAAATAGTATACACAAATGAGAACCAGATCTATAGCATAAATGATCCGACTTTTCATGCAGAAGCCGGTCTCATCAGACGATTTTGTGCTGAAACCGGAATAACAGATTTGAGAGAATACACACTGTATTCAAGTTGCGAACCATGCTTTATGTGCAGCGGAGCGATGGTGTGGGTAAAGCTTGGACGGCTCGTTTATGGCGCAAGCAATACAGATCTCGAAGAGATCCTAGGTAATAAAGGCTGTAACTGCAGCAGGATAGTTTTCGACAATTCATTCTGGAAGCCTGAAATAACGGAAGGAATATTGAGAGATCAGGCATTAGCGATACTTGAAAGCTACTTCCGCAATCATCAAAAAGGCTAACAGAAACAAATTAATGCAAAGATTAATAAAAGGAACGGAAAAGACTATGAAGAAAACAATTTGTTTAATACTGTCGGTGCTGATATTAGCACTTGTAATTGCAGGCTGCTCAAACACTGATGGAACTACATCAGAAAAAACAGGTATTATAGGTGCAATGGAAGAAGAAGTAAACTCTCTCAAAGAAACACTTACGGAGTCCAAAACAACCACCATCGCCGGTATGGAGTTCTGTGAAGGAAAGCTGGATGGCGCGGATGTGGTCATCGTCCAGTGCGGCATGGGCAAAGTGAATGCCGGGATCTGCGCAAATACGCTGATCAATAATTTCGGATGCACTAAAGTCATTAATACCGGTGTTGCCGGATCCCTCGACAATCAGATCGATATCGGTGATATTGTTGTCTCTGTTGATGCTTGCCAGCATGACTTTACTGTAGAAGCAATCGGCTTTGAAAAAGGGGAGATCCCGTATACAGGCCTTTCTGCGTTTCCTGCGGACGAAACAATGCGGAAGAAAGCTGTAGAGGCTGTACATGAGGCTGTTCCTGACGTTCAGGTTTTCGAGGGCAGAGTTTGTACGGGTGATCAGTTTATTTCCTCAAAGGAACAAAAAGAAACGATCACGTCCAATTTCGGAGGACTGTGCTGTGAGATGGAAGGAGGCGCAATTGCGCAGGCATGCTATTTAAATGACACTCCATTTGTCATTATCCGTGCTATTTCTGATAAAGCCGACGATTCTGAGGAAATGAACTATGAATTGTTTAAAAAAGATGCTGCAGAGCATTGTGCTTCCGTTGTTCACTATATGATCACTCATGACTAGTGCAGCATCTCAATGACACTCTGATTTATACTTGATGCGCCGAATAAAACTGACAACGGCCTGCGTTTTACCGCAGAGCCGCTCATGTAGTTAGCGGTGACCGTAACAACCGCGAATTGAAGAAAGGAAAAGTTTATGAATAAGAAACGAATAGTGAGTCTCCTGCTCAGTTTTGCACTGATTCTGGGGCTGATGCCGGTACTGAGTCAGACCGCCTATGCGGACACCACATCTTATCAACTCTGGGTCGGCGGCGAGGAGGTGACAAGCGAAAAACATTTTGGTACTGGTTGGAGCTATGACGCCGCCACAAACACCCTGACGCTCAATAACTACAGCTACAGTGGCGATGGGTATATGTATGATAATAATTCTGGGGCTGATTATAGGTATGCTGCAATTTACGCCAAACAGGATTTGACTATCGAATTAGAAGGCGAGAACACTGCGGAGTGTACAGTAACAGAAGGTACATATGATGATCGTCATATTGGGTACGGAATTCACGTTAATGACGAAAATCTAACCATCAACGGCAGCGGGTCGCTGACCGTAACCGGCAATAGAATTGGGGCTGGCATCTACGCATATGAAGGCGATATAACGATTGCCAGCGGCACAGTGACTGCTTCAGGTGGCGTAGGCATAGCTACCGATAAGGCTCAGGGGAATGTAAATATTAACGGCGGTATAGTCACGGCAAACGGTGAAGATAGAGCCTTTTCTGGTAATCAAGTAAATATTGGCACTGGTATGGGCGTAAATGCCGGTGAAAGCAAAGAGACTGCCAAATACGCTATCAACTCCACCTTTGAAACGAATCACCAACAGAAATGGGTGCAGGTCTCGAAAGCATATCCTATCTGGGTTGGCGGAACACGAGTGCTGACCGCGAACGCTGAGAATATCACCGGTGCGCAGAGCACAACTGCGAGCTATGACGAAAGCACAAAAACACTGACGCTGAAAGGTGCTGAAATAACCAGGGCATATCAGTATGATACCACTCATGATGCGAGCGTATACTCCTTAGGGAGTGATCTCAAAATCGTATTAGAAGGTGAAAATAACATAGGAAGCGACGGTGTATATAATGGGATCCTTGTAGCTAAAGATAATAGTAGTGGTGGAAATTTATTAATCGAAGGAAGCGGGACTCTGAACGCAAAGGGAAAACTGAATGCCATTTCTGCGGATGGCAACTTGAATATTGTGGGCGGTACAGTGGACGCACTTGTTACATCCGATAACGGTGCTAATGCTATTCACGCAGGTGGAAGTGTTACAATAGCAGACGGAAAGGTAACAGCTGATGCGAATGGTTCTGTCGGTAACGCTATCGATGCCTTCGATGCTGTGTATATAAACGGCGGAACGGTTAATGCTATCGCAAAAGGCAATAGAGCTTGTGCTGTTTATGGTTACAAAAAAGTAGAGATAAACGACGGAACAGTTACAGCTACCGCGAATGGCGCAGAAGGTAGAGCCATTTGTTCTGATGATGGTAATGTGATCATAGAAGATGGAACGATAAGTGCTGCCGCGACCGGCAATGAAGGATGCGCTATTTTTGGAGAAGATGGTGGGGTGAGCCTTACAGGCGGCAAGATAACAACTACTTCGAGCTACAATGAAACTGATACTGCTAGCATTTACGGCATTTATGCACAAAAAACCGGTATAACGATTGGGAAGAAAACTAATCTGATATCAGCAGGAACAACAGCAGCTCTTCATTGTGAAAACGATGGTAAAGTAAAAAACACTATTGCTGGTTCAGGCTGGACCGACTATGAAGGCACTAAGGGCAAAAGGTATATTTCTGTCAACGATGATCCAGGGCAGACGTTAGAGGGTTACAAAAAGGTACAGTTTCCTGCTGTCCCTGATGGCGTAGTAATCGATGCCCAGCAGGTCATAAACAAGATCAAAGCCCTGCCTGATCCGGATAAGGTGACTTTGAACGATGAGGCTAAGATCAATGAAGCTCGTGAGGCTTATGACAAACTCTCCGCTGAAGATAAGGCGAAGGTCAGTAATGATACGCTTAAAAAGTTGACGGATGCTGAAGCCAAGCTTAAAGAACTCAAGAAGTCCGCTGAAGATCAGGAGACAGCATCTAAGGTGTCTGGTATGATTGCGGCTATTCCGGATGATCCATCAAAGGCGACAAATGACCAGGTGTCCGGCGCTGTGGAGGCATTTAATTCTCTGACACCAGACCAGAAGGCGCTGATCACAGATGGCGAGGTTGCGAAGCTTCAGAAAACTTTGAACTACCCGGCGAAGATGATGAAAGCAAAGCTGAAATCCATCACAGCCAAGAAGGGAAGGAAGGCTGTTGCCAAGTGGGGTGAGAGGTCAAGTGCGAACGGCTATCAGTTGTTCTACAAAGCCAAGGGTGTAAAAGCGAAGAAGATCAATATCAATAGCGCTAATACAGTTAAGAAAACTGTTAAGAAGCTGAAAGCCGGCAAAACGTATAGCTTCAAGGTGCGTACATTTACTAAGGTTCAAAACCTTGCCGATCCTGATAGGCCGATAAAGGTATATGGCAAATGGTCAAAGGCTAAAAAGGTTAAGACGAAGAAATAACAAGATAATTGCTCGAAAATACACAGTAAGCGATATGCTTTGATGCTGAGTCGATATGGCATGGCAAAAACCAACAATCATAACCACCAGTTCAACTGGTGGTTATGATTTCCAAGCCGGTTTAATATTTCCTAGCATTAGACTTAAAAATTTTACTAAGCAAGGAGACGCGGCAGATCCCGACTGACAGGCTAAATATCACAAAAGCATATGGAATAACCAGACCCTTCGTAATATCTCCCGGCTCAAAAATCACCAGGGCAGCAGTCAAAACTGTGATCACAACCCATTGAATAAAGTATATTCGAGTCAGGTTGATGCTGCAAAAGCTGATCAGAGATGAACTTCCTCTGAACACAAAATATGCCAGCGAGAGCTCTATTATGACAATCGAAATCGTAAATAAAAACCCCAAAAGGTCCTGCTTGTAAAACGCTTCATTCGCCAAAGCGTAGAAATTTCTGATATCATAAGCGCTCAGAAATACGTAGGATAATGTTGCGGCAAGGACTCCAACGCCGGCCGCGAACGCTTGCTTATATGCCCTTTCATTTTTTTGCAGAAGTTCGCCGAAAACCATTCCTGCAGCGGGAAAGACAAACCACGTCAGGAACGGAAAGCACGTTACACCACCCGCAAATATGAACAGTCCCGCAACATATGAAATGAATGACGGAGGAAGAGTTTCGCTCCATACCTCCACTGCACAGCCGGCAGCCTGCATGACAATTGCAATAATAAATATATATACGGACTTTAACTTCAGTTTTTTCAAAGCCGCAGCCAACAGAAATGTCAGACCTGCAAATTGCAGGATGTCTGTGATCATCAGACTGCTGAGTATCGTATAATCAACTTCCGGATCAATACCCAGTATCTTGGCTGTCAAAAGAGGAAGCGGTCCTCTGATAAAATTCAATACGTATCCGGCCGCAAAAAGATGCAGTCCTCTTTTCGCGAATTCTTTAGGAGTATCATGATGTGTAAGCACCATTCCAATACCCATGGTAAACATAAACACCGGTGCCGTCAGCGGTCCTCCGAGAAACTCGATCACGTTTCCGAATACATCTGTGTGAGGAACTGACCAGTCGATAACGCTCATGTCTTCATATACATGAACACATACCATAAATACTATGGCAAGAAATTTCACAACATCGATTTCAAATCGTCTCCGCGCATTGTTTTTGGATGTAGCAAACTGATTTCCCATTTTATAATCTCTCCTGTTACACCCTCTTTGTTGAGATATGAGACGAGCAGCCCAAAACGATATGAGCTGTGTTGCTTATTATAACATGCGGATCATAATGATGGTATACCGTTTCCTCTTAAGCGAACATAAATAAAGTCTCCCGGGAGATATTATTAAAAAGGAAATATATTATATACATTTCACCATAATCTTTACTCATAAAAACGCAAAGTATTGTAAAATGAAAAATGAAGATCTGAAAAAATATCTTAAAACAAGGCGAATGGGATGGCCATATGAAGGATCCTACAAGGTCGAAAGACTTGAAGGACATCGTTTTGTTGCCAGAATAGGTGATGAACTTGCCGGTCTTTCATACGCTAATGTAAATACTGACGGTTCAGAGGCAATAATGAAAATGAACCTGAAGGGGCAGTTTGCCGAATACGGTATAGGTACTGAACTGCTGCATCTTCTGATGGATGACCTGAAAGAAGCGGGATATGAGATCATACATTATGAGATCCCGGCAGAGCGTTATGCATTCCAGATATACAGAGACCTTGGATTCACTGTAGAGAGCCGTGATGAAGAAATCATACGCTTTGTCTGGAGAAAGACTGAGGAAACCTGATTTCTCAGAAGAGACTGGAAAAGTATTTGGAGCAGAGAGATGGAAGACAACTTGATGAAGGCAGAAAGGAATAAAATGAACAGATCAGACAGAGCGGAAGAATTATTCAGACAGGGATATAATTGCAGTCAATCGGTATTCGCTGCATTTGCTGATGAAACTGGTATGACTGTGGAGGAAGCGGCTAAAATAGCAAGTCCTTTCGGCGCAGGTTTTGGAAAACTAAGAGAGGTTTGTGGAGCGGTGACAGGTATGACAATGCTTGCAGCATATGTCTGTGGTTATTCAGATCCTGCAGATGCACAGGGAAAGATAAAGCTATACTCATTAGTTCAGAAGATGTGTAAGGAATTTGAAAAAGAGCAGGGAACCATAATATGCAGAGAACTTCTTGGACTTGAGAAGGGAGCGGATCTTGGGGAACCTGCTGTCAGGACAGAAGAATACTATAAAAGCAGACCATGTGTTGGAGCATGCAGGACGGCAGCGGCGATCGCAGAGAAATATTTGCTTGATATATAGGCGGAGGCAGTCGGTGAAATGACTGATATGGCGGAACAAGGACTTAAGATGCAGTTATCTGTTTTATTTCAAATTTGCAAGTATTAATGTTCCGATTTTATTCCTTTTATTTCACTCAATAATTTGGCTCAAGCAGAAAACTCCGGGTCAGGATGAACATCAGGGATTATCTGTGATGTTACTTGTTTTTTCCTGCGTCAATATAGCTGTACATAGTAAATTTGCTTATACCGAAAGTACTGGCGATCTTGTCGCCGCTCTTAGTAATAAGGAATGCACCGGAATCATTGAGGAACTGGAGTGCGCGTATCTTTTCATCCTTGGTCATCAAAGGAACAGGCTTACCGATAAGTCTTATAGACTGCGTAATCAGCTCATCCAAAAGGTCGCTGACATTAAGAGGGATCCTCTCAAATCCATACGCTGATGACGCTTCCGGGGAGTCGGCTGCTGCAGTAAGCGGGCGAATTGCCGATTCTACTGTAAGCAGCTTTGTAATATCGTAATTGATTCCAAGTATAGCAGCGACTTTACCGGATTCATCACGTATGTACATAGTGCTGCTTTTCAGTATCCTGCCATCAACGGTTCTGGTAAGACCGGCAAGCTTATCCTGAAGCTTTGATGGATCATGTTTGATTGCATCAAGAACAACATGACTTGGGCCGTCTCCAAGCTTGCGGTTAGATACATGGCCGTTTTCAATCATTATAATACTGCCCTCATTCACCGCGGATGTCAGGTCGTGTATCACGATCTCACAGTCACTGCCAAAGTGCATAGCGATTCCATGCGCGATCTGACGAAGGGTGTCTATCATATATTTTTCTAACATGATCCTGCTCCTTCCGTATATAGTATTTTTTATATATTTTAACATTGACGCGAATAAACGCTCAACCAAATCATGAGAATTGCAACATGTTTGCGAAAAATACAGGACTTTTTGTATAATGCCTCTATAAAAATGAATCACAACGAAAGACAATTCAATAGCGATGAAACGATATACAGACATGAAAACTGAATTATGAGGCTCATTATGATTGAAATATTAGAAGGAAGACCCGAAGACGCTATGACAGGAACAGAGGCGTCGGAAGTGCAATGATGGAGAAGCTGATCAAATGAATAAACCGATAGTTAGAGATGCATTTTTCCTTAGTCAGGAATCAGAAGAAGCAACAAAAGCAGATCTGCCGGTCGCGCAGGATCTTGAGGATACACTCAAAGCGAATCGTGAGCGCTGTGTTGGCATGGCCGCAAACATGATCGGGTACAGGAAGAAGATGATAATAGTTGCAACAGGCCTTGCGGACATGGTTATGATCAATCCGGTCATAACAGAGAAATCCGAACCGTATGATACAGAAGAAGGCTGCCTGTCACTGCCGGGAACAAGAAAAACAACGAGATATAATCGCATCACAGTCAGGTATCTGGATAAAAAATTCGATGAACATATACAGAGATTCAGCGGATACATTGCGCAGATTATCCAGCATGAGTGCGATCATCTTACGGGAAAGTTGATATAGTATGGATCCAGTAGTAATCTTCGCACTTCTGATAATACTGGCTTTTGGCGGGATCCTTTTATATGAGATCCTGCGCATGACCGGTCATAGAGAAAGCCCGGAGAGAAGAGCCGGAAGACTCGGTGAGGTAATTGTCAGTGATCTGATAAATGATGTTCTGAATGATGATGATCATCTGCTGACTAATGTAAGAATCAGGGCTGATGGCAAAGAAACCGAACTTGATAACCTGATCATCAACAGCTATGGGATATTCATTGTAGAAGTGAAGAACTATAACGGCACTTTATATGGTGATCGGGATGACTATGAGTGGACTAAAATAAAGATCAATGCCGCAGGATATTCATATGTGAGTCAGGTAAAAAACCCGATCAGGCAAGTGAAACGGCAGATATACGTATTGTCCCGATTCTTAAAGCAGCACGGCGATTATATATGGATCGAAGGTTTTGTGTTCTTTGTACGCGGCAATTGTCCGGTAGCTGATCCCTGCGTTTTACATAACAGAGAAGAAATAGATAAGGTTCTGCATCAGGGCGATAAAACCGAGATTGATGATATTGCAAAGGAAAGAATAATCAATCTGTTGCTTGGATCACGAAAAAAAATCAAAACTGACAAAAATACCGCCGCACGCTCGTGACTTCAGTCGTGAGTTAGGCGGTATTAATATGCTTGAACTGATGTTCGCTGTATGGTATAATATATATATGAATAATATGTACGAATTATATGAACCGAAAGAAGTAACACATGGTCGCGGTTACGTATATTCCCTTCAATATCATATCGTGTGGGCAACTAAATATCGTAAGCCTGTTCTGAAGGACGG
>CACYHR010000049.1 GCA_902774265.1 uncultured Eubacteriales bacterium
ACTGGAACTGTATTCATTTCCTGAGAGCAACTGGGCTGTATTTAATACAAAGGGACCGATCCCCGGATCACTGCAAACACTGAATACTGCAGTATGGCAGGATTGGTTCCCGAATGAGGGGCAGAAATATCACGCAAACGCAGCAGCGACACTGGAAGTTTATTCCGCAGGTGATCCGAACTCATCTGAATATGAATGCAGCATATGGGTGCCGGTCAGGAACAGAGTGAATGAATATATCGCGTACTGTGGATTGGACTGCGAGACATGTGAAGCCCATATTGCAACTGTAAAAAATGATAATGATCTGCGGATCAAGGTCGCGAAGGAATGGTCAGAGCTGAACGGTGTAGAGATCACGCCGGAGATGATCAACTGCGCCGGTTGCCGCATAGACGGAGTGAAGACTCCTTTCTGCGACTCACTTTGCCCGATAAGGCAGTGTGCGCTTAGTAAGGATATAGAAACATGCGGAGACTGCAGCGAAATGAGCACTTGTGAAAAGCTTAAAATGATAACAGGAAACAACGAGGAAGCACTCAAACGGCTAGAAGGATAAGCAAAAAATGTCAAAAGAAATTGGGGGATGGAAGCCCGCCGGATAAGGGATTTTCGCCATAGGAGGGATAAGAATGAAACTGAAAAATGTGTTGATCGTTGTTAAAGACATCGATAGATCCAGACAGTTTTACCAAGATCTGTTCGGCCTTGAGATGATTCTTGACAATGACGGCAATATGATCCTGACGGAAGGTCTGGTACTGCAGGAAGAAAAATACTGGAAAGAGTTCCTTGGGAGAGATATAATTCCGGAGAACAATGCCGGCGAACTCTATTTTGAGGAATCCGACATTGAAGGTTTTATAGAAAAGCTTGAACAGAATTATCCGGATGTGAAATACGTCAATCAGCTGATGACGCACAGTTGGGGACAGAAGGTCGTACGCTTCTATGATCCGGACGGTAATTTAATAGAAGTAGGGACACCGGTGTAAAGTGGCAAATATCATAACAGAAATAAGAATAGTTCTCAGCGCCGCTTTGCTGTTCCGTCCGGCATTATCGCCGGGGTTTTATGCGCTGTATATAGCTGCCGGATTCTCGGATATGATCGATGGTGCTGTGGCGAGGAGAACGGGAACAGCAAGCGAGTTGGGATCAAGGCTGGATACGATTGCGGATATCGTGTTTGTGTTGGTATGCCTGATCAAACTGCTGCCTGTACTGTCTGTTCCGATTTGGCTCTATATATGGATTGCCGCTGTTCGTTTTTCCGCTGACACTGACCTTCATAGATCTGCGATACAGTGCCGCAGTTGTCTGCATGGTTGCGACAGCGGCGGCTATTCAAGAAGGGTATATGGTCACAGGTGCATATTTGTTAGGAGAGTAGTGATGGAACTTAAAATAATTGATTATGAACTCACAGTATGCAAGATAGATGATCCTTCGATGCTGGATCTCGGAAAGGACTTCTATTTCATTGGCAAGACTGATGAAGAATTGTCCCTTGTATGCAAAACAGAAGACACTCCGGACTGCACAAGGGAGCGTGACGATGGGTGGAAATGCTTCAGGATACAGGGCGTGCTTGACTTCTCACTCATAGGTATACTGTCAAGGATTTCGGGGATTCTTGCTGATAATAAGATTGGAATATTTGCTGTGTCAACATACAACACAGACTATATACTGGTCAAATCAGAGAACTTCGGCAGGGCAATAGATGCTCTCGGAAAAGAAGGATATACGATAGTATAAATGAAGAAGTAAGACATAATCTTTAAGAAGAGCGCGGGGAAGTGGTATAATGACTGTGATTACGGCACTTCTCCTTTTTATTAAGGCGATTCAGGTCCGGAGATCAGACAGAAAAGCTGCTGCCTCCGCTCGCGCACGGTCTTGATATTATGCTTGGCCGCGACGGCGGGTGCGCAGGATCCTGATGATTTTATTCTTCAGACAGTGAACATACGGAGTGCAGAGATGATAATTGAATGATAAATTCAATAGCCGCATATTCGGAAACGGAATTCGGGGAGACCGGAACATGAGAAAGACTTTTGTTATCATTGTCAATGTGATCATAATGGCTGCCATAGTCATTTTTGTTGTGCTCTACTCCGGTTATGAAAGCAGGGATTCCTACAACAGACAGATTAAGCACTTTGAAAAAACGACTGTCACCATGGAACGGGTTACGGAGAATTATCTTGAAGGTGAGCAGCGTATATGCGATGTCTGGGCTAAGTATATCAACAGCGAGGATATGACACTGAATGAGGCAATCGAGTATATACGTGCTTCCCATGTGCTTGAAAACAATTCAACTCATCTGATTTCCCTGGACACGCTTACAGGTCTTTCGACCCGTCCTAAACAGGGTACGAGCGATGACTATGCTGTTTCATATGAACGGGTGGATCTGCTTGACGACGTCAGCTGGATCGATGATATAGGAGAGTCGATCAACATCACACGCGCTTTTACCAATCCGATGAACGGTGAGCAGTCATTGGCTTTCTGTAACAGGGTCACGCTGCGCGATCCGGAAAGCAAAAGCTCCGGGGATGCGGTACTGCTGAGGGTGATCCCTATCTCTGAGCTTGAACAGAAATGGGTTTTTCCGCAGGAAGAGTTTGCAAATGCTGAACTTTCCATGATCGATGCGGACGGTTATTATATTCTCAAGGGCTACAGTTTTAAGAATTCAGACTTTTTCGAGTTTTACAAATCATATAATCCTACGGATCCTGCATCTTCGAAGGCATTGTTCGACAGAATAACTTCTTCTACAGGTTCCGTTTCAATGCTCAACTCGCACGGACAGGAATGCATACTTGCTTTTACTCCTGTCGCTGCCACTGCCGGATGGACATTGCTGGGTTTCGTGCCGGCGGAGGATCTCAAAGCAGATACAGGAAACTGGCTGCTGCCCGGTGTTATTTCTGCCGGCTTACTGATACTGTTCCTGCTTGATCTGTTTTATATGTTGTATTTGAACAGACGTCTTCAGGTCGCGGTCACGGATGCTGAGTCTGCAAATAAGGCAAAGACCGATTTTCTCTCCACCATGTCCCATGACATTCGTACTCCTATGAATGCCATAATAGGGCTTACATCCATTGCCGAAAAGAATCTCGGAGATGTGGATTCGACACGGGAAAGCCTTCGAAAAATCGGTCTTGCCGGCAATCATCTGCTGACACTGATCAATGACATTCTGGATATATCCAAGGTGGAAAGCGGGAAACTGAAATTGAGTCCTCTGACATTCTCCATTGTGGAAACGGTCGAAAACCTTGTAAACATTTCGCAGCCGATGATCAAGGAAAAGAAAATCGATTTCAGCTTCCATATCGATAATATGGATAAGGAATACTTATATACAGATCAGCTCCGTCTGAATCAGATCTGTATCAATATCCTGTCAAATGCCATCAAGTACACTGAACCGGGCGGACGAGTCAGCGTAGAGATGCGTGAAGAAGAGAGCAATGTGCCGGGTTGTGTACGGCTTGTATATACTGTAGCCGATACGGGTATCGGTATGAGCCCGGAATTCATGGAAACAATGTATCAGCCTTTCTCACGTCAGACGGACAGCCGCGTCAACAGCATACAGGGAACCGGCCTTGGTCTGGCCATTACAAAACAGATGGTCGATCTGATGGGCGGGACGATTGAATGTCAGAGTGAGCAAGGCAAAGGGACAAGTTTCACTGTGACGCTGGATATCCCGGTAGCCGACAGGCAGCTGGAGGAAATCCGTCTTGACAGCATAGATGCTCTGATTGTTGATGACGATGAGATATTCCTGCAAACAACGGCCGATGAGCTTGAATCTCTCGGTGCCGGAGTGGAGCAGGCACGCAGTGGGAAAGAAGCGCTTGAGATGATCAGGCGAAGGCATGAGTCCGGAAGGGATTACAACATTGTGATCCTTGACTGGAAGATGCCTGATATGGATGGTCTTGAAACGATCCGCCGGATACGGACAGAAGTTGACATGGACAACCCTATTCTGCTGACTTCGGCATACGACTGGACAGACATAGAGGACCTTGCCAAGGAGGCAGGCGCAAACGGTTTTGTCACTAAACCGATATTCCGTTCCACCCTGTATAATAAGATCAATGAACTTCTCGGAACGAAGACACGATCCGTCGAACCGGAAGACGATTATTCCGATCTGAATGGAATGCATATACTTATTGCTGAGGATATTGACGTTAACTGGGAGATCTTATCCGGAATGCTCAGTGTGTTCGGCATCACAAGCGACCGCGCAGAGAACGGACGTGTCTGCGTGGATAAGGTGCGCAATGCCGCGGAGGGAAGCTACGAGCTGATATTTATGGACGTGCAGATGCCGGAAATGAATGGCCTCGATGCAACAAGGGCGATCAGGGAATCGGATAATTCATGGGCCGCATCAATTCCGATCATTGCGGTGACAGCAGATGCATTCTCAGAAAACGTGGCAGAGTGCATGGACGCAGGAATGAACGGACATATTGCAAAGCCTATCGATATGAAACTGGTTATTAAGGAGATCCGAAGAATCAGAGAGAGGAGTGAACAGAAATGAAAAAGATAATGTGTATGTTCTTAGCTGTGCTGATGATCCTGAGCCTGGCTGCATGCGGCTCAGAAGAACAGAAAGCGGCGGCAGAGGAAGGATTCAAGCCGGCGCTGGATACTGCCGAAAGCTGTGAAATCAACGTTGCCGGAGGCTACGACAATTTTGAAGCGCTTGAAACCGAGTTCGATCGCTTCAATGAGTATTATCCCGACGTGAAACTGGTGTTCACGAAGGTTGATGATTATAACAACATGATCGGCACGGTACTGAACGGAAACGATGCTCCGGACATCTATGTCAGTAACTCGTGGATGTATGGCCGGGACCAGTATAAATCCTCTATAGATCATGCCGAGAATCTGGCCGATCCTGATCTGGGGATCGATCTGGACTGCATACGAAGCAATATCATTCTGAATACGAACGACGGTACACTTCCGATGGTTCCTGTTTTTTCGAATACTTACGGCATGCTCGTGAACAACGATCTATTTGAAAAAGAAGGCCTGAGCGTTCCGTCTACATATCAGGAACTTGTGGAAGTTTGTGATGCATTTCGCGAAAAAGGCTATAAAAACCCGATTATGGGCTTCACAAATGAAGAGACGACATCGCTTTATACATTGACGATATATCCGTTTTTCTGTGAGACTGTTGCGGATGATGCAGAAGCTGTCAAAAAACTCAATGCTCTTGATCCTTCGGCAGGCGAGTATATGAGGCCGTCTCTTGAGAAGATTGAGCAGTTCATGAATGACTGCAGGGTAGATACTGATGCCTGTGCAGAAATCGAAGATAACTATGAAGCCGTTATAATGCGATTCTTTGAAGGTGATGTACCAATGATGACATGCTCCGGAGATACTGTCTCCGGGACTGCGAAGAGGGAGAGCCGTTCCGAGGCGTTTATCGCCGATCCTTTTGAATACACCTTTGTTCCTGTTCCTATGTCTGATGACGGAGCTTACTTTCTGGATATGCCGAATCTGCAGTTTTCCGTCAACAAGGAAAGCCCGAAACTGGACATGGTAAATGAATTCATGCGTTTCCTGATCACATCACGTGAACTGAACGAGATGGCGCAGAATAAAGGCCTTATGTCTCCGACCAAAGATCTGTCTTTTGATAACATGTATGCCGCATTCGGAGAAATTCCGGAATCCCGGATACTGTCACCGGAAGAAATCGGTCTGACGGATGATGCAGTTATACAGATGCGACAGGCTGTTTACAAGGTCGGGACCGGCGCTATGACCATAGATGAGGCGGTTGCCGCATATGGCACTTTTGAGCAATAGAAGTCTCCGGAGGCTATAATATGTCAAGAATAGATCATCCCTTTGGACCGCTGTACAGTGATCACAGCAGGATCCTTGTTCTGGGTTCTTTCCCGTCGATCAGATCACGGGAACAGAACTTCTTCTACGGACACCCGCAGAATCGTTTCTGGAAGGTGATCTCAGCTGTATTTCACGAGCCGCTGCCGCAGACTGTCCGTGAAAAAAGGGATATGATATTGCGAAATGATCTGGCGCTCTGGGATTCTATAGCAAGCTGTGAAATCGCCGGCTCTTCCGATGCGAGCATAAGGAACGCTGAACCGAACGACATAAGCTGTATCCTTAACAATTGCAGCATCGAACATATTTACTGTAACGGGCGCAAGTCTCATGATCTGTACTGCAGGTATATTGAACCTCAGACAGGAAGGCGGGCGGAATGCCTGCCTTCAACAAGCCCTGCGAATGCACGATGGACTCTCGAAAGGCTTATCGAGTCATGGTCCGTACTAAACATGCAGTATTTAAGGAAAGAATCAGGACAGTAATATGCGGAATCCCGATTCCGTAATATAAAATTACAAAGCAAAACAGGGACTTGCGGAGTGACAGCTTATGAATAAAACAGATTTGCTTAGGAAATTGTATGAGCTTCAGGATGTGAAATATCGTGATATGCAGATAAAGATAATCCCTTCTGTAGAGCCGGGATCGGTGATCGGCGTGAGGACTCCGGAACTCAGGACTATGGCAAAGGAAATACTGAGATCCGGAGATTACAGAGAATTTCTGGATGAACTTCCTCATGAGTATTTTGAAGAGAATCAGCTGCACGCCTTCATCATATCAGGGATGAAAGATTATGATGCATGTATGGAGGAACTGGAGAAGTTTCTGCCATATGTAGATAACTGGGCGACCTGCGACCAGATGTCTCCGAAGATCTTTAAGAAACACAAAGGGGCGCTTTTGGAGCACATAAAAAAATGGATAGGCTCTGAGAAAGCATATACTGTGAGATTCGGAGTGGGGATGCTGATGGAGCATTTTCTGGATGATGACTTTGATCCCGTGTATCCGGAGATGGTCGCCGGACTGAGAAGTGAAGAGTATTACGTCAATATGATGATCGCATGGTATTTTGCAACCGCTCTCGCCAAGCAATACGATGCTGTGCTGCCGTATATAGAGAATAAGAGGCTCGATAAATGGACGCATAATAAATCGATTCAGAAATCTGTTGAAAGCTACCGTATAACGCCGGAACAGAAAAAGTATCTTAAGAGCCTTAAGATGTAAAAAGCGATACTTTCAAAGATATCAGGGATTCTCGCAGATAATAATATAGGAATATTTGCTGTGCCGACATAATATGCCGATATAAGAAATAAACCATTCTATGATATAAAAAAACGCTGAAGAGGGGAGTTTCCTGCTTCAGCGTTTTTTTAGATTATTAATTGATTTCCTCTGCAGCTTTTGAAACTTTCTTTACTACTCTGCTGACAGCAATGGTATCGATTCCTTCTTCAATGAAGTAGAATGCTATCAGAAGTCCGATGGCAATAGCCGGAACGGTCGGATGGATAAAGGAATAAATGCCCAGAGCAACAGCCAGTATACCGGTTATAAGACCCAGGATCCATTCACTGCCTGAGCCGAGTTTCTTTAAATTCAGAGAGAGCGATATCGTAGTGGCACCTCTGAACAGAAGCCATGCGGCGAACAGATAGATCAGAATATTGTCGATCGTCTGGATTCCGCCCGGTCTTACCATGGCAAGCACGCCCAGTACAACTGCAAGGATATTGACAACAAAATTGACACCATAAACCTTGTACATAAAGCTTGTTATGATGCCGGAGATACCGCTGATGATCAGTACAGCAGCGATAAGGTATCCGGCCGCCATAAGAGTAGCCAATGGTGTGATCGCGCACAAAACACCGAGAACAATCAATAGTATACCTAGAATTAAAAGTAAAACAGACATAAAATATACCTCTTTAAAATTTTCCATATCAAATATATATTATAGCACATTCGCAGTGGTGTTGGATAGAGGATATATCCGATGTCCGCAATCAATGATGCCGGTATTCAACTCAGCGATGGACTCCGGTTTTTTTACATCGAATTATGACATAGAAAACAGGCAGCTGTGATATTATAAAGACGATAATAGAAATGGATTTGTTATTTCAAAACAAATGATATATTAATTGACGCAATAGTTTGTTTATCTGGGTCAAAGAAAAATGACAACAAAAATGAGTAATAAAAATTATATCGGAGAATGTCGGCACCTGATGCTTGTCTGCATAGCTGTCCTCATTACAGTTCTGTTGATCGTCCCATCCGGAGCTTATGCTGATGAAAAAGCAAAGACCGTACGGGTTGGTTACTATGAAAATGAAGTGTTTCAGGAAGGAGCGGAGGAAGGCCGGGTAAAGACAGGCTACGCCTATGAGTATTACAGGAAACTGTCAGAGTACACCGGCTGGAAATACGAATATGTCTACGGTGACTTCAGTGATCTGTATAAGATGCTGCTTGATGGTGAGATAGATCTGCTGGCAGGTCTTGCGTGGAGAGAAGACAGGGCTGATCAAATCGCATATCCACGGGCAAGAATGGGAAATGAATCATACTATCTAATAAAGCATGACGCGGATACTCAAATCACATCAGATCCTGCGACTCTGAATGGATGTAAGATCGGAGTGCTGGACAGTGCTATGGTTCCTGTTCTGAACAAGTATCTTGATGAGAACCATGTTACAGCAAAGACTGTTGTATTTTCAGATTATGCAAAGCTCTTCAGTGCATTTGATTCAGGTGAGGTGACTGTCCTCGCAGCCGAAAGCGACGGAGCACATGGAAGAGAGAATTCGGAGGTGCTCGCGGTATTCGGGACATCTGACTATTATCTTTGCGTCAATAAAAAAAGGCCTGATCTGCTCAGGGAACTGAACTCCGCACAGAAGCTTCTTGCAGCAGAGGAGCCAAACTATCTGACAAATCTTAAGGCGAAATATTACTCGGTCAGTGTCATGGCGAGAGCTTTTTCGCAGGCAGAACGGGACTGGGTGAATACTCATGACACCCTTACTATCGGATATCTGGAAAACTATCTCCCGTACAGCGAAACTGATGCACAGGGTAATGTGACCGGAATCGTCAGAGATATAGTCCCTGCGATTCTGGATGCGCTTGGAATGCGGGATGTAACAGTCACATACAAGGGCTATAAAAGCTATGACGATATGATTGCCGGCATCAACGCCGGTGATATCGATGCAGCATTCCCTGTGGGCGGCGGATTGTATTATTCCGAGGAAAACGGCATTTATCTTTCAAATCCGGTCTCATCATCGCCGGCAGCTCTGGTATATAAAGGCGATTTCAGTGAAGAAACGACAGGACACTTTGCTGTCAATGAAAACAACCGGATGCAGTATTACTTTGTGAAGACTAATTATCCCGATGCGCGAATCACTTTTTATCCATCAAGTGAAGAGTGTCTTAATGCTGTACTTGCCGGAGATGCGGGCTGTGTGACTCTGAACGGTCTGAGAGCGAACGACATTCTCAAAAACAGAAAATATCAGGATCTGTCGCTAAGGCAGACAAGTTATAACGATTACAGATGCTTCGGTGTGGAGATAGGCAATGAGGGCCTTCTCAAGCTCTTTAATCGCGGAATCAATGTTCTCGGAAGCGATTATGCTCATAATATATCCTATCGTTATTCCGATGGTCTGTATTCGTATACATTTATAGATATGATCTATGATCATGCGGCGCTTGTCAGCCTGATTATCATGGCTATAGCTGCAGTTATAGTGTATCTTCTGGTCCGGGACAGTAAACGGAGCAAAAAGGAGATCGAAGAGAAAGAAGCGGCGAGGCTTGAACTCGAAGCAAAGAATCAGGAGCTTGCAGAAAACCAAAAGGCATTGTCTGATGCGCTGATATCAGCGGAACATGCCAATCGTGCTAAAACCATATTTCTTAACAACATGTCACATGACATCCGTACGCCTATGAATGCTATTGTAGGGTTTACGGCACTTGCTGCATCTCATATCGACAACACGGAACAGGTAAAGGATTATCTCGGGAAGATCTCCGTTTCCAGTCAGCATCTGCTGTCACTGATAAACGATGTGCTTGACATGAGCCGTATCGAAAGCGGAAAGGTAACAATAGAGGAAACAGATGTACACCTGCCGGATGTGATTCATGACCTGAGAACCATCATTCAGTCAAATATCACAGCCAAACAGATGGAATTATTCATCGATACCCAGGATGTAACACATGAGGACATAATCACGGATAAGCTTCGTCTTAACCAGGTATTGCTGAATATTCTTACGAATGCGATCAAATTCACTCCTGCGGGAGGAACTATAAGCTTCAGGATAATAGAAAAACCATCACCTTCTCCGGATGTCGCGTACTTTGAATTCCGTATCAAAGATAACGGAATTGGAATGAGTGAGGAATTCCAGAAGAATATTTTCGAGGCGTTTACCCGTGAGAGGACCAGCACGGTCAGCGGTATTGAGGGAACAGGTCTTGGCATGGCCATCACGAAAAATATAGTCGATATGATGGGCGGCGTGATTTCAGTGAATTCTGCTGAAGGCAAAGGGAGCGAATTCATTGTAGAACTCCCGTGCAGAATCAGCGAAGTATCTCTGAAATCTGAGCCCCTGCCGGAAATGAAAGGACTCCGCGCGCTTGTTGCCGATGATGATACCAATACCTGCCTTTCCGTATGTTCTATGCTGAGGGAGATCGGTATGCGTCCTGACTGGACGAATTACGGAAAAGAGGCTGTGATTCGTACAAAAGAGGCTCTCGACCAGGCTGATGAATTCAGTGTCTATATCATTGACTGGCTTATGCCGGATATGAACGGTATCGAGACAGTGCGCAGGATCCGTAAGCTGATAGGGGACAGCACGCCTATTATTATTCTGACAGCGTATGACTGGGCAGACATAGAGGAGGAAGCCAGAGATGCCGGAGTAACGGCGTTCTGTACAAAACCTCTGTTCATGTCTGAACTCAGGAACCTGCTGTCCGGACCTGTCATTTCATCAAAGGAAGCAGAGGAAGAGACAAAAGCTGAAGACGAGGAAAAGCCTGATTTCACCGGAAAGAGGGTGCTGCTTGCTGAAGATAATCTAACGAATCAGATGATCGCTAATGTCATCCTGAGCGAGTACGGATTATCCGTAGAAATTGCATCGGATGGAGCGGAGGCGGTCGATATGATCAAAGATGCTCCGGATGGTTATTACGATCTGGTACTGATGGATATACAGATGCCGAATTTGGACGGGTATGAGGCGACAAAACAGATCCGAAACCTGGATGATAAGGTCAAGGCGTGTATACCTATAGTTGCAGTCACTGCCAATGCTTTTGAAGACGACCGGAAGGCTGCGCTTGAGGTCGGCATGAATGCGCATCTTGCCAAACCGTATGATATACAGGCAATAGTGGAAACCCTGAGAATGCTGATGACTGATCAGCAATGATCAGAGCAATCGCATCCGGGATCATTATTCCTGTATCGTTATTCTGACTATAGTACCGCCTCCTTCGCGGGGCATTATCGCCATTTTGCCGCGGCACATCATTTCAAGGCGCTGCTGTATGTTCTCAAGGGCGATATGCGGCTCGTTATCATCGGCTGGCTCAAAATCCTCTCCACGGTGATCTCGCTGCCGAAATCGGTCTTTTCTGTCCGGATAAATATGTGAAGAGGCTCGGAATCAGGATCCATGCCATGCTTTACAGCGTTTTCAACGATTGGCTGCAGCGTAAGAGGCGGCAGATAAAAATCGGTATGCGGCGTGTCATAGCTGACGAAAAGGCGGTCCTCAAACTGCGCCTGCTCAACGGCAAGGTATGCACGCGTGTGCTCCAGCTCCTCTGAGAAAGGTATGAGTTTTTCGCTGGTTATGGCACTGAAGTTTTTGCGCAGATAAGTGGTGAAATCCAGAGTCACCTGCTGCGCCTTATCGGGATCCTGTTTGCAGAGATAGTAGATGCTCATCATTGTGTTGTAGATGAAATGACGGCGGATCTGCAGCAGAAGGAGACTGGTGCGCTGATTGGCGATTTCCTGCTGCTGGCGCATATTCTGTTCGATCTGATCTGATACGATTATAGTAAACATAGAAATTGCGCAGATCGCTATGCACATTGCAAGGTAGGAGAATATTGTGATAAACATCTGTATGAATACTGCAGTCAATATCGGGACTATACCGACGAGAAATGAAAAATAGTATTTTTCTGACAGTAAACTCCTGCGACGGATCACATATATCAGGTTAAGAATTATGGTTATAAGGAAAAAGAATACGACCAGCGGATAAAGCGGTCCGCGGACAAAAGTAGTCTCCGGTGTGGCATAGTAAAATAATGTTGAAAAAGGCGAGATGCACAGCAGCACAAATAATACGAGCCAGAATGCTGTCATAAGCCGGATATATCTGCTGTTCCTCCAGTCTTCCCCGCAGCAGTGATGCATATAAACAGCTAACAAAGGTGAGATGAGAGAGGTTAACACAGTTTCAAAAAAGTAAAAAACATCTATCAGCCTGGTGGAGCTTTGGTCGGAAAGAAGCTCTAAGATCCCTTCAGACATACCGGTAATGCCGTACAACATGAGTACCGTAAAGTATACTATAAAGAAAGTCCTGCTCCATCTGTCGATGCCGGGCAGTATAATTACGGCACTGAGTCCCATCAGAAAAAGCATCATCGCGGCACCGACCAGAAAAAATGATATATGAGACATCAGCAAGCTCATTTAACGGTACCTCCTAAAGGGAAGGGATAACGAAGTTTTTTGAGCTGATTCCGAACGCCATCCGCTGTGATCGGTTTGAGCATGAATCCGCTGGCACCGGTATCCCAGGCATCTATTGCGTAATCGCTGTAGGCGGTAAGATAGACAACATTGGTGCGGGGATTTATCTCAAGCAGTCTGCGGCACAGCTCAAGTCCGCTTGTTTTACCCATTTCGATATCAAGGAATGCCAGCGCTACAGGGTTTGCTCTGGCATACTCGATGGCTTCTGACGGCCGGGTAAAGCCGGTGATATAGGCATTAGGCATCACCGATTCCAGAACCGGCATTCCTCCTGCCAGTATTATCTTGCGATCATCGACCATAATAACATTAGGCGCTTCGTCGGTCTCACCGGCTGAGCTGAGCAGTGTGTTGATATCCACACCCAGACATTTTGACAGGCGGGAAATCATATCTGCATCCGGAAGACGGCTGCCGTTTTCCCATCGGGCGACAGTGGGACGGGAGACAAATATCTGCTCCGCGACTTCGCGCTGCGAAAGCCCTTTTTCGGTTCGCAGTTTTTTAAGTGTTTCTGCAAAGTTTAAACTCATTAGGCGGTTACTCCCTTATTGTTTATCTCTTCCTGCAGCATCTCGAATATCCGTATTATTCAATGTGTGCTGCAGGCTGCCTTAAGCTCGGCTTTGTTTTCATACATGCTGTGATCTGCCCTGTCAAACACTTCGGCGACGCAGGCGTCATCCTCAAATTTTGACATCCCGCATGCTATGACTATACCGCCGGTAAGTGCGGCCTCGGTATTGTGATCCTTCATCTTACCAAGGCGCTCTTCGAGACAGGAATAATCATTTCCCTGCGCGATAACAACGAATTCATCACCGCCTATGCGGAAGACGGGACTGTGCTTGAATGTCTCGCAGATTATGCTGCAGGCCTCACGAATGTACTGATCACCTGCCTGATGGCCGGCGGTATCATTGACCTTTTTCAGATCGTTCAGATCCATCATTACTATGGCGAACGGCGACATGCGATGCTCATTGATACGGCGGTCTATATGTGTTTCCGACTCCAGATATGCATGCTTGTTTCGGACACCTGTGAGAGCATCAATGTTTGCCTGCGTCTCCGCCATAACGATTCGCTTTTCAACTTCCTCCTCCTGACGGACCTGTTCATCGATATTGTTGAGACCGACTACGAGACGCGGTCCTTCCTTCTCATCAACCATGGCAGCTTTCATCTGGACATGAACGGGATTTCCATTCATCATGAAACGGTAACCGATGGTAAATATGCCGCTGCGTTCGACCTTGTCCATAATATTATCTTTCGTGAATGCCGAGAGAAAACGTTTACGGTCTGCAGGATATACTGACTTAACAGACCGGTCACGGACAGTTTCAAAAAAACCTTCTCCTTCTTTGGCCTGTTTATAGTTTTGCGAATATTCATCCGTTGAGCTGAATTCACGGTAGTGTCCGGTCTCGGGATCAACAACATACACTACTATGAAGTTGCCTGTGATGGCATGGAGGCGGGCGTATATAATACGCTCCTCCTGTATGCGCTCCTCTTCGCGGCGCTTTTTGACAAGCTCATCGATATCCGAAACCGCTATTACGATAATGCGGTCATCATCCCTCATCCGGGAAACCTTCATCTTCACATAGAACATCCTGTTGTCCTTGAACCTGCGATAGGTCATGGTGAATATACCGTGCCGGTCCAGTGTGTCTTTAAGAAAATCGCGGTTCATGGCATTCACAAACATTTCCTGCTCATCGGGATGCACATAAATCTTTGCTTCGCGGCCGCAGCTTTCGAAGAAATCCGAAGCCCTCCTTGTCTCAACGAGCACGCTGAGTTCATCGTCGGTATGGTATTCGATATATTCGTCTGTTTCCATGTTGACATAGAACAGATCGGTATAGTCCCGGGCCAGGGCATGGGCAATGTGGGTATAGATCACATTTGTGCTGTATGTATTTTTATATGCTTTCTTAGCCTTTTGTTCTCCTGCAGAAGGTTGGAATATCCTTTTATTGTGTTTTTCATATAGTCTTCTTTCTGCTCAGTGGAATTGACGGGAGCGGCAGCAGATGTCTGCTTTTCCGGCAAAAACTGATAATTTTTGATCGTTTATGATTGCATATTTCACTGTGCCAGTCAAATAGGTGTTCCAGAATGTCACGTCATTAATATGATAACATGAATATAGTTTCACAGATAAGGTAGATTATTGCAGTTAAGCAATGCATTAATTATAATCAACAGTGTGTAGATTCTTTGTTAATTATGGGGAGGAAAGACAATGAATACTGCCACACAAAAGGAGAGGGAAAGTGTGTACAGAAGGACGATCTCGAAAAGATCATGCCTGCATATTTTGAGAGTGATATGATCGTATTCGCAACCCCTGTTTATTATTTCGACATGTCTGCCCAGCTCAGCGCGGCTATACAGAGAGTATACTGCATAGGAAAACCTGCTAAGGCAACAAAAGCAGCAATGCTTATCAGTTCCGCATCGCCGGGGACAGGTGAAGGCGCTGTCGTATCCTACAAAAACATGCTGGCCTACATGGGAGTAGAGGATATGGGTGTTTTTGCGCTTGCAGGTGAAGAATGCAAGTCAGAGGAAAAACTTGCTGAGATCCGTGCATTTGCAAAAGGTCTCTAAGTTACAGGCTTAAGAATGCAGATTGCAGGATAATACTGACTGCAATCTGCCTGTTCAGGCGCGGCGGCAATCAGATTGAATGGAGACTGATGATCAGCATGAAAAACTCATTAGGATCAAGTGTAATAGTGACTATCTTCGGCGAAAGCCACGGACCTGCGGTAGGAGCAGTGATAGACGGACTGGCACCGGGTATCGATGTCGATATGAATTTTATTGCATCACAGCTCGACCTTCGCAGGCCATACGGGAAGATATCAACTTCGCGTTCAGAAGCAGATGATTTCAGCATACTCAGCGGTGTATTTGAGGGAAAGACGACAGGTACTCCTGTCTGTATAATGATTCCCAACACTGCTCAGAAAAGCAGGGATTATTCTGCGACAAGAACACTTGCGAGACCCGGACACGCGGATTACACAGCGTATGCGAAGTATCACGGATTTGAGGACTACAGAGGCGGAGGACATTTTTCCGGCAGGATAACTGCTGCTCTGACAGCTGCCGGAGCTATAGCCATATCTGCCCTTCGCGGCAAAGGCATCATGATAGGAACTCACATAGCCCGACTCGGCGGAATAGATGACCGCCCGTTCGGACAGAGCGAGGCAGATCTGAATAAAGATATTCTGATCCTTAGTGAGAAACGCTTTGCAGCGCTTGATGAAAGCGCCGCAGAGGCTATGCGGTCGGCAGTGGCAGCCGCAGCTGAGGACGGCGACAGCGTGGGAGGCGTGCTTGAGACAGCCGTTACCGGGCTGGAAGCCGGTATAGGAGAGCCGTGGTTCGACACCCTTGAGAGCATGCTCGCACATGGCATATTCTCCATTCCGGGGATAAAGGGAATACAGTTCGGGGGAGGCTTTGATATGGCAGACGCGAAAGGCAGTGAATATAATGATCCTTTCTGTCTCGCGGACGGTAAAGTGCGCACTGCGACCAACAACAACGGAGGTATCAACGGGGGCATCAGCAACGGTATGCCGCTGATATTCCGCAGTGCCGTCAAACCGACTCCTTCGATTTATAAAGAGCAGCAGACTGTGGATTTCATGGAGCGTAAGGATGCCGTGCTCAGCATACATGGCAGACATGACCCTGCGATAATACATCGTGCCAGAATCGTTGTTGACTCGGTGACAGCTCTGGTGCTGTGTGACATGCTGTCGATGAGATACGGGACCGACTGGCTCGCCGGCTGATTGAGATAATCTGACTTGCCGGCTTACTCCGGTTAATTGTGGGATGATGGGATTGCTGTAAAGGTATTTGCGCGGTTTGCAACCGCCGGTTGACAAAATGAAAAGCATGATTGGTGGAGAGCAACCGCTTAAAAGTGTAAATTGCAGGTACAAATCAATCTCGTGTCACTCAATATCGGGGAGGAACAGGAAATGATATTAGCAGATAAGATCATAGAAAACAGGAAGAAAAACGGATGGTCTCAGGAAGAACTTGCAGATAAGCTGGGAGTATCCAGACAGTCAGTTTCAAAATGGGAGAGTGCTCAGGCGATACCGGATATGAAGAAGATACTGCAGCTTTCGGAGATATTCGGAGTCAGTACCGACTATCTTATGAAGGACAGCATTGAAACAGCAGAGCCGTATGCAGCTCCTGTGGAAAGCGGACTTGAGGAAACGGTCAGAAGTGTAAGTATGGAAGAGGCATCGGAATTCCTGGTCCATAATGAGAGAGCTGCCGCAAAGATATCGCTGGGTGTAATGCTATGCATACTGTCACCTGTGCCGATGATATTTCTCGGCGGGCTTGCAGAATCGGGGCATCTTCCGATTACCGAAGAGACGGGCGGAATATCCGGACTGGCTGTATTGCTGATAATGGTGGCGTGTGCTGTCGGTATATTTATCAGCGAAGAAATGAAGGGCAAGAAATTCGAATACCTTGAGAAAGCAGATATAGATACCGAATACGGCGTAGACGGTATGGTGAGGGAGCGCAGCAGCGCTTATTCCGAAAAACACAGCAGACTGCTGATCATAGGTATCATGCTCTGCGTTATAGCTGTAATACCTCTGCTGATGCTGCAGATGATGCATTACAGCAACAATACCGATGTACTGCCGGTTGTCGGAGTATGTTTACTGCTGATAACAGTTGCGATAGGAGTCAGACTTATAGTCCTTACGTGCATCAGGCAGGGAGGATATGACAAGCTGCTCGAGACAGGTGACTACAGCAGAATAAACAAAAGGGCCGGAAAGTATGACGGAATATACTGGGCAATCGTTACAGCAATCTACCTCGGCTGGAGCTTCATAAACATGAGGTGGGAGATAACATGGGTCGTGTGGCCGATAGCGGGAGTCCTCTTTGTTGCATACAGGGAGATAATGAAGGCCATAGTCAGAACAAGGCAATAGTCACAATTAAGCCTGCGCTCGGCACTATAGATTTTACTGCATTGCACTAACTCCGTTAATGGAATATGATTATACCAGACGGCAATGCATTGCGCCGGGAGCTTCGCCCGGCATTTTGAAAATGAGGAGAAATGTTCTATGGATAAACAGCCTATTTATACGGAGATTAGTAACTGCAGGGACTGTTACAAATGTGTCAGGACCTGTCCTGTCAAGGCGATACAGATAAAGGATGCCCACGCGGAGATACTTCATGACCGCTGCACATTCTGCGGAACCTGTGTCAATGCATGTCCTAACGGGGTCAAGCAGATAAGGAACGATGTCGATAAGGTCATAATGGCTAAGATGTCAAATAAGAGGATGATAGTATCTCTGGCGCCTTCATATGTTTCGGAGTTCAGAGGAAACGAAGATAACCTTATCAGAGCTCTGTATAAGCTGGGCTTTGATGCTGTGTCAGAGACGGCTATCGGTGCAGCTCTTGTATCTCAGGCACTGGATATGTATATCATAGAGAACGGATCTGCCTCGTTCATATCGACGGCATGTCCTTCAGTAGTCGAGCTGGTGCGTAAATACTATCCGGAATCGATAGATGATCTGGCGCCGGTTCCTTCGCCTCTGCAGACACACAGCGCATATCTGCGACATCTCTACGGAAATGATATCTGCATCGTATTTATCGGTCCGTGCATTGCGAAAAAAATCGAAGCGGACCAGCATCCGGGATATCCTGATGTAGCGCTTACATTCAGGGAACTGAAGCAGTGGCTGGAAGAAGAGAATATACAGCTCGACAACATGGATACGGGAATCCCGGTGGAATTCGTACCGTGCAAGGCGGGTAAGGCTGCAATCTATCCGATCGAAAACGGTCAGATCGAGACTTCGAAGATCTGGATGAATAAATTTGTCGAACAGGCTGCTCTTTCGGTATCCGGAATAGACCGGGTCATGACATCGATAAGAGGTACACATACAGATGATTTCCTCGAAGCACTTAACTGCGACGGAGGCTGCATCAACGGTCCGGGAACTTCAAAGGATGATTCAGCTGTGTTCCGTAAGAAGGCTGTGGCAAGCCATGTAATGAGCAGGATATCCGAGCCGGATGTGTTTGACGGAGACTTTGAATTTGCCAGAAAAGTCCTGCACGAAGGATACGGGATTCTCAATGCTGACAGTCCGAAAGCTGCGCCGTTTGATGCCGGCAATATAAGCGAGGATGATATCACCAAGGCTCTGCATAAACTGGGCAAGACCTCACCGGAGGACGAACTCAACTGCGGCGGCTGCGGTTATGCATCGTGCCGCGATATGGCAAAAGCTCTGGTAACAGGCATGGCGGAGACAGAGATGTGCGTTACCAAGATGCGTAAGGATGCTGAGAGCAAGGTCGATATACTGCTTTCGACCATCCCGCATGGAGTAGTGATCGTGGATAACGAGCTGAATATCGCGGACTGCAACAAGCGTTTTGTTGACATATTCGAGGATTTCCCTGAAGGATTCCTCGATGCGGAGGGACTCAGATCGTTCCGTGGATCGCCGGTATCGATGTTTGTTCCGTTTGCCGAGAAATTCAGAGAACAGTTCTATATGAACAAACCTGCGCAATACAGATTCAAGCACGAGGGAAAGGTAATGCGTGTGACATTCTTCCTTGTAGAAGGAAAGACTCTGCTCGGCGCGATGTTTGAGGATATCACAACTCCGGTCGTAAGAAGGGAAGCAGTCATAGAAAAGGCGGAGGAAGTCATTACAAAATCACTTAATACGGTACAGCAGATAGCTTCGCTGCTGGGAGAAAATGCCGCAGAAACAGAGATCGTAATGAACTCGATCATCGAGGAATTCAATGTGCATTCTGATAATTCGTCTGATCATGGTCTGGTTGAGGAAAGCGACGGTAATGACAAATGATGAACGATATTTGTATTGATATAGATTATCAGCAGATATACAAGCACGGGCAGCAGATCGGCGGCGATGTATTTCTGCTTGACCGCAAACTGGACAGCAACATGATCACTGCCACGCTGTCCGACGGAGTCGGAAGCGGTGTTAAGGCCAATGTACAGGCGTCTCTGACATCTCATATGGCCAACAAGCTGTCTTTTTCGGATATAGATCTTAAGCATTCAGCTGAGATCATAATGGATACGCTCCCGGTAGTAAAGGAAAAAGGCATAAGCTATGCCACCTTCACTATCGCGCAGATAGTCTATTCAGGTGATAAATCCTTTATCAATGTGAACCTGGTTGAATATGATAATCCGGTCAGTCTGAGATTTTCGGGCTCTCAGTCTGTTGAGTGGGAAAAGACTCCTAATACACTTAACCGCAAGACCGCCACACGAAAAGAGATCGTTTATTCATCGAGATTCAGAATGCAGGCAGGAGACCGCCTGATATTCTTCAGCGACGGTGTTGCACAGTCAGGCGTATCTCTCGGCACTCTTCCGGGAAGAAAACCTGAACCTGCAGTCTACGGTATGAAGCTTCCGTCGGCCAAGCCTGTCAACGCAGGGTTCGGACCGATGGGATGGGGAGAAGACAAGGTCAGGGAATTCATAAACGATCTTCTCAGCAGGAAGCCTGAGATATCATCGAGAGATCTCACAAGAGAAATAGTGACACAGGCATACAAGAATGATAATTATCATGCAAATGATGATATAACCTGTGTAGCGGTTTATATCCGTAAGCCGAGGCGTACCCTTATTATCACCGGCGCTCCGCGCAACCGCGAGTCGGACAAAAAATTGGGAGAGATAGTCCGTAACTATCAGGGAAATGTCATAGTATGCGGCGGCACCACCGCAAAGATAATAGCGAGAGAGCTCGGTAAGGACATCAAGGCGGACAGATCCCCGTCGGGCAATCTGCCTCCGGCAAGCATAATCGAAGGAGTGGATCTTGTGACGGAGGGCATGCTTACTCTGTCTGCTGTATCCGAGAGACTGTCAAACAAGGTGCTTCTAAAACAGATGCCTGAGGATCCGGCAAAAAGGATAATAAAGATCCTGAGAGAGACAGACCAGCTTGAATTCGTGGTAGGAACAAAGATAAACGATGAGACCGATGATCCGAATCTTGCAGCCAAGATCGGCGTGAGATTCCCGCTGATAAACCAGATCGCAAGAGCTCTGGAAGAGAAATACATGCTCGAGGTAGAGGTAAGTTATTTTTGATTCTGTAAAACTGCAGGATGTTCGGCTCTTTATTGAGTGAAGAGACAGACTGCTGAATAGTCGGGAAAGAATAAAAGCCGGCGCGTGATGCGCCGGCTTTTTTAAGTGCATTTATAACAGATTTATTAAATCCTGCCGTTGCTGCCGAGTACCTCGGTGATCTTATGAGCGACCATATCCTTTACGGCCTGTCTTGCAGGCTTCAGATACTGACGAGGGTCGAAGTGTTCAGGATGTTCAGCAAAGTACTGACGGATGGTTGCTGTCATTGCAAGACGGATGTCGGAATCGATGTTGATCTTGCAGACAGCTGATCTTGCAGCCTCACGCAGCTGTTCTTCAGGGATGCCGATAGCATCAGGCATGTTGCCGCCGTTCTCGTTGATGATCTTAACGAATTCCTGAGGTACTGAGGAAGAACCGTGCAGTACGATAGGGAATCCAGGCAGTCTCTTCGCAACGTCTTCGAGTACATCGAAACGCAGTGGAGGCGGAACGAGTATGCCTTTTTCGTTTCTTGTGCACTGCTCAGGGCGGAATTTATACGCACCATGCGATGTTCCGATAGCTATAGCAAGGGAATCGCAGCCTGTGCGTGTAACGAATTCCTCAACTTCTTCAGGACGTGTATAGCTTGCCTGTCCTGCTTCTACGACTACTTCGTCCTCGACGCCTTCAAGTGTTCCGAGCTCAGCTTCTACTACTACGCCGTGAGCGTGAGCATACTCTACTACCTGACGTGTGATCTCTACGTTTTCATCAAATGGCTTTGAGGACATATCGATCATAACGGATGTGAAACCGCCGTCGATACAGCTCTTGCACAGCTCGAATGAATCGCCGTGATCGAGATGAAGAGCAATAGGAATATCAGGATTCTCCTTAACTGCTGCTTCAACGAGTTTTACGAGATAAGTGTGGTTTGCATAAGCGCGTGCGCCTTTGGATACCTGAAGGATGACCGGGCTTTTCAGCTCGCCGGCAGCTTCTGTGATTCCCTGGACGATTTCCATGTTGTTGACGTTAAAAGCTCCTATAGCGTAACCGCCTTCATAAGCTTTTTTGAACATCTCGGTTGTTGTTACTAAAGGCATATCTGTCCTCCTGTTTTCCGGATCAGCTGACAATGCCGACCCTTTTTTTAAACCATTACCAAATCTCTTATATTATATTTATCGTGAGCCGCAATATCAAGTTTAAAAGGTGACAAAAGAGCTCTTAGTGAGTTATACTATAGTAACGGTTTTGCCGTAAGGTTTATAGAAAAACGTATTGGAGGATTATTTATGGCATTTGCTACATCGGAAGAATATAAAAATATGGCCGGTAATTTCATCCATGATATCATCGATGAAGATCTCAGGACCGGTAAACATACAGAGATAGTGACAAGATTTCCGCCGGAGCCGAACGGATATCTGCATATCGGGCATGCAAAATCGCTGTGCCTTAATTTTGGAACAGCGCTCAAATACGGAGGCAGATGCAATCTCAGATATGACGATACAAATCCGTCCAGGGAAGATGTCGAATTTGTAAAATCCATAGAGGCGGATGTCAACTGGCTGGGATTCCAGTGGGACAAGAAGCTCTGGGCATCGGACTATTTCGATACAATGTACGACGCTGCCGTTGAACTGATCAGACAGGGCAAGGCCTTTGTATGCCAGCTCACTCCCGATCAGATCAGAGAATACAGAGGCACTCTGACGAAGCCGGGCACCGAGAGTCCTTACAGAAACAGATCTGTCGAAGAGAACATGGAGCTGTTTGAAAGGATGAAGGCCGGCGAATTTGCCGATGGTGAAGCATGCCTGAGGGCTAAGATCGATATGGCGAGCCCTAACATCAATATGAGAGACCCTGTTATCTACAGAGTCGTTCACGTGTCTCATCATAATACAGGAGACAAATGGTGCATCTATCCGATGTACGATTTCGCTCATCCGATTGAAGACGCTATCGAGGGAGTAACACACTCGATTTGCACCCTCGAATTTGAGGATCACAGACCTCTGTACGACTGGGTAGTAAGAGAAGTGGGCTGGTGGTCAAATCCTCCGAGACAGATAGAGTTTGCTCCGCTCAATGTGACCACTATGCTGATGAGCAAGAGATATTTACGTAAACTGGTAGAAGAAGGCAAGGTGGAAGGATGGGACGATCCGAGACTCTGTACTCTTGCAGCCGTACGCCGCAGAGGCTACACTCCTGAAGCCATACGCAAATTCTGCAACGATATAGGCGTTTCCAAGGCTGATTCGACCATTGATATAGCACAGCTCGAGCAGTGCGTCAGAGAAGATCTGCAGTTCAGGGTTCCGGCTGTAAATGTTGTCAAAAATCCGATCAAAGTCGTGATCGACAACTATCCTGAGGGTAAGCTCGAAATGTGTACTGTCGAGAACAACAGCAAGGTGCCTGAGATGGGTACAAGAGAGATACCGTTCGGAAGAGAGCTCTGGGTAGACGGGGATGACTTCATGGAGGTTCCTGTCAAGAAGTATTTCAGACTCTTCCCGGGCAATGAAGTCAGATTCAAGGGTGCATACTTCATCACCTGCAACAGTGTAGAGAAGGATGACGACGGCAATATCGTATGCCTCCACTGCACATATGACCCTGAGACACACAGCGGCAGCGGATTTGAGGGCCGCAAGGTCAAGGGTACTATTCACTTCGTCGAAGCCAGTACGGCTGTTAAGATCAGGATCAGAGAATACGGCTATCTGATGAAGGAAAACGAAGAGACCGGAGAACTCGAATTTGATCCTGAATCACTGAACGAAACATGGGGATATGCGGAACCGGGTGTCAAAGATGTTAAAGCGGGAGAAAGATTCCAGTTCTTCCGCAAGGGCTACTACATAGCTGATTCAGAACTGAATACAGATGATGAAAAAGTATTCAACAGCATCGTAGGACTCAAGAGCAGCTGGAAATAGAAGCAGCAATTCAGCAGATGCACAGTGCCTGATGCATAGTGCCTGCCGAATACACATTGTTACTGGAGGTGAAGCAAATAGAATCTCTGGTTGAAAAAATACTGACATTTTCCGAGAATTATCCGGAACTGGCCAAAGAGATAACCACCGTCTTCCGGTGGCTCTTTGTGGTGCTGGCAGCATACATACTGCTGATCTCAATAGTCTCGCTTCTTTCAACGAGGGCGACGCCTGAGATCTGGGGATATTTCATGGTCGAGGACGGGTCGAATTTCCCTATTACGCACTGGGAAAATGTAATAGGCAGATCCAAATCGGCAGACCTGATACTGCCGGTCGGCACTGTATCCAACAATCAGGCTATACTGAACCGGCATGCTGAGGGCAAATGGCTATTCAAGGATCTTGGATCGCGAAACGGAACGGCCATAAACGGATACCCCATAAAGCCCGGCAAAAAATACCTGATAGGATACGGCGATGAGATAGTTATGGGAGGTCTGCATACGACTGTAGCGCCTCCGAGCCTTGAAGAAAGCAGGAACAATGAAGTCATGAGGCGTATGGACAAGGAACCTGTTGCGCCGTGGAAGATTCTGCTTGCCATAACGCTGTTCCAGCTGATGACGATAATCCAGCTGATACTGGGTATGGGCAGCGATATCACTGCAGGTGCACTGATGTCCATTCTTATTCTTTCGGCCGTGATGTGGACATATGTCATGGCCTTTAAGGCTTTGGGACGAAAGGGCTTTGAGATGGAGATGATAGCATTCTTTATGTCGACCCTCAACCTTGCAGTGACAGCGTCTTCCGATCCGGATGCCGTATTCAAAGAGCTTGTTGCGATGCTCATCGGACTTGGCCTCATGATATTCATGTGCATCTATATGAGGAATCTGGAACGCACCCGCAAACTGAGACCGATACTGATAGGGCTTTCCGTAGTCCTGCTTGTGATCAATCTGCTGTTTGGTACCACCAAATACGGTTCGACAAACTGGATAGCGGTCGGAGGGTTTTCCTTCCAGCCTTCGGAAATAGTCAAGCTGGCTTTCATTTGCGTAGGTGCGGGCACGCTTGAAGAACTGTATGATAAACGCAATACGATTACGTATGCTGTGTTTTCGCTCTTCTGCCTCGGATGCCTGGCGATAATGGGCGATTTCGGAACTGCACTGATTTTCTTTACAACATATATTATCGTATCCTTCCTTCGAAGCGGCGATTTCTCCCGAATGATACTGACGCTGGCCGGAGCAGGAATAATGGGACTGATGGTACTCAGGTTCAAACCTTATATTGCTTCGCGTTTCGCTGTATGGGGCCATGTATGGGAATTTGCCGATGATCAGTGCTACCAGCAGACGCGTACGATGTCTTTCGGTGCGGGCGGAGGTCTGCTTGGTCTCGGAGCGGGCAACGGTTCGCTCAAATATGTCGGTGCATCAAATACTGACCTGGTCTTCGGATTTGTAATGGAGGAATGGGGCTTCATCATAGCGGTACTGCTGGTGCTCTGCCTTATAACGCTTACTCTGTTTGCCGTGATGAGCATAGTCGCGGGCAGATCCACATTTTATACGATTTGTGCATGCGGAGCAGCGACAATGCTTCTCGTGCAGACCATACTGAATATATTCGGAGCAGTCGATCTGTTCCCTCTCACGGGAGTCACATTCCCGTTCGTATCGACGGGCGGAACCAGTATGTTGACATCCTGGGCGATGCTTGCATATTTTAAAGCTGCGGACATGCGTCGTAAAGCCAGCCTTGCAGTAGGACGGGAGGTGTACCATGCGTAAACAGGAAAAAAGAGCATGGGTGTGCCTCGTACTTGCAGTTGTTCTGTTTTCCGGTGTCGTGCTGTTCGGAGTGCGCTTTGTCAGAGACGGAGGGAAATGGGCAAGCTTTTACGGTAATTCGCAGATTTATACGGATGGCGTGCTGAACAGAGGAGAGGTGACTGACAGAAACGGGGAAATGCTGCTCGAATGCACCCGTGACGGTGTAGAGTATAATAACGATGCGTCGATCAGGATGTCGACTGTGCATGCTGTGGGCGATCCCAAAGGCAATATAGCATCAGGAGCGATAAATATATTCAAGAGTCAGCTAATAGGATATGACTTACTGAACGGGACATATGATACATCCAAATCCGGCAAAAAGATAAGACTTACTATAGATGCAAAGGCAAGCGCTGCGGCTCTCAATGCTCTCGGAGGCAGAACGGGTACCGTAGGAGTATACAACTGGAAGACCGGTGAGATAGTCTGTATGGTCAGTACGCCGACCTTTGATCCTGCTTATGATGCTCCTGACGACGGTGCATCATACTATTTCAACAATTTTCTGAGCGGAACCATGACGCCGGGCTCTATATTCAAACTTGTGACTTCGGCAGCTGTGATAGATAATATGTCTGACCGGGATTCCTACGAGTTTGACTGCGACGGCGTGAATGAATACAGCGGGGTCGATTTTACGGATATCAAAGCTCATGGCGAGGTCGGTTTCCGCAGTGCGCTGGCTCAGTCCTGTAACGGAGCATTCGGCCAGCTCACCAGAAAGGTTGGATCAAAGGAAATGAAGAAATACACCCGAAAAGCAGGACTGACAGATGTTGTTGAATTCGACGGCATCACTACTGCAAAGGGCAGCTTCGATTTCCCTTCAGATGACAATGTCAAGCTCAGCTGGGCAGGGATCGGACAGGCTGATGACCTCGTAAATCCGTGCGCAATGATGGTATATGTCGGAGCGATCGCCAATGAAGGGGAAGCAATCCAGCCAACACTGATAAAGAGTACTTCGTTTATTTCGGAGATAAAAGATGCAGCTGATCTGAATGGCGGAAAATCGATGGGCAGATACCTTGAGAAAGAGACTGCAGATGAGCTGCGAAGCATGATGAAAAACGATGTTACCGAAAACTACGGTGAGGAGAATTTCCCGGATATGGACATGTACGCCAAGTCCGGAACTGCTGAGGCAGGCGGTGATTATCCCGATGCCTGGTTCACCGGATTTACAGATGATAAAGATGCTCCGTATGCCTTTGTTGTATGGGTCAAGGGCGGCGGCTACGGATCGGAAGCTGCAGCTCCTATAGCCAGCACGGTCATACAGCAGCTCAAAGAGGAATAAAGCTAAAGCTTTCCGATACGGCTCAGCATCTTATCCGGGCCGGATGAACAGAATGACTAACATAACAGACACCGGATGTCCCCCGCCTCTTAGGCGGCGGGTTCCATTTTCGACCATCAGTGGTGGGTAACAATCCCCCACTGATGCTCTCAGGAGCTGA
>CACYHR010000050.1 GCA_902774265.1 uncultured Eubacteriales bacterium
CATACATATATTATACCATACGGCGAACATCAGTTCAAGCATATTAATACCGCCTAACTCACGACTGAAGTCACGAGCGTGCGGCGGTATTTTTGTCAACCGGCAATACAAATGATTCAGTAAAGGCATCAATGACGATTCCATTCACATCTTTCTCATTGTTTCTCGCCAGATTTATTATTTCCATAATATGTTTCTGTACTTTTGAGAATCTGTTACCGTACTCCCCCATTTCTTCGCAACTGGTAAATGCCGGGAAGTAATAATCATTTCCGCTTTCCAGAATATCAGGAATGAGCCTGATGGCTTGTTCTGCAGTAAGTTCCATTCCCGTGACAGGCTCATCGTTATCGAGCTTTGGCTGAAGGATATCATTCCATTTTTTCTCATCTCTTTCATCGATTACCGCACTGCAAGGTACCCACAGCAATGTACTTTTCAAATACCAAAGCAGCGTCATTACAGCTTCTTTTGATGAATCGGTTTTAAGTGATGCTATTGTTTTCTTAAGCAGCTGTGCTCTTCTGTCAGTGTGAAACATCAAAAGTATATCGTCCATGTCATCCGGCAGTCTTTTTTCACACTCATCTTTAAGCACATCAGGAATCCCGTAAAACGCCTCTGCTATCGATCCCGCCATTGCACCTATAGTATCGCTGTCACCACCCAGAGAAATCGCATTTCTGACAGTATCTTCGAAATCTTTCCCCTCCAGAAATGAGATGATTGCTTCCGGGACGCTTCCCTGACACGAGACATCAAATTTATAGCCGGGCCTTATCTCATCACAAGTTCTGCTAAGATCATATTCAAATTCTGTTTCAATATACTTTTTAATCTCATCCTTGCTGCTGCCATTTCTGGCCATGAAAATAACTGACGCTACTGATTCAGCGCCTTTAACACCTTCCGGATGATTGTGTGTCACCTCAGCAGTCCACCGCGCAATCATCCGTGTAGTTTCTATATCATCATATAACCAGCCTGCTGCTGACACCCTCATAGCAGAGCCGTTTCCCCAACTGTTGTACGGTTCACATTCATTATTGGCCAGCCACTGACGGAATCTTCCTCCATAACCTGCATTTGGGTACTTATGACCCCATTTATGCATGCAGCTGACAATTATTTCCTTAGTTGCCTTTTCATCGGCTATGACTCCGTAACCGCCTGCTCTCATAAGAGCTTCTGCAATAGCAACAGTCATTACGCTGTCATCCGTAAAGTCTGCATGAACACTAAAGAGCGGAAATGCTTTGCTTTTCAGATTATGCCATTCATATGGCGCACCTATCATGTCTCCTAATATTGCTCCGTACATTCTGAACCTCTCTCACTGTTTCTCCATTGAATGATTATCTCATGCCCGGATCATTTTTACTTACATCAGTTGATCCTGAAAACCAGCCCTGTTTTAATGGCATGAACTTTATCGCCGAGTTCTTCCATGAGTATGGAAAGAGCCTTTTTGCCGCTGCAGTGTCCTGTATAAATCTTCTCCACACCTGTTGCTTCGACTCGGTGAGCAAAATTTCTTACATATTCATCGCTCTTGTTAAACAGATGGAAGCCTCCGATCATTGCCAGGATTCTCTGCTCCGGGTACGCCTGCATCGCTTCATATATTATTACATCTGCTCCTGCATGCGAGCAGCTGTTGAATATGACGATTCCGTCTGGCAGCTCAAATATCAGGCTCTGCTCATGTCTGAAATCATCCGGAATAAATCTGAATGCACCTTGTCTCAGATACATTTTTTCCATCAATCCCTGCCTGTCGAGACCCGGAGACGTATGTCCGAGCAATCTGATACCGCTGTCTATATACATATCATTATCCGCTCTAATGATTCGTCCGATGTGTCTCTGCATGATTCCTTTGGGAATACCTGCGTATTTGTAAAACAGCCCTTTCCTGTCGTAGCAGTTCTCATTGCAGTTACGAGCAACATAAAGCGGAGCGTGATCATTACACTCGAAGAATCTGTCAAATCCATTGGCGTGATCATCATGCGCATGAGAGAGCACGGCATAATCCGTTTCCGAAAGATCTATTCCCATTCCGGCAGCATTGTCCGCGAACAGACTTGAGAGACCTGCATCCAGCAGGATCTTTTTATCTCCGTATTCAATAAATATCGACAATCCCCATTCTCCCTTAAGAGTGTCGCCATCTGTATTGTCAACAAGAACGGTGAATGCAAGTGTATTTTCCATAATATACCCCTAAACGTCCATCTCCTACTCTACAATATATGCCTTAGTTCATTCACAAGAGTCCCTGATTCCAAGTTCGTCCATTATCTGTATTTTGTTCAACCAGGAGCAAAGCTCCAACAAGCTCGCTTGATTGGAGCGAGCGACGCCGTCAACAGACACCGGGAGCTTCAGCTCCTGAGAGCATCAGTGGGGGCGGGGGACATCCGGTGTCTGTTATATGGTTTTTTGAGCTGATCCCGGACTAATATTTGGTTATGTTCGTGTCAAGACAAGTTCGGACAGCCATAAGAGCAAAGCCCAGAAGATTTTTTCCCTGCCACTTTTCCATATTCATTCTGTCCGGATCCTTCATGCTCAGACCGATACCCCATATCCTGTCTTTAACGGCACATTCCGCAAGCACTGCATCACCGGTTGAGAGCAATCTCTCTTTCAGTTCAGGATTCTGCCTGAATTTCTCAAGAAGTCCGTTGAATACCACGATCTGTCTGCATCCACTCCAAATAAGGTCGTTATAATTGCCGACCTCTCGTCCGAGTGTTTTTATTTCAGCAACATCGGAAGTCGCCATGATCCTTTCTGCAATGACCGCATCTCCGAACATGATTGCCTTCTTATACATCATATACTGTTCTGTTGATGAAAAGCATTTGTTCTCCGACGTAAACATAGACGGATACCAATTGCTGAGATATCCGTTTTCTTCTCCCGGATTGTGAAAACATACTATTTCCATATGACTATCTCCTCAAAAATAGCCAGCCTGCGGCTGACTACTATATGTATCATGCTATTATTGTACCGCCTACCTTCTTTACTGCCAGGTCAAGCTCAAGATCATGCAGCCCGTGATATGCCGCCTTCAGATACTCTAAAGGAACTATATCGATTATCCGGCTGCTTGGCATGCCATAGTACCATTGGTAGTACGCGTAAAACTGTCCTATCCAGTCCGGAATGAATCCCGGAATCGATCTTCCTTTTTTCGGTGTATAATTGTCATTCTTCAGAAAGAACTCCCAGAGATCTTCAGCACTCATCGTGCCAACATAAGCCTGACCGGAGTCTATTGCAGCTCTGGTATTGCTCCTCATATATGTATCAATAAATGATTCAACATCAATCCCCGGAGAGAAGCTTGTTACCTCATCAAATAATCTCCCCTGAGTCTCAACCACATCATCCAGGTATGCTTCATTGTATCTTGTCATCTCAGTCCTCCCGGATAATAGTACTGAATACCCGATTCAGCTTATTTGCATCAGAATCGATCAGTTCTCTCATTCTGGAACGCGCTTTCGCATCGCGCTCATTATATCTGGCATTATATTCCGGATAACTCACGATTTCCGGATCACCCTCTGTATAACGAATGTGTTCAAAGGCTTTCTCTGATTTAAGGCAATACTGAATACCCAATTCCCCGAGTGACAGCAATGGTTCTAGTATCTCGATATCGACCTCATCGCGAACGAAGGCTTTTGCGATATAGAAATAAGAAGCGTTGGCTCTCCAGCCTTTGATTACATCATACGAGCTAAGATCGTAAGCGTATTTCTCAATGAATTTCTCTGACAGAAGTCTGTATCTTCTGGAATTATCTGCATCACGATGCTTCATAAGCTCAGCAAGCCAGCTAAGAGCATCTTTATCTGTAAAATCAAACACTTTCAGTCCTTCGATGTGAAGATCGAACCTGTGAACATATCCATTGCTTTCCTTAGGGATACAAACAGCCCACTCTCTTGCCAGTTCCAGACTCTCAGTAAGATAAAAGCCTCTTCCGTAGTCGTGTCTGTCTTCACCAAGACCATATGTCGGCACTACCTGCCTGTTTGGACTGCCGTGGTAGAGAATCATGCCGTTCCTTTCTGCGATTCAAAATGCTGTGTTTGTACTTACAAATTATATTATCACATAAGTCAATCAAACTGAGTGAGTCCATATCACACCTCTGCCTACCTCTTACCTTCTCAGTTATTTTCTGATGCGATCCTGAACACTGTTTATTTCAGGAATTTCCTGATCTTTTTTTCATCTGCGTCCGGCAGAATCGATACAAAGTGCTCGTATATCCTCTCGTATGATTCTTCCGGCGTTCTGTCATATACTCTTTCTCTGAATGTTTCGCCCATAAAATGCTCCGGTGTAGAGTATTCTGCTACTCCCCATCCGTATTCATTTCCGTTCCTGTCGATCATGTATCTGAAATCGCTTATTATCACATATGCCTGTGCCTGCAGTCGGTTGATTATCGTATCAAATCCTTTGTTGCCGCCTTTGCGATAATTACCAAGATGCTTTAATCGTTTTGACAATATCGGCGCATTATTGTCGATCAGATCATACATGGTCTTGTCTCCATGATATACCAGCCCATCCTCAAATCTGGCATCGAAATCATAGCCATCTCTTCTGTAATTAGCGAAATCGATAAACCACTCCGGACTTATATACGCAGCCTTCTTTTCAAAGAATTTGCCATAGCCGCATTGAAGATCTGCAATTACAGGTCCTTTCCACTCCCACGGTCCCTCGCTCCCTGTGAACCATATTCCCGGATCCACATGTTCCTCTATGGAAAACCCCGTCAGCGAATTTTCGAAAAAAGGAAGAAATCCGAGCTCAGTTACAGCAGCCTCAAGATCTTCAATTGTACGTATATATATGTCATTGATAGTCATATTTCTGCTATTCATAATCTATTTTAATGGTAAGACGCTTCCGTCAGCACAGATCTGCTCTATAGAGCCATCCCTGATCATGTAAGCTTCTCCTCTGATCTCAGCGTGATCTTCTGTCTGATAAAGGTAACTGCCATCTGTAAGCGCATAGAATGTGCGGCCCTTGCTGTCTGCAAATGCTATGTCCTCTATAAGCCGCAGCCCGTCTATGACATCATTCTTTACCGCATTATAATGCGGAAGTATATTGTATTCTGTAAGTCCCAGTCCCGGAATGAAGCGCTCATAGTATGGATCTGCTGCTTCTCCGGGCAGTTCAGGCTGAGCATATACGTTGCGTGCACAGTTCATTGTGCCTGCGCTGATACCCATAACTATCCCTTTGAATCCGCGAAAACTGTCCGCCAGACCGACCCTTCTGAAGAAAGTATTTTCTGTCGGCACATGCCCTCCGCCGAGTATGACAAAGTCATAGTTGTTTAGCGCAAGCGCTATATCCTCTCCGTTTCGCGAATCGCAAATGTCCATGCGCGAAAGAGAAAGACCTGTATCGATCACGATGCGTTCATAGTCATTACGCATCCTGTCGTTGACTTCATACTCATCAGGAAATGCAGAAATAAGCACGCATTCTGCATCATCTGTCCATATTCTGTGAAGCTCCGCTGTCATTCCGTTTGCAGGGTTGAATCCTTTATAATCGAGAGGCGTTTCGCTCCGGTATATCCCGATCGGGCTGCTGGTCAGAAATAATTTCACGGTTTTTCCTCCTGTTATCAAAGTAATTCAGATAATATGGAATTTCAGCTCCTACTTACCATTGCCAGTTCCTGTTCGTTAACTTCCCAAAGGATTAATAAGTGCGAGTCTTTTTCCCTTCAGCTTTATTTGCGTACATCAGCTTATCTGCACGTCTGGCTGTATCGTTTACGGAGCCGTCATGTACCGGATCATAAACTGCAATCCCTACCGCCACTCGAACCTCATCCCACTCAGATTCCGCCGCAGGGCAAATTTGACTTGCCCTGTCTTCTGAAGCAACATTTATCTTCCTTTCTCTTACGGATCATTCCGTATAAAGTTATGATTCTCCGTGATTATTGTCTAATACTTTCTCAAACTCCTGCACCGGCATTGGCTTGTGGAAGTAGTATCCCTGCATCTCAGAGCAGCCGGTACTATACAGGAACTCTGCCTGTTGCTCCATTTCCACCTTTTTTCTTGACTTCGTATAGTGCATCATCTGCACGCTTGAGTGTGGTATCCAGTGTATCGTCTGGATCCATTTCACTATATCCTACACTTACGCTAAAGGATATTTCAATTCCTTTCGATTCAAAGGTTATTGGCATACTAACCATTTCATCTATATAAGTCTTCGACTGCTTTGCATCCATGGTTTTCAGAAAAGCAACAAACTCATCTCCGCCAAGTCTGAACAGCACCATCTGATTTCGGTTATAGAAGACCTGCTGCATTCTGCTTGTTAGTGCCTTCAAGGCTTCGTCTCCTGCATCATGCCCATATGTGTCATTGATGTTCTTGAACTTATCCGCATCCAGAGCCACAACAACAGCCGGTTCACCATGATGTTCCTCCTGATACTGTACAAATATCTCATGAAGCATGTAACGGTTGAAGAGTCCCGTCAGCTGATCCCGTTGTGCCCTTCTCTCGATTCTTTCCCACTCCTTCTTAAAGACATCCGCAAAAATGGTCATTGAATAGGAGATCAGATGGCCGGTTTCTTCGTCTATGTCATATAGATGATAGTACTGCATGTAATGAGGCTCATGGTCCTTCTCAATAAAGAACATCCCGTCATAGCACCACTTGTCTTCTTGTATAATCTTATCTCTGTCAGGATGCAGAAGCTCATGATATTTTTCCTTGCTTTCATCATCCAATAAGTGCTTTATGAACGCCGCTTCGTTTTCTTCGATCCTGCTTGACTGTGCTATTTCATCATACCGTGCATCTGAACAGATATCCGGGAAGTACAGTTCCATATGATCATCGTCATAGTCGATATACTGTACCATACATGACTTGTTCAATTCTTCACGACGTTGAAAACGCATAGCGTCCGCAATCATATAGAAAAAAATGCGGTTCTCATATTCAATTCTATTCTTCATGGTACTTTCCCCAGTCGTTGATTATTTGTTACTCTGAATCTATTATACCAGTGATCCATTTCATGATCACGGATACTATGTATTGCTGTTCATCTTGATCAGGAACGAGAGTTAATTTGCTCGGAAGTTAACGATAAGATTGCTTTCTTTGATGCATTTTATACTTCCTGCTATGACAGAGCTCTTATCCGGCCGTATGAATTGGAGTTTTTCTCCATCAATCGTAAATACCGAAGCGCCTGCTTCTTCAGCGATCAGAGCTCCTGCAGCATAGTCCCAGATCGAAAGTTCCAGTTCAAAATACAGTCCTGCTCTGCCCGCAGCAACATAACACAGATCAAGTGCTGCAGACCCGGTTCTTCTGACATCCTGACATTTTCCGTATATTGATCTTACCCTGGCAAGCGTTTCATCGGCGAGCTTAAGGTTATACGGTGCTGTCCCGAACAGCACCAGGGATCCATCAAGCGCGGCATCGCTAATATGGATCTGTTCTCCGTTAAGGTACGCACCTTCTCCCCTCTCGGCAGTAAAAAGTTCGTCTTTGAAAGGATCATATACTACTCCGACCATTGGCACACCATTCTCTGCGCAGCAGATGGATATGCAGCTATGCCCGTAATGATGAGTAAAATTGGCTGTTCCGTCTATCGGATCAATAATAAAAGTCAAGCCTTCCGGTTCTGTTGTATCGGTATCTCCTTCTTCACATATAAAACCTGCTGAGGGATATATTTGAGACAGTCTCTTTACAGCATACGCCTGTATTTTTCGGTCATATTCCGTCACAAGATCACGGAACCCGCTCTTCGTATCTGTCCTGATCGTAATCTCGTGTGCAGATCTCATTATGTCGCCGCATTCTTTTGCAATATCAACTATTATCCTTCTCAATTCGTTTTGCTGCCTTTCATCATCTTTCATTAAATGCCCTCACTGAATGTCTGCCACCGATCACCTTTTCCAATTTATTCACAAAAGTATCTCTCCTCATATCAGCAGATTCTTTTATTTGTTTTGCTTTCTCATGTATTCAGCGGTTCTATACAGGATCTCGCCTCTTACTATCTTATCCTTATTGCCCGCAAAATCCAGGTGATAACGCTGCCCGAGCTCTTTAAGTTTATCATCTATGATCTGCAGTTTCTCTGCAGTTGGCTCGTCAAGATAATCATCCAGAGTCATCTGCCGGCCGCTGTCACCGGACAGATTATATATAGCCGCACCTACCAGTCTGACCGGCCTGTGCTCAACCTCCTCAAGCAGCCGTGTTGTCTCACGATATATTACTCCGGCGTTTTCCGCTGACGGGATGACTCTCGATCTGGTGATACTCCTCATATCTGCATATGTCAGTTTGAGCGTCACGCCTCCTCCATACAGATTCCTGCGCTTTGCTCTGTCCTCTACGCTCAGCGCCAGCAGAAAAAGAACATCTTCGATCAGCTGCCGGTCGTTTACGTCTTCCTGAAATGTGATCTCGCGGCTTATTGATTTTGTATCCTCCGGCCTGTATGCGATCACCTTTCGATCATCTATACCGAATGCCAGGTCAGTTATCAGGAATCCGTGTTTTCCGAAGCGTTTACGGATCTCATCTTTTCGCTGCTGTATATCCCGAACAGTATAAATACCGAGCTTATTCAGCTTTTCTGCCGTCTTTGCGCCTACTGTATATAGCGATCCGACATCGCGATCGATCATAAGAGCCACAAAATCCTGCGCCGTCGGGATCTCAAAATAGCCATCAGGCTTCTTCTCCTCACTCGCTGTTTTAGCGGCAGTCTTCGAATATGCAACACCTACTGAACACGTGAGGCCAAGTTCGTTTCGCGTCCTGGTTTTGATCTCCCTTGCCATCTCACCGGCCCGCTCAAAATCACCGGCGCTGTATGTAACATCAAGATATGCTTCATCAAGCGCGACTGTCTCCATCTTTACCGCATAATCGTTCCATATAGTGCGCAGCTGCTCTGAGACATTCCTGTATTTGTAAAAATTCGGATGCATGTATATACCCTGCGGGCATAGTCTGTACGCTTCCTTTATGCTCATGGCGGAATGCACGCCGTACTTTCTTGCTTCGTAGCTGCATGTAGAAACGACTCCTCTTTCCGAAGGCAGAGCGCCTATGATGAGCGGCTTGCCTCTGAGAGACGGATCATCTCTGGTCTCCACCGATGCGTAGAAAGCATCCATATCCACATGTATGATGATCTGCCTGTTATCCATCCATCAGAAGCCTAACTGCATGCCCAGCTCAAGGATCCTCTGATCCAGTACTGCAAAAATGATATCCATTTCATAGTCTGCATTCTCTGTCAGCCAGTCATTGCATGACTGCAGTGCCACCTTCCACGCCTGGTCCTTGGGATATCCAAATATCCCTGATGAGATCAGCGGGAATCCGATAGAGTGGCAGTTGTTCTCTTTTGCCCGTTCCAGTGATTCTCTGTAGCAGCTGTACAGATCCTCCGGTTCGTGATTATCGCCGCCCTGCCAGACAGGTCCGACTGCATGAATAACGTATTTCGCTTTGAGGGCAAAACCCGGTGTTATGACAGCTCCGCCTGTCGGACAATATCCTATACTGTCGCATGCTTTCTGCAGCTCTCTTGCTCCCGCTGCACGAAAGATCGCGCCGCATACACCGCTGCCCTGAGCAAGATGTCTGTTTGCTGCATTTACGATACAATCCGTATCGAGGTCTGTGATCCCTATCAGTCGAATATCTATACTGCTCATTTTTCTGTTTCCTCGTGTCTTCATATTTGCTGCTCATTTGAGCTTCACGCTCATCACTTTGCTCCACTTGCTGATATGTACTCCCGTGGAGCTTTTTTTATAAGTGCGGACTCGTATGTAGTAGCACCTGCCGCTTTTAAGGTTTTTGATTTCCTTTTTGGCTGCATTCTTTCCGGCGTATGCGGTCCTGACGTTCTTACTGAATTTGCTGTCTGTTGAATACTGGATCTGGATCTTTGAGATCTCCCTGTGTTTATTCCTGCTGAGCTTCTTCCACCTGACGATCATGGACATCTTTCCGGCGACAGGTTTCTTTACAGATACTGCCTTGAGTGTCGGAGAGAGCTGACTGATCGCCTCAGATTCGCTGTGACCGCAGACTGTGCAGATGCGATCACGTGAACCCGGCGCGAGCTCCGTAGCTGCCTCGGTAACAGTCCATTCTCCGTAGCTATGCTGCCCCGTTGCGGGTATCATCCAGCCGTTTTCCGGGATCTCATTTGATCCCTTCGCATCGGAGAAGTACTTATTGCATCCGGTACAATGCCAGAACGCGATATTACCTGCCTCAGTACATGTTGCAGCCTTTGCCTCAATAGCGGTAAGTGTATGTTCGTGTATAGCGGCAGGTGTATGTTCGTGCGGCTTATCAACAAGCCGAAGCCTTATGTTCTCACCGCTGCCCCAGATAAGGAGCCCTTTTCCATCCCTCCTCTGGATCCTTGCTGCAGGATCGTCACCGTTATATTCAGGCAGATAGATCAGTCTGCCTTCGGATGCAGACATGTTAGTAAGATACTTTTTCTTATCGAAGAACGGCCTTCCGAGGTCAGCTTTACTGCCTATGAATTTGAATGCAGCAGTATCGCTTTCATCATATTCCATGTAGGTCGGCATCAGTCCTGGTCTGTGATCAGCTGTATTGATCTCGTTGTCATCACCAAATTGCCTGATAATCCCCTCATCAACATGCCACATTACGAGACCGCCGCTTTCGTTCTTCCCGAAGTATTTCTCTTTAAGTCCCTCATCCCAGCCGTTATACTGTCTGTTTTCTATGAGATAATACTGATCATCATCTTCAGTCTTTACTTTGAGTACATTGTATGGCGAATCAGATGTGAAATCATCCGGCTTCACCGTATATATTTCGTCAGCAGATACTTCTATTGCATCATCCCATCCGAGTCTAACTCTGCTATAGGCATCAAAGGAAGATGGCCTGGATGTGCTTTTGCCATCAACAGAAACCGAACACCAGCCACCGTCACCCATTATTGACAGATATGCTACTTCGTATCGGCTCCATTCCTGGCCGTCACCATAAAATATATCATAATAATCCAGCAGTCCCAGATAATGACCGAGTTCATGCGCTAAAGATCCTATACCGGCCTGGATGTTTTCTGATCCGGTGTCAGCACTTTTTACTGAATTCAGTCCACTGCTTTTCGCAGCTCTCCCGGATGATTCTTTGGCTGCAGCCTTTATTGATCTGACAAGTCCTGCTTTATATTCAGAACTTGAATACTGATCACCTGCCTGCAGGAAATATGTTTCACCCTCTTCAGCATAAAAGTCTACACTAAAGTTGCGATTTCCTCCGTCACTGCCATCATCATTAGATGCGATCGTATAAAAGTCAGAGTCAAGCACTTGTCCGATAGGATTTTTGTCTTCTGGATAACCGGTTGAGTAGAACGTATACCAGCCGCTTTCGACCGGTCTGAAGATGAAGACGGTATCGCTTTTGTAACCATCTGTTTCACTTACAGTTACATCCAGCACTTCACCTGCTTTCATTTCCGGTAATTCTTCTACCTCTTCTTCGTCTTCTTCGTCGAAATACACGTATTCAAACCAGTTTCCGAAATCTTCCCGGAAGTATACAGGATACGATGTCCCGCCATTCCAGTCGCTGAATTGCACATCAATATAATTCTCTTCATCATCAATAGAAGAATCTTCATCATCAAAAGAAGAATAGAAAGAAAATTTGAAGTTGTTATTTTTGTCCGATATATCGTCGTATACATATATCAGTTTGCCATCAGAGTCAAAGATACGTGCTATGGGATCCGCATTGCTGTCCGTGCACGCAGATTCGATCCAGTATACTCCCTCATTTCTCGGTATGAATCGATATAATTTACCTCCGTTACTTGCGTCTACATCTGTTATTATCTGGATCGCGTTTTCAGGCTGCTCGATTACTTCCGGCTCTCCCAATGTGCTGTATGGTGCAAAAGGTGTCTCGTCTTCATGGACAGCTTCCTGGTCCGGATCGAAATATGTGTTTTCAGCAATTGCAATGTAGTTTCTGACATCTACGTCATCCACCGATGTCGGAAACATTGTTGATGCATGCGACCAGAACAAATAATCGTCGATACCTCTATCGAGATTTTCGCTATATGATGCTTCGCCGCCTGCTACGATAAAGCCGAGTGCCATTTCGTTAGTTTCGATCTTTTTGTTTCCGTTCCGGTCGTATTGACTGAAATCAACAACTTTATCTGCCTCATTCATAGCTTTTCGCATTGCTGAATACCATACGGATAGATATTTTTCATTCTCAGCCAGGATCCAGTTATAATGATCCATTGAAACAGATACATGGACAATACCGTCATTAACTCTGTCCGCAATATTTTTATTCCCTTTCCTGCCGTATTCCGATTTCTCCACTACAGGTGAAAAAGTGAATTTCCCATGCGAATTATCTTTGTAGTATTTTGCAAGAGACCAGTCATCAGTATTTTCCGAAAAAATCGTGGAAGCCCAGTCGTAATTATTGTCATACGGGACATTGTCGAAACCGATTACAATCATCAGAAGAGGCAGCCTCTTAGTATCGTCAGATGCACTCGTCTTTAGATCTATAGCTCTATTCTTTGCGGACGACTTTGCGACAGGCTGCCCGGTGGCAACATCCTCAGGTGTCACAATTTCAAAGGAACCGTTCAGGATACAATTCCCGCATGGTACGGATGCTGCCGGACGGTCTTTGGGTGCTGATGCAAAAATCGCTGTCGGCATGAATGTGACCGCAATAACCAGAGACATCACCAGCGATATTATTTTATGATTAAGCTTCATAAGGACTCCTTTTTAGGGTACTTTTTGCTTATTATTATATAAAAATGTACCCTAAATCAAGCGTGTCGTCTGCGGACATGGAAATAGTAATACCCAATAACTACATAACAGCGGCTCTGCGGTAAATGGGGTGATCCCCCAAAAGCGCAGGCCGCTGTTATCTTACTATCGGTTAAATTATTATTTTACGCTGGCTTTCCTGCCGGCGTTCTTCTTTGTAAAGATCTTCTTATACTTCTTTACGTACTTTTTATTGGTCTTCTTATTACCGACTTTGACCTTTACTGTCCTGACTTTCGAGCCCTTGAGGGAAGCCTTGACGGATTTTTTCGTCAGCTTCCCGGTCTTTACGACCAGCGTCTTAGCATTCCCGTAATTCTTGAACGCACCCTTGCTGATCTTTTTTACCTTTTTGCCGAGAGTGATCGTTGTAACGGTATTTCTGCTGCCACCGGCTTTCTGAAGTGCTGCGTCCAGGGTCTTTGCGCTTACCGTCCCGGAATTGACCGTAAGGGTTTTGACTGCTCCCTGTTTCCACTGTGCGATGACCGTCAGATTCGTTGTGACGTAGCTGAAGTCCGTGTCCCAGCCATCAAATATATATCCGTCTCTTGAAGGATTCTTTGGCGGTTTTGCAGATTCGCCGTCCCTGACGCGCTGGATCCGAAGCGGGTTGACGCTGTATCCATCCACGAATACTACAGTATGCTCGATTCCGGCGGTGTTTTTCTTCCACTGAGCCGTTACTGTCATATTAGATGTGACTTTGGCGAACTCTTTGTCCCATCCGGCGAACGTGAAGCCGTCGACCTGAGGAACAGCAGGCGCCGTTGCCGATCCGCCTTTGCTGACCTCAACTGTTGCCGGAGCATTGCCGAAGCCAAACACGAATACGACTGTATATGCGTCTGTCTTAGAAGACTCCTGTGTCCACTGTGCCTTGACAGTCAGGTCCGCCGTAACGCTGCTGAAGTCTTTATCCCAGCCCGAGAAGATGTATCCGCTTCTTGTCGGAGCTGTCGGAGCTGTCGCAGGCCTTCCGTCGACAACGTCCTGTGTATCAAGCACCTTCCCCATTCCGTCTTCAAACGTCACCTTATGGGTCACGACGATCTGCTTCCACCTGGCTGTTACGGTCAGGTCTGATCTGACGTTGCTGAAGTCAGTATCCCATCCGTTGAACGTATATCCGTCTCTTGTCGGAGCCGCAGGAGCTGTCGCCGCTCCTCCCTTCTCAACATATTGAGTATCCAGGATCGTTCCAAGTCCGTCTGTGAATTTAACCGTATATGTCGGTACCGGGAACTGTATCTTTTTGAATTGTGACAAAGCAGAAACGCTCTGTCCGGTGGTATTGACATCAATACTTGTTTGTCCTTCTGTGCCCTCTGCATTCGTCCAGCCTATGCCGGCGATGGCATTTATCAGATTCGTTGTTCCATAGTCGTAAATCGCCGATCCCTTATCGCCGGCACCAGAAGCTATCAGTTTTGCACCCTTTTTAATGGTAATGTTATTCTCGGCCGCAATACCGCAGCTTCTTGCCCAGGAGTCTGTCGTCTTTGCATTGGCAGATAATTTACCATCCATAATGATATTTCCGGCATAGACTCCAAAGCTGGTTCTGTTGCCGCTAACAGTAGCTACCAGTGTTCTCTTGCCGGTAATAGTCAGCACACAACCCTTGGCGTATATACCATATTGATAGATCCCTATCCCGGGACCGGCAATCGTACTGTCAGCATTTACGTTTAATGTCAGCTCATTTAGTTTAGTTCTGATTGTAGCGTAATTATCATAATATACTTCGTCTTGTGTGTAATTGCCGTTTTCGCCGCTGATATCAGCGCCATTCAGTGTCAGGGTACCTGACTCTCCATCTGATGCGGGAATGAAGCTTACCGTTGCGCCTGCACCGTCCGCTTCGCCGAGCACATCATCTTTATTTCCGCTCGTCACCTGCTCGCTGCCGACCCAGAGAGGGTATTTGACGACTGACGCCAGCGCCAGCTCGTTGTCCTTCGTTTCAACGCAGTATTCGCTGCTATCACTTGCAAATTTATCGATATAGCTGCTCGCCTTGACAGGATCAGTGCTGGTGGTAAACACGCCGGGACTTGCCATCATCACGCCGATTGGAGTTGTATTGGTCAGCGCACCGGTGACATTGATTTTTGCTCCGCCGGCTAAATATACATTGTTCTTATCAGATCCTTTCAGGTTGTCCCTGATGACCGCATTGCCTGAGAGACTGATATTTTTGTTTGCACATACGCCTCCGCCTTCGCCGCCGGAAACATTATCACTGATCGTTCCGCCGCTTAAAATGAATGAATTATCTCCTGCAGAGCGGGAAACAAATATGCCTCCGCCTTGTCCGTTATTATCGGAAGCACTGTTCCCGTTGATGCTTCCGCCTGACATGGTAAACGTTCCGCTTATAACGAACACACCGCCGCCGTTACCAGCAGATTTATTCCGGGTGATCGAACCGTTTTTCATGGTAAAAGTTCCGCCTGAAATGAACACTCCACCGGCGGCGTTGTCGGCTTCATTATCGGAGATCATTCCGCCGTTCATAGTGAAACTGCCGCCGCTGACAGTCACACCTCCGCCTGTACCGGCAAATCCGCCGGTAATTGCACCGGTATTGTCTTCATCGAAAAGCTCCAGTACTGCTCCGCTGCTGACCTTGACCAGACTGAACTTTATATCCTTATCAAGTCCGGCCTTTCTCCGGATCTTATGCCCGTTGAGGCACAGATTGACAGTGCCTGAAGGAACCGTCCAGGCAGCGCTCAGATCCACATCTCTGGTCAGATAATAATTGCCCGCCTCAGTCGGAAGGCCGGTGGTGCCGCTCCACGGTTTGAAAGTGATGGTTTGCCCGCCCGCGGTGTGGGTATGGGTCTGTGCGAGGGCAAACTTTGCATTGACCGCTACGGGTGCTGCAGGCATACCGAAGCTGTACTTTTCCTTATCAGTACTATCCCGGGTCAGATCAATGTCCCTGCCCACAACCTTATCGCTTATACCGGAACAATAGTAACCACCATTTTCTATCAGTATATTAACGATCCTATATTCAGGATCAAGAACAAAAAGATAAGAAGAATGATCGGTCGTGCATATATAGCCGGCACTGTCTTTAGTCACAACGGTATCAGAAGAAATTCTTTCTTTCACTACTCCGTCATTTTTATAAACCAGCGCATTGTCCTGAACTGAAACTGACGCAATCTCAGTGCCAAAGGTCGCGTTTCCGATCGCCTCAATGATATCGCCTGCAGTATCGGCCTGACCCATAGCTTTGGCGCTGATATTCGACAGTTGATAATCCTGTTCAGGCGCTGCAGTCAGAGTGACGGTATCGCCTTCAGAGACACTTGTAACAACATCACTGCCTACCTTAACACTTACGCTGCCGCTTCCCTGAGGTGATACGGATGTTGAAATAGGGTACGTATCCACAGCATCTGCCCACGCCGTCGCGCCCATGGCTCCCATCAGCCCCAGCACCAGCGCGAGGCCGAGCAGGATGCCGAATAATCTGTTCTTCTTCATATTCTGTCCTCTCCTCGTATAAAGCTCATGCAAAATTTTATATATTTAATTACGCAATAATCATACCACAATTCAGGACTCTACAAAATTACTCAATAAAAAAGCAAAACCCAACATTTCCGGTGTGAAGCTATGCCGGGTATTCGTCTATAAGCTTGATCCCGATATCCACATTGGTCAGTCTGCCGATATACTCTCCGGCATCCCCTCTGAAGAGACCTTGCTTATAATATCCTATCGACGCAGAGCGCCTATGATGAGCGGCTTGCCTCTGAGAGACGGATCATCTCTGGTCTCAACCGATGCGTAGAAAGCATCCATATCCACATGTATGATGATCTGCCTGTTGATCATATTTCATATCCTTCAAGGCCTTCTGAGAAGTCCAGTTTCCTCATGACCGCGACCGTGTTTATCGCGTCATTCAGAGCATCATGGCTCCGTTCCGGCTTTATCTCAAACTTCCACATTGCATAGGACAGCGCGAAATTCCTATCCTCCTGCGTGATCTGGTCATCAAACAGCAGCTGCACATCATAGCATTCCGGGAGATCATCGATATCCATCTCATGTATACTCATATTGTCTTCCAGCATGAAGATATCGTTATCGCTCCAGGTTATAAAAGCCGCATCCTCACCGCACCAGTCCAGGAATTCCCTGCACACAACTTCAAAAGGTCTGCCCTGACTGATGATCTCATCAGTCAGATCAGTAACCTCCGTCACATGCTTATTCATTTTAGTGTAGAATACCGGCTTTACTATCTCCGAATAACGATCTGTTATATTAAGTTCCTGAAGATCATCTATCTTCACAGCTCCGAACTGTATGATCTCTCCGCTCAGATTGAACGGATCTCTTATCATTCGTTGTGGTGAAAGCGGCTGATTCCACTCCAGATCAAGAATAACGTAGTTCATAAACACCTATACCTCTGTAAGATCGACGATG
>CACYHR010000051.1 GCA_902774265.1 uncultured Eubacteriales bacterium
ATCGAGGTGCTTGCGGAGACATTTGATGAACTGTCAGACAGAACAAAGCTGTATATTCAGGAAATCACTGAGATCACCGCGGAAAAAGAGCGGATCGGGGCCGAACTGGATGTGGCGGCTCGTATTCAGGAGGATATGCTTCCGAACGAATTCCCGGCATTTCCTGACAAAGATGAATTTGAGCTTTTTGCGAGTATGACACCTGCCAAAGAGGTTGGCGGAGATTTTTACGACTTCTTCCTTGTCGATGATGATCATATTGCGCTTGTCATTGCAGACGTATCCGGCAAGGGGGTTCCTGCAGCGCTGTTTATGGTCGTTACCAAAACTCTGATCAAGAATGCTGCCCAGCTTGGCAAGACCCCTTCCGAGGTTTTTGGCTATGTCAATGACCGGCTTTGCGAAGGAAACACGGAAGGATTCTTTGTGACGGCCTGGATGGGGATAATTGAGATATCCACCGGAAAGGGAATTGCTGTCAATGCCGGACATGAGCATCCTGTGATCAGGCGTGCCGGCGGAGAATGGGAACTTGTCATATATAAACACTCGCTGGTGCTTGGTTCTATGGAGGGAATTCATTTCAGAGAGCACGAGTTCCTGCTCGCTCCGGGAGACAGCCTCTTTGTCTATACAGACGGCGTTCCGGAAGCGACAGATGCAAACGGAGAATTGTTTGGCACAGAACGCATGGTGCAGGCGCTTAACGAAAAAGAAGATGCTGCTCCGGATGAGCTGCTTTCGCATGTTAAGACACGGGTGGACGAGTTTGTGGGTGATGCGCCTCAGTTTGACGACCTTACCATGCTGGGCATAAAATGGATAGGAAAAAAGAAATAATATATAATCAAACATATGGAAGGAGTAGGTTAATGATCATAGGAGGATATCAGAAAACTGTAAGTCGTAAAGTAAAAATGATGCGGATAATAGCACTTATCCTGACTGTTATAATGCTGGTATGCTGGGTGCCTGCAGCGGTCTCATTTGCGGAAACCGGAGGCTCAGATCCCGGCAGCGAATCTAATGTTTCTGATCTGGTCTCACAAATGAGCATCAGGCAGAAGATTACGCAATGCATCATGATTGACTTCCGCACATGGGATGATGGAACGGGGAAATCTTACGATATGACGAGTCTTAATCCGGACGTTGCGGAGCTCCTCTCAAAGTATCAGTTCGGTTCGCTCATCCTGTTTGACCAAAATATCAAGAATACAGAAGATACGGTCAATCTTGTAAAAGATATGCAGGCCGCAACCATGAAGGACGGTGGACTGCCGATGATAGTATCCACAGATCAGGAGGGAGGGGTCGTCTACAGACTGGGCAGCGGAACGGGGCTCCCGGGCAATATGGCTCTTGCGGCTGCAGGCGATCCTGACAATGCAGAGACTTCGGGCTGGATAATAGGACGGGAACTTGATGCTGCAGGTATCAATACCACGCTTGCACCTGTAATAGATGTAAACAGCAATGCGGGCAATCCTGTCATCGGAGTCAGGTCTTTTGGCGATGATACTGATACAGTGGGAGAATACGGCAGCAGGTTCATAAGCGGACTTAACAAGAGCGATATAATAGGCTGCGCCAAGCATTTCCCGGGACATGGCGACACCGGCAAAGATTCGCATTACGGTCTGCCAATGGTGGATAAGAGTCTGGATGAGCTGAAGCAGTGTGAACTCAAGCCTTTTGAGATCGCTATAAACCAGGGCGTTGAGATGATAATGACAGCCCATATCCTGTACCCTCAGATCGATAACACGAAGATACTGTCAAAAAAGACCGGGAAAGAAGAATCGCGAGCAGCTACCCTTTCCTCTGTTATTTTTAAAGATCTGCTGCGCGGAGAAATGGGTTACAAAGGTGTTATCGTAACCGATTCTATGGTAATGGCCGGGATCTCTGATTTCTTCGACGCGGATCAGGCGACTCTGGAGGCGTTAAAGGCCGGAGCAGACATAGTTACGATGCCGATATCACAGAAGAGGATCGGGGAGAAAGCTCCTTACAACAAGAAAACCTGGACTGAGGATATGGAGAAGATCCTGACTACCGTTGAAGAGGCAGTGAAAAACGGCGAGCTGAGCGAGGCAAGCCTCGACGAATCAGTGACAAGAATACTTGAACTCAAGCAGAAAAAGGGTATTCTCGAGTATGATCCGTCAGAGTACACACCGGAGAAAGCTGCTTCGATCATAGGCTGCAAAGAGCACCGTGAGCTCGAGCGTGAAATGGCTGCGAAGGCTGTGACAGTTGTCAGGAACAATAATAATGTACTTCCGATCAGGCTGAGCGACAATAGCAAGGTGCTGATGCTGGCTCCGTACAACAATGAGAGAGCGCAGATGGTCATGGGAATTAACCGCGCTAAGGATGCCGGACTGGTATCTGATACAGTCAGGACCAGGTTCTACAGATTCTCGTCCACTGATCATGAAGTGCAGGGCGAACTCAAAAATGCCATCGACTGGGCGGACATAGTCATAATGAGTTCGGAGCTGTATAACATGAACGACATGGCATATGAGGGATGGGCATCCGCAGGCCCGAAGAATTTTACCGAATACTGCAAGGCGAATGGCAAGAAGTCCGTAGTAATGTCGGTCAACTTCCCGTACGACACTCAGCTCTATCCGGATGCTGACGCGGCGATCGCTGTCTATGGCTGGAAGGGATCAGGGGTAGATCTGACATCCGCGGATGTTGTACAGAAACTGCTATACGGTGAGATAACCGGGGACAAGGATGCATTCGGTCCGAATATAGCTGCAGGAACAGAAGTCATATTCGGTGTATACGGAGCATCAGGAAAACTGCCTGTCAATGTTCCGGCATTTGATGCTGAAAGCAAGACATATACAGATAAGATAGTATACAAAAGAGGCTACGGACTGACATACAACAAGCTGAGTCCGATCCCGGTACTTAAAAAGGCAGTGATCAAGTCGCTGAGAGCCGGAAAAGGCAAGCTTACAGTGAAGATGACAACCTCGCCGTCAGAGAAAGGCGGATCGTACTACAGAGTTGCATACAGAGTAAAGGGAAGCAGCAAGTGGAAGTACAAAACCACAAAGTCGTCCAGGGCGACGATCAGTAAGCTGAAGCGCGGCAAAAAGTATAATGTAAAAGTGCAGGCATATACGAAAGTCGACGGAACGAAGTACTATGGCGCTTGGAGCAAAACAAAAACCTCAGGGAAGATAAAATGATAGAATTCGCAGACATTCTGACTGCATACTCCACGATGCGTAGGTAGTGTTCCGGTAGCCTCTATGGTAGGGTAATACCGTAAAGGAGGCAAAAACCATGGACAGATATGTAACAGGAGCTGTAATAAAAAAGCTTCGCGAAAACAAAAAAATGACGCAGGAGGATCTGGCAGACAGGATATATGTCAGCAGCAAGGCGGTAAGCAAGTGGGAGACCGGGCAGGGCTTTCCTGATATCAGCCTGCTTGAACCGCTGGCACAGGCACTCGGTATCTCTGTGATAGAGCTGCTGTCCGGCGAGGACATCAGTAATGTAAATCGTTCCTCCAAACTGACCAGAGGCAAGTTCTATGTTTGTCCGGTCTGCGGAAATGTGATACGGACCATCGGAGAAGCAGTGGTAAGCTGCTGCGGAATAACGCTGCCGCCGCTCGAAGCTGAAGCGGCCGATGCAGAACATGGGATCCGAGTTGAGATCGTTGAGGATGAATACTATGTTTCAGTCGATCACCCGATGACCAAAGATCATCACATTTCTTTCCTCGCAGCTGTATCGGACCAGGGAGTGCAGTTTGTCAAACTTTATCCGGAAGGGAGTGCAGAAGCCCGTTTCAGGATAATCAATGTCAGAAAGCTCTACGCGTACTGCAACAGACACGGACTGTTTGATATCCGCATCTGATCGTATACTCCGGTGCTTGCGTATAGATCTGCAACATAGTATATGCGGTCTTATACAGAGTTACATTGAATACATATTATCGGATCATTTCGTAAAACGCATAATTTACCGAACGATAGAGCGTAAAACTAATGCCTCAGGTTAAACTCTGAGGCATTTTAAAGGACAGAAATAGCATGGAGACGGATGAAAAGATATATGATCGCTTTCTTTCGGAGCGAAGCGAGGAAGATCTGAGGATACTGCTGGAGCGGTACAGGGCTCCACTGACGTTCTTCCTTTTTGGCTATGTCCATAACATGGAGGATGCGGAGGAACTAATGATGGACAGCTTCGCAGAGGTCGCTGCGGGACGGACGATCTTCTCAGGCAGGAGCTCATTCAGGACCTGGCTGTTTGCGGTGGCGAGGAACAAGGCGCGTATGCACCTGAGGAAGCGAAGGATTGAGACTGTGTCGATTGATCATCTGCAGGTGCCAATAGACCATCTCCTGCAGGCCGCAAATCCGGCGGACAACCCGGAGGAAATATTTCTGCAGGATGAGCAGAGCGTGCAGTTGCATCGTGCCATGATGCAGCTCGAACCGGAAGCACAGCATGCACTGCACCTTATCTACTTTGAAGACATGAGCTATGACGAACTGGCGCATATCCTCGGCAAAAGCAGACGGCAGACCTACCGCCTGGCTGAAAGGTACCGCAGTCAGCTGAAGAAGATAATTGAGAGCGAGGCAAGATGATGAGGACAACAGATGAACAGATCAGAGAAATACTGAAGCGTTCGGGCCGGATCGCGGAGAAGAGAAAACTCCGCAGCAGAGTGCTGGCGGATGCGGTTTCTCTATGCGCATGTGCCGTCCTTATGATCATCACGGCAGCCTTTATTCCCGAAACTGCGGACACATCTGCCGGCAGCATCGGTGATCATTACGGCAGCCTGATTCTCAGCACCTCCTATGTGGGGTATGTGGTCATCGGTGTGGTCGCATTTCTCGCAGGAGTATTCGTGACACTTTTCAGCATACACTATCGCAGATTAAAAACGATCGAACGGGAGAAGGAGCAGGAAAGGCAATGAACTCGGTTGCGTTTACGACATTTTTTTGTTACCTGCAGGTCCTGGCTTTGCTCTGGTCGATCTGGCAGTCTTCTCATCTGTTTCGCAGCAGCAGGACGCCGGTGACGGCGCTGCTCTACACCTTTGCACTGATCAGCCTTCTTTTGAGCGATCTTTACTGGATCGCATATATCGTGATCAGGCCTGAAACGCGGATGCCGTTTGCCGTCAATGAGATCGGAGAGTGGGCGTTTTTTCTGCTGCTTGCCGCCTCACTTGCATCAGTATTCCGGGGAGGTATCGCCGGAGCCGCGCGTGAAATGGTCCTGGCGGCACTCTTCGCGGCAGCCAGCGCTGCCCTCTGGATCGGCTGGTCCGGCGAATGGGTGCAGGACATTATCACAGGAATCGTCTGCGGATACTTTTTCTGTATCATCGTGAGGGCACTGCGTATATCGGATATATTAAGCGGCAGAGAATGGGCAGTCCTGGGATTCATGTCATTTGTACTGATCATCCTGCAGGGACTGACTTTTGTGCTTCCACAGGGCGTCAGGCGGATCGTGGATGCCTGCTGCTATGTCCTGATGTTTGCCGGCATCATTGCCTTTTATGCCAAAACGATTCGCGAATGGAAGAGACAGGCACAGCCTGAGGCACTGTTCTGCCTGTGCTGCACAATTTTTGCATGGGGCGAAAGCTGCATGTACATGAGCGTGGAGCCCATGTATTTCGCCGCGGAAATTGCTGTAACGGCCGTGATACCGATCATGACGGTCTCCCTCAGAAAGGTGGTGGTGAAGGATGATTTATGCTGAGAATATTCTCCTGTGTATCGCGATCCCGCTGATCATCTCATGCCTGTTCACAAGAGGTGCAACCAGAAGATTTCTGCTTTCGTTTCTGACTGGCATGGGAGTATGTCTTCTTGCCGCCTATATTAGCGGCTTTATCAACGCGGCAAGCGGCATGGGAGCAAGAGACACCGCGATATTCATTTCACCTGTGGTGGAAGAGACCATGAAGATGATGCCGATCCTGTTTTATCTGTTCCTGCTGGAACCGGAGGATGATGATCTGATACTTTCTGCTGCCGGGATAGGTACCGGTTTTGCAATATATGAGAATTGCTGCTATATCCTTTCCGTGGGGGCCGGGAGCATGTCCTTCATCATGATCCGGGGTCTGGCTGTGGGTGTAATGCATATCGTCAGCGTACTGGCGCTTGCCATGGGTCTTACGATCTTCAGACGATTCAATGCCCTGTCTGCGGCAAGCATCATGGGAGCCCTGGCCCTGTCCATGACCTTTCACGGTCTGTATAATCTGCTGGTCTCACAGCCCGGCATCACATCATATATCGGATATATCCTGCCCATGCTCACGGCAGTGCTTATGTACCTGCCTTACAGAAAGCTGTACCTTCGGGAGCATTGACAGGCAGAGCGGCACAGGAAGAGATCGTTTCCACAACAGGAGACGGTCTTTTTTGATAAAGAAAAACATAAAAAAACAATAAATTCCGGGGGAATCCTCGAAAAAAATGCAACTGATATAGTAGGAGCAACCATCGAAGCAGGCATATGCATAGCTTATGAGATGCACAGGCAGGTGAGGTAACATGAAATACGAAACAGACGAAGCCTTGAAAGAAATCATGCGACGGAGCAGGCAGATCCAGCAGAGACGTGAAAAACGGCTGGCCGGCTTATGCGCCATCTGTTCACTCTTCACCATCAGTACGCTGACCCTGCTTATTTCCGGTATAGAAGGAGGCGCAATGCCCGCAGACAGTCAGGAACAGATGGGTTCGTTTCTTCTTTCTGCAAAGGCCGGAGGGTATATTCTGACGGCGGTGATCGCATTCACCGCAGGAATCATACTTACCATGATTACAGAGAAGTACAGAGAAAAAAGAAAAAGGAGGTCATAGCCATGAAAAACATTCTGATCAGAAATATCAGTCAGGGATTGACGGTACTGATTGCAGTCGCCGTCATCATCATTTGCACGGCCGGATCTGCCTGGGCAGCGCCGGCAGAGAGCAGCGAGGGTCCTGTTATCACAGTACAGCCGGAATCTGCCACCGTGAATTACCCGGAAGGAGCGAGCTTCCATGTAGAGGTAGCGGATCCGGGCAGTGTGGAATCCTACAGATGGGAATACACCGACGGAGTCCATGTGTTCAGGCTGGACGGGACATCTGCATCGACGAATACACTGGTGCTGCCTGCAACCATGCAGGATGATCCGGAAGGCAAGGTCACCTGCATCATCAAAGGCAAAAATGGCAAGGAGACCATTTCACGGCCGGCAAGCATCACCATCGCCAATCCGCAGGAAGACAAGACAGTGCTCTATGTAGGCGATTACGCCGTCATGCCGGGCGAGACATTTGACATTGCGAAGACACAGCTTGGCAGCGGGACGGTCAAATTTGACGGAAACGGCTCTGATATTACCCTGAAGAACGTGAAGATCGAAACGCCGAATGCAGTCTTTGATTCGACACTGTCACCATCCTTCGGATTGACGCTGGATCGCCGCAACAGTGAAGCAGATGAGTATGAGATCCATCTGGACGGTGACTGCATTATCAGGAATAATTATTATGATGAGGCGTACAATGCCAGTGGAATCACTCTGGCGGCATATCTGTATGCGGATGACGAAGAAGCACAACCGCCTCTGGTCAGATTTGACGGCAACGGCAAGCTCAGACTCTGCGGCGGAACGGACGTGATCTACACTGAAGCGGATCTGGAATTTGATACGGATGTTGTGATCACGCCGGCAGCAGACCATTTCTGTGACGGCATCGTCTGCCGCAATCTCTACGTGGATAAAGGACGCCATCTCGATCTTAAAGTCAACGGTACAGGTATCGAGAGCCGCGGACAGATATTCGCAAGAGAGGGAGCGGTGATAGATATAGATTCGACAGCGCCGCATGTTGCAAACGGCAGCACAAATAAGGGATCCATGTTCCTGTATGGATTGCTTACAATGACAGGTGCGGAGATCAATATCCACTGCCATGCATCCCCGGACCGGTTCATACCATATGATGCTGATCTTCAGGCCTTCGGCGGGATCATCTTCTCCGAAGCCGGAGCCATCGAAGCGGAGGACAGCAGCATTATGATCGATCTGGATGCTGAGAAAGGCGAGAAGGATTACGCCTATAATTACTTCGGCGTTCTGGATGCGGGTGATCAGGGTTCGATCACGCTGAACCACAGTGAGATCGGCGTCCGCCTGGATTCTCAGAATGTGACGGATGCCAACGGGATCTATCTGCAGGGAAATATGATCATTGAGAACGAAAGTAAGCTTACCTGCGATATGCACAATAGAGGCGTTGTCCGCGGATTTGCGGGTGAGGGCAGGCTCACAATCAGTAATTCTGATACAGATGTCAGCGTGTCATCCTATAGCGGCGAAGAAACATACGGCATTCTCTGTAATAGTGCGGAGATGGATCTTGATGATACGAAATACAGTATCGTGAGCAAAGCCTCCGGCGGCATGGCATTTGCTGCAAATACCGGCAGGCAGGACAAAAAGGCAAAGAAATATGACGCCTCCTACAAAATGACTAGATTCAAATTCATGGATGATACCATGTGCCTCGTTCCTGATGATTCCGCAATCAGTCTTGCAAGCGTCCCGGGCAGCTTGGAATACATCAGAGTAGAGACTTTCTATGACAAGGCGGATACTGCAAAGCCGGCAGAGGAAGTCAGGATCTCCAAGGGCGACAAACCGGACAATACTCTTGCGGTCAAAGGAAGAACTGTCAAAGTGAGCGCGAAGAAGCTTAAGAAGAAATCACAGACGATTACATCTAAGAAAGCGATGACTGTTACAGGAGCGCGCGGCATCGTCACATACAGTAAGGTCAGCGTGGACCGGAAGAAATACGCGAAGAAATTCACCGTTAACAGCAAGACCGGCAATATCACAGTAAAGAAAGGTTTGAAGAAAGGTATCTACCATCTGACGATCGAAGTCAAGGCTGCCGGAGACGAGAAATACAAGCCGGCCAGTCAAAACGTGACAGTAACGATAAAAGTGAAGTGAAGGAAGGGGAAAACCGGGGTCATCAAAACCATAAAGAAAGGCACATATAAAGTGGCAGTCAAAGTACGGGCGGCAGGCAATGCCAGCTATCAGGAATCCAAGTGGAAGACGGTAATCTTTAAAGTACAAGTCAAGTAGACAAGGAGGATGAGTCATGTTGAAACACAAACTAATCGTAACGGTCCTTGTTATATGCATGATGTCGTTCTTTCTGCCTTCACCGGCATTTGCAGACAGCGGAGAACCGCAGATCCGGGGTATGGCACAGAAAGCAGAGAATATTCAGATGGATCCGGAGAAAAAGTATTATACCCGGCTGACGCTTGATCCATATACCTTCTATGATGTGGCAGGGGGAAGCAAAAAAACTCTGGATGATGCAACAATTACCAGCCTTGTGAAGAATCACCTGCTGGATGACTGGGTGGAGATCGCCAACGGGTGTTTCAGGACTTCTGGTAAGTGTGCAACCATATCTGTTGAAAGCTATGATAATCATTTTAATACCAGCAATCCTGGAGACAATTCCTGCGGTGAGATCCGGGACTATCTGAAGGATAAGGCCGGGGCAGTGAACAAGGGATCTAAAAGCAAGTCAAGCTTAGTCAAAAGCGGGATAAAGGTGGCTTCTTCACTGGGCAGCGTTCGGCAGGTGATGGCGGATCAGATCGCAAACCAGATCGGTAGAAGGAATCTGCATGGGTCCGATATTCTGAAAAAGGGCGGACCTTCCGGCAATGCTCTGAAGGAAATGGCGGATGACAAAACAGAGAACAACACCGTGGTTTATTCAATCGTGACATCCATCTATCCATTTTCACTCAATGATTTTGAATATGACTCCTTCGGTATTGCATTCTACGATTTTCATCCCTGTGCTATCCAGGCAGAGAATCTGAAGTACAAATCCTCCATAGACGGGCTCACGCCGGAGCAGATCAAGGCAGGCGCGCCCGGTGTCAGCTACGAATCACAGTCATCGGATAATTCGGGGTCGGAGCTGACCAATAATTCGGGCAACTCCACTGATGGAAGCGTGACAAGGATCGAGAGCTACGAATCCACTCTGACCAATGATTTCGAAACAGCTTCGGAGAAGACCTTCGGACAGACCATAAATCATTCACTGACCTGGGGCTCGGATGTAATGCCCTGGTCCAGTGTGCTGGGGCATATGGAGACCAGTGTCAGCTTCAGTTTCCAGGAGATGTACTCCGCTAAGGAGGGTCATTCTACAACAGAGAACCACAAAAAAGAAACACAGACGACCCAGTCTGTTCCGGAACCGCCGCAGACCTACATCTCGGTGACACAGGGGTCAAAGGATCAGACCTTGCAGTCCGACTATGATACACCGGTCCAGGTCAGCTACAAGGTTGCGATTTTCGCACTTACAGGAAATGTATATGCTGATGGCGGTCTGCTCTGTTTGTTCGATACCGCTGGTTATGAACAGGGCAACTATCTGAATATCATCGGAGGAGATTCAAACACCGGTGTTTCTGCCAACGAAAACCTTCACCTGCGGGCAATCGATAATAAAAGCACAGGCAGGGGGGATGCGGAATCCGGCGGTGTGGTCCATCGTTACTGGATCAACCACGGAGGCGGCAACTACAATACCACCAATATAGGTACAAACTGGAACAGCGGATACATGGCGACAAACGACAAAGTCAGGGCGGCTGTGGCGGCCCAGGCAACGAAGATCCCGATGATGTCCTGCGGATGCAAATACGCTGTCAACTATAAGACCAATACAAGTACGCTGAATGAAGCAGTGCCCCTGTATCTGCCGGCAAGATTTGTGCTGGAAAAGGGCGAAGCGTCCTATGATATCACCTCCGGCGGAACCATGGATCTGGACAAACAGCTGGAAATCAGCTGCCTGAACAGAAACAACATACCTTACTATGCATTCAGATCCACACACGGACAATGGATCGTTTGTGATAATCTGGGGAAACCGGCATTATCCACATGTGTCGATATCAAAAGAGACGCTACAGGGGATCAGATTCTGACCACCTACGCATCGGGCAAAGACTACATCACATGGAAGATGAATGATGATGTGGAGTACCTGTCCAAGAAGGATACGGGATCCATAACCTCCAAGGATAATCTCCCGGCGCCGGTTATTGAAATCAACGTGAAGAAAGAAGCTTTTCAGGGAAGTGTGGAAGTATCCGGTGATTTTGATGGCTGTGTAGGAGATGAGGGACTGAACCTTAATAAGATCCTTATGGCCAAGGCCTTTGATCCAACGCACAAACAGGTCATGAAATCCTTCTATTGGGAGTCGGAGAATCTGCCGGGAGATGGTATCACGGTGGAAAGCGACGGCGATATTCATCTCTTCAAGGAAGGAAAATATCATGTCCGGGCGGTTGTCAGCAACGCCGGAAGCGGCGCAGCGGATGTTTATTCTGACTGGTTTGAAATCACGGTTCGTCCGGCAAGGCAGCTGACAGATATCACTATCCTTCAAGCTCATCCTGAGGGAACCAGGCTCATGGTCAGCCCTGCGACTACGGAATTCAAATACGATCTGATGTCCTATGTCAGAGGATTAGATCAGTATGGGGATCCCTGGACTGGCCCGCTGGATGGTGTCACCTTCCGCCTGAACGGTGCTAATGAGAATGCCTGTATCGGAGAGGACGGGATGCTCTGCATCACCGGTGAGGGAGATTGCTCGGTTACGCCGCTCCTGAACGGATCTAATCCTATCCATGAATCTGAACTGGCCGTATCCATAGCGGACAACCTCCAGTATCTGGGCGGTGATATCCGGCTGGCATGCGGCAAAACCAAAAAAATCAGGATGTACGACTTTAACGGACAGCCGCTGACCTCCGGACTTACCTTTGAATCCCGTGAACCGTCAATTGCATATGTCGAAGCGGACGGAACCGTCAAAGCCCTTGGCGTCGGATCTACGCAGATTCTGGTCACAGACGCGGGCGGCGCGACAGAAACCTGCATGGTGACTGTCAGCAAGGGGACGAATCCTCTGTCGGTCAAAGGCAGAACGGTCAAGCTGAAGGCGAAGAAGCTGAAGAAAACAAAGCAAATTGTGAAAGCGACTAAAGCGCTGAAGATCCGCAAAGCAGAGGGTAAGTTGACCTATGAACTTGCCGGTGTTGGCAAGCCGAAATTCAGAAAGTATTTCCATGTCAATAAGGAAACAGGAGACATTACAGTCAGAAAGGGTCTGAAAAAGGGATCTTTCAAGGTGAAGATCAGGGTCAGGGCATCCGGCAATGAGAATTACAAGGCAAGGTCGAAAATCGCCGAGTGCAGGGTGAAAGTAAAATAGGAACTAATCCAACACATCCAACGCGTTAGATGCGTTGGATGTGTTATAATTACATCGGCTTGAGTGGTGGATGATCAGGGACTCGAACCCTGGTTCGGAGCCTGAAACCCAGTAAAGAGAGGAGGTTGAGCGACATCATCCCATCCATTCCTCATACTTTCCTCAAATATATTCTATCGGGAGTGCATCTACACTATCATTGATCGGCAGACGGTTTTCTGCCAGACATATCACAGCACCGCGGCCCACTTGCTTTCCCGGAATCTTCTCCAGAACGCTGAAATTTTTGATCCAGTCTTTACTGACTGATCCCGATTTCTTGATTTCAACAGGATGAATGGTATTGCCGTTTTCTATCAGCAGATCGATCTCCTTCTTGTCTTTATCGCGGTAATAATAAATGCTGTCAGTTCCGCTGCCTGAATTACTATAGCTTTTCAGGATCTCAGAAACTACGAATGTTTCAAATATGCTGCCTGACATCGCGCCGTTTTTAAGTACATCCGGGTTGCTCCAGCCTGTCAGATAGCATAGAAGACCTGTGTCCATAAAGAATAGCTTCGGAGTTTTTATGGCGCGTTTTATGATGTTGTTCTGGTATGTATGAATGATCCGTACAAGTCCGGATGCAGCTATTACTGATACCCAGCTCTGAGCTGTTTTGATGTCGATGCCGACCTCGTTCCCCAGTTCCTGATACACCAATAGTTCACCGGATCTGGCCGCCAGGCATGTGAGGAAATTCCTGAATTTGATCTCATCTTTTATATTTATTATTCTCCGTATATCGCGCTCCAGATATGTGCGCACATAATCCCGGTAGAACCATTCCCAGTCACGGTCAGGATCAAGAAGCTCCGGCATGGATCCCCTGTGAATAACAGACCATATATCAGAGTAAGGTACAATACATTCACTGCGCTTCCGGATATAGGAATCATCAGAAATAAACGGCATGTCAAAGTCAACATGGAACAGCTCTCTGAGAGACAGACCGCCCATCTCAATAATACTGACCCTTCCTGCAAGAGACTCTGAAGCGCTGCTCATGAGTTCATACGACTGAGAGCCGGTAAGGAAGAATTTGCCTTTTGCGTTGTCCGCATCAGCGATCCTCTTGATTGCACGGAACAGTTCAGGGGCATATTGAGCTTCATCAATAATAACCGGATATTTTATGTCGCGGAAAAACAGCGTGCTGTCATTCCTCGCAAGTGCAGCATAGTTTTCATCGTCAAGAGTGATATAGGTGTAGCCAGGGTAGAGTTTCCTGATAGTCGTTGATTTACCGACCTGCCTTGCTCCTGTGATCAGAATTGCTTTGGTCTGATGCTCTGCTTTAAGGATGGTAGTTTCAATTGCTCTATGAAGATACATAACAACTTCCTCCGACTATATTGGATTTCAATTCCATTATGGACGAAAACTGTGTTGCTGTCAATAAATAAGCTCTCCGATTTCCTGGAGGTCTGTGGTGGATGGTAAGGTTTCCTCAAAAGAGTCTTATACTCGTACATCTTTGCGCGATACTGAATCAGATGAAGAAAAAGGTAACAAGAGGATGAAATGTCTCTTTTTTGTTTTGATCAATCCGTCTTTCTGCATCTTTCCAAGCTCCTTGGATAAGGCGGTACGCTCTACATTCAGGTAATCTGCCAGCTGCTGACGATCGAAAGGAATATCGAATTCATTGGAGCCTTCCTGCAGAGATACGCTGTTCAGATAGGCCATTACTCTGCCACGTATACTCTTCGGCGAAGTGTGAAAGTTTCTGCCCGCCAGAATAAGGTTTTTACGCATGAACACATCCAGTATGTTGGTGATCACCTTGAGTCTCCAAGGGGATGGATCCTGGCTATACGCTCCAGGAGATCCTATTCGGAGCATCAATATTTTGCATTTTTCGTTTGCAACTGCATCGACCAGCATGGGCTCATCTTTGGCCATAGCATATGTCTCCGCAAATACATGACCTTGTCCTACATGACTCAGAATAGTCCTGTTTCCCCACATATCATTGCTTTCAATACGAACACTGCCTTCAAGCACTAATCCCATCGTAGTTGTTGTACTTCCGGCATGCAAAATGACTTCGTCTTTTAAGAATTCCTTTTCAGATGACTTAAGTGCAGATAAAGCCGTATCCAGCTCATTATCATTCATACCGCGGAATATAACAGTCTTTTTAAGTAAATCCTTATCCATAAAAACTCTTGCAATTTTTCAAAATGTGGTTATAACCACATACTTACAATACAAACTTTACTATACTGACATTGGATAAACAAGACATAAGCAATACGGAGGATACCACGATGATCAGGAAGATAATCCATATAGATGAAGAGAAATGCAACGGCTGTGGACTGTGTGCAGAGGCCTGCCACGAAGGTGCCATTGATATGGTGGACGGAAAGGCAAAACTGGTAAGAGAGAACTTTTGCGACGGATTTGGTGACTGTCTGCCGAACTGCCCGACAGGAGCGATCACATTCGAGGAAAGAGAAGCACCAGAGTATGATGAAGCTGCGGTCAAAGCTGCGCAGGCAAAGAAAGAGGAGAAGAAGATGATGGAGCATGTACATGAGGGTGGATGCCCGGGATCAAAGATGATGCAGTTCAAAGCGACGCAGGAAGAAAGCACACTTGAGCAGAGCCAGATCGATGGGGCAAAGCTGCTGATAGCTGCCGACTGCACAGCCTATGCTTACGCAAACATGCATGAGGACTTCATGAAGGGAAAGATCACTGTCATAGGCTGCCCTAAACTTGATGCGATAGATTACAGCGAGAAACTTACAGACATTATCAGGAATAACGACATAAAGAGTGTGACTATTGTACGCATGGAGGTGCCTTGCTGTGGTGGAGAACGCACTCAGAAACAGCGGCAAATTCATACCGTGGCAGGTAGTCACTATTTCAAGAGACGGAAGGATACTGGATTAGCTTTCAGCTGAAACAGATGTAGTGTTATGGTTTTTTTATATACAAACCCAGCGCGTAACCATGGTTACGGAAATCAAAAAATAATGCATATATAATCGAATTGGGTACGGACATTGCTCATAAAATGACGTGCCCTAATTTTATATATGTCGATGTAATAATGTGTAGATTAATGCAGAAACGGAGGGATACGATGGGTTTTGTTTACAAGACTGAAGAGTTCAACAAAGTCCTCGAAGCTCTTGAAAGTAAGTACAGGATATTCGCGCCGGTGTTAAAAGTCGGAGAGGGCCGCTTCAGAGACACTGACGTGATCCGCTACGACTACATCAGCCGCATCGAAGATGCAGAGCTGGAGGAACGTTCGGATTACTCCTTTAAGGAGATCCTGATACCTCTTTCAGAGACTATGTTCTATTTTACAGAGGATGAGATTAAAGAGGCAGACTATGATGCCCGTCCTGTAATTGTGCTGATGAGAAGCTGTGATATCCATGCGGTGAAGAGACTCGATCAGATGTATACGGGTAACGGGCCGAACAACGACTGGTTCTATGAGAGACTCAGAGACAGAGTGAAATTCGCTCTGATCGGATGCGGAAAGGCTTGTCCGAACAGCTTCTGCGTAGACATGGGAAGCAATAAGACAGATGAGTATGCTTTCTCGATAGATTTGATCGACGGAAAGGTGTACTGCGATGTCAAGGATGAAGACCTGCTTGGCGCATTTGAAAGCGCAGGCGGTGCAAAAGATAATGTTGAGCCTCGTTGTGTGACAGAGGCAGAGTTCAGGGTCGAAAGGCCGGAGGAAGTACCTATAGAGTTGTTCAAGGACTCTATGTGGGATGAGTACACCAAGCGTTGTGTCAACTGCGGGCGTTGCAACTTCGTTTGCCCGACCTGCACATGCTTTACCATTCAGGATATTTTCTATACTGATAACGGCAGAGTCGGTGAACGCCGCCGCGTTAATGCTTCCTGCATGGTAGACGGATATACCGATGTAGCCGGCGGTCTGGTAATGAGAAAGACCAACGGCGAGAGAATGAGATTCAAGGTGCTCCACAAGGTGTACGATTTCAGAAAACGCTTTGGCTACGATATGTGCGTAGGCTGCGGACGTTGCGATACTGTATGCCCTGAGTACATCTCGTTTGCGAACTGCATCAACAAACTTAACGCGAGAGTGAAGGAGGTGACAGAGAATGTGTAACTGCGGAAAGAATGAATATACACCTGTTCCTTCAAAGCTTCAGGATATTATAAAACACACGGCTCAGGAATGGACTTTCAGATTTACTTACGTTGGGGATGTAAAGCCTGGCCAGTTTTTCCAGATCTCGATCCCTAAAGTCGGAGAATGCCCTATTTCGGTCAGCGGAATCGGACCTGATTACGTAGACCTGACGCTGCGAGCTGTAGGAAAAGTTACGGATTATCTATTTGAAAACTTCAAGGCAGGCGACAGCCTATTCCTCCGCGGACCTTACGGCAATGGCTTTGATGTTCATGAGTATGAAGGCGGAGAGCTGATCATCGTTGTCGGCGGTACGGCTGTTTCGCCAGTAAGAGGCGTAGTTCAGTATCTGTGTGAGACTGAAAGTGCGAAAGACGTACATATGATCGCAGGATTCAAGGACCCGGGAGAGATCATGTTCAAGGCAGATCTAAAGGATTGGGCTGAGAAGATCGACCTGACACTTACTGTCGATGGCGCGCCTGAAGGTTATGAGGGCAAGGTCGGTCTGGTCACCAAGTATATCCCTGATATCCCAATCAGAGATATCAGCAAGTGCAAGGCTATTGTAGTAGGCCCGCCTCCGATGATCAGGTTCTCCATGATCGAACTCGTCAAGAGAGGCCTCAGTGAAGATAACGTATGGATCTCGGATTCGAGAAGAATGAGCTGCGGGATCGGAAAGTGCGGACACTGCCGCATCAATGACAAGTATGTCTGCATCGATGGTCCTGTATTCAAGTTCTCTGAACACAAGACACTG
>CACYHR010000052.1 GCA_902774265.1 uncultured Eubacteriales bacterium
AGCAGCCAGATTCATACATAAGCGAAATACTCTGCTTATCATCATGAGCTGCGTTCAGTGCACTGCTACTCCGCCGCTCTGTTCTCACGAGGAGTTTGCAGACTCCGCTACGCTTCGGGCTGCACAACTCCATGCGTTCGAACTGCCGCGTACTCGTGCATTGCATCTTCACTCCGCCGAATGCTGATGCGCAGATGTATTTCGCTCACAGCATACCTCGGGACCGGCCGAGTGCTGAATAGTAACCTTTTTTGTTTTGCATATGAATCACAGAAATGAAAATTAGTGATATTACACAAAATGTGTTATACTTGTCTCGTACTATTAACAATTATATGAGTTGATATTTCTGTAAGAGAAAGAAGGGACAGTATGGGAATAGATCTTAGGGGAAGAAGTTTCCTGACATTGATGGATTTTACACCGGAGGAGATAAGATATCTCCTTGACCTTGCAAAGGAACTAAAGGCAAAAAAGAAAGCCGGTATCAGAGGAGACCTGCTCGCCGGTAAGAATATAGTGCTGCTGTTTGAGAAAACATCGACGAGGACAAGGTGCTCATTCGAGGTTGCCGCAGCAGATGAGGGCGGATATGCGACTTTTCTTGATCCAAAGAGTTCACAGATGGGTAAGAAAGAAAGTATAGCTGATACGGCCAGAGTGCTCGGCGGATTCTATGACGGGATAGAATACAGAGGCTACAGCCAGGCTGTAGTTGAAGAGCTTGCAGCCAATGCCGGCGTGCCGGTGTGGAATGGTCTTACGGACGAAGATCATCCGACGCAGATACTCGCTGATATAATGACGATAGAGGAACATATCGACAGGCCGCTGTCTGAAATCAAAGTCGTTTTTGTCGGAGACATACGCAATAACATGGCGTATGCCTGGATGTACGGATGCGCAAAAATGGGAATGAAATTCGCGGCCTATGGTCCTGAGGAACTGGCGAAACAGGTGGATGAGGGCGTACTTGAAAAGGCAAAAGCCGTCGCGGCGGAGACAGGAGCCGAGATAACAGTAAGCTCGGATCCCGCGTGCCTCAGGGGTGCGGATGTGATATATACAGATATCTGGGCCTCTATGGGTGAAGAGGATCAGATCCCGGAGCGCGTCAGACTTCTCACGCCTTATAAGGTTACAGAAGAACTCATGGAATCAACAGGCAATCCGGACTGCCTGTTCATGCACTGCCTGCCTTCATTTCACAATTTCGATACTACGATGGCGGCAGAACAGTTAAAACTCGGATACGACATACGTGAAGTCACAGAAGAGGTCTTTTCGGGAAAGAACTCTGTCGTCTTCGACGAAGCCGAGAACAGAATGCATTCGATCAAAGCGGTCATCGTGGCAACGATTGGAAACATATGATGATAAAAGCCCCGGCAAACCAGGGCTTTTAAATTGCGGAGAATCTGCAGACTCCTCGTAAACCTGGCATCAGGCGGCCGATCGTTGAGCCGTTACCTCTTTACCTTCTGAAATTCGAACCATCGCCGAAGTGATTGAAAAACTCCCTGATAAAGTCTACAGGAGGTCTTTTCTCATCCTTGTTTTGCCTGATCGAGTAAGCGAATACAGCTATAACCAGGACAGATGATAATATGATTATGATTATTTCAACTGCGTCCATAGTGCTCCTCCTATGATGCATGCTGTCAGTCGTTTGCTGAATTGTTTCCATAACATTCCGGCCTCATACCGGCTTTTACATATAGTATACCATAAGGAGACAAAACCGACGAGCCAAGCACTCTCGTTGACGGAAGCCTTCTCTGGACGGCACTGCCTTACAGGCTATGAATGTTGCACTGAACGCAGCTCATGATGATAAGCAGAGTATTTCGCTCAAATGCTGAGTGAAAGTGGATTGACACAAAAAATATGTATACATTTTGAAACAATATCTGTATACTATTTGTAAAAGAGCCGTGCGCATGAGACGGGCATGGCGGATTACAGGATGTAAAGCATAGCTGTATTTACAACAGCGTCTACAGGAAGGATGAGAGACTATGGGGAGAGATCTCGAAGCATTCATACTGCAAAACTTCAAAAAGGCAATAGACTACCGAGAGATCCGGGCTTATTATCAGCCGGTAATACGCACGTCCAACAGGCAGCTTTGCAGCTTTGAGGCGCTTGCGCGCTGGATTGATCCGGAGATAGGCATGATCTATCCGGATGAATTCATCCCTGTGCTGGAGATGCATGGGCTGATACATTTGCTGGATGCCGAGATCCTCAGACAGGTATGTGCAGGGATACGCAGCTCGATAGCGAACGGGGAGACACCGATCCCGGTATCCGTTAATCTCTCCCGCCTCGATTTTACGCTGTGCGATATTTTTACGATCGCGGATGATATCGTCAGCGATTATCAGATCCCTCACGATTTTATATATTTTGAGATCACTGAGAGCGTTATGGCGGAACAGAAGGAGCTCATGACGGAGGTAGTAAACCGCTTTCGCTCTGCGCGTTATCAGATATGGATGGACGATTTCGGCAGCGCATATTCTTCTCTGAACGTACTTAAGGATTTTATCTTCGATGAACTCAAGCTGGATATGAGTTTTCTCAGGCCGTTTAATCTGCGGTCAAAGAGAATCATAGCGGCAATAGTGAGGATGGCAAAGGTCATTGATCTGCACACTCTTGTGGAGGGTGTGGAGACTGAGGAACAGTTTGAATATCTTCGTGATGTCGGCTGTGAAAAGGTCCAGGGATATTATTTCGGTAAGCCGATGCCGTTTGACAGGGCTATAGAGAATATACTGGAACAGGGGATACGTATCGAGCTCCCTCAGGAAAGGAAATACTACGATGAAATCGGTATGATCGACTATCTGAGTGCTGTTCCGTTCATGAAGAGGAATGAGTATAACTCGATCGACACTGCAAGACAGCTCAACAGCATACCTCTGGCACTGGCTGAATTCACCGAAAAGCATTTTACGGTGCTGTTTTACAATACGGCCTTTGAAGAGACAGCCCGCAGCGCGGGAATGTTTACCAGAGTATTTACGCCGGAAATGCTCTGTCAGCCTCAGCCGTATCACATGATAACGCGGAATATCATCAACCTTATGGATTCCGTAAGGGAAAACGGGGAAGGCAGGATGCTCTTCGCGATAAACGATCAGTATTTCGAGATCAAAGCACGCCGCATGACCGTGACGGAGAGCAAGTTCTGTGTCCTGATCTCCATCACTAATCTTACAAAGGACACACAGTCGGAAAATACAGATTATCTGGACGATTCCGTACGTCAGATCTATGCTTTGTACGAGCGCATTACGCTCGTTAATTATAAAAATGACAGTATAAGGCCGCTTTACACGGACACAAGGGAGGATATTCTTTCCAACAGGGAGGGCATAAAAAAGCTGGGTGATGAATATGCCGAAAGATACATATATCCGGAGGACAGGGAAAGGTTTATCCGCATGTTTGATCCGGAGCATGTTGTCATGTGTCTTGGTGAAAGCGGGGACATAAGTATCTCTGAGCTGTTCCGGTCCAGTGTTCGCCATGGACAGTATGCCTGGAAGGAATATACACTGCTTAAGCTCGATGACGAGAATTATTTTATGCTTGTACGTAATGTACATGAAGCAGCGAAAAAAATGATTGAGAAAAATCACCTTGGGTCAGGTGAGGACGGACCGTATGCTCCGGGACTTCTGTGGAACAATCTCATACGTTCAGACCTTTTCCGGCTGTTCTGGAAGGATCGCGACCGCCGCTTCCTCGGTGCGAGCAGGGGCTTTCTGGATTTTTACGGTTTTTCATCTGCAGACGAGATCATCGGCAGGAATGATGAAGAACTGGGCTGGCATGTGCATCCGGATCTGTTTATGAATGATGAATACAGGGTCATACATGAGGGTACAAGCTTCCGGAATGTGTCCGGAAACTGCATGAGTCACGGAGAAAACATAGCTATTCTCGCCAGCAAGATGCCTCTCTATGATGCTAATGGTGAGATCACGGGACTGATGGGATTTTTTACAGACAGAAAATCGCTTAACTCAGATGATCAGAGGGCAGGAGAAATCACGCGCAGAGATCTGCTTACCGGTCTTCTCAATTCCCGCGGCATTGCTGAGGAAGCGGAGGCTTTCAGGGACGAGTATTATCTGCGCGGCACTGATTTTGTGCGCATTCACATCGAGATCAACGATTTCAGCACACTGAATGAACAGTACGGTTATGATTTCGGCGATAAGGTTCTGAGCACATTCGGACATGCGCTGAATGAGGCTTTTGGAATCAGGAGCATTGTCGGACGATATGCCGGACGAAATTTTACAGTGCTGCAGCAGATTGAGAGCAGAGAAGAGGCTGCCGGTCTGCGCATGAAGATAAAGGATGTCGGCAATTCAGTCCGTGAAATCGATGGGAAGCCGGTCACTCTTTATCTTTCCGTCGGCTATGCGTTTTATTCAGAGTATCTGAGTCTTGAGGAACAGAATAAAAACGCCGAAATGCGTCTTCTTGCGGATTATGATCAGAATATTTCTGCAGAGAGCAGAATCGACCATGCGCTGGAGCTCTTTTATATGTTTGATGACCTTCCTGTAGCGTATGCAGTATTTCACGTGACATATGCGGAGCACAGCGGACAACATGATGCGGTATTCTTTTATGTCAATCACAGGTACGAGGAATACTTCGGTCATGCGGCAAATGAAGTGCTCGGACATACTGCCCGGGAATTATTTCCTTATCTTGGATATGAATGGTATCGGGATATCAGGAGCGCGGCCGTGGACGGTATGATCGCCGAAGGCGAATTCGATAATCCTCTGAACGGTAAACATTTCCGTTTTACAGCACGTCAGATCATTTATCGCGGATACTGTGCGGTAACGATTGTAGAAATGCCTGTGTTTAAACCGCGAAAGCATCTCCTGATAGCCGATGATATCGAAAGCAACCGCGAAATGCTTGGAGATCTGCTTTGCGAAGAATATGAGATACACTATGCATGCGACGGGGTCGAGACACTGGAAATCCTGCGTGACCGAAGCTATGACATAGACCTCCTTATACTCGATCTCTATATGCCTAATATGTCAGGTAAGGAAGTGCTGAGTATTATGCAGGCTGATAAAGAGCTTGAGCCTGTCCCTGTGATCGTGCTGACCGTAGATCACAAGGCGGAGCTGGAATGCCTGAAGCTCGGTGCGATGGATTTTATCCCGAAACCGTATCCGGATATTGAGATCGTCAAAGCCCGCATCGCCAAATGCATTGCGCTGTCCGGAAAAAATTGATGAACTGTTGAATTCTGCAAAAGATAAAAAGATATTTGTGCGCATAAACAAAAAACGCAACACCCCCTCGAAACTTTTGTCATTTATTTGACAAAAAGCAGTAAATGGGGGTTTTATTTCGCATTAAAAGGGGATATAATCATTTCGCTGAGACTGCATGTCAGACCGCAGTCTAATAGACCATATTATTTATATATTTACTGAATGTCATAATAAGAGGTAAGACATGGATACTAACAAACTTAACAGAATCAAAGCTAAAATGCAGGAACAGGGAATGCCTCAGATGGTTATTTCCGACCCTGTAGCAATCTTCTATCTGACAGGCAAGTGGATCCTTCCGGGTGAGAGATTCCACGCTCTGTACATCAATGTGAACGGCGATGATCATTTCGTTATCAACAAGCTGTTCCCTCAGACAGAGGATCTGGGAGTTCCTATCACATATTATGATGACATCGAAGACGGATGCGAAGTTCTTGCTCAGTTCGTGGACAAGACTGCTCCTATCGGTGTTGACAAAAACTGGCCGGCTAAATTCCTGCTGAGACTGCAGGAGCTCGGCGGCGGAAGCGAATACCGCAACGGTTCCATCATCGTTGACAAGGTTCGTCAGATCAAGGATGAGGGCGAGAAGCAGGCTCTGAGAGAGTCCGGCGCTAAGCTTGACAAGGTTATGGATAAGCTGATCCCATGGGCAGCAAAGGGACTGACAGAGAGAGAACTCAACGCTAAGTGCCTCGAGCTCCTTAAGGAAGAAGGATTCTCCGGTCCTTCATTCGATCCTATCACAGCTTATGCAAAGGGCGCTGCTGATCCGCATCACATCACAGACGACAGCAAGGGCAAGCACGGCGACTGCGTTATCCTTGATATCGGCGGAATGTGGAAGAACTATGCTTCCGATATGACAAGAACAGTCTTCATCGGCGAAGTAAGCGAGAGACAGAAGGAAATCTACAATATCGTACTCGAAGCTAACAAGAGAGGTATTGCTGCAGCTAAGCCTGGCGCAAAAATGAGCGATGTTGACAAGGCCTGCAGAGACTACATCACAGAGATGGGTTACGGTGAGTACTTCACACACAGAACGGGTCACTCGATCGGTCTTGAAGACCACGAGGTCGGCGATGTTTCCCTCGTAAATGACGAGATCATCGAGGTAGGTCAGGCATTCTCCGTAGAACCTGGTATCTATCTGTATGATGAGGGAATCGGCGTTCGTATCGAGGATATCGTAATCGTAACTGAGGACGGATGCGAGAGACTGAACGTTTATCCTAAGGATGACATCATCGTAGTTCCTGAGAATTAATAACTGAAATAACAAACTGCCGGGCCGGTCTGTATAAGACCGGTCTTCGGCAGTTGATTTAAATTACATGCATAAAAGCGGCTCGGAATAAGTTCGTGAAGATTGTAATTCCGCAAGACCTGTTTTGAGGCGGAGTTCAACTCAAGTCCGGTGCTTACGGTCAGGAGCCGCTTAAAAAAATTAAAGTGAGGAAAACAAAAATGGCAAAAATCACTGAAGGCTATATGCCGTTCATGGGTTATCAGACTTATTACAGGATCGTAGGCGAAGAATACAAGGGGAACGGAAAGGCTCCGCTGATCTGTCTTCACGGCGGACCGGGATCTACTCATAACTATTATGAGGTTCTCGATAACGTAGCCGATGATGATCAGAGAATGATCGTTATGTATGACCAGATCGGATGCGGCAATTCGTATCTTGACGGACATCCTGAACTCTGGAACAAGGAAGTATGGATGAAGGAGCTCTTCGCTCTGAGAGAGCACCTCGGACTTGATACATGCCACATCATCGGCCAGTCATGGGGCGGAATGATGCAGATATGCTACGGCATCGATTATAAAGAGGAAACAAAGGGCGTTAAATCCTTCATCATCTCCAGCGGTCATCCGTCAAGCAGTCTGTGGGAGAGAGAAGGACTCCGCAGGATCAAGATGATGCCTCAGGAAATGCAGGATGCTATCAACCACGCTCTTGAGACAGGCGATTTCACAGGCGAAGCTTATGATGCAGCTGTAAATGAGTACATGGACAGATACTGCAACTACTGGCTCGGAGAAGATGCTCCTGAGTGCTGCAAGAGACCTAAGAAGTCCGGAGCTGAATCATATGTAGAAGGATGGGGACCGAACGAGTTCGCACCTACGGGAACACTCAAGGATTTTGAGTATGTTGACAGACTCGGCGAGATCGAAGTACCGTCACTCATCATGAGCGGTATATCCGATCTCTGCTCGCCTCTCGTAGCAAAGACAATGCACGACGGCATCAAGGGTTCGAAGTGGATACTCTGGGAGAGAGCAAGACACACATGTTTTGTAGACAGACACGATGATTACTGCGTAGAGCTCATCAAGTGGATGAATGAACACGATAACTAATCAATAAGCGCTTGATCAGTGAATGAAAGCGGCGGGGGACAGATTCAATGTCTCCCGCTTTATTGTATGCATCTGACTCCTGCAAGTGAATGTTTGATACTGTAATGGAGCGCCATCCGGAGAAGGCTTCCGTCACCGAGAGTGCCTGGCTCGTCGGCTTTGCCTCGCGACTGAGGGTGAAAATGCAGAAAAAAGAACATTTATACTTACAAATGATCAAAAAATCGCTATAATTATTTAGATATATACATCTAATTCGTATCAAAAGGAAGCTTCTTAAATGGAAATCGTCAAGGCTTTACAACTTGATATAATGCTGCTGCTGGCAGGTGCCTGCTTTACGCTGGTTATACTGACACTGCAGACAAAGACACTTACGGTGAAAAGACGCGGGATCATGGCTTTTATGCAGAGTGCTGCCGGAATGCTGCTTGTTTTTGACCGCCTTGCTTATATTTACAGAGGAGTTCCGGGCGATACGGGATACTGGATGGTGCGCATCAGCAATTTTATGGTCTTTGCCATGACGCTGTATCTCATTCATTCAATGAATCTGTATCTTAGCGATATGCTGCGAAATGACGGAGGTCTTGAACAAATGCCGCCTGTCATACGCGTCAATGAAACGCTCTTTGTTACGGGTAATATTCTGCTGATCGTTTCACAGTTTACCGGCATGTACTATACATTCGATTCAAACAACACATATCAGAGAGCGGCGTGGTTTCCGCTATGCTATGTGATACCGATAGCCATTATCCTGCTGCAGCTGTCAGTGATCGTGCGCTACAGGGATCTGCTCAGGCCGCGTATAGTACAGTCGCTGATTTTGTACAGCGTGATACCTCTTCTGGCTTCGATCATACAGTTTTTCGTATACGGTCTGTCGCTTACCAATATCAGTCTTGTCTCAACGGTTGTAGTTATTTATATCTTTGCTCTCAAGGATCTGAACGATACTGTTGAAGAGGCGGAGCGAAAAGAGATAGAACATTACAAAGAGGAACAGAGGCGTATACAGAATCTGTTCGAGGAAACAGCCGAAGCGCTGGCAAGCGCCATCGATGCCAAGGACAGATACACGCATGGTCATTCTACAAGAGTTGCTGATTATTCAAAGGAGATAGCTGAGAAAGCAGGAAAACCGCCTGAATTCTGCGAGCAGGTCTATTTTGCCGCACTGCTGCATGATGTGGGAAAGATAGGAGTGCCTGACCAGATCATCAATAAGGACGGCAAGCTGACCGATGATGAGTTTGCGTTTATCAAAAAGCATCCTGTTATAGGTAACGAGATCCTTTCTACTATCTCGGAATCTCCGTATCTAAGCACAGGCGCGCATTATCATCATGAGAGGTACGACGGCCGCGGTTATCCGGAAGGTCTTAAAGGCGAGGATATACCTGAGCTTGCACGCATAATCGGGGTAGCTGATGCATATGATGCAATGACATCCACGAGAAGCTACAGAGATCCTCTTCCGCAGCAGAAAGTACGCGAAGAACTGGTCAGGGGCATGGGAACACAGTTTGATCCGGAATACGCAAAGATTATGCTCCATCTGATAGATCTCGATACGGATTACTGGATGAAGGAGGAATCTGAGAAGAGATCTGATGAAGTTTCCGGTAAAGCGGACATAGTTCCGCATGAGATCAGGTGATATCGGATTCGACCGGCCAGTGTGCGGCGCTGTATCGATAGAGTATAAATCCCGCTATAACAGCGCAGATGCTGATGACCTGAGCCTGTTTGAATGGGCCGATCATAAGGCTGTCAGTACGAAGGGATTCCACGAAGAATCTTTCGACAGAATAAAGAATACCGTAAAGGGCAAGCGTCTGACCATACGCCTGCCTTTTGTTTTTGTCCCACCAGCTCAGGAAAAGGAAGAGCAGGAAACACCATATCGATTCATAGAGGAAGGTAGGATGGACTTTGACTCCGTCTACAAGAATAGCCCAAGGCAGATCGGTCGGACCGCCGTGCGCCTCGCCGTTGAAGAAATTTCCCCATCTGCCGATGGACTGAGCGAGTGCCACCGACGGTGTAATGAGATCGAGCATGTTGAGGGTACGGATGCCTTTATGTCTGCAGACAAGAAATACTGCCAGTATCCCGAAAAGAAGACCTCCGTGTATGGCCAGCCCGCCTTCCCTGATATTGACGGCTTCAGCGATGCTGTCGTAATATCTGAGATTAAATAAAACATAATAGATCCGCGCGCCGATAACGCCGGCCGGCAGCATCCACAGGGCCAGATCAAGAACATCTTCTTCTCTGATACCGTGAGAAGGAGCTCTCCTGGATGACAGTACAACGGCAATCATCATGCCTGCCGCTATCAGTATGCCGTACCATCTTATCGCGATGCCGGCTATTTCAAAAGCTATTGGATCCGGATGTGTCATTTGTTCAGCCTCCTTTTCAAGTACCTCATCAGTATAGCACAAGCCCCATCCATAATCATAATTGTAACACGTAACGAGTTACAATTCAGCAAACAGCCAGAGCCATGATACATTGGAGAGCGAAATACATCTGCGCATCAGCATTCGGCGGAGTGAAGATGCAATGCACGAGTACGCGGCAGTTCGAACGCAAGGAGTTGTGCAGCCCGAAGCGAAGCGGAGTCTGCAAACTCCTCGTGAGAACAGAGCGGCGGAGTAGCAGTGCACTGAACGCAGCTCATGATGATAAGCGAACAGTAACACCGTAACGATTGATGTCAAAAAAAGTTTGCGGAAATGTGTTGACATATCAATAATGATTTGCTATATTAAATGAGCGCGATTCATGAGGCTGCGAAGATGTGGCGGCGTAGCTTAGCTGGCTAGAGCGTCCGGTTCATACCCGGAAGGTCACTGGTTCAAGTCCAGTCGCCGCTACCAATAAGGGCGCATAGCTCAGCTGGGAGAGCACCTGCCTTACAAGCAGGGGGTCATAGGTTCGAGCCCTATTGCGCCCACCATAAATGATGCGGCCGGGTAGTTCAGCTGGTTAGAATGCCAGCCTGTCACGCTGGAGGTCGACGGTTCGAGCCCGTTCCCGGTCGCCATTTATTGAATAATGTGGTGGGTGTCGTCAAGTGGTTAAGACCCTGGGTTGTGGCTCCAGTATTCGTGGGTTCGAATCCCACCATCCACCCCATAATTTTTCTCTTTGATACTGCGTTGATGATGTGGTACAATCATATCGCTGATGGGGTATAGCCAAGCGGTAAGGCAACGGATTCTGATTCCGTCATTCGCAGGTTCGAATCCTGCTACCCTAGCCAAGATACTGTAATGCCGGACAAATCAGTCCGGCATTATGGCGACATAGCCAAGTGGTAAGGCACGAGTCTGCAAAACTCTGATCCCCGGTTCAAATCCGGGTGTCGCCTCCAGATCTACCTCGCAACTATGCGGGGTTTTTTTTATAAGTTTATTCTATGTTCAACAATGTCGGCCTGTACTGTGATATACTTTCTACAAATGTATCACATGAAGCTTAAGGCCGCTTGCGCGGGTGATATGGGAGCGTATGCCGGTTAAATGAGAGATGATCTGATGGAAGCTGTTTGTGAATACCTGATCATGATACCTAACGGCAGGGTCGTTACTTACGGACAGATAGCGTCATATCTGGGGAATCCCGGTCTTGCGCGTGTTGTGGGCAATCTGCTTCATGTAAATCCGGATCCTCAGCGTTATCCCTGTTATAAGGTCGTGAACTCACAGGGTAAACTCACCGGGAGATTTGCTTTCGGCGGTATCGATGTGCAGAAGGAGAGGCTGGAAGCAGACGGCGTAGAGGTAAGCCGTGACTATACTGTGGATCTCTCAAAGTATCAGTGGAAAGAGTGAGATGATAAAAGGCTCGACCAGAAAGAGAACGTTCAGAGCAATATACAGACTGCTGGACAGGGTATCGCCTGTGCCTTTTGACTGCGGCACGATATGCGGCGCTGCATGCTGCATGGCGGCCGAGGCCGATGAGGAGCTTGGGATATTCCTGCTTCCGGGTGAGGAAAAGATACATGACCGCAACGCCGACTGGCTGATCTGGAACAAACTCAGTACGGATGAATATGAGTTTCCGCCGTCGTGGCACGGAGATGTATTTTTCGTAAGATGCAAGACTCCTCCGCACTGTCCGCGTGAAAAGAGACCGATACAATGCAGATCATTTCCGCTGACTCCGCATCTGACGCCGGACGGAGAGCTTACGCTTATATACAATGATTCGGATCTGCCTTACTGCTGTCCGATGATAGAAGACGAAACAGAGCTTGATCGGGATTTTATACAGGCTACATATACTGTGTGGAAACACCTGATCAGAGATCCGCTTATATATGAACTTGTTGATATGCAATCGAAAAACAGAGAGGAGGACGCTTAAATGAAAAAAAGTATCTGTCTGATGATGGCGGTCGTTATGGTCGCTGTTTCTGCGGTCTTTATGCTGACAGGCTGCCGCAGCGGCGGAGAAGGTGAGGTGTATGTATATAGTTACGGCGATTACTTTGATCCTGCGATAGCTGAACAGTTCGAGGATGAAACCGGTATCCATGTAGTGATTGACTCATATGATACTGCAGAAGAAATGTATACCGTTATCGAAAACGGCGCTACATCCTATGACTGTATCTGTACATCCGATTATATGATCGAGAAGATGATAAGCAATGATATGCTGGCTCCGCTCGATTACACGAATATCCCTAATTCGGAGAATATAGAAGCTATCTATATGAAGAAATCCGATGTATTTGATCCGGGCAACAAGTATTCGATACCGTATCAGGTAGGTACAGCAGGTATTATCTATAACAAGGGCATGGTCGGCGGCGAAAAGATCGATTCATGGGAAGATCTCTGGAATAAGAAATTCGCCGATCAGATGGTGATGCCTGACAGCGTCAGGGATGCATTTATGATAGCTCTCAGGAAACATGGCTATTCGCAGAATACCACAGACCCGAAAGAGATAAAGACTGCTGCGAAGGATCTGATAAAGCAGAAACCTCTGGTTTATAAATATGCCAACGATTCTGCGAGAGATCTGCTGGCTGACGGATCAGCTGCTGTCGGAGTCGTATGGAACGGCGAATATATTTATACAAAGGATCTTAATGAAGATGTTGAATTCATAATACCTAAGGAAGGATCGGAATTCTTCATCGATTCATGGGTCGTTCCGAAGGATGCGGTAAATAAAGAAAATGCTGAGAAATGGATAGATTTCCTGAGCAGAGGTGACATTGCAGCACAGAATTTTGATTATCTGTACTACACGACACCAAATAAAGCGGCGAAGGAGATAATAGACAAAAAGTATCTCGATATGGAAGCGGTATTCCCGACAGATGAGACTATTGAGAAATGTGATTCTCTCAGGATGCTCGATCCGGAAACCACTGAGATATACAGTAATTACTGGAAGGAAATAAAAGCAAATTAGCAGATAAACCGATTCATGACGGCATCCACTGCAATCCACAGTGATGCCGTTTTTTTTTAATGCTTCTTAGTTCTTGACTTATTCCTACCTTGATGGTAGGATTTACAGGGTCAATAAACAGGAGGTGACAGAACTATGATGGTGTCGACAAAGGGCAGATATGCTCTGACAGTAATGGTAGATCTGGCAAGAAGCTCCGGCGACGGGTTTGTATCGCTGGCAGACATAGCCGAGAGAGAGAACCTTTCGATGAAGTATCTTGAGAGCATCATTTCAATACTGAATAAGGGCGGGATGCTGCAGAGCCTGAGAGGAAAGAACGGCGGATACCGTCTGGCGAGAGATCCTGCTGAGTACAGCGTAAATGAAATACTGCTGCTGACTGAAGGGACTCTGGCACCTGTCAACTGCATAATGCAGGACGGAGTGCAGTGTGAAAAGGCTGCAACATGCAGTACACTGCCGCTGTGGGCCGGTCTTGATAAGGTCATAGAATCATATCTCAGCCGTATCACACTGGAGGATATAATCACCGGAAACCGCAGGAAAATGCTCGGAGAATACTGCAGCAGCTGTGAGGTATAGGGATGGCCCGGAATGATCAGTATTAAATGACCAAAATATATTTTTTTATGTAAGAGAGGGGAATAACGATGAGAGTTTATGCAGATAATGCAGCGACGACCTATCTGAGCAAAACTGCCAGGGACAAGCTGATAGAATGTCTGGATAATTATAACGGCAATCCTAACAGCCTTCATTCTGACGGCCAGCGCACTCAGGAAGTGCTCGATGAGGCCAGAGAGATAGTAGCAGGCTGCATCAACGCCAAGAATCCGAATGAGATATATTTCACATCCGGTGGTTCAGAAGCTGACAATCAGGCACTGCTGAGCGCAGCAAGAGGACTTGCTAAAAAAGGTAAAAAACATCTGATAACGCTTAATATCGAACATCATGCCATTCTGCATACAATGGCAAAACTTGAAAAAGAAGGCTTTGAAGTTACTTATATAAAGCCGCAGCCAAACGGTGTAGCAGATGTTAAGGATATTGAAGATGCTATAAGAGAAGATACAGCACTTGTTTCCGTAATGTTCGCAAATAACGAAATGGGCGCTGTTCAGCCGATCCCTGAGATCGGGGCGGTTTGCAAAGAAAAAGGCGTTCTTTTCCATACGGATGCCGTGCAGGCTGCAGCTCATCTTCCGATCGATGTGCAGGCAATGAATATTGATATGCTGTCGATGTCAGGGCACAAATTCCACGGTCCTAAAGGCGTAGGCATTCTGTATGCGAGAAACGGCATACGTCTCGTCAATGTGATAGAAGGCGGTGCTCAGGAGAGAGGCAAAAGAGCAGGTACTGTCAATGTTCCGGGAATAGCTGCCATGGCTGCAGCTCTCAAAGAAGGCTGCGACAATATGGACAATAATATGGCAAAGGTCAGGGCTCTCAGAGACAGACTGATCGAAGGACTCAAAGATATCCCTTATTCGCAGCTCAACGGCGATCCCGTTAAGAGACTGCCGGGAAATGTCAACTGGTCGTTCGAGGGCGTTGAGGGAGAGAGTCTTCTGCTCCATCTCGACATGTACGGCATCGAATGTTCATCGGGCTCGGCATGTACAAGTGAATCACTCGACCCGTCGCATGTTCTTGTCGGCATGGGCATCCCTGTTGAGGCAGCTCACGGTTCGCTGAGGTTCAGCCTGGATATCGATAATACAGAGGAGCAGATAGACTACATTATCGAAAAAGTGCATGATGTAGTTGCAAGATACAGGAGCATGTCGCCTTACTGGGAAGATCTGCAGACCGGTAAGAGAGAACACTGCATAGCGGAATACATGGAATAAAAGCGATCGTTTGAGGGCTGAGCCCTATAAGATCGCCTGAACAATACAGAATATGAGAAAGTGAAAGGAGCAAACAGGAAATGTCACTTTATACAGATAAAGTTATGGATCATTTTGAAAACCCGCGCAATGTTGGAGTTATAGAGGATGCGGATGGTATCGGTGAAGTAGGAAATCCGCTTTGCGGAGATATCATGAAGATGTACCTCAAGGTAGAGGATGACAGGATCGCAGATGTCAAGTTCAAGACTTTTGGCTGCGGCAGCGCTATAGCAACAAGTTCGATGGCGACAGAGCTTATTAAAGGCAAGACTCTTGACGAAGCGCTGGAGCTGACAAACAAAGCAGTAGTTGAGGCTCTTGACGGACTTCCTGCAAGAAAGATCCACTGCTCCGTTCTGGCTGAGGATGCGATCAAGGCCGCTCTCGTAGACTATTATAATAAGAGCGGAAAAGAAATGCCGGAAAGTCTTGTCGGCTTTGAACCGCATGAGGACTGATGATACTGCCGGGCCGGCTGCAGTTCGCGGTAATCAGCGAACATAAAAAAGCATCGCAAATATGTGAATAATCACAAGGTCCGCTTATGGTATTGAGCGGACTTTTGGATGATGTATACAAAATTCACTAAAACTATAAGAAACAACAGTGTACATGTTGTATACTGACAATAGTGGAGAAGGACTCTGCAGCAGCAGGGCTCGTCTCTGCGGGAGGAACTCAATGAGTCACAGTAAAAGAATGAAGCTGGCTTCAAGGGGAAAGAGACTTGGGGCATATTGTATCGATAAGGTTATACCGTTTATCGCAGGTATCGTATTTGTTACCATCGGAAGCATAAGAGTTGTATCCGGACCTATGAATTACGGTTTCGGATATGGCTACGGCTACGGATATGGTTATGGATACAACCGGGGAATGTCAGGACCTATGTCAGCGGCCCTGTTTATAATGATACTGCTGCTGATCGGATATATAGTTGCGGAACTGGTGTTTTTCTCAAAGTCCAGGACTATAGGCAAGGCTGCTCTCGGTATGCAGGTAGTGTCCAGCGTTAACGGAGAACCGATCGGATTCTGGTCGATGCTGTTCAGGGAATGGTTTGTAAAGAAGGCATCTTCTTCGGTATTCTTTCTCGGATATATCTGGATCTGCATCGATGACAAGAACAGAGGATGGCACGACAAGATACTGGATACATATGTTGTAGACCTTAAGGAGTCGGAAGCTCTGAACAGACCTAAGGAAAAAGCGGCTCCGGCGGCTGCGGTATCTCCGGCACCACCGGCATCTGTAAATAACGCGGATGTGAAAACTGCAGATCTGAAGACCGTGGATACGGATGCAGCAGAGGCTAAAGCGGCAGAACTGAAGACCGCAAAAGCGGATACTTCAGATGAGAAGACTGCAGATATAAAGCCTGCGGATATGAGTCCTGAGATTCCGGGTGATGCAGTTCAGGAGAATCCGGAACCTGCCGAAACAGCTGACACCGGAGAATCTGATTCTGTAAGTGAAGAGACTGATGCCGTTAGTGATATTGAGATCCATGCAGAGATCGCGGAGCCTGTATCTCAGATTGAAGCCGGAAGCGACGAGGCTGTTGCGAATGCAGCTGAGGAGCTGAGCAGAGCTGCGGATGCCTGTACCGAATAATAGCCTGACGCAAATGATGGCTGGGAAGTTAGAGGGCGGAACACTGGAAGTTAAACTTGACAGATATGGCAGGATAGTTCAGAATAAACATCTTGCCGGAGATTTTTATAAGATGACATTCGACACCGGGGAATGCGGTTTTACGCGTCCCGGACAGTTTGCGATCATAGAAGCTGAAGGGATCAGAAGACCTTTTCAGGTTTGCGAATTTGACAGCAACAGATTCACTATCGTTTTCAAAGCTGATGACGAGGTGGGGCAGACTCTTGCGCGTCAGCGTGAGGGCTCGGAGATGCTGGTGCAGACAGGTCTCGGAAACGGATATGATGTTGACCTGATTCCTGACGGAGCCATTCTGGCAGCTGACAGCAAGGGTATTCCTGAAATGCTCGGTCTTGCCAGGGAATTGCTTATGCATGGCAAAAACTGCAGAATGGTACTTGGCTATTCCAGCAAAAAAGACATATTTATGCTTGATTCGTTCAGAAATCTGGTAAACGATATAGAGGTGCTGACTCTTGACGGAAGCAACGGCAGAGAAGGAACTCCGCCTGATGCTGTGAGGAATGCTGATTATATCTGCGCAAGCGGTTCAGCTGAGATGCTGAAAAAACTTGCTTCGAAGACGGCAGAGGGACAGTTCAGTGTCAGTTGTGCTGTTATAGTGATTTCTGCTGATTACGATGACTGTCTGCTGGATACAGTAGACGGAGTCGTCAACAGCTGTGATGCAGGTCCTGTTTTTGATAAAAATGCAGTTATCTGGGACAGATTGGAACAGATCAGCTAATAATGGTATCGGGGGGAGAGATTCCGTATGCAATTGACGGATGACGAAATAAGAGAAATTCTTATAAAGCAAAAGAAAAGGAAGAGAAGACAGCAGAGGATGCGCAGACGTATCACTCTGCTTTTCATTGTTATCCTTATTATAGGAGCTGCAGTAACGGTTCTTGTGATGCATTCCCGTGGCAATGGCGTAGGTATACTTCCGGCAAAGGGGGTAATATTTATAGATCCGGGACACGGCGGCAGTGATCCGGGATCAGCTTCGGACGGCCGCAATGAAAAGGACGATAATCTTGTATTCGCAATTGCCGTTAAAAAAGCACTTGCAAGACAGGGGTTCAGGGTGATAATGTCGCGTACCGGAGACGAGGATGTTGAAAGGGCCAGAAGGGGTGAACTTGCTAACGAGAGCGGTGCTCAGCTTATGGTTTCATTTCACAGAAACAAGTCTAACGGGAAAGGACAGGGGGTAGAGGTCTTTATCCCTTCTGACAGTTCACGTGAATCGCAGCTGCTCGGCATGAGTGTTTTTGATGCTCTGATATCATGCGGCTTTAAAGAAAGATCTATAAGAACAGGCACCCTCGAGAGTGAAAAAGAAGATTATGAGGAACTCGCAGCCGCTGAAATGCCATGCTGCCTTGTCGAAGTAGGTTTTATAGATAACAAAGATGACAATAAACTGTTTGACGACAATCTCAGAACAAACGCAAAAGCTGTAGCCACTGCGATAAATGATACCTTTACTGAGCTGTATGCGCCGGAAGAAGCAGAAAAAGCCGAAGAATCTGCTGAACAATAAATTGTTGACAAACGCTGCATCACGAAGTATAATCTTCGTGTTGCGGACAGACTGCAGCATAATCCCAAAGATGTCAGGAGGTGAGACAAGAATATGGCACAGGTAATCGTAAGAGAAAACGAAAGCTTAGAAAGCGCTCTTAAGAGATTCAAGAGATCTTGTGCTCGCGATGGCGTCATGGCAGAGCTGCGCAAGAGAGAGCATTACGAGAAACCAAGCGTAAGACGTAAGAAAAAGTCCGAAGCTGCTCGTAAGAAAGCCCGCAAGTATTAAGATCGATTTTGAATGCGAACTGCCCGGCCGGGAGTTCGCATTTTTGTTATCGGGCGATGAAATCAGAAAGCGATGAGATCAGTAAGATAACTTGATAATGGAGGATATACGGATATGTCACTTAAAGAACAACTGATGGCTGATTACAAAGAAGCCATGAAAGCATCGGATGCCGTACGCAAGAATACCGTAAATATGGTCAGAGCTGCGATCAAGCAGCATGAGGTCGATCAGAGGGTTGAGCTCAGCGATGATGCTGATATAGTAAAAATCATCAAAAAACAGGTCAAGATGAGGACCGATGCCCTTGAAGATTTCGCAAAGGCCGGCAGAGATGATATGGTCGAAGGATATAAAAAGGAAATCGAGATACTCAAGGGATATCTGCCTGAAGAGATGTCTGCAGAGCAGATCTCCGAAAAGGTCAGAGAGATTGCCGGTCAGATGGGCATCGATGGCGGAATGAAGAATATGGGCGCTCTTATGAAGGGCGTAATGGCCGAGCTTAAAGACAAGGCTGACGGATCTGCAGTAAATAAGGCTGTAAAAGAATACCTCAGCGGCAAACAGGACTGATATATGGAATACAGAGTAAATATACCGGACGGTCTGGATGTACAGGGCCTGTTCGGAAACTATGATGCCAACATCAGGACGGTGGAAAAAGCTACCGGAACGGAGATAAATCTGCGTGACAGCGAGCTTACGATCAGGGGAAGGGATCCCGAACTTGCAGGACGAATGATAGCAAGGCTTATTGAAGCTCTCAAGGTGGATCCGAATCTGGACGCACAGAGGCTCAATTATATAATCGAAATGGAGGCCGGCGGCAAAGACTTTGAGGAGAGGCCGGCGGCGCGGGATATCATTTGCTATACGCATACCGGAAGACCTCTCAGACCGAAGACTCAGGCTCAGAGAGAATATGTGGATAATATAAGGAATACCGATATGGTATTCGGGATCGGGCCTGCAGGAACTGGTAAGACTTATCTTGCCTGTGCAATGGCGATAAGTGCATACAAAAATAAAGAGATCGAGAGGATCATCCTTACCAGACCTGCTGTAGAGGCAGGGGAGAGACTCGGATTTCTGCCGGGCGACATGCAGGAAAAGGTCGATCCGTATCTGAGACCTCTTTACGACGCGCTATATGATGTGCTCGGTATAGAAGCTGCTGCCAAACTCAGGGAAAAGGGTGTGATCGAGGTCGTTCCGCTCGCATATATGAGAGGACGTACTCTCGATAATGCATTTATAATACTTGATGAGGCGCAGAACACGACCAGGGAACAGATGAAGATGTTCCTTACAAGAATGGGATTCAATTCAAAGGTCGTGGTTACGGGTGATATAACTCAGATAGACCTTCCTTCAGGCGTCATGTCAGGCCTTAGGCAGGCGCAGACGGTACTCAGGAATGTTGAGGGAATAGAGTTCAATTATTTCACCGAGGTGGATGTTGTCAGACATGAGCTGGTTAAACGGATAATAAGGGCTTACGAAGCATTTGATTCGTCATCCAGGTCCTCAAAATCCGGAAAGCCATCCGGAAACAGGATGAATGTCAGACACAGACCGCATTCCGAAAGGACGGAATAGGAAATGCATATTATTTACAGCGATGAGCAGCAGAGACTCAGCGGTGAGATCGCAGAGCTTATGCAGTCTGCTGCCGATGAAGCGATGCGTCAGGAGTTCGGTGAATATGATGCCGAAGTTGGCGTTACGGTCGTGAACGGCGAAGAAATAAGAGAACTCAACCGCGATTACAGAGGAACGGACCGCGTTACGGATGTGCTGAGTTTCCCGCAGTATGCTGATGCTGATGAACTGAGAGAAGCTCTCGAAGAGACCGGAACATATGATGAAGAGGCCGGCGGGCATGACGATGAGCCGGGCGAAGAATATGATGCGGAGTATCCGGAAGAGCCGGTCCTGATAGGCGATGTTGTCCTGTGTTATGACAGGGCTGCTGAGCAGGCGGAGGAATACGGTACGGGACTTACAAGAGAACTGGTATACCTCTTCGTACACAGCATTTTCCATCTATTCGGGTACGACCATGAGGAAGAAGAAGACAGAAAGGCGATGCGCAGCCGCGAGGAGGAAGTGCTGGCTGCGATCGGAGTAATGAGATGAAATCGGGATTCGTAGGCATAATCGGAAGACCTAATGTCGGTAAATCTACACTTATGAATACTGTGCTGGGCGAAAAGATCGCCATTACGTCGAGTAAACCCCAGACTACGCTGAACCGCATCACAGGCATTTATACGGACAGCGAATACGACGGCGGCAGCGGACTGCAGATGGTGTTTCTCGATACACCCGGCATACACAAGCCGCATAACAAGCTCGGCGCTGCTATAAACGAGACTGCGGTCAATACCCTGGGAGGCGTTGACGTAATACTGCTGCTTATAGACGGTACAAGAGAATTCGGCAGAGGAGATGAAGGTATTCTCGAGCTTCTCAGGGATATCGGTACTCCGAAGATCCTGGCGATAAACAAGATGGATCTGATGGGACCGGAGGAATACCTGGCTCTGTATAACAGATACGATGAGACCGGACTCTTTGATGATATTTACGGTGTATCCGCACTGAAGGGCGACAACGTGGAAATGCTCAGGGACAGACTCGCCGGATATATGAGCGACGGTCCTATGTATTATCCTGAGGATATAGCTACCGATCATCCTGAGAGATTTATAGTCAGCGAGATAATCAGGGAAAAGCTTATGAATTATCTTGAGGATGAGGTTCCGCACGGCGTCTTCGTTGAAATAGAGTCATTCGAGGAAGGCGAGAAGCTGACGGAAATAGGCGCAGTTATATACTGCGAGAAGCGCTCGCACAAATCGATAATAATCGGCAAGGGCGGAAGCAAGCTCAAGGGAATCGGCAAGGCCGCACGCAGGGATATAGAGGATCTGCTCGGCTGCAAGGTATATCTGAGCTTATGGGTAAAGGTAAAGGAAAACTGGAGAGATTCAGAGAGGACCATCAGGCGTTGGGGCTACAAGGATGAGTGACACGCCGGGGGCGGAAGATGCAGGTTTCAACAGAAGGGATAGTACTCAAACAGCGAAAAATCGCTAATAACAAGAGGATGATCGTGATCTTTTCAAAGCAGTACGGCAAGATCTCGGCAGGGACATCCATTAACGAAAAGAGCCGCAGCAGATCAGCGCTGGCGCTCAGACCGTTTACATATGCCGAATACGATCTTTTTAAAGGCCGCGAGACCTACAGTATCAATTCTGCCTCGGTACGTACCAGCTATTATTCGATAGGCGAGGAGATAGACCGTTTTGAGACTGCCTCCGTGCTGATAAGATATCTTGACAGCATATTGCAGGAGGGCGAGCCTATGCCGGGACTGTTCGACATGGCGCTGGAGTGTCTGGCTGTGATTGCCGGGGCTAACGGCAGCTGCGAAACAATACTGTTTGCGTTTATTACAAAATCCCTCCGGATGCTCGGAGTTATGCCTGAACTCGGCTGCTGTGTCGGCTGCGGAAAGGAAGCAGCTGCATTCGGGACAGATAAACCCTGGTTTTCGGTAACATCGGGCGGAATTATATGCGGAAATTGCGCTGCAGAAGAGAAAAGAGAAGGCAATGCATTGATTTACAGACCGGCCTTCGATATAATTGATGTGTTTAGATTTTTCCTGACAAAACCGCTGGATACTTTTGCAAAGGTCAGCCTTAAAAATGATTCGATACAGACTGTCAGGAGTATTCTGGCTGAATATATCAGCCGGTATCTGGGTTCGGATGCACTGAGATATTCAATAAGACTGGAGGTATGATTATGGAAATCAATCTGGAAAAAATTGAACTTGTAAAGGACAGAACAGGTGCAAGCTATGCTGAAGCCAAGGAGGCGCTTGAAGCAGCTGAAGGAAGCGTAGTGGATGCGATCATAGCCATTGAGGAAAAACTCAATAAGGATTATGAATCGGTAGACGGCGCCAGCCTTAAGGACAGTCCTGTATTCGAAAAACTTAAAGAGATCGTTGATAAGGGCAATGTGACCAGGATACTCATTACAAAAGATGACACGACCATCGTTAATTTTCCTGTTACTATCGGTGTCGTCGGTGCCGTGCTCGTTCCGTGGGGAGCTATTCTCGGTATTGCAGCAGCTGTCGGGACCAAATGCAGCATCGATTTCGTAAAGGAAGATGGTGAAGTCGTAGATATAAACGGCAAGGTAGTAGGCGCATATGACAAGGCGAAGGGCTTTGCAAAAAAAGGAGCCGACATTGCGCAGGAGACACTTGCCAAGGTAGGCGTTGACAGCGAAAAGGTAGAAAAGGTCGGATCTCAGCTGGAGGACCTCGCTTATAAGACCAGCGATAAGGTCAACGAGCTTGGAGAAAAAGGCGCTGACAAGGTCAGCACTGTCTGGGACAGACTCGAGGAAAGCGGCACGTTTGAAGAACTGAAGAAAACATTCGAGAGCGGAACAGCCTGGCTCATGGATCTTTGGAACAATCTGGAAAAGGGCGTAAAGGAAGGCGAGGCAGAGGAGACTGCTGAGACTGTATCAGCGGAGGCTGCTGATACTGCAGTTGATACTGCTGAAGACGCAGCAGATAAGCCTGAAGACGCAGCAGAGCAGTCCGCAGAAACGACAGAAGAAGCTGCTGATGAAGCTGCAGAATAATCAAAAGACGAGGAGAACTAATTAATGGCGATTGATAAGACCGGCATGCCGGATACAGACAGAAGCGTAAGTATGGAAAAACTTATAGCTCTCTGCAAGAACAGGGGCTTTATTTTTCCGGGATCAGAAATATACGGCGGACTTGCCAACACATGGGATTACGGCCCGCTTGGTGTAGAACTCAAGAATAATATCAAGGATGCATGGAGAAGCAAATTTGTCAGAGAGTCAAAGCTCAATGTCGGGCTTGACGCTGCTATACTGATGAACCCTCAGGTATGGGTCGCATCGGGTCATGTCGGCGGATTCAGCGATCCGCTCATCGACTGCAGATCCTGCAAGACCAGATACAGAGCTGATAAACTGATCGAGGACTATTTCAAGGAAAATGAACCTGACAAAGAGGTAATAGTCGATGGCTGGAGCAATGCCGAGATGGAGGACTTCATCAGGGAAAATGACATCAAGTGCCCTGAGTGCGGCAAGTCCGATTTCACAGGCATCAGACAATTCAATCTCATGTTCAAGACATTCCAGGGCGTTACCGAGGATTCAAAGTCCGAGATCTATATGAGACCTGAGACCGCACAGGGCATCTTTGTTAACTTCAAAAGCGTTCAGAGAACAGCACGCAAAAAGATCCCGTTCGGCATCGCACAGGTAGGAAAATCGTTCAGAAATGAGATCACACCGGGCAATTTCATATTCAGAGTAAGAGAATTCGAGCAGATGGAGCTGGAGTTCTTCTGCAAGCCGGGTACAGAGCTTGACTGGTTCGCATACTGGAAGGATTACTGTGCGAACTTCCTTAAGTCGCTCGGGCTCAGCGAAAAATACACGAGACTGAGAGACCATACACAGGAAGAGCTTTCGCATTACAGCAATGCGACCACAGACATTGAGTATCTCTTCCCGTTCGGATGGGGAGAACTCTGGGGCGTTGCGTCAAGAACTGATTTTGACCTTATGGCCCACCAGACTCATTCCGGCGAGGACATGAGCTATCTCGATCCTGAAACGAACGAGAGATACGTTCCATACTGCATTGAGCCATCGGTAGGTGTCGAGCGTCTGGTACTTGCTTTCCTCACGGATGCTTATGATGAGGAAAAGCTGGTCGACGGCAAGGGCAAGGAGGATGTCAGGACAGTGCTCAGGCTGCATCCTGCACTGGCACCTTACAAGGCTGCAGTTCTGCCTCTTTCAAAGAAGCTCGAAGAAGTAGCTCAGCCGGTTTATGATGAACTCAGCAAGTATTTTATGGTAGAATACGATGCATCTGGATCTATCGGAAAGAGATACAGGAGAGAAGACGAGATCGGTACTCCGTTCTGCATCTGCGTGGATTTCGATACTGCCGAGGATAACTCGGTAACTATTCGCGACAGAGATACCATGGAGCAGGTAAGAGTTCCGGTCAGCGAAGTCAGAGCATACATCGAGGAGAGACTTCGTTTCTAGATCACATAGTTAACCCGGGTGCTGCAGCTGCTTTTCATACTGCATTATGCAGCACTCATAACTCAATTTATTATATAAAGGAGAGACATTTATGGCAAAGTATGTTTACTCATTTAATGAAGGCTCAAAGGATATGAGAAACCTTCTGGGCGGCAAGGGTGCTAACCTCGCTGAGATGACCAATATCGGACTCCCGGTACCTTTCGGTTTCACCATCACTACAGATGTATGCAGAAAGTACTCAGAGGACGGCGGAGTTCTTGATCAGGCTGTCATCGACGAAGTATGGGAGCACATTGCTGAGCTCGAAGAGGTAATGGGCAAGAAGTTCGGAGATAATGAGAACCCTCTGCTCGTTTCCGTTAGATCCGGAGCGCCTATCTCGATGCCTGGTATGATGGACACCATCCTCAACCTCGGTCTCAATGATGTTGCAGTTGAAGGTCTTGCAAAGAAGACAAGCAATGAGAGATTT
>CACYHR010000053.1 GCA_902774265.1 uncultured Eubacteriales bacterium
CCAAACAAAATGACCTGAGTTTAGCCAGTTATGAAATTTTCAAAGTGCAAATGCTAAAGTAGCGTTAACGTATTAGTGGGGTTTTGACCCCGACATCATGAATATAATGAATGTATGATATGCATATTTAGAATATCACAGTGCGGAGTTTGATAAATATCATGAGAAGAAAGGCATTATGGAGATAAGACATCTGATAAATGTCATGAGGGGAAGGGCGTTATGGAGATAAGACATCTGAGATATTTCCTGGCAGTAGCGAGAGAGGAGAATATGACGAGGGCATCGGAGATGCTGCATGTTTCGCAGCCGACTTTGTCCAAGACCCTGAAACTGCTGGAGGAAGAACTGGGTAAGAAGCTTTTTACAAGAAAGAGTTTCAGCATAAAGCTGACAGATGAGGGTTTGCTGCTTCGGGACAGGGCTGCGGATCTTGTTGCGATGGCAGATAAGATCGAGCAGGAATTCGTATCACTCGACGATCTGACCGGAGGCGATATATATTTCGGTCTGGCGGAATCCTATCAGATAAGACATCTCGCAAGGCAGATCAGAGAGTTCAAAGCAATTTACCCGGGTCTGAGATATCACATCACCAGCGGGGATACCGAGCAGGTCACGGAAAAGCTCGACAAAGGTCTTCTGGATTTCGCTGTCCTCTGCGAGACTCCGGATCCGGAAAAATACGATTATATTGAGTTTCCCGAAAAAGATATTTGGGGTGTTGTAATGAGGCGCGATCATGCTCTTGCTGCAAAGGACTGTATACATATTGATGACCTGATCGGCCAGCCGCTTTTCTGTTCTGAACAGAGCTGGAATTATGAGATCAAAGAATGGGCAGGCGAAAAATGGAAGGATCTTGAGCTGGCAGGGACATTCAGGCTATCCTATAATGGATCAATGTTTGCTCTTGAAGGCCTGGGATTATTACTGACGTTCAGGCATCTGACAGACTGCTCCCCGGAAAGCGGGCTTGTATTCATTCCTCTCGAGCCTGTTCAGACAACCCGTCTTTATCTCATCCGGAATAAATACGGAACATTCACTCCGATCGCTCAGAAATTCTTCACAAAGATAAACGAATCATTCAGATAGGTATAAGAATAATAATTCACCACTCGGCCAGTTCTATGATGCATTGGAGGGCGAAATACATCTGCGCATCGGCATTCGGCGTAGAGAAGAAGCAATGCACGAGTACGCTATAGAAATCTCCATTTCTCTTAATTATTCTCAGTAATTGGGGTATACTTTATTCGTGTGAAATTTGCAGCTATGTTCATGTGCATGATTAAATCCCCGCAGAGTATATTTACAAGCTGCAGCTCAGTGCGCAGCTATTGGTTTATAAGTTACTGAATTATGATGGAAAAGGACTCTTACAGTAAAAACCCCCGAATACTGGCAGCGGCCATGATAACTTCCTTCATGACCACTTTTATGTCGAGTGCGCTTAATCTTTCGGTTCCGTCGCTCGAGAGTTATTTTGGTGTGAACGCTGCCTATATAAGCTGGATCGTCAGCTCCTTTACTATTACGGTTGCAGCCATGAGTCTGCCCATGGGCAAGATTTCGGACATTACGAGCCGGAGGACGGTATTTCTAACCGGAATATCCGGTTTCGGTATTTTATCAGCGGTCAGCATCTTTGCCCCTTCATTCGTGATCCTTATTTTTTTCCGAGTGCTCTCAGGAGCATGCGCCGCCATGGTATTCGCCACTAACAACGCGATACTGATAAGCGCTTATCCCCATAATGTTCAGGGGAAAATGCTCGGCTATTCCGTTGCAGCTACATATATTGGTCTTACAGCCGGTCCGGTCGTCGGAGGGCTGCTCAACAGTACTCTCGGATGGAGGTCTATCTTCGCCGTATCGACCCTCATTTCTGCTGCGGCTTTTCTCGCAGCCTTCAGGGCTGTTCCGAAGGATGAACCTGCTTCGCATATATCCGGAACGGATACCGCCGGAATTTTATTATACATTTCTTCTATTGTAATTAGTCTGTTCGGCATGACAAGTCTCGGAAGCATCCATGCCGCGCCATATCTGCTTGCTCTCGGCTTTGCCATCCTCGCAGTCTTCTTCGTGCATGAGTCAAGGCGGGAGAACAGCGAAAAGTCTGCGATCTTAAGGGTCAGTATGTTCAGACAGAGCCGGACTTTTATTTTTTCGTGCCTTGCTGCCCTGCTGAATTACGGAGCAACTTTTGCTATCAGCTATGAAATGAGCATTTATCTGCAGGTTATTCTCGGCATTCCATCGGGAAAAGCCGGTCTCATGCTCATCACCATGCCTGCAGCACAGGCACTGCTCTCGCCCCTCACCGGCAGCCTATCCGACCGCATCAGGCCGTCATTGCTGGCAAGTTCCGGAATGGGGATCTGCGCACTCACTCTGCTGTTATACTCACGATTAAACGAAAATACCGCCACAATCTATGTTGTGACGGTAATGTGCATAACCGGAATGGGTTTCGCCTTGTTTTCATCCCCAAATACCAATGCCATTCTCTCCTGCGTCAGCAAAAAAGACTACGGCGTTGCAAATTCCATAATCGCTACGATGCGTACCTACGGGCAGTCATCCGGCATGGCGATCCTGAGTTCCATCACTGCATTCGTACTCGGGACAGGAACCCTCGAAGCATCCCCTCACGCCGACATACTCCATATGATGCATATTTCTTTTATCACATTCGCCTGCATCTGTATTCTCGGCATCTTTTTTTCACTCGCGCGGGATCGCTGATGCCGTGGGATCGCTGGCGACGCGGGATCACTGGCAGTCCGGGATCGCTGGCGGCGCGGGATCACTGGCGGCCCGGGATTGCTGGCGGCGTGGGATCGCTGGCGGCGTGGGATCGCTGACGGCGTGGGATCGCTGACGGAATCCGTGGCGACCATTCTGGCCGGCACATGTCAGCTCTGATTCTGATTCTGATTCTCTTTCTCAGTACCCCTGTAGTGTACGCAGACCATCGTCAGGTCGTCAAACTGTTCGGCATTGCCCACAAATTCGTCTACCGATGCACGAACGATCCTGAGTATTTCTTTAGGCTCCGCTCCCGCATCGATATTGAGCGCTTCGATCATCCTGTCCGTACCATACATCTCATTATATGCATTCGTTGCCTCAGGCACGCCGTCTGTATAGACAAACAGCTTATCTCCCTTTGCGAGCGTTATCTCATAGTCCCTGTATTTCGCGCCATCCATACCTCCGAGGACCAGACCGTGTTTGTCCCTGAAAAGTTCGAACTTCCCGTCACGACAGATTGCCGGATACTCATGCCCTGCGCTGGAGCAATCCATCCTGCCGGTAGACAGTTCCAGAATGCCGATCCATGTCGTTACGAACATCTCCATCTTGTTCTGTGCGCAAAGGGCTGCATTTGCCTTGGTAAGCGCCTCACCTGCGCTTATCCCGAGCTTTGCATAGTTCTGGACAACAGTCTTGGATATCATCATGAAGAGTGCCGCCGGCACACCTTTTCCGCTTACATCCGCGCATACGACGCCGAGGTGATCATCATCGATCATAAAGAAATCGTAGAAATCGCCGCCGACTTCTTTCGCAGGATCCATGCTGGCGTATAGATCAAACTCCTCTCTGTTCGGGAATGCCGGGAAAATCGAAGGGAGCATGCTCGCCTGGATTTCCGTAGCCATATTGAGCTCGGTCTGCGTGGCTGCCAGTTTGGTGGTTTTGTCGTTGAATATGATGCAGTACATTATGATCAGCGACATCAATACCATACCGTACTGTGACGCATTGCCGAATTCCCCGAATGTCAGGGCATAATTGATGAGCGGCAGAAATATGAACGTCAGGGCGGCAACTTTCTGATTGCGAGGGCTGCTGCTCCTGATTATCAGTATGGTTGCAACGGCCGATGTCACGATAAGATATATATCCTCAAGTGTAGAAGCACCTGTAGTCTGATATTCTCCGGCAGGTCCGACAATGAAAGTGACAGGATAGAAAATATTGGACAGTATCACAAGAATTTCAAGTGCAAGTAATACGGGTATGCATTTGTCCGCCGTCTCTGCAAGCCTGCCCTTGAAGCCGAGTGTAATTCTTACATATTGGTAGAAATTGTAGATCATTACAAGGTCAATCAGTTTGCTGAGCATTACCATTGCGAAGTTGACAGGTCTCAGTTCCGGAACGCCAAGCGTGAAATACATCAGCACATTTACCAGAAATCCTGCGCACACCATGACATTCAGTGTGCGAAAAGCTCTGGTTCCGTCTCCCTCCTGTTTCATGGTTCCGAAATACAGCGCTGCGCATGTGAACGCTCCCATCGCATCAATGCCGCAATCGAACAGAGAATCCACCATCCTCGCGTAGATCTCTTCATCCAGAAAAAACAGCCAGCTCAGCCCAATGCAGATCAGAGCTGCTGCAACGGTAAATATCAGTCCGATTAACAAACTTGCTTTTTCATTTTTTTTCAGCATAAGCACTCCTGATAATGATTTATTTTTTCATATTGTATTATAACATGATGTCAGGGTCAAAAGGTCAAAGCAATAATTCCGGGCAGTTTTAAAGGTCGGTCAATTCAGCCATCGGCCAGTTCTGAGAGCGAAGTGAGCGGAGTCTGCAAACTCCTCGTGGTTTCGTTTACATGGTGCAATACAGTTAGTTTTCCATTGAATATGCGGATTTGCTATACTGCGATTGAGGAGTGAGTGCTATAAGGATTTAGATGCGGAAGAGAGGTAGTATTCTATGGACGGTAAAATGACAGGCGCAGTACTGCCGGGAAACAGCACCGTTGAATTTAAAGAATTCGATATACCTAAGCCGGGATTCGGACAGGTACTTATCAAAACTAAAGCTTCGACGATATGCGGATCCGATATACGCGCAATCTATCGCGCCCATACAGGCAAGGGTGCGGAAGGCTATATGGACGGCATAATAGCAGGACATGAGCCTGCCGGGATAATCGTAGAAGAGGGACCGGGGCTGAAACGTTTCAAAAAAGGCGACAGGGTTATCGTATACCATATTTCAGGCTGCGGAGTATGCAATGATTGCAGGAGAGGCTACTTTATTTCCTGCAAGAGTCCTTTCAGGGCCGCATACGGCTGGCAGAGAAACGGAGGTATGGCACCGTATATTATTTGCGATGAAAAAGATCTGATCTCGCTGCCTGATGAGCTGACATACGAGGATGGAGCTCAGGTAGCATGCGGATTCGGTACGGTATATGAGGCATTAATGAAGATAAAAGTCTCCGGCAACGACATAGTTCTTGTGACAGGACTCGGGCCTGTGGGGCTGGCGGCGCTGATGTTAGCTAAGGCAATGGGCTGTGATAAAACCATCGGCTGCGACATAAACGAAGACAGACTGAATCTCGCAAAAGAACTCGGCTTAGCTGATTATGTATTCAATTCATCCGATCCGGCTGCATGTGAAGAGTCTGTCATGCAGGTAACTAATGGTCTGGGCTGTGAACGGGCTGTCGACTGTTCGGGAAACAACAGCGCAAGGGCTCTTGCTATACGATGCACAAGAGAATGGGGCAAAATGGCAATGGTCGGAGAAGGCGGCGATGTCACATTCTATCCTTCCCCTGATATAATGCACGGCCAGAAAACGATATTCGGAAGCTGGGTAACTTCACTGTGGCGCATGGAGGAGCTGGTAGAACATCTTGTCCGCTGGGGCATACATCCGGATAAACTTATCACTCACCGCTTTGAGCTTAAAGACGCGGACAAAGCATATGAACTGATGGCGAGCGGCAACTGCGGCAAGGTTGCAGTTGTTTTCCCTGATTGATAAAGGGTCTGCGATAAAGGATCCACGGCGATAAAAATTCCAAAAAGCGACACCGGAGCGGCTGCTCCGGTGTTATTTATGCATTTTATTTTTTCTTATTGCGGCCCCAGAAGACATTGTAGATATCCGGTTTCCATACCGGCGTGATGTCTTTGACTGCTTCTGCTGCAGTTATCTCTGTATCGCCATTATCGATATCTATCAGTGTATATCTGTCATTACCCATCCCGAGCTCCTTCATGTAGCTGAGCTGACGCAGTCCGTGACGGGATTCGACTCTCTCGATCAGAGCTTTGCCGCCGCCCTCAGGAAGATTATAGATCATGTCCATGCAGGCGTTGTCTACGGCAAGTATGTCGAGCGATGCGAGTATGCCGACATCAGGCGTTACCACTGGCTCTGCTCCGGCGCCTTCGCAGTCACATGATACCGACATGTTTCTCATTGTATTGATAAAGCAGATATGTGACCCGAAGTGGTCGATCACAGACTTGCTGCTCTCAGACATTCTCTCCATGAGTTCCTCTTCCGCTATGCCCCAGGTATTGTCTGTTCCCGCAGGTGTGTGGATCTCCTTCTTGCCTATGCGGCCATCCGCACAGCCGATACCTATATTCTTGTTGCTTCCGCCGAAGCCTCCCAGAGCGTGGCCCTTGAAATGCGTGAGTACGAGCAGCGAATCGTAATTCAGGAGATTCTTACCTACATGCATCTCTTCAAACCATTTGCCGCCGTTTACCGGCAGAGCTGCGACTCCGTCCTCATCTGTAATATCCACAGGGCAGAACGTCCATCCGTTTGTTTTGAGGGTCTCTCTGTGCTGCTCTGTCGTGTAGCGTCCGCCTTCATAGTAGGTATTGGTCTCTACTATGGCAGCATCCGGAAGCCTCGATTCAAGAAGCTCTCTGACCCATGGCCTCGGTATGATATTCGGACCTTCCGGCTCTCCGGTGTGAAGCTTGACAGCTACACGGCCTTCAAGCACTTCGCTCACTTTGTCGTAAATCTTCATGAGCCCATTCCCGGACAGATCGCGGGTAAAAAATACTATGGACCTTTCTCCGCTTCTCTCATCAAATGGTACGTATTTATTTCCGTCTTTACCCGGTATTGCTCTTTTCAGCATAAGCTCTCCCCTTTCCTTGTTTTTATCCCTTTCTGTTCTGCGTATCGTGAGACCGCCGGAATGATTCCGGAAAAGATCTACACAGATATTTTACTAAATCGGGGATTGACACGCCAGCAGTTTTATTACAGCATTTCTGCTATCTCATATATCATTCGCTCCGTCTTCTCCCATCCGAGACAGGCGTCAGTTATACTTTTGCCATACACCCCGCCGTTGACAGGCTGACGGCCATCTTCGATATAACTCTCGACCATAAATCCTTTGACCAGTTTTTTCACATCGCTGTTGTAGCTGCACGACAGCATGACGTCCTTCATTATCCTCGGCTGCTCAAAAGGGTTCTTGCCGCTGTTGGAATGGTTGCAGTCAATGATGACTCCCGGATTATAAAGTTTCGCCTTTGAATACAGTCCCGCAAGATATACAAGCGTTTCATAGTTGTAGTTCGGATGCAGTACTCCCTGCCTGTTTACATAACCCCTCAGTATGGCATGTGCGAAATGATTCCCGTGTGAGTGTCCTTCCCATCCTCGGTAGATGAAATCCTGTTCCCGCTGAGCCGCATGAATGGCATTCATCATGACAGAAAGGTCACCGCTGGTGGGATTCTTCATCCCTACCGGACAGGCTATAGCGCTGGCAGTGAACCTGTGCTGCTGATCCTCTACACTGCGCGCACCAATGGCAACATAACCGAGCAGATCATCCAGATACTTATACGTCTCCGGATACAGCAATTCGTCTGCACATACAAATCCTGTTTCAGACAGAGCCCTTATGTGCAGCTCCCTTGTCGAAATAATTCCTTTGAACAAATCCGGTCCGGATTCCGGATCAGGCTGATGAACGAGACCTTTGTACCCTTCGCCTGTCGTCCGCGGTTTGTTGGTATATATCCTCGGCACTATCAGAAGTTCATTTCTGACTTTGTCCTGTACAGGCACCAGTCTTGATATGTAGTCCATAACACTGTCTTCGTTATCCGCGGAGCATGGCCCGATAATCAGGGCAAGTTTGCTGCTTTCACCCGCAAAAATAGACCGCAGTAACATCTTCTTAGTCTCCGAAGGTATCGGAAGTTTACGCTTAAAGTCCATATTCATTTCCATCAGAGAACCTCTTTTACACATACTCCTATGCTTTGCAGTTTGCCGAAGTAATCAGGAAAGCTCTTGTTTACTGCTTCTGCGCCATCTATTATTCCTCCGGTCCGGGCACACATTACGGCAAGAGCCATGACTATGCGGTGGTCATTATGGCCTTTCAGGATCTCTGACGGTGTTTTTGCTCCGCATCCGATCGTCATGGAGTTTTCCGTAATTCTCGTGTCGACTCCGAATTTTGCCAGTTCTTCCTGCATCGCAGCATTCCGGTCGGATTCCTTGAAACTCAGTCTCCTGGTCCCGGTCAGTGTGCATCCTCTTCTGAGCGCAGCATAAGCTGCAAGTACCGGTCCCAGATCCGGTGTATCTGCTATATCCAGCGTTGCAGCCTCTTCATCCAGCTGTCTGAAATAATCAACGCACGTCTTATCCCCCTGGCTGCTGAATGCGTTGAGTCCGCTCACATCTGCTCCGAGAGCAAGAAGATACGAAGCTCCCGACCAGTCTCCTTCTATCGTCACATCATGACTCTTATAGCTTTGCCCGCCCGGAACGCTTATCACCTGTCCGTCCTGCTCCCATCCGGCCCATACTCCGAACTGTCCGAGAGCTTCAATTGTCATGTCTATATACGGCCGGCTTTCCGCACGTCCCTCAATTACGATCCTGCTGTCCCCTTCAAGAAGCGGCAGAGCGAAAAGCAATCCGCTTACGAATTGACTGCTTATATCTCCCCGGAGTTTATAGGTTCCGGCCGGAAGGCTGCCGCTTACAAGCAGAGCCTCTTCCATATGCTCAATCCTTAGTCCCTTCTCTGCGAAGAGATTGTCATATACGGACATAGGCCGGCTCAGAAGAGTACGGCTGCCGGTGAGTGTGACTTCCCTTCCGCTAAGTGCCGCAAGAGGTACCATGAATCTGAGTGTGCTTCCGCTTTCCCTGCACCGAAGCACCGAAGCTTTCATGATTCCCCGGGAAATCCCTCTGACCATCAGAGTCACATTCCGCCCGATTTCTATATCTTCGCTTTGATGTCCCGCATCTGTCACGGCTGTGATCCCGGCTCCAAGTGCTTTGAGACAGTCTATGGTCGCAAGTATATCTTCAGAAATATCAACAGCTTTTACAGTGCTGACCCCGTCTGCCAGTCCTGCACATATTAACATTCTGTGAGCCATACTCTTGGAACCGGGTGCAGTTACTTCCGCTCCTCTGCTGATATCTGTTCCCCTGATTTCCAGCTTCATTTCATGGCCCTCCATATTTCATCTGCGGTGCTTTCTTCCGTTCCCTGCACCTTGATTATAACATCCGCTGCTCCTTTATATATCGGATAACGTTTCTCGTATAGTTTCCTTATCTTGTCTGCGTTATCTGCAAGCGGCCTGTCATCTGACGGAAGCAGATCTTCAAGTCTGCGGTCAAGAAACACGATCGTGCCATTCATCTTCAGGGCGTCTGTATTCTCTTTTCTCAGAACAGCACCGCCTCCGGTTGAGATCACTTTACCCCCGCTGAGAGAAGCTTCAAAAACCACTTCGCTCTCAAGATCGCGAAAATGCTTCTCTCCATACCTGCTGAATATCTCCGTGATCGGCATACCTGCCCGGGCAACGATCTCATCATCTGTTTCGACCAGCGGTCTTCCGAGCTTTTCTGACAGTATCCTGCCAAGCGTGGTCTTGCCGCTGCACGGCATTCCGGTAAGCACAATGCTGGTCTTCTCTGACATGAGTTCTCTGTATATCCTGCTTATCTCGCTCCTGTTAACGGATTCTCCCGTGAATAACTCTGCTGCAATAACTGCCTGAGCGACCAGCATATACAGTCCGTTTACGGCAGTGATCCCTTTCTCAGCGGCCCTGCGTACCAATGCAGGTTTCAGCGGATTGTATACCACATCCACTACTCCTGCTGTATCGGGAAATCTGTCCGGGTCAAACGGTATTCCTGTTATGTCAGGGTACATGCCCGCCGGTGTGGTATTGATAAGTATTCCTGCGTCAGTATGATCCCGGTAAGCATCTTCATATGTGACAGCCCCGTCTCTGCCGCTGCGGCTGACTCTGATGATCTCCGCCGCTCCGAGATCGGACGCTACACGTTCAGCCGTCCTGCTCGTTCCCCCCGAGCCGGCGATAAGAACTTTTTTGCCTGCAGGATCGATTTCCATATCCTCAAAGAGTATTTTCATTCCTCCAACGTCGGTGTTATATCCGATCAGCTTTCCGTTCCTGTTCACAATGGTATTGACGGCACCGACTTCTCCGGCCAGATCACTCATATCATCGAGATATGGTATCACTGTCTGCTTGTACGGCATTGTCACATTAAGGCCGTCAAAATCACGGTTTGCAAGGAATCCGCCCACTTCCTCCGGTGAAAGCTCGATATGTTTATATGGGTATCTGCCTATCTTCGCGTGTATATCCTGCGAAAAACTATGTACCAGTTTCTTCCCTATCAGTCCGTATTTCATCTCTGTCCCCTGTTATGTAATGCAGTCTTCCCCTCAGCTCTTCCGGTGTCATCCGTTTGATCACCGCGTTTCCGGGTTCCTCTGCGAATACCGCATTTATCTCTCCGTTTTCCATCTTCTTGTCATGGATCATGGATCTAAACACGGCTTCATGATCACAGTCAATTCTCAACGGAAATCCCAGTCTGCTCAGTACCGGTACAAGTCTGTTCCTTGCTTCAGGCGAGCACATCGGGATCATTCCGACTGCAACACACCATCCATGAAGCATGCCGGTAACACTCTCGATCCCATGTCCTATCGTATGTCCATAGTTCAGTATCCTTCTGATGCCGGCTTCACACTCATCTTCTTCAACTACAACCTTCTTGACTCTGAGCGCCGCCTCCAGCACGCGTTCAATGCTTATCTTCTTCATTATACTGCCGGGATCTGCATCATTGTCTCCCAAGACCGTCTTTTCAATATATCCGAAGAGATCTGCATCCGCTATCATTCCGGCCTTGATTATCTCTGCAAATCCGCTGAGCATCTGATCCTCCGGCAATGTATCAAGGAGCTCAGTATCTATCAGCACCATCCCGGGCTGCCGGAACACGCCTGCGATATTCTTGACTCCTCCGAGATTGATAGCTGTTTTACCGCCGATAGAACTGTCTGCCTGCGACAGCAGCGTCGTAGGGATGTTATAGAAATCTATCCCTCTCATATATATCGCTGCAGCGAATCCTGCGAGATCGCCGGCCATCCCTCCTCCAACCGCTATGACACAGTCGCTTCTGGTAAAGCCTTCTTTCAGCATCATTAGCAGCAGACGCTCAAGCCATTCCGTACTTTTACTGCCCTCACCCTGCGGGACAGTCATAATGAGCGGACGGCTGCATTCCGATGCAACAGTCTCCGCATAGCCGGCAGGGACCCCGTCATCGGTAACTATCAGGCATTTCCTGTCAGTATTGAACATTTCACCCGTCCTGCTGATGCATCCGCGCTCGATGACTACCTTATATTCGCTTTCTTTGGTATTTATATCTATATACATTTCATCGATTTCCTCACTGGCGGATCACTGATTCCGGGATATGTCCCCGGTATTACAGATCGTTCCGACGATCTTTACTGCCGGACATGCAGCACTGAGCGCTCTTCTGATCTTTTCAACATTTTCGGAACTGCATTCTCCTTCAAGTTCAGCGTAGAAATAATAGTGCCACTCCAGGCCCTTAAGAGGTCTTGATCTCAGAACCCTCATATTAAAATCATATGCACTGATTATATTGATGGCCTTGGCCAGTCCTCCGATCTCATCCCTGACCGTAAACATTATCAGGAAGGAGTCGATTGCGGCTTCCCCGTCCGGATCGCGGTTTGTTCTTGACAGCACCGCATAGCGAGTGGTGCTGTCCTCGTCTTCAGATGCAAAGATGTCATTGACATAGAGACCTCCCGAGAATATGAGGTCATACACTTTGCCGACTTCTCCCGAGTAGCTGTTCTCAACAGGCAGGACTGCCGCCTCGCATTCACCCGTCTCGACAGCTCTGTATGCATCGCGGAACTTCTCAAAAGACATAATATTTCCTTCGGGAAATATCTTGCCGGCCGCTTTATACCCTGCACTCCCGGAAGATCCCGCACAGGCAATATTTATGCCGCTGAGGATAATTCGCTGCCATCTCTTACTGATCTCCATAAGATCGTGCTGGAAGCTGACATACATGGATCTTATCCGGTCATCCCGGATATGCGCACTTTGTTTTTCTATCACTTCCTGTTCCCTGCCGTTATCTTCAATAGGTAATCCCCTCTGCCGCTTATATTCTGCGACCTGCTCAACTATCGACATCCTCTTCTCAAACAGCTGCGCCATCTCTGCATCGACAGCATCTATCCGATTCCGTATCTCCCTGATATCCATCTCTACTCCTGTTATTATTTAATCAGCGTTCCTGTAAAAAGAGCCGGTCCTCCGGACCGGCTCTGTCAGTATATTTCTGCATCAGGACCTGCCTTCGGACATCATAAATTGCAGCTGCGAAAGCTGCTGAAATAATAGTAACCGAAAGCATTCTCATAAGCGAATTTGTGATTATTCATAAATTTTCCCTTTAAATTAGTGAATTTATATGTACTTTAGTGCAAATTTTATGCAAAGTCAAGCCCAATTAATCCCCCAATTGCTTTATTTTTAGTCCAAGCCCTTTGCGCCGGGCATTGCCGAAAGTATGGCGAAGGTAACTGTGAAATTGTATAATACCATATATTACAGATGAAAATTTCAGATTTCCGTACAACAGGTAAATCGGGATTGTGAGGATTAATTATGATAGTAATACTGAAGCATGGTGTTACAGATGAAAAAAGAGATCAGCTGATACGCTGGTTCGAATCGCAGGGATTGGGTGTCGATATTTCAAAGGGTGAGTTCCAGACTATACTTGGACTGATCGGAGATGTTCTGTCGCTTGATACGGATATGATAGAAAGCCTTGATATAGTTCAGGCAATACGCAGGGTCACCGAACCGTTCAAGCGATGCAACCGAAAGTTCCAGCCTGAGGACAGCATAATCTCAGCAGGTGACACTCTCATAGGCGGAGGAAATTTTGGCATTTTTGCCGGTCCTTCTTCGCTTGAAAGCGAGGAGCAGGTCATCTCGATCGCAAAGAGCCTCAAAGCCTCTGGCGCGAATGTCCTGATCGGCGGAGCTGTCAATCCGCGCGTCACTTCTTATATCATTCAGGAACAGAATCTCAGAGAGATCGGGTATCTTGTATCAGCCAAAAGAGCGACAGGCATGCCTGTTGCCAAAGAGATCCTTTCTGTAGAAGATGTTCCGAGATATGAAGACATCGACATTCTCCTGGTGGGCGAGCGCAATATGACCAATTATCCGCTGCTTGCAGAACTCGGATCTATGCAGAAACCGGTGATCCTCAAGCGATCTGTTTCTGCAACACTTGAAGAGCTGCTGATGGCCGCGGAATACGTCATGGCAGGCGGTAACAAGAATATCATCCTGTGTGAACGCGGAATCAGGACTTTTTCTGATTATACGAAGGCTACACTGGATATTGCCGCCATACCTCTCCTTAAGGAACTGTCACATCTGCCTGTAATTGCGGATGCCAGCAGGAGCACAGGGCTCGGGCGTCTCACCGGTCCTGTCTCTAAAGCGATATGTGCTGCCGGAGCTGACGGACTGATTATAGATGTTCATAACGATCCGCCGCATTCAGCCTTCAACGGCAATCAGGCTGTTACGGTAGAAAGTTTTGCGTCAATAGCAGCAGATATTTCAAGAATTCATGAGGTGATTACAAAATGATAATCGGAGTAGTGGGGCTTGGCCTTATAGGAGGCTCTTTCGTCAAGTGTTATCATGCCCAGGGTCATACTGTTTACGCGTATAACAGATCACGAAAAACTATTGATTTCGCTTTGCTCAGCGGTTATGTCGATGCCGAACTGACAGAAGACAACGTGTCCGAGTGCGATCTCATAGTTGTGTGTATGTATCCTGAGGCGTCAATTGAATGGATCAGATCGATGGCTCCGTATTTCGGACCGGGACCGATCGTTATGGATGCCTGCGGTACCAAGCGCAATATATGCGAAGAATGTTTCAAGCTTGCAGAAGAGTACGGATTTACTTTCGTCGGCGGTCATCCGATGGGCGGCACCAAGTTCTCCGGATATAAATATTCAAAACCGGATATGTTTCGCGGCGCCCCTATGGTCATAGTACCGCCGCGTTTTGACGATATCGATCTGTATGCCAAAATCAAAGATCTGCTGGCTCCTCTTAATCTGGGGCGCTATTCCATTACAACGGCCGAAGATCATGACAAGATGATCGCATTCACATCCCAGCTGTCGCATCTTGTAGCCAGCTCATACATTAAGAGTCCTTCTGCCGAGAGACAGCGGGGTTTTGCAGGAGGCACATACCGGGATATGACCAGAGTGGCGTATCTCAATGCGCCGATGTGGGCAGAGATATTCATAAGTAATAAAGACTTTCTGCTCGCAGAGCTCGATAGTCTTATAGATAATCTAAAAAAATACAGAGCTGCCATCAGTGAAGAAAAGGTAGAAGAACTCACAGAGCTTCTTGAAGACGGCGCCCGCCGTAAAGAAACACTGGGATAATATCACGGACAGCCGCTGCAGTATCGCAAATGCAGAGTCACAGGCAAAGGAGTAAATGATTATGTGTTTTGGCAATGATTTTCTCTGGGGTGCAGCCAGCGCCGCTTATCAGATCGAAGGTGCTTACAATGAGGACGGCAAGGGTCCGAGCATATGGGATGTTCTTTCTGTTGGTCATGTTGCCCATGGCGACAATGGAGACATTGCATGTGATCACTATCACAGGTTCAGAGAAGATGTCGCTCTCATGAAAAAGATCGGTCTCAAAGCATACCGTTTCTCTGTCAGCTGGCCGCGCATCATACCAGAGGAAGGCACAGTCAACGAAAAAGGTCTTGATTTCTACCGCTCACTCGTGCAAGAACTGCTGGATGCGGGGATAGTGCCGCTCTGCACACTTTACCACTGGGATCTGCCTCTGTGGGCGCACGAAAAAGGCGGATGGTACGCGGACAGCATCAGTGATGATTTTGCCGAATATGTCAAAGTAGTTATTGATGCTCTTTCTGATAAAGTTTCTTACTGGATGACCTTCAACGAGGGGACTTCATTCATCGGCGAAGGCTATCTGCACGGAACACATCCTCCGTACGAGACTGCGCCTGCAGGATCAGAGGAGGAATTCGATAAGGTCATATGTTTATCTAGGAACCTTATGCTGTCGCACGGAAAGGCCGCTGCAATTATTCGGGAGAGAGCTGTTCTGCCTCCTAAGCTGGGCATCGCCACGGACAGCACCCTCTTCATGCCGGATTCTGAGAACGAAGAGGATATCCGAGCAGCAAAGTCAAAAACTTTTGCTCAGGACATCAATCATTATCTCCTGAACTGGTGGCTCGATCCTATCATGTACGGTGACAGCGGCGATGATGATCACAGGATCCACCCGCGTATGAGGGCAGCGCTGTCTGATGAAGATATCGCAATCATCCATCAGCCGCTCGACTTTATCGGCTGGAACTGTTATCTGGCCAATAATTATAATGAAGGTCCGGACGGCCGTATGCCGGTCTACTGGCCCGGCATCCCGCGCACCAATATGGGCTGGCCGGTAACGCCTGACGCCCTGTATTGGGGAGTCCGGTTCATATATGAAAGATATAACATCCCTGTCATGATCTCCGAGAACGGGATCGCTATCGTTGATTTTGTCATGGATGACGGATGCGTGCATGATCCGCAGCGCATACAATTCATGAAGTGGTATCTGCGCGGACTCAAAAGAGCTGTCAGTGAAGGCTTCCCGGTGGCCGGCTATATGGCGTGGTCCATCATGGACAATTTCGAATGGGCACAGGGATATGAAAGAAGATTCGGACTGATATATGTTGATTTTCTGACTCAGCAGAGGATACTCAAAGATTCCGCGCTGTGGTATTCCGAGGTAATCAAAAGCAACGGCGAAAACCTGTAACCGCCGGCATACTTGGCATACTTCAATAATATTGAGAATTTCATGCAAAATCCCTCAAGACCTGAAACTTGAGGGATTTTGTTTTTTCCCGTACCGATGATCCCGAGCTTCATCATATCATTCAATCACCATCTTAACTGCGCCGTACATGCCCGCGTCGTTTCCGAGCTTTGCAATGGCAAAACGTGCATCTTCCGACGCGTGGAAAGCTGCGCTTCTGAAGTATTTGCGAACGCTTGCGAGAAGTATCTCTCCGGCTTTGGATACCCCGCCGCCGAGCACGAAGATCTCAGGATCGACTACAGCAGAGATTATCGAACATGCACCGCCGAGCATCTGACCTGCAAAATCAACGATCTCAAGCGCAATGACATCGCCCTGTTTTGCATGATCGAATACGTCCCTTGCCGTGATCTCCGGAAGATCGCGAAGCGTGGACGGACGATCGCTCAGTGCGAGAATATCCTCTGCCTTTCTGACAATGCCTGTTGCGGATGCATACTGCTCGAGGTGTCCCGACTTTCCGCAGCCGCATATCCTCTCTTCAAAACGGTTCACGAGCATATGACCGATCTCTCCGCCTGCGCCGAAATGTCCGGCAACTATCTTTCCGTCGATGATGACTCCGCCGCCTACGCCGGTGCCGAGAGTGATCATGACTACATCCTTATGGCCTTCACCGCCGCCTTTCCACATCTCACCGAGGGCAGCAGCATTTGCGTCGTTGACAACCTTGATGTTTTCGACGCCTGTCAGAGCTGTCATCTCCTTAGTCACATCGACAACTCCCCATCCGAGGTTCGCGCATTTGTTGACTATACTGTCCTGAAGTATAGGACCGGGAACATCGACGCCGATCCCCTTTATGTCGTCCTTTGTGATTCCCTTTTCTTCCAGCTTTTTTTCTATTGACTCAGCGATGTCAGGCATAATATTGCAGCCGGCATCTTCCTTTCTTGTTGGGATCTCCCAGCTTTCAAGCAGAACTCCGTCTGTTGAAAACAGACCCATCTTGACGGTCGTACCGCCTACATCAATTCCGAATGCATAATCTTTCATTTAACAAGCCTCCATTTATTGATTCCTCTGTTGCAGGGACACTACTTAACTTTAATCTTTATCTTCCTGTATACACCATTCTGAGCATATACGTATACATTACATGTGCCTTTCTTCCCGGCCTTTATCTTTCCCGTCTTACTCACTGTTGCCACACTCTTGTTGCTGCTCAGGTAGCGCAGCTTAGGTGCATAGCTCACCGGCATCAGTTTTTTACCCTTATCGAGTCTGATGACACCGGCTTTGATCGTATAAGTCCTGCCCTTCTTAAGAGACACTTTCGCCTTCTTTACTGTCACACGCTTTGCGGCCGTATAACCGGCCTTGCTTCCCGATGTACAGGCATATACCGTCGGACTCTTCTTTCCATAGACCTTCTTGCTGCCGTCCATGACCCATGGCCTGACGTACGCCTTGTATGCGGTCTTCTTCTTCAGACTCTTCTTTGTCCATTTGATGGTCTTATCTCCCTTGATCGTTTTTACCAGTTTAGGCGTATTTTTCTTTCCGCCTTTTGCCAGGAATATATCATAGCCATCCGCACCATAGATCCTGTTCCAGGAGAGTGTGAGACTGCTGCTTCCCTTAGACGCAAGTTTTGCCATAAGTATGGCATTCTGCGCAGATCCCGATTCGGCAGCTCCCGTAAAATCAACGGTTACCGTCACCGGATAAGCCGGCATCATGAAGCTTCCCGTGAAGACATTATTTGCCCCGGTCATATCCAAATTTTCGTAAAGGATCGAACCATCCTCTGCCGATGCTACAGTGACCTTAGGTGAATATGCACCTTTCGGTCTTACTGAAACGATGACTTCATCTCCTTCAAACGTTTTGGTTTTATTGATTTCAGCGGTTCCATGCCAGATGTTTTTATTGCTGAAACTGATGTCATATGACTTGTCAGCACTTAGGATGACCTCCCCTTCTGTGCTCACTCCGGTCAGATAATCAGCGTTGTCGCTCACAAAACATCCTGTCGCGCCCTGATGCGTGCCGCCCGGAGAGAACCCGTCAGTAATAATGACCGAACTTCCGGTCTGCGGCGATACGGCTGTAGTAATCCCTATCAGAGCTTCCGACTGAAGGGTACCGGTGACAGTAATCGTTTTGTCTTTCTCCAGATATACATTTCCGATATCTTTTCCGATATCTTCAGAGGCTGAACTTCCCGATTCGTCCTGGTAGTACCTGGAATTGCCGCTGATGACCGGTTTGTCTTTTATTTTGAAGGCACCATCAATGAACCTCACGCCGCATCCTTTGCCGCTCATCTGCCCGTTGCGTGATATGGTGCCGCCGCTCATGGTGAATTCGGCATTGTTTCCTTCGATTGTGACACCGCCTCCTCCGTGAAGATTTTTAATGAGTGAACCCAGGGTGTCAAACATACCCGTATTCCCGACTATGTCTCCGCCGCTCATGTCAAATGACCCGCTGATGATCTGTACGCCTCCCGTAAGCATGCCCGTATTTTCGGATATGGCGCCGCCGCTCATGGTGAAAGTACCGCCCGAGACCTCAACGCCTCCTGCTATGACTCCACTGTTGCCGGTCAGGTATCCGCCGGTCATAATGAACTTTCCATTGTTCAGTATGGTCACTCCGCCGGAGTTACTGTCGCCGCCTAATTTTCCGTCACCGGTGTTTTCGGCAATACTGCCTTTCTCAAGCGTTAAGCTTCCCCCGTCGACTGTGACGCCTCCGGCTTCAGTCAGACTGTCTCCTCCTTTTATCACACCTTCTCCACGACGACTGCTGTCGGTGATCCGCAGGTCTCCTTTTACCATTATGACGCCACCGTATTTCTCGCTCTTTATACGGTTGCGGTTTATTACATGGCCTTCCAGGTCGAGAACGACCGTCTTTCCTTCAGGAACGATCAGCATACCGTCTTCTTCACTGCCGCCATTATCAGCGATATAATCGGAATCAAGCGTGACCACGCCGCCCTCGGCTATCTTCGCTTTCAGCTCACTCCAGGAGCTGCTCCATACCGCTTCCAGCACAGTATCTTCAGTGATGTCCGCGCTCATTCCCGCAGCCTTGATCTCACCGGTATCCCCGATCTTCCAGCCGACGAAAACCCTGTTGTCAGGTGATGTGAACAGGCATTCAGGCAATGTGTAGCTGATATCATTTGCCGCAATGACCGCATCCATCTGCCCTGTGCCGCCGCCGCCGGCAAAGCTGATCATTACAAGCCCGTGGCCGCACTCGCACACAGGATCGTCCACGGTCCCGCTGTGCGCTTCGGTTTTTTCATATCTGCATATAGTGCAGGTTTTTGTATGGGTAGTTGAGCCGGCTTCGTACGCCCACACATGATGTGATGACGCGTCAAGCTTATCCCAGACTGTTCCGCAGTTCGGGCAGCTGCCGATATGATATGTTTCATCACGGGTACTGATTTTTGCGTTCCTGTGATCACACGGCATGATCACGAATTTGTTGTAAACGTTGCTCCTCTCTTCAAGAGCTCTGCGTCTTTCTCCGGCTGCCGGGATGACTTGCTGATTATTTGGTTTGGTGGCTATGACCATGCAGTCAGGATAGTCGAATACATCTATATGACCGGTGATGGTTCCGTCACTGTCTTTTGCTCCTTTGCCGAAGACCTTGGATTCACCGGAATAATCAGCTGTAGAAGCAGTGATCATTCCTCCGGTGATATTGACTATTGCAGAGCGGGCATATGCGCCGCTTCCGATAGCAGCACTGTAATCGTGGGCTCCCGATGTTAAGCCGAGAGTCGATGCTGTAGCTGTAACATTGCCGCCGCTGATATTAATTGTGTATCGGCCGTGTGAGTCCTCTCCGTTACCGATACCGGCGCCGCCCTGAGATCCTTTCGCTGTAACTGTTCCTCCTGTGATGTTGATGACACAGTCGTCATGAACATCTCCGTGCTTGCCGCCTCCGCCGATGCCTGCGCTGTTTCCACCGGCAGTAGCCGTGACCGTGCCGCCTCCTATGGTGACACTGCTGACATTTCCGGAATCGCTGCCGCCGATACCCGTGCCGTACCATGAATAAGCTGTGATCACGCCTCCATAGATGGCAATAGATCCGGCATACTCTCCATAAGTATTTGTCGTCTTATCGCCTCCTATGGCCGCGCCGTAGTCACCACTTGTTGCCCTGAGCTTTCCACTTTGCCTGCTTTGCCCGTATATGGTCAGGCTGCTGCCGTTCGGTACATGGATGCCCGAAGAGCAGTTAAGATTGGCGCCATCCTCAAGAATGATCTTTACGTTGCCTGATATCTGAACTCGAGGGCCGAACTTGAATTCTTTCCCCGTATTCCCGGCTACGTACCAGCCTCCGTTGACGTCTCCGCTCAGCCTGAAACCATCCATACCGTTAAGCATTGTATATGTGCTTATGCTCTGTTCACTGCCGGACTCGTCAATGTAAGTTACGGCGCTGTCCGCGTATGCAGGTCCCATCGCCAGCAGAAATGCCGCGCAAATCGCGGCTGAGACTACCGGCACAAGCACCGTTATCAGTTTACCCTTTCTTCTCATACTCTTTTCTCCCCGTTTTGTCGTTGCCAAATGTTTTCAGAAAACGTATATATTTCAGCACGATTTTTATTCTGATTATTTTATCACATACAAAATACAGCAACAACTTGTCAGTGAACTATACCGCAGACTTTCCACCCTTTCTGATTTTATGTAAAAGAAAGAGCCGATTTATCGGCTCTTCCCAAAAATCTATTCTGTTTCTCTATACAAGCTTAATATGGGTTGCTGCTAACTCCTCTTATTTGCATTCCTGAATATCGGCGTCAGTATTTCAGGCAAATGCAGCAGCACAAAGACACGTTCCAATAAAAGATGTAGAAATTGTTACCCCCCATGATAATCTTTCTTCATCAGACCCTCCTCCTGCGGCTTTTGCAAGGTCTTCATCTGACAGTATCCCTTCCTGTTCCGATAAATTATAGATTTGTGTCATTGTCTCCTTGAATTCTTCAAAAGCGAGTCCATCCTGCACGGAGCTTGCGATCGCATAGGCTTCTTTTGAGGATTTGCATGCTTTCATTTTCTGCATCAGTTCTTCATCTTCTACCAGTTTCTGTAAAAACAGTTTCATTTCTTCTTTCATCGTGTTTTTTCCTCTCTGCCGCAATTAACAGCAATTCATCTTTAATGTCCGGTTTCTTGCTTTCTATTTCTTCTTTCATGTCTATAGCCGATCAATAAACTATCAGACGTACGCCGCTAACCCGGCAGCAGCGATTCCACTACACACAGTAGCAAAAACCGTATCACCCGAATCACCTGCACCGCCTGCAGCCTTTGCCAGATCTTCATCGGTCAGCTCAGCAGTCGTCTGCTCATAAAGCTCCGCCGTCGCTTCTGTAAATTCCTCAAAGGTAAAACCATCCTGCACGGAGCTGGCGATCACATAAACTTCTTCAGGAGACTTGCACGACTGCATCTTTTCCTGTAGTTCCCTGTCCTCTGCCACTTTCTGAAAAAATAGTTTCAGTTCTTCTTTCATCCTTATTACCTCCAACGATCTTACATAGCTAGCATAGTAAGTATATCACAACTATCTTCAAAACATGTCGCCTTTTTGTAACACAGAGCCTACATCCATCGCAGGTAAGCGCTGAGGATGCATCCTATTCCCGTGGTACCCATGGCTAAGGAGGAGTCAAAGAAGCTCCGCACTCCTTCAGCCGTGACATGGAAGACCCCGTTTTCATCTTTACGGCGTATCATAGCGCCCAATATCTGTCCGGCTTTATCCGCCAGAGCGGGCTGCCTCTCCGCAAGTCTCATGCAGCACAGCGCAGTCAGAGCGTTGCCGTTGTTGAGACTGTCCACGGTCAGAAGCTCTTTTTCATCATCAAGGCTTTCGATAGCCTGCTCAAGCACATCCCGCGCAGATTCGCAGTCGAGCCATCTCAGGCAATGATCCGCAGCAAGCCCTATGCCGGCAGCGTATGGATCTCTTTTGCCTGCCCACTGCATGCCCTTCGACGGCGCTGACCATCCTTTTTTATAGCTGTTGTATTCGGATCGCAGGCCGTCGAAGATTTTTTCAGCCCCTTCGGCAAAGCGGTCCTTTCCCGTGTATCCGTAAGCATAGGCCAGAGCGGCCGCCATACCGGCGCTGCCGTACAGGCCGTCCATTTTTGCCGCCGGCAGTCCGTCAAGTATCTCATCCGCCAGATGAGTCACTGTTTTGGCCGGGATATCCGCATTTATGAGCGAGCAGGATACAAGAAGTCCGGCGGTCCCGCACTGCACGTTCCAGGGATGGCATGTGCCCTTTTCACCGTCCGAATATTTGTGTTTTTTCTGTATCTCAGCGGCCTTTTCCAGACCTGCCTTCTTCATCTGCTCAAGCGACAGCAGTATCCCTCCGAATCCCGCGCCCAGTCCGCCAGTCATGCGCTCTGTATTTCTCCCGTCGGAATGCAGGGCATCCAGATAGGTCTCCATTCCATGCAGGCACTGCCCGGCCAGCGAATAAGCCCTGTCATGCATGTCGCTCAGCTCCGGATCATCAAGCACCATGGCACACAGCAGTCCTGTATCAGCCCACGAAGTAAAGATCCCGCAGGATACAAGGTTCTCCGTGCCGGCGATCGTGCTTACCCAGCTCACTGTTTTTCCATCGGAGTGTATCAGCTTCTCATCTTCAAGAGCCGACAGTGCTTTCTCTTTTCCTAATGCCTGTCCGTCCAGTTCGTAAGACCCGCCGCTACCGGCTTCACTCAGGGCCACGTGTGCCAGATTATTGCGAATCAGACTTTCCTCAAATTTCTCTTCCTTTTCGGAAAGACGTGAAAGCCTCTTTTTGAGTATGTCGATCCCTGAGCTGAGAAGGAATCCCTCCTGTATGACCCGGCTTCTGTCTTCGCCGCAAAGGGCGTGCGATCTGATGCCGCTGCAGTAATACGGGATATCTCCGTCCATCATGCTGTCAGCCTCATATTTAACGATCGCGTCATTCGTGTACAGTCCGTTTACGTCAAATGGTATGCGCAGATCGGCAAGAAGCTTCGCCTGTCTGTCCGGATCGGACAGAGCTTCAGGAGCAAGCAGCCTGCTCATCATGAGACCGTAATAATATGAATTGCGAACGATTATCCTCAGCGTTCCGCCAATGTATCGCTCAAGCATCGGCAGTATCTCATCGCGGGCTTTTATCATGCGCGAATAGCCTTCCCTGAAGCCCTCAATGAAGTCTTCCTCATAACCCATTACGGTATACGCCTTCCCCTCAAACCGAGGCAGACATTTATTGCTGCTGAATTCAGCATAAAGAGGTGAGATTATGCCCATCCTGTGCAGTCTGACAGGAAATGCTCCGCAGCTGAGAACGCTGTACCTGTAATCATCCCACGGTGCTTTATCCATGACGCCGATATCCTGCTGAGGCACGTCCCCGTCAGATATCTTTGCCTGAGGTTTCGCTTTATATGAAAAGACTGTCTCGAGATCGAGCGCGCAGGGGAACTCGCCGCAGCTCATGATGTTCTCGCCGTGCATGTCGGTGCTTCCGAGCGCATGGAATCCGGCTGCCAGGCAACCGAAGTTACGGTAAAATCGCCTGATACCGTCAATGTCACTCACTTCGGAATGCTCAAGTCCCTGTATGAAGGCGTAATCGCCCCGGTCTATGACCGCAGGAGCAATGGTGCAGTCCGAAAACCATCTGTCTGTGAATTCACGGTAAAACGCGTCAAGGCTGCAGTTGTGCGGCTTGTAAAAGCATGTGCCCGCATCTGTCGTTACACCGATGACAGTCTGACCGTGCCTGTGCATGTCGGCGCCGCTGTCGCTTAGCCTGAGCACCTGCGTGAATTGCCGCCCGCCAAACAGCTCTTTGGATATCTCAGCACTGTCCGCCGCAAGCCTCTTTACGAAGGTCTTCTTGCTCGAGATGAAGGATCTGCGGATCGATTCCTCAAAGCCCTTTACCAGGAAGTATTTTTCGCGCAGAGCTTTGCCTTTATCTTTAAGGATCTCTTCTCCGGCAGTCCTGCAGGCCGAGTCTATGGCTTCGGTATTCCCGCCTTTCATGGTGAGGTATTCCCGGATGTCGAGCTCCTTGATGTGCTCCCTGGCAGAAAAGACGAGTATCTGCGTGAACGGTGCACCAGCCTTTTTTATATAGTCTTCTTCAAGATCCTTTACCGCATCCGCGCTTAACAACGCTGCTGCGCCGGCATCAGCCGATAATACTTCCGCAACAGCTTCCCTTGCATCTTCTCTGAGAAAAGCGTAAACGTCGTTTATCTCCAGAGCCTCTATCCAGTAATTCCTGTATTCATCCATAGATTATCCTCATGCTATCTTCAACCAGGAGCAAAGCTCCAACAAGCTCGCTACTACAATGTATTTATGGTTAATACTCCCAACATCCAGTTTGGATATTATCCATCTTATTGCTTAGGCTGTTAGAATGAGTGAGGCAATCGGTCTGACTACAAGCTCACTGGACTCCCGTCCGTAATCAAGTCAGTCAACCAGCCCTCATTCGCAGCGTTCGTTTTACGCAGATTGAACTTTCGCGTTCGTGTAAATACACCAGTAGATTGAATAGGCAATGAGAGAAGCTGGCCCCGGCCATTGCTAATAACTATCAAAGGAGTATTTATCATGTTGAACGCAGTTGGTATCGATGTCGCAAAACGCAAGAGTACCGTCACGATCAGGAGGCCCGGTGACGAGATCGTACTTCCTCCATGTGACATCCATCACAACCAGTCAGAGATCAATGATCTGATTGCCTTCATCAAGAGCCTCAATGGCGAGACTAAGGTCTGCATGGAACACACCGGCAGATACTATGAGCCTATGGCTTACTGGCTTTCCAATGCAGGTATCTTTGTCAGTGCCGTCAACCCTCTTCTGATCAAGGACTTCAAAGATGAGGATTCATTCCGAGCTCCTAAAACAGATAAGGCGGATGCAGCTAAAATAGCTCGATACACTCTTGACCGCTGGACCAAACTGAAGCAATATGGTCGTATGGACAAGATACGCAACCAACTCAAGACAATGAACAGGCAATTCGGGTTCTACATAGATCAGAAAACTGCTATGAAGAACAATCTCATCTCTCTTCTCGATGAAACATATCCCGGAGCCAACAACTTCTTTGACAGCCCTGCTCGTGAAGACGGCCATCAGAAGTGGGTAGACTTTGTGTATACCTACTGGCATGTCGACTGCGTCAGGGGCAAGTCTCTTAAAGCCTTTACTGAACATTACCAGAACTGGTGCAAACGTAAGGGCTACAATTTCAGCGTGCGCAAGGTCAAGGAAATCTATGAAAAGTCCTCCGACCTTATCGCCATGTTCCCCAAGGATGACAACACCAAAATGCTCGTCCGTCAGGCTGTAGATGTCCTGAATTCGACCTCTGCTACAGTTGAGATACTTCGCAGAGAGATGGATAAAGCCGCCTCTACACTCCCTGAATATCCTGTCGTCATGGCTATGGATGGCGTTGGTCCTACTCTTGGACCTCAGCTCATGGCTGAGATCGGTGATGTCACCCGGTTTACCAAGAGAAGTGCGTTAACGGCATTTGCCGGAGTTGATCCTGGCGGGGATCAGTCAGGAGACCATGAACGCAAAAGCAATCGCACCTCCAAGAAAGGATCTCCACATTTAAGAAAAACTCTTTTCGTTGTCATGGATGGCATTCTGAAACGCTCACCAATGGACAACCCTGTCTATCTGTTCATGGATAAGAAGCGTTCTCAGGGAAAACCCTACCATGTCTATATGACTGCCGGAGCTAACAAGTTCCTGCGCATTTACTATGGACGTGTTAAGGAGTATTACGAAAGCCTCGAAGAATCCAAGGAGTAATAACCCCAACAACCAATACACATCTCCTGCCGATGCACTGCATTGGCTTTGTTTGGTTTCTTAAAATCCAACCTGTATAAAATTTTCAAAGTTCGTCAAAATCTGCTTGACTTTCTATTTGCAGACTTGATTGGAGCGAGCGACGCCGTCAACAGACACCGGGAGCTTCAGCTCCTGAGAGCATCAGTGGGGGATTGTTACCCACCACTGATGGTCGAAAATGGCTAACGAGCTCAGTCTGTCCAGCAGCTCCTGCTGCGAAACCCTGCTGTCCTTCATGGCGTCCTTGATCCTGATAAGGATCTCTTCCTCGACCATATTATCGCAGCCTTTGCCGTTCAGTTCACAGTTCTCACAGTCAAAGCATTTTATCCTCGGGAAGTTGCGCCTGAGTATGCCGTCCGGATCTGCCGCTTCATCTCTGATGCGTGACGCATTCTCTTCTCCAAACAGCGCTGACACCAGATTGAAGGCGCCTTCATCGTCCAGTCCCATCACGCGGGCCCTGCACCAGTGTGACATAGCCTTGTAGTATACACATTCATTATCATCGGGATAATATGTCACAAGTTTTTTAAAGAAATGCTTCGCGACCTCATAGTCCCCGCGTTTGAACGCGATGAATGCGGCTATCCTGTCTGTATTCATCCTGTCGTCAGTGACAGGCCGTCCGATGATGGCAACAGGCGTGTTCTCGATGAACGAGTTCTCTTTGAAGCGTATTATCCTGAGTATGGAATCCTCCTCCTCCGCTGTGATTTCAGGGAAATGAGCGAAGGCATCCTGCGCTCTGCAGGCGGTCGTGTTCGTCCTGAGATACGTGCCGCCTATATTGTACATTTCGGTATATCCCGGCACCACTATCTGGACTGCAGGGAATCCCATGTGTGAGCTGTCCCTTATGAACATATGCCATCCGTCACGCTCAGCCATGCTGATCATGCGGGCGACAAACTCCTTGTTGTTCCCGCCTTCCCACTCAGTCCACGGTCTGTATTCCCAGTCAGGCTTGCCGCTCAGAAGCGTTGCGGGATAGACTCCGACATTTACCTTCATTATGTTTGGGATATTGTGATAGGCTTCGGCCTGTTCTTTGCTTCCGTAAGTGTTGACAGAGCTTATCTCGTCTACGTTCCTGCCCTGGAGAGCTTCTGTCAGAGTCCGCTCCACAGCCACTGCCATCGAAGGATGAGAGCCCAGCTTGACTCCGAAAGTGCCGTTTTGACGGTCCGTTATTATTGAAGCCGCGACAGGGAAGCCTTTTCCGAGAGAACAGTCCCTCACGGATATATGATATCTTCCGTCGCCTTCGATCTCCTTTATAAGACCCCATATGCTGTACTTTTTCAGTTCTTCTTCGGGTATCTCAGGCGGCACGGCCTGTCCTGTGAGGATCATCTTGTTGACATAACGCTCATAGACCTCGCACATTCCCTGCACTATCGCCTCTTCGATGGTATTGCCCGCCGCCATCCCGTTGGAGCCGCACGAAAAATACACTGCTGCACACGGAATATATACGACCTTGCCGTCACTTACATCGGCAAACGGCACCGTTGTTATCTTTCCGTCATTTCTCTTCTCGTAAGATCTGGCATATTTCATCAGGATCAGCTGTTTTGCTGCCGGGTTATCACATCCGAGCTTTTCAAAGATAGCCCTCAGAAACGCATCGTCCTGTTCTTCGACCTCCGCTACCGGAACTGCTTTTTCGTCAGGAAAGAGAACGAAGTCTCCGTGTTCTGCCACTCTCGGACGAAGCGTTGCCATGGAAAGCCTGACATTCTGGATGCGCTCCATCAGTTCCGCATATCCGCTTGCGCTCGCATAGAGCCTGTCAGTACCCTTGCCGTTGGTGCCGAGCGCCGACGGATACAAAGAAACGCGATTACAGAAAGCACCGTCGCTCTTGTTGTCCATCCAATCCATGACGGTAAACAGTCCCGCTTTGTTCAGGATTTTCTGTACCCTGAAGATAGTATCCCTAGGATCATTATCTTTATATTTGTTATAATTGGTCTCCATCTGATTCTCTCTTTACCTTTCTCACATATTCAGCAAAAGATCCGCAGTCCGCCACTCCGCGCTCCAGGCAGACCTTTATCTCATCCCAGTGTTCTATGCCTGCTATTTCTTTCAGGACCACGGATTGTTTTATGCTCCTGACTCTGCCTATCCATAACTGCTCCTGTATTTCCGTTATAAACGAAGCGGGATCTTTGCATGCTGCGATCAGCCTCTCTGCAGCGGCATCCATGACAGGCCCTGCTTCATCCTCCCTGTTGATGTTCGGCGACCTGTAATTCATCACAGTTATCGCATCTGCCACGGAAAGTCCCAGAAAACTCATGTACTGCTTCAGGCGGTCTTCGAGGCCCGGATCGATGCTGGAATCAGTTGATGCAATGGTCACGCAGGCTTTTCCGGCCAGATCGTAGCGGTGGCTCCAGTATGTCAATCTGTCTATCACTGTCTTTGTGATGCCGGACATATCCCAGAGGTATACCGGCGTGCACAGAAAAACAGCATCGGCTTCCAGCAGCTTTTGCTTGAGCAAAGGCATGTCGTCTGTCCTGTCCAGCGGGCATATCCCTGTTTTAAAGCACGACGCACAGCCCCTGCAGTGCTCTATCCTGAGCTGATCCGCCGTTATGCACTCATAGCTTACCCCGATGCCCTCTTCTGCCGCCTTTCTGATGACATGTTCGGCAAGCATGTCGGATGCTCTCTTCGTATGTGATTTTTCTCCCATGAAGGAGCCTGCAAAAGATATTATTCGCAACATGATATTTATACATCCTTTCCATCTCTATTTATATCATATCGGTATCTTTTATCATAGATTTTAAAGATAATCACCGGTAAAAAGGGAGACAGGGGACGGTTCTCTGTCTCCTAATCCTTTTATCCATATTTCAACGCTTTTTCGATTATTTTCTTTGAAATCCCTGTCAGCCTGCTTAACTGACGTATTGAGATTCCTCTACGTATGAGTTTTCGTATCGACAAATATAGATCCTGACGTTCATCAGGCTTCCCGACTGCAGGTTTGAACACCCGGAATTCTTCAAGAATCATTTCCGTAGCCTTATCGTCTGTCAGCCTAACAGGTATTGTATCATCTATTTCGAGAAATTTGTCATCATTATTGATCGATACGAATTCTGCCAATGAGGTTGGCGTTAATAAAGAATATGCGTATTCTGTATCCGATATTCCTGTCTCACCGCACAAGTATTCCCGTCCGCTGCTGAATGCATATTCATCCGGGCTTTTACATAAACCCGCTACAACAGGATTTCTCAGAATGTACCGTAATGCCGCAATGAAATACTGTTCACAATCGATTACCTCACTTTTGAACCTATCCTGAAACAGATGACCGGTTCTTTCGTATTTCCCGTTATACCAATACACAAAAGAGTCTGCGATCCGCTTCATTGCGAGCGACAGAGGTTCCTTTTGCACGCGTATCAGCAAATGTACATGATTACCCATCAGGCAGTATGCAAACAGATTGTATCCAGATTTTTTTTTATACTTGCTAAGTAGTTTTATAAAATACACATAGTCAGCTTCTTCATAGAAAATCTGCTGTCTGTTGATGCCTCTCAGCATTACATGATATATCCCTGATTCACTAATTTTTCTGGCTGTTCTTGGCATATTTGTTCCCCGGCTAAAGCTCCTTCAGATAACGATAAGTTTCTCCTGTCGTTTTCAGGAAAATAAAAATCAGTCGGGAATCCCCGACTGTATAAAAAGAACATAACTCCGTATATTGATGCTCACGTGACAACGTCATGTAGAGTTAGTGTAACTGTGAGGAGACAGAGAACCGTCCCCTGTCTCCTCCGAGATACCTGAGGCACAGCATAGTCGTGTCATCGAACTGAGGAGCATCCTTAGCAAAGTCCCCGATAGCCGACTTCATATTATTTATGATCGTCTCCGGACCCGCGTCAGGCACACAATTGAGAGCTTCAAGCATTCGCTCTTTTCCCATCATGCCGCCTTCAGTATTACGTGCTTCAGGCACACCGTCCGTATACACAAACAGAGTATCACCGGCCCCCAGAGTGAACGATCCCGAGCTGAATGTCATGTTTCTTCTTGCTGCGAGCGGTACGCTGTGTATGTCGTCGATCACCTCAAACAGTCCGCCTTTTCTTCTTAGTACAGGGTACTCGTGTCCGGCGTCTACATACACAAGCTCACCAGTAGACAGTTCCAATATTCCAAGCCATGCCGTCACGAACATATAAGCCTTGTTCACCTCCATTAGCTGCCGGTTCACGTGGTTGAACATCTCTGCAGGATCCTGCACGCCCTTTTCGGCCTGGCTCTTGATGAAGTTTTTGGCCGTTACCATGAAGAGCGATGCCGATATGCCCTTGCCTGATACATCTGCTATGACAAGCGCTAAATGATCGTCATCGATCATAAAGAAATCGTAGAGATCACCTCCGACCTCTCTCGCAGGATCCATGGATGCATAAAGCTCGAACCTTATGTCATCAGGGAACTTCGCCGGAAGCATACCCAACTGGATCTGTGAAGCTATTCTTAACTCCGCTGCGGCATATTCCTTTTCGGCCGTCATTTTGCGCAGTCTGACGATCGAATTCTTCACATCAGCCTCCATACCGGTCATGCTTAGCCAAAGATCTTCCATCTCATCAGCGGTCCTTATATCCAGAGTCTCAAATATCGATTCAGTTGTCTCATCGATGTCCGCATTGTCTCTTTCGGTATACTCTACCGCCGCATCAGAGAGTTCTCTCAGATAGGTTATTATGTGCTTCCTGAGCATTTTTGATGTCAGCAACGCCAGTAAGAACACCGTGACAGCGGCCACAAGGATGAGGATCAGAAGGAATTTGTACATGCCCTTTACGAAATCAGTAATATCTATCTCGGCGTCGACGTAACCGAGGAATTCCCCGTCTTTAGAATAAACTTTGATGTAATCAGCGGCATAGACTCCGTCTTTGCTAAACACTATGATATCGAGCATCCAGTCTGATGCACATGCTTTTTCTACCCCTTTTAATTCTTTTTCAAGCGCTTCCTTATCCGTATTGTCAAATATCAGCCATCCGCCCGGAGGATAAGCATACTCGCCGGTATCACCGTCAAGGACGAACACATAATTGTCGGCTTCCGGATCGGGAAAGAACATCAGCATGTTCACAGCGCCCACGTTCTTATGAAAGACCTCAAGAATTTCCTTTGCTCTCTTGTAGTCCTCATCGTCAAGTGAGCCGAAATAGCTCTTATGCACATCCTCTATTTCCTGGTAGAACTCCTCGTGCAGCTCCGGAGGCATGCTGTAATATATTTCCCTGGTTTCCTTGAAGATTTTCTCTATGTAATCCGTGTCCTGCACTGCCATCATACTGTACATAAGGTGCCTGGCCTCGCTCTTGAAATGACGGAGACTCACATAAATGTGCAATAAAAGACCGATCGTGCTGAACGTCATTATCAGTATCAGCGATCCTGCCAGTATTGCCCTGAAGGCTTTTGTACGTAGTGAAACATATCTTCGATTGTCTTTATTCATTCTCTCACGAAGAAGCCTGGTCAGCTTGATCCGCAGCTATTGTCGAACTCCTGATCTTCAACGTTGCTTCTCTCTAATAAAACAGGCGATATTTGTGCCGACTGCTGTTTGATTCTTCTCTATCCACTTACTTTGTATCATGTAGGAGGGCACTACGCAAGTATGCACAGAATTTTACTCTCATTTTTCATTTCTGTCGCAGCAAGTGTAGCCGGCTACTACATTTGCAAGTGGCTGGACAGAGATGACTAAGTAGTGACCAGCACGAAAAAAGGCATCAGAGCGGCTACTCTGGTGCCTTTTGTGTTAGCATGAAAATTCTACTCGCTTTTCAGCTATAAATAGTATAGCACAGTTGTAAATGTCTTGAATGCACCACCCTGTATTTGTTTGTGTCAAGTAAACGTTGACAATATCCCTGCAATCTTTAAGGCTGGTGCGGGAAAGGATATTCCGTGTCGCTGCGACGACGGCCACTACTCAGGCCGGCACGAGCAGCTATAGGGCGTGCGCCGAACGGCAGGCAAACGCCGTGAGACCAACTGATCCGTCTTTTCCTATACGCATACAACGACTTTGCATTTATAGAGCCATCCAGCCCACATAAAACGATACTACCGTCCAGGCCGAGGTTACGGATACAATAATGGAATCGGTACTAACTCCGCCTGCAGCCTTTGCAAGGTCTTCATCTGTCAGTTCCTGATTATTCTCATGTACTTCCTGCAATTTCTGCCCTGCTGCAACGAATTCCTCGAATGTAAAACCATCCTGCACAGAGCTTGCAATCGCATAAGCTTCTTCCGGGGATTTGCATTCCATCAGCTTATGCCGCAGTTCCTCGTCTTCTGCTACCTTCTGTAAAAACAGTTTGATTTCTTCTTTCATTGGTATAATCTCCCTTCAAAACAACAATGACTACTGATTATTATACAGCAATACCCTACTTTTTCAATTCTTGACCGGGGATGACTCTCGTGTGATTCTCAAAGTGACATCTATAGCTATATCTGAAGTGTTGATCTAAGTCGTTCAGTCACCGAAGCTGACTCCCATGAGTTTTGCTTCTTTAATAATCCTTGCTTTCGGATCAACCATCTTAAGCTTTCCGGCAACTTCCGCAAGCGGAACCTTGACCATTTCGCGGTTCTTGTATCCGACCATAAATCCGTATTCTCCTTTCAGAATCAGATGTCCGGCTTCGGATCCGAGTCTGCTCGCGAATACACGATCATAGGCAACCGGTGCACCGCCGCGCTGTACATGACCCGGCACGGTAACGCGAACTTCACGTCCGGTCTTCTTCACGATCTGATCGGCAAGTTCATAGGAAACAGAAGGATATTTACTTTTCGAAAGTTTTTTCTTGTATTCCTTCTTGGAAAGCTTCGCGTCTTCTTTGGAAATGGCGCCTTCCGCAACCGCGATAATCGTAAATCTGCGACCTTCTCTGTCGCGTTTTTCGATGACATCAATGATTTTCTTTAAATCGTATGGAATTTCCGGGAGAAGAATAATATCCGCTCCGCCCGCAAGCCCTGCATTCAGAGGCAGCCAACCGACTTTGTGTCCCATGATTTCAACGATAAATACCCGGCCGTGCGAGAACGCGGTCGTATGGATCTCATCAATCGCACGCGTTGCGATATCGACAGCGGACTGAAATCCGAACGTCATATCCGTGCCCCAGAGGTCATTATCAATTGTCTTGGGAAGCGTCACGACATTGAGTCCTTCTTCGCTCAGCAGATTGGCTGTTTTATGGGAACCGTTTCCACCAAGCATCACGAGGCAATTGAGTTGAAGCTTGTAATATGTCTGCTTCATCGCTTCAACTTTGTCGAGTCCTTTCTCATCCGGTTCACGGATTGTTTTAAACGGACAGCGGGATGTACCGAGCATAGTCCCGCCGATTGTGAGAATATTGGAAAAATCCGAATCCGAGAGAATGCGGAACTTTCCATAGATCAGGCCTTTGTACCCGTCTTCGAAGCCGTAGAATTCTACCGGCTCTTTGGAATTCTTGGTAATCGTTTTATAAACGCCGCGCATAGCCGCATTTAGTGCCTGGCAGTCACCGCCGCTGGTAAGCATTCCGATTCGTAACATTTTTGTACCCTCCTTCTTGAAAAGTGATTATCCAAGTTTATTTATAATACAGAACAGACTGTTTCTTCAAGAGCGAACTCTCACAGAGCAGCATTGCCTACATAGTTCATCCCCTGCCTGATGCCTTGAACTATCCCTTTGAATCCCTATTGAGGCGGGAAAGCCAAATCCTGAACACATTGAAATTTCGACGAAATCCAGACTTCTTGTTCGATTCCTCTTTTTTCAAGTCCTTTATTAATAAGATTGATTTGGAATATTAACTGGTCACTTCATATTCCCAGGTTTCCCATTTGTCATCACCCAGAGAAAAATCAAGTAGCTCTGCTGCGACAATAGGAGATTTTATCCGAATAAGGTTGTCCCAAATATCATCGTCTATAACTGCGAAATGTTCAAGGACTTCATCCCGCAGAATTACATTACGCTTCAGTGTTCATGTAATACTTCCAGTCTTGCTTTACAAAGCTTATAATAGCGACTTTACTCAGCCATAGCTTTATAATATCTCGAGTTTTGGCTTAATAAGTACAGTTGAAATGCATCATATAGTCATCGTTACGTCAATAAATCAATCGACTTAACAAAAAAGAACTTCCGGAATTACCCGAAAGTCCCCAAAAATGGAGCTGCTGACGAGATTCATGTTTTTGAACCCGTTACAATTACTAGGCTACAGGTTGCAGAAAAAATATCAACCCATTCATTTCATCAATAATCTCATTCATTTTCGACTTTCGTGAAACTACTTTGTGATTTCTCCTCAAGTTTCTCCAGCACATTAGGAGAGTCATCTTCGGTCAAGGACGCCTTCGGCGCCGCAATGCGGGCTTCGCTTCTTGACCTTGCTGTATCCGGGTGTTTCTAAGATATTGTACACCCGGATTCGAAGTTTGATGTTCGCGTTCCTGTCATAGTTTATCTATGTCGTCAGCACCCGACCAGAGAATTCTCCTTACATCCATATCATCGCCATCTATAACGTGAAAATATGGCTCATAACTGTCTGCACCAAAGGTTCTTTCTTCTACAAATTGAAGAGTCTTGTCATAGAATCTCTTTGATACAGCAACGCTTTCTGTTTTATCCAAGAGATACAAGGTGATATCTATCATATCCCATAGAAAAGTTTCAGCATAACGCACATTAAATCTTTTCATTAAGGATATCCTCCAGTTTTGAGCGGATCTCGCGGATCTCATCTGCTGTGTAATATTTCATTGTGCCTTTTGCAACCTTATCATCTGCTTCCTTAAGGCTGCTTGCAATATATTCTGCATAGTGCCCATATCTTTCAGCGCTGCCCTTGTACGCAGACACAGATTCATAATCTTTATGGGCTGTGATCGCAAACGGTATCCCTTGCTCTCTGACAGCCTGCTTCAGAAAAATATTGATTGCAGTTGTCATATTGAGCCCCAGCCCAGCAAATAATGTTTCTGCCTGCTTTTTAAGATCTTTATCTATTCTGAGATTCATACTTGTTGTATCACCCATTAAAATCACCTCCATTCTCTACAGAAATTATATGCAATTATCTTTACAATGTAAAGATAATTGCATATTCTTGTAATAATTCAGACAGTGTCTGGATTATTGGATGCTTTATTCTTTTAACATTGCTCATATTCTACGAATAAAGAAAAACTCCGGAACAAGTCCGGAGTCGTGGAGCTGTTACCGGAGGAGCATAGCCGACGTAGGTCAAGGTTCCCGATCTTACGCCAACGGCGTTCCATCCGAAGGGAACCTTATGGGGGGAAGTATCCCGAATTCCTCCTTGCTTCATGCATTGTCAGTCTGGTAGCTTTTTCAATAATCATTCTCCAATCATCACATATAAATTGTAAATTGCTCTATATGTTTCTTCTATTCTGTCCATGTCATCAATAAACTGGATATTATTTCTAATGCACCAATTCTTTACCACCGCAGCAGCTTCCTCATTCGCATAAAAATGTGTTGTATTCAGTTTAGTTCGCTGAATCGGGGATCATCTCCGGAAGTTCTTCCGTAACTTTTTCAGGTTCTGCTTACGGGACCATTTCCGGAAGCGCATCCGGAGCTGGTTCAGGTTTGCTTTCTGCAGACGTTTCGGCGGCTTCTTCTACAGGGATCTCTGCGGCTCTGGCAGCAGCTTCTTTTTCCGCGACCATTTCTCTGTTCTTCTCAAAATGCTCATCCATCGCATTGCATGCATTGACGACAGCTTTCTTTCCTGCCTTGAGCAGGTTAGCTGCTATCGATGTCGACTCACCTCTTTCCCTGGCTTCAGCCTCCTTCTTCAGATCATCCTGCAGTCCTGCAAGC
>CACYHR010000054.1 GCA_902774265.1 uncultured Eubacteriales bacterium
AGGATACCCTTCTGCTCTGATGATTATACTGTGGAGCTTGCCGCTGCCGATACCGGATGCGACCTTTTCTACAACTTCATCAACGCTTATATCTCTTTCAGGTATCAGCACTATCTCAGCTCCGCCGGCAATTCCCGCATATATCGCGATATCTCCGCAGTGTCTGCCCATTACCTCAATAACAGTGCTTCTCTCATGAGACGAACTGGTATCACGGATCTTTGTAATAGCCTCCAGCACAGTGTTTACCGCTGTATCAAAGCCTATCGTAAAATCCGTATATCTCAGATCGTTGTCGATAGTTCCCGGTATGCCTACTACAGGAATGCCTGTTTCCTCGGAAAGCAGCTTGGCTCCGGTAAGAGAACCATTGCCGCCTATGACTATGAGACCTTCTATTCCGAGAGCAGCCATATTTTCATAAGCCTTTTTTCTGTTCTCCGGATCATGGAACCTCTTGCTCCTCGCGGTCTTGATTATAGTGCCGCCGCGGTGAAGTATATCAGCAACAGATCTTCTGTGCATTCTTTCGAAATCGTTATCTATCAGTCCCTCATAACCATGGTGTACAGCATAGACCTCCATGCCGTAGTATATACCGTATCTGACAACCGCTCTGACAGCAGCATTCATTCCCGGCGAATCTCCGCCGCTGGTAACTGCAATTTTTTTCATTTCCTTTTACCTTCCTTCCGGGCTGTGTTTGAGTGAAATTATATTCTGATTCTTTATTCCACTATCATGCGCCATGTCTGCGAAACGATCCCGCATTACACGCTACGCGCTTGATTCTATCACATACCGGCGTTAGTTGCGACAAAAAACTATTAAAAAATACCTAAAATACAATTTTACTTTGTCTAATTATCCAATTCGCCGCAAATATCCAGTTCCATCAGTATTTTTATCTCTGTCTGGCTCTTTCCCTGACTGAGAAGCCACATCAGCTTGGTGACTGCAGCTTCTGTCGTCATATTGTAACCGCTGACTGCACCGGCCTGCGCCAGAGCAGCTCCGCTCTCATAAGCACCCAGATGTACAGATCCCTGAGGACACTGCGAGCACACAACAACAGTTGTTCCGTTCGAAATGATTTTTTCTATTACCGGCGGCAGAGCCTGATCACTGCCCGGCATATTACCGGCGCCGAATGTCTCCAGTATCAGTCCGTCTATTCCATTATCAGCAAAGGATTCGAGCATTTCGAAAAGGATACCTGGGTAGAGCTTAAGAACTCCGACTTTGCAGCTTCTGATATGCTTTACACTAAAGCGCTTTCGGGAAAAGCCCATGCCATATTCAGACCTGATCTTTCCATACTCTATATCTATTCCGGCAGTTGCCAGAGCCGGATAATTCGGGGAACCGAACGCTACAAGTCCATCCGAAGAGATCTTTGTCGCACGGTTTCCTCTGAGAAGAGTATTGCCGAAATACAGAGCAACCTCTCTGATATATCCCTGAGCCGCAATCATAATCGAAGTGATCAGATTGTCGCGTCCGTCGCTTCTGAGCTCGCATAACGGGATCTGCGATCCCGTAAAAATGACCGGTTTATCCAGTCCCTCCAGCATAAACGACAGAGCCGATGCGGTATAGGCCATCGTGTCTGTACCGTGAAGTATCACAAAACCGTCGTAGTCATCGTATTTCTCCGCGATCATATCTGCTATCAGATTCCACTGTTCAAAAGATATGTTGGAGGAATCCAGAAGAGGATCAAATTCGATAAGATCCCACCTTGGCATATCCGGCGAAGACAGGTCTCTTATATTGTTTAATTCCTCAGCAAAAACGCCCTGTTTAGGGGCGAATCCGTTTTCCGTCGGCACCATGCCTATGGTGCCTCCTGTATATAATATGCATATATCTCTGTTTTTCATGCTTTTTCGTCTTCCTTCTTCTTACTGACATCGGCGTTCAGCTTTTCTGCTGCAAACAATACAAATTCTCTCACTGCAGGTGCCGCATTGTCAAGTGAAGGAAGCGTTATTCCCAAAGTTATGTTGCTCGGCGGATCGATAGGCAGTATCACGGTCCCTGTCTGCCAGTATCTCGTGATCCCTTCATTCATGATCCCTATTCCGAGACCTTTCTCTACCATGTTTATTGCCGTAAAATTCTCGAGAGTAGTCAGCCTGACATTCGGAACTATCTTGTGTCTCTTGAACAGTTCCCTTACATCGGCATCATCACCCTCACTCGGCATAATCAGTTCTTCTTTACGGCAGTTAGCTATAGGATAGGATTTTTCATTTGCCAGCGGATGATCCTTAGGAAGAACAGCTACCATTCTGTCCTCTGCGAAAGGTATCCACTCATACGACGGATACGGAAGCTGTGAGCAGAAACCGAGATCAGCCTTGCCTGATGTCACCATCTTTTCGATCCTGTTCTTCGTTGCCTCCTCGATCTGGATATTGATCGACGGATGCAGATCCGTAAAGGCTTTGATGATCGCAGGCAGCGTATGGGATGCGATGCTTGCGTAAGTTGCGATCATTACGTTTCCCTTATACATTCCGCTCAGCTCAGTCGCCGCTCTGTAAATTTCGTTTTCCTTTTCTATGTATTCCACAGCGAGAGGATAAATAGTCTCACCCTCTCTCGTCTGGACGACTCCGTTGCTCTTACGGGTCAGCAAGGCAAATCCGAGCTCAGTCTCCATCGCCGAAACCAGCTGACTGATCCCCGACGGTGTATATCCGAGTATCTTCCCCGCTGCTGTAAAGCTGCCTTCATCAACAGCAGTTACGAATGCCTTGCACTTGATAATATCCATATTAGCACCCCTGAAAAAAGTCCTTTTAAAAATACTGGCGAGGAATAAAGCCCCCGCCAGTATAAGTCAAACTACTTCGAAGTCCATTCGGATTAAATAACCGATAAGACCTGATTATGCAGCCTCGCCCTTCTTGATAGCATCGTGCAGGAAGAGGAATGATGTGATGTAGCATACGATTACTACTACGAGTGTCAGAGTTCTGAGCGGCAGACTCTTTACGATGTAGTAAGCTGCTGCAACTCCGATAGCACCGCCGATAGCCTGTGTCCAGCAAGCTACAGGGTCATACTTTCCTTCAGCGATGAACTTAGGACCATTACCGAATGCCATCAGGAATGCGCAGGAACCCATCATAGCAGGGAATGCGCAGCCTGTGTCGAGTCCGAGGATTACGCAGAGAGCCATGCAAGGAGCATAGAGACCTACGCCGATGGACATCAGAGCGCCGAGGATGAAGTTAGCAACGATAGCGATGATCAGCTTAACACCACGAAGTCCCATTTCTGTTCCGAGTTCTCCGAAAGGACCAACGCCGGCCCATCTGCAGAGCATTACGGAAGCGAGGATGAACATACCGACGAACATAGCGTATCTAACCTTTTTACGGTTGAACTTGGATACAACGCCGGCCATTGTGTAAGCACCTACTACGGAAGCTACGATCATGGATACGAGTGTAAGGATGTCCATGTCTACGAATCCGAAGAAGAGGAATGCCTCTACGCATACAGGAACGGTATCACCTACGTTCAGTGTACCAGGGATCAGCGCGTCATCTACAGACTTTGTCAGCTTGAATGCTGTAGTTGACGGAGCGAATGATCCGATACCCAGTGTATCGAAGAAGTTAGCAACTACTCCGATGATGATTGTGGAGATGAGATTTTTCTTCTCCATACCACGATCCCATGTTTCCTGGAATGTAAGACCTGTTACAGGATCCGGATTAGGATTAGCCTTGAGAATCTTCTGCTTTCTGAGCATCAGTACAACGCAAAGAATGAGACCGGCCAGCGATATAGCTTTAAGAACGATCATATAAAACCTCCCATAAAAAATGATTTTGATAATAATGAGATAAGTGCTGCGAAACCTTTTGCGGTAAACTAATTCATTACCCTGCTATATTTTTCGGTTCCACAATACGTTATATCTGATTATAACATTTCTTAAAGCTTTGTCAATAATGTGTGAAGGAAATGTGAAAAAATGTGATGGGAAACAGATGATCCGGGAATTTTTTGTTTGCAGGGCATTCAAACATGTATACTGTACTTTTAGTTCTGCTTATAGTAGAATCCATATTAATTGTGCAGGGCAGCACAGCTTGTGTATGTGCAGGCCGTATGCCTGCAGCATTTTCATCACTTAAAATAAGGAGAAAAGATATATGAAATTAAAACCGGATAATGACGTCTATACAGGTGATCTCGGCATACTGAATGCCAGAAAACAGGCATGGGCGAAGGCTGATACCCGTTCAGCTAAATACAGATATGCTGCTTATGTGATCCTTATCATCGGACTCATAGTGCTTATTTATGTAGCAACGAAGACAGTCGGAGGTACTACATCGATGAGTCAGCTGCCTCTGCATATTACCATATGGATCATAGCGCTTATCGCATATCTGACGGCGCATAAGGGTAAGAAGACAGCTGAGCAGCCTTTCAACGGATTCCATAATGCGAGATTCGAAGTTGATGAGGATACAGTCTATTATGTTTATCAGCAGGGAATGTCACTGCTTACCTATTATATTCATGACGCTGATATACACAGGATACTTCGCGATGACGATTACGGTGTGATCATTATTGAAGGACCTGCAAAGATCAACAAACAGACCCGCAAGGGAGAGACAGAGTCTGCAGTCGATCAGTTTTATGCACTGGTCCCTTTTGACAAATACGATCTGGACGACCTGCTCGCTCCTTATAAAAAAAAGGTAAAAAATGTGAGCGGCACGCTTCACGACAAATATGTCAATGAACACTGACAGGATCAAAGGAGGCCGTAAGCGATATGAAGAATCCTAACAGAACCGCAATGAAAAGGCGTGCGGAGAACGAAGATATAGTAAGACCTGATACCATAGTGGTTTCAAGCGGCAAATACGGCAGCTGCTATCAGTACACAAACTGGCTGATAGACAGACTCGGCGCCGACGCCGTCCCGTACTCCAAGCAGATGCTCGGGTATGTTTCTCTTTACAGAAATATTATCTATATCGGCGCCATAAAGGATGCTGTCATCAGCAATGTAGGCGTTCTTTGGCAGAATTACAGCAATTTCGGATTGTCGGGACGCAAGATAATAGTATGCGGAGTCGGACTCGGAGACCCGGACAACGAAGAATACTTCAATAAGGTAATGGCAAGGAGCGGCAGCAATCAGGGCTATTGTTCATGCTACATACTGCCGGGGCGCATCGACCAGAGTAAGCTCAGGATGCTCGACAAGCCGCAGTTCGAGAAATTCCTCGTGGACGCAAAGAGGATATACGGCGAAGAAACGGCAGCTCTCATCAACGAGAGGGCGGCAGAAAGCTACAACGGCGTAAACGCCCGCGCTCTTGAACCGGTCATTCAGGAGATACTCGCGACCAGGTAACAGACTCCGACAGATATCTAAAAAAGCGGCAGTTTCGGACTGCTGCTTTTTTGCTGTTCCTATTTGCAGTTGTTTTGCCGCTTTTTATTTGCCGCTCCCGCCGGTAAGCTGTCTGTAAGCGCGGCGTTTCTTGAGCTGATCTCTGAAATTATTCGGGATCCATCTGCAGGTCTTCTTACTCTTCTGATATATGAAGTCTTCGAACTCCTTCGGATCGCCCGTTGTGAATCTGCTCTTTGGCAGAATGTAAAAGTCCCTGTTGCCCGTCGCCAGATAATAGAAATCCTCGTCGTAATAAAACGCCATTATATCTTTGTATTTGCTTATGTAGTTGAAGATTTCACCGTTTTTGTAAAAGGATGCGTCTGCATCAGTGAATTCATATGTGAAATCTGCTCCGCTCTGGTAATCGGCATCGTTCTTTTTTGTCATAGCAAGAGAGATATTCTGTCGGAAGAGACCGAGCAGTATCAGTATCGCCCCGACTGAAAGGAGGAGTATACGAAGCCAGGTCTGAGTGATTATGATAGACGGCGCCGCTATGATGATACCGAAAAACAGGAGTCTTGCCGTAACCCCCGGATGGTAGACTCTGTATGTGAAAGTGATATACGCCTTAAGTACTGCTGCATCGCGTTTAGTTTTCACACAGTACAGGACATCTCTCTCCTTACTGCGCGCTTTTTGTTTTTTGATTTCGTTTGCAGCGCTGTCGCCTCCGCCTTTTTTCTTCGAGTTTTTGTTTACGTTCTTTCTGGCGGTATTCTTCATATGATATTACCTCTTTTTCATGTCGATCTGTATTTCCGGATTATTCAATAATGTACGGCGGTACGCCTTCCGGTATCGGACAGAGATAAGATTTACCGTCAAGCCTCATTCGGAACTCTTCAGATGCTTTTCTGATTATCTCCGGATCATTGAAGAGATCCGCTGTTGTGCAGGCCAGTACCTTTGCGGCATATATCATACCCTTGTCTCCTATAGGAGATGCTCCGGCTGAAACATTCTGCCACGAATGCCCCGGAGAATGGGCGGTGAAGCAGACAGTGTTGAACTGAACTGCCGGCGTCTGCCAGCTGACATCACCTACGTCTGTCGATCCCGCTTCAAATTCATTCCCGCTGTAAAACGGCATTATAAAATCATTCAGATATTTTTTGCCGTTATCAGAAAGCTCTTTTACCTGTTTCTTTATATCCCTGTCAAATTTAGCTCCGAATCCGGGCAGCTCATCCGTTTCAGGGCAGGTGGCGTCCAGCTCCGCAGCGAACTTCAGCTCATCCTCAGTATACTCAGGCAGAGCTATGCTCTGCATATTTTCGTATGCCAGTTTTTCGAGCGTCGTATTAGGTACCGTATTGGCTGTTCCGTCTACAAAGATCCTTTCGAATGAAGTGCCGGTCATCAGCGCTGCGCCTTCTGCGCATTTATCTACGCGGTCCTGCAGCTCAAGAGTATCTTTGACGCTGACGGCCCTGACCATATAGAGGACAGATGCATGAGGCTGTACTACATTCGGAGACATGCCGCCGCCGTCTACCATGGCGTAGTGCACACGGCAGTCGCTTTTCATATGTTCTCTGAGATAGTTGACGCCGATATTCATCAGCTCGACCGCATCCAGCGCCGATCTGCCGTTTTCCGGATCTCCTGCGGCATGTGCCGCAATACCTTTGAATTTGTACAGAACCTGTGTACACGAGTTGCAGGTCCCTGTAGAAACCTCGTTTGTTGTGTCCGGATGCCATGTGACTGCAGCATCAAGTATCTCCCACATATGTTCTCTGGCCATAAAGGCTTTTGCTGCTCCGCCTTCCTCACCCGGACAGCCGTAAAAGATCACGGTTCCGTCTGTTCCGGTATCTTCAAGATATTTCTTTACGGCCAGGGCAGCTCCGTACGAAGCAGCTCCGAGCATATTGTGCCCGCATCCGTGTCCGCTTCCGCCTTTGACTGTCTCCTCATGCTGTGTCGAGCAGGCTTTTTGTGATAGTCCCGACAAAGCATCGAATTCCGCCAGTATCCCTATGACAGGTTTTCCGGAACCGGAAACATATCTGCCGCAAAATGCCGTTTCTATCCCGGCCAGCCCGGTCTCGACATCAAAACCGTTCTCCCGAAGCTTTTTGACATACAGGGCTGCCGATTTTTTCTCCTTGAGCGAAAGTTCGGCATATTCCCATATGCTGTGAGAGATATCGATGATCTCCTGAGTGCTGTCATCAATTGTTTTTATAATTTCATTCTTATACATCGTTTACTGTTCCTGTGAGTTACCGTTCCTGCGGTGCTCAGATATTACAGCACCTTTGACAGGAAATCACGCAGACGCGGATTCTGAGGATTTCCGAATACCTGCTCAGGCGAGCCTTCCTCCTTGATATATCCTTCATCCACAAAGAGGACCCTGTCGGATACCTCCCTGGCAAATCCCATTTCGTGAGTAACTATGACCATGGTCATGCCGGCCTCTGCGAGCTCCTTCATGAGATCGAGTACTTCTCCGATCATTTCAGGGTCGAGCGCACTGGTAGGCTCGTCAAAGAGCATTACATCAGGATTCATCGCAAGCGATCTGACTATGGCAATACGCTGTTTCTGTCCGCCTGAAAGTTTGGACGGATACACATCCGCTTTGTCCTCAAGTCCTATACGTTTGAGCAGGGTCATTGCCTGCTCCCTGATCTTCGCTTTTTCCGCGTTCAGATCCTTGACCTTATTGTATTTTGCTGTCTCGACCGGTGCCAGCATGATATTATCGAGCACGGTGAGATTGTTGAAAAGATTGAACTGCTGGAAAACCATGCTCATCTTGCGGCGTGCAAGATTGGTATCGATATGGTTTTCCTTGAAATGCTTCTGCATCAGAGCCTTATATTCAGGTCCCTCCTGAGAATGCTTTTCGAGCAGAAGATCCTCGTCCTTGATCTTTTTGATCGCGGCTTCATCATCCATACCGGATTCGATCAATCCCTTGTATGTTTTTGATGCTCTTATTATGTCGAAATGCAGATACGGATCAACCGGTGTCAGCAGTTTTCCTTCCATCCATACCTCTCCGAATGTCGGCTCCTCAAGCAGGTTCATGCATCTGAGCAGAGTGGATTTACCCGAACCGGATACACCTATGATCGATATTACTTCACCCTTTTCTACAGTTGTCGATACGCCCTTCAGAACATGAAGGTCTCCGAAATTCTTATATATGTTTTTTACTTCAAGCATACTCATATTACGCACCTGCTTTCATCTTCTTCTCAGCAACGCCCATCAGTTTCGACAGCGTGAATGTCATTATGAAATAAATAATACCGATATCCAACAGAGTAGGTATGATATTGAATGTTATACCCTTGATTATGGCATATGTCGTCATAAGTTCTCCGACAAAGAATGTGGATGCCAGTGATGTCTCCTTGATTATGGTAACGAATTCATTGCCGAGTGCGGGCAGGATGTTCTTAATCGCCTGCGGAAGTATGATTTTGGTCATGGTCGTCCTTGATGTCAGTCCCAGCGCTCTTGCAGCCTCTGTCTGTCCCTTGTCCACGGCTCCGATACCCGATCTGATTATTTCCGAAACATATGCAGCCGAGTTGAGTGACAGACCGACAGCTACACATGCAAACGGCGACATCTCGGCAAATGTAAATACCATTGGTACAATGAAATACGCTATGTATAGCTGCAGCAGTGCAGGCGTTCCTCTCATAACCTCAACAAATGCAGTGATTATGAATCTGAGCACTTTGAAGCGGCTCATCTTACCTATGGCAAGAAGCGAGCCGAGAATCGCACCGCATACCACGGCTATAGCCGAGAGTGCAAGTGTATATCCGACGCCGGTCGCCAGCAGATTCTCCCCTATATAGTATTTTACGAAAATCTCCCACATATCGTGGAGTATCGTTCCCAGAGTCATGTAATTCCCTCCGTTATTATTCCTTTAATTATTTCTGAATTTTCATAAATCAGGGGCTTTCCTCAGGAAAGCCCCTGCATAATCTAATATATGACGCTTTCTTCCGGATCGGTGCCCGGTGTTGCTGCGATCATGCTTTATTCTGTGATCTTGTTACCATCGTCGTCATATCCGAGTTCATCAGCAGTCTTGATCTCGCCAAGCATCTGGGCTGCTTCGTACCATGTATCCCATACAGCGTCTTTTTCCTGCTGATCGAGAATAGCATTGACCTGCTCACCAAGCTCAGTATTGTTCTTGTTTATCATAACTACATTGTTCTTGTACAGATCATCTACCTCAAACTGGAATCCTGTCATTACCAGATCATCCGGATTTGCAGAAATGAATGATTCTCCGTTTCCTGTAGCTACTGCGAGTGCATCGATCTTACCCGTCATGAGAGCCGTGCATGCGTCATTAAGGTTTTCATAAAGAACAAGCTCTGAATCTTTGAGCTGCTCCTCAACAAGGATCTTCTGCAGTGATCCGCCCTGAGCACCAACCTTGAGGCCCTTGTAGCTGTCAGCTGTGGTCAGCTTGCCGTCATTTGCCTTGGTTGTGATTATTGTCTGCTCTGTTTCGTTCTCGCCTGCCTTATACCATCTTGTCAGGAAGTAGTTATCTGCACGCTCTTCTGTCCAGCTGAATCCGGAAATTCCCATATCCACACTGCCTGTCTGTACAGCAGCCTGTACAGCATCAAATGACATAGGCTTGATCACGAGTTCTTTGTTGAGTTTATTGGCTATATCCTTTGCGAGCAGGATATCAAATCCGACATACTGTTCATCGCCGCTTCTCGACAGATCAACGAATTCCATCGGCGCGAAGTCAGGAGATGTAGCAACAGTGAGCTGTCCGTCTGTAGGATCAGATTCTTTGTTAAGTTCTGCAAGAATCTTATCATATGCAGCGGAAACCTCAGATGTGCTCTCAGTTTCAGCAGTCTCACCGGATTCAGCGCTCTCTCCACTGTCAGAGCTGCCTCCGCAGGCAGCCATAGAAAATACCATCACGATGCCAAGCATCAGTACGAGAAATTTCTTCAATCCCTTCATTTCTTTCTCCTTCTGATTATTTATAAATCCTTTTGTATAAATATTAATATTTTCAATGTTGATTATACGAAAACAAACTCATAAGTCAACACCTGAATTTAATATTTATTCATTTTTATGTGTTTTTTCACAGGAACACATATGGATCAGATCAGTCTTCAAGCATCAGACGGATTATTTCCTCATCGGTCTCCTTCATTCCGAATCTGGCCAGTCTGCCGACGGTGGCAATGGTCTTTTCGACTCCATCCTTGACTATTCCGTCTCCGCCGAAGAACTGATTCCCATGATTATACATTGACAGCCCGATGAGTCCGGCGTCGACTGCCGATGCGATTTTTGCAGCGCAGCTCGCCTTTGCTCCGTCACATACTATACCGGAATCCACGGCGAGAGCGTTTACCACGGTATGAGCTACCGCATCCGCCTTACCGCCCTGCAGGTAAGCTATGCCGGCTCCCGCTCCGCACCCGGCGCTTACCGCTCCGCAGTAAGCCGAAAGTCTGCCTATTCCCGTCTTGAGATGAGTAGTTACCAGGTTTGATACGCACAGAGCTCTGAGAAGTTCATCATGCGGCTTGTTTCTTCCTCTTGCATATACCACTACAGGTACGCTGGCTGTAATGCCCTGATTGCCGCTGCCCGAATTGATGACTACAGGCAGTTCGCATCCGTTCATTCGCGCATCGCTTGCCGCCGCCGCATATGATCTCATGACATATTTGAGGTCGTATTCGTGACCGAGCATCAGAGTACTTCCTATATTGGCACCGTAATCTCCCTGCAGCCCTTCCTCGGCTATTGCCATATTGTAGGATATCTGTCTGTCGAGTATCTCTCTGACATCATCCAGATCGACCGAATCAGCGAAATCTACTATGCCTTCGATTGAAAGACAGGATCTGTCCGTAAGACCGTCACTGTCCGATTCGACTATTTCCTTTTCCTCGAGTACTTCATCATTTTTGCTGATCAGTACAATATTTGTATGATAATCAACTATCCTGACGCACGCTTTATCCCCGCCGCTGTATGCGGTCACGGCTATATCGAAAATGTGACCGTTATCAACATGTCTGACGATTATTTCGGCAGTTTCCAGATATGCGTCTATTTCTTCTATCTGCTCCTTAGTTACATTGGAAATAACCTCCAGTTCGGCATCAGCCTCACCTGCAACAGCTCCTGCCGCTGCAGCAGCCTGTATGCCCCTGAGTCCGCCTGTATGAGGAACCACAACGCTTTTCACATTTTTGATGATATTTCCGCTCACCTCGCAAAGCAGGCTTTCCGGCCTTTTGCCCAGCACTTTTGCAGCTTTTGCGGCTGCATATGCTATAGCGATAGGTTCGGTGCATCCCATCGCAGGCTTAAGTTCCTCTTTCATTATCTGTACATAAGCTGAATAGTTCGGATCTGTTTTTGTCATATCTTGTTATCCCCTTTGATTGATAATTCTTTTTTCGAAAAAGCAACTCCGCGCTGACACGGAGTTGCTGATCGTTTTGTTCATTAGTTACAGCTGGGAATTGCACCATGTCTGCCATGCTTTTACTGTCTCAGGTCCGTTGACCCCGTCAACTGTGACCTTGAGGAATTTCTGCATAGCCTTTGTAGTATTCTCTCCCCAGATCCCGTCAGGTTCTGCTCCGACCTTTTTCTGTATCGCTTTGTTTGTCTCAGGTCCGCAGATACCGTCCTCTTTAATTCCGAGAATGTGCTGTGTAGTCCTTGTGGTATCATCGCCCCACAGTCCGTCCACCTTGAGCTTATATTTGGCATTCTCTTCTTTTTTCTTTGCTTCTTTTTGTTTTTCTTCTTTTTGTTTTGCCTCAGCCTTTTCTTTAGCCTTCTCTTCGGCTTTTTCTTTTTCCTTTGCCTCTGATATTCTGATCTCTTCGGCTATTTCAGCTTTCTTAGCTGCAGCTTTTGCAACAGCTTCTTCTGCAGCCTTCTTTGCTGCTTCGGCTCTTGCTTCTCCGGCAGCCTTGGCTTCCTCAGCAGCCGCTCCTGTTCTTTCCGCTGCAGCACTTACTTCGGCTTTTACTTCTTCTTTTGTTTCCTTTACGTCTTTTTTCAGTTTGTCAAATATTCCCATATCACACCTCACTTCTTTTATAATGCAATGATCAAGTGGCGTTTGATAATATTATTGTAAATCTCAGGTTTTTTCCAGTCAATCCATTTTTCGATATGCACTGTTGCATCTATAGCGTTACAAATTCACTAAGCAGCCGGAGTCATACATAAGCGAAATACTCTTCTTATCATCATGGCTGAGTGCTGAATAGTAACTCTATAACCGCATCATGCGTTATGCACCTGTTCCAGATGGAATACGTAGCTTGCCGCGTCTCCATGCGGCTGCGGCAGCGGCATCCCGGCATCCATCAGAGCATCTGCCGCATACATCCTGCCTGTCACCATGTCCCTGTAGACTTCACCTGATATAAGGCCTCTCACTTTGACATATATATTGTGCATGTTGCCGTGATTCTGCATTATGACTGCGCTTATCAGCGCCTCGCTGCCATCCTCTGCAACATGTGCCCACGCGGCATAGTCGTCCCTGAACGGATCGGACAGTCTGTAGTAGTTTCCGGTCCTCACAAGACTGTTTACCGCATGGAATCCTCTTATCTGTTCTCTTACCTCTGCCTTCTCCTCTTCGCTCATCTTAGCCGGATCAAGCTCATATCCGAAGGTTCCGCTCATAGCGACAGTTCCCCGTGTCCTGAGCGGAGTGACCCTTCCCGTCTGGTGATTCGGGCACGCGGAGACATGTGCTCCTACAGCGGACGACGGATATGCGAAGGATGTACCGTAATGGATATACAGACGGTCGACAGCATCGGTGTTGTCGCTGCACCAGATCTGCGGGGTATAGTAGAGCATCCCGGCGTCGAAACGGCCTCCGCCTCCGCAGCAGCCTTCTATCATGACATCAGGATATCTGCGGTTGAGTCTCTCCAGCACATCATACAGACCTATCATATAGTCGTACAGGACTTTGCCCTGATCATCGGCTGTGTGCGAATAAACGTCATTTATACAGCTGTTGTAATCCCATTTGAGATATTCTATATTGCCGCAGTCAAGCACGCCGCACACCGCGTTATACACATACTCTCTCACATCCTTCCGGGACATATCGAGTACCAGCTGGCTGCGGCCCCTTACAGGCTTTTTGTCCGGTAGCGCCAATGCCCATTCCGGATGAGCGCGATACAGATCGCTGTCCTCGCTGATCATCTCAGGCTCCATCCAGATACCGAAGCTGAGTCCCATGTTATTCACTCTGCTTATAAGATCACCGAGGCTTCCTCCCAGCTTTTCCTCATTAGGAGTCCAGTCACCCAGAGCCCGGTTATCATCGAATCTGTTTCCAAACCAACCGTCATCAACGACCAGCATCTCCATATCCAGTTCCTTTGCCTGTTTGGCCAGTTCGAGCAGGGATACCCCGTCAAAATCAAAATACGACGCCTCCCAGCTGTTGAGCAGGACGGGCCTTTTTGCATCGCGGAATTTCCCTCTGCATACATGGCTGCGTATACACTTGTGCAGGTTATGGGACATCTTTTCGAAGCCCTTCGAGCTGTAAGTCAGTATTACTTCAGGCGCAGTAAGCGAGTCTCCCGGCTCAAGCGGATATGAGAAGCGGTCCTCTGACAGTCCCATCTGCATGCGCACCTGATCGAACTGATCCCTCTCCGCCTCCGCCGCAAAGCCTCCGCTGTACACGAATTCCATAGCCCAGCATCTTCCTGAGATTTCGCTTGTATCAGGATCCGAAAGCATCACAAAAGGGTTGTACTGATGTGACGACATGCCCCTGCGGCTGCCGACACTGACCGAACAGTGACCGAGGCTCGTCCTCTCGTGCTGCCTCTCCATTGTATGCCTGCCGTAAAAAGTATGGAGATCATATCTGCCTGCAGGCATGTCAAGGCTTGCAGTCCTGAATCTGCTGACCGTAAACGACCTGCTTCCCTCATTTGTGAGAACAGCCGCTCTTGTTATTATGTCGAGTTCAGGCAGCACTCCGTAATACAGCGATACACGCGCACCGAGTCTCCTGTTTTCGAGATTTATGATCAGAGTTTCGGATTCTTCGTCAGATGCATAGACTGCAGGCAGTCCCTCAAGTCTGTATTTACCCTTCCTGATCTCATATCCGGAATACTTCATCTCTGACCCGAATGTCCCATGCTCATCTCTGAGTATCAGAGCAGGGCTTCGGAAATCACCGTCTCCCTGTCCGGGGAATTCCTGCGGCAGGAAGTCGAGCGAGTAAGTGCGGTCCTGTCCCGCTTCGTACGGATTAGCCGAAAAACCGCGGTCTGCATACAGCAGACTCCAGTTGGTATTTCCGGAATTCCTGCTGCCGTAGTACAGATGCAGCAGATAGCCGAATTTGTCTACCTGCATCTGATAGCTTGTGTTGGCGGTATGTATGGTAAATGTATTAGCATCTCTGTCGTATATTATTGCCATTTTTTCTCCTTAATTTTTACCGGACAGTATTTGCTCAACCAGGAGCAAAGCTCCAACAAGCTCGCTTGATTGGAGCGAGCGACGCCGTCAACAGACACCGGGAGCTTCAGCTCCTGAGAGCATCAGTGGGGGGTCTGTTATATTATGAGTCCGTATTTTCTGACCAGAGGCTGCAGCTCCTTATCTCCAAGGCTTCCTGCATACATCGCTTTTCCCTGATAGAGCGCAAGAGCTCTGTCAAGCAGCTTCGCATCATTGCAGACGATGCACAGCGGCCTCCTGACCGCGTACTGCGCTGCCGCAAATTCATCCAGATCATCTTCGGAACTTATTTCTATAGCTATTACCTTGCTGCGGCGTTTATCCTCCGCTTTTATCTTATCCTCGAGTTCGGCTGTACAGCTCAGGACTCTGTCCGCTTTTACGCCCGGTTCCAGGACGAACACTTCCTTTTCGGTCGCACATACCACCTTGCCTGCATGAGATGGATGCGGTCTGTTCTGTCTGAACTCTCCGAGTGATTCTCTTATTTTGCGTATGTGGTCCGGTCCTGTCCCGCAGCATCCGCCGAATAAAGCCGCTCCGGCGTCATTGAACGCCTGTGTGTACTGCGCAAGCTCCTCCGGGCCCACGTTGTATTCTACTTTTCCATCAATTACCTGCGGCATGCCTGCATTAGGCTTGACTGCAAGAGGGATCTCCGCATACTCACCGAGTCTTCTGAACTGTTCGAGCATTTCCTCAGGTCCGGTACTGCAGTTAAGTCCGAATGCATCTGCACCCATACCCTGCATTATTACAAGGGCAGCGCATATATCCGTGCCTGTAAGAGTTCTGCCTCCCGCATCGCATGTAAACGAAACGAGCACCGGTTTATCACTCACATCCCTTACCGCAAGCAGGGCTGCTCTCGCATCGGGAACCGTCATGATCGTCTCTATTACGTACATATCCACGCCTGCATCTTCAAGTGCTTCAGCCTGTTCATGATAAATATCATAAAGTTCGTCAAACGACAGGTCTCCCAGCGGTTCGATAAATTTACCGGTCGATGTTATATCTCCGGCGATCAGGGCTTTGCCTCCCGCCGCCTCCTTTGATACAGCGACAAGTTCCCTGTTGAACCGTGCTACCTGATTGAAATATCCGTTTTCTTCAAGCTTTACCCTGTTGGCTCCGAATGTAGGAGCATATACTACATCGCTCCCCGCTTCGACATATTCCTTCTGCAGCTGTATCATCACTTCCGGATGCTCGAGCACCCAGGCTTCCGTGCACATGCTGCCGTCATAACCTCTGCTCTGGAGCTCAGTACCGTTGGCTCCGTCAAGTACTAAAGGAAAAAACAGTTCCATATCATATTCTCCGTTTTCGTATTACTTACAATTAAGTGAACAGCCGGAGTCATATATAAAGTTGAATACTCTTCCCGTCACTGCCGGTCTGTCTGCCTTTTGGTATCTGTCAATACCTGTTTTATGATAGAATAACAGATAAACAGGCGGAATCATAGACCGTATGCGCATTAAAAATTCAAAACCGCTGCATTAGCAGCAATTCAGGAATCGGCCGCGCCGCTGATACTTTTAAAAAAATGATAATTACAGACAGAAATAATATTACAACTGATGAGCTTATCCGGCTCGCTCTGGAAGCCGGGTTTACAAGCGCCGGTACTCTTGATATGAGTTCGCTAGTTTTCAGAGAGGAAGTGCGCGCGATGTGCGCTGCCGATAAATGCCGCAGCTACGGACGCAGCTGGAGCTGTCCGCCGGCAGTCGGTACACTTGAGAGCATTTCCGCCCGCGCAGCAGGATTCGCTCGGGGCATCATAGTTCAGACCACGGGCAGCATGAGCAGCGATTTTGATTACGGCTCCATACAGGATACCGGTACAAGGCACAAGCACAATTTTGATACCCTGGTCAGACAGGTCCGCATGCTTTTTGCGGGCTGCCTGCCTATGGGAGCAGGAGCATGTACTGTCTGTGCAAAATGCAGCTATCCTGACAGACCATGCCGCCACCCGAATAAGATGTTTCCCTCTATGGAGGCTTACGGTCTGCTGATAAGCGATGTCTGCAGCTCATCGGGTCTTAGGTACAACTACGGACCGCAGACCATGACTTTTACATCCTGCATTCTTATCGACTGATGCATACACACTTATGCATACACACTGATACATACACACTGATACATACACAGCGAGGTATAACCATGACAGCAAAAGAGATTTTTCTTGAACTGCTTAAACCGGACGGAAGACCTGAAAGGCAGCTGATACAGTACGAAGCCCTGCAGATGGCTCTCGGCGATCCTATAGGAGCCTACCTCCACAAAGGCCGCAGACCGGGCGCAACTATTACAGATCTGTGGGGCACGGTCATCGACTGGCCGGCTGACGCTCCGGGATCCATGCCTATTGTTACTCAGGAAAACAAGGTGATCAGGGATATCACACGCTGGCGCGAATACGTTCATGCGCCGGATATAGTTTCAAACTGCAGCGATGAAGCCGTTTGGGCGGAGTTTCGCAGCAAAATGCGCGAGCTTGCCGGAAATGAAAGACTTGTAGCCGGGTTCATGGGTACAGGCATTTTTGAGCAGTGCCATTTCCTGATGCCTTTTGAAGAAGTACTTACCAATCTCTATGATCATCCGGACGAAATGCACGAGCTGATAGAGTATATCACAGAGTACAGGATAGGATATGTGAAGCATCTTATCGATAATCTCCGGCCCGATGTCATATTCTCTCACGACGACTGGGGAACCAAGGACGCCCTTTTTATGAGACCTGAGATGTGGCGTGAATTCTTCAAGGAGCCATACCGCAGGTTTTACGGATATATACGCTCGAGAGGCGTTATAGCCATCCACCATGCCGATTCATATCTTGTACCTGTTATTGAGGATATGCCTGAGATCGGCATACAGGTCTGGCAGGGAGTCCTGCCGGAAAACGATATTCCGGCTCTGCAGCAGCGTCTGCAAGGCAGAATGGTACTGATGGGCGGAATCGGTGCTTCAATCGACCGCGCAGATGCAGCAGAAGACGAGATCCGTGCTTATGTGCATGATGCCCTCCGTGCATATTGTCCGGGAGGTCACTATATCCCTTCAATTACATACGGTCTCAACGGCACGGTTTTCAAGCATGTTGATCCGTTCATAGATGATGAGATAAAGAAATACAACAGCATATATCACTTGCCGTCCTTTGCAAAGCCTGCGGCCAAAAGGCTGGATCCTGTGCAGCTCAGTTCCGGTCTTCTCCATAGCGATACGGACGAAACCGGCAGTTCCGAAGCCTGCTCATCAGTCGTTTCGCAGCGAAAAGCCTTCGCTGCAGAATCTGCGGCAGGATCAGATGCAGACCGTTCCGGAAGCGATCCTCTGCTGGATGCTGTTTCGACGGAACTGCAGGACGGCTCTGTAAACGGAACTCTGACTGCTGTTAAGGCCGCGCTCGATGCGGGTCTCAGCGCACAGACGATATTGACGGACGGACTGGTCCGCGGGATGAATGAACTCGGCGAAGATTTTTCAAGAGGCGATGTATTCGTACCGGAAATGCTCCGCGCTGCTAAATGCATGTCTTCCGCAACAGACCTGCTCAAACCTTTACTTGCTGCAGACAGCGATTCAGCCGTGAGCGGCAGAGTCGTCCTCGGTACGATAAAGGGCGATCTGCATGACATAGGAAAGAATCTCGTAAAGATAATGATGGAAGGCAGCGGTCTTGAGGTCATAGATCTCGGCTGCGATGTCAGTCCGGAGGAATTTGTAGAAGCGGCAATAAAGGAAAGCTGCGACATCATCGCCTGCTCGACTCTTCTTACAACGTGCATGCACGGCATCAGGGATGTTGTTGATATAGCAGCAGAGCGCGGAGTGCGGGACAGGATAAAAATATTGATCGGCGGTGCTCCTGTAAGCAGTGAGTTCTGCGTACAGGTCGGAGCTGATGCTTATACTCCGGATGCTGCCGCCGCTGCACGTGAGGCAGTGCGCATGCTGAGCGGCGACAATTCAGTAAACAACCGGAGCCAAATACTGTAAGGCAGTGCCATCCAGAGAAGGCTTCCGTCACCGAGAGTGCCGGCTCGTCAGCTTTGCCTCGCGGAGGATCCGGTCTGACGCTTCGCTTTCAGGCGGCCGATCCTTAGCCGCTCAGATAAGCGTGAATTAAATATTAGAATAATTAGGATATAATCAATTGAAAAAACTTAACTGGATAGAAATCACTTCTCTTTATATCGGTGTTATCATGGGTGCCGGATTTGCTTCGGGACGCGAATGCTGGCAATTCTTCGGCGTATTCGGAAGTAAGGGCTACTACGGAGCTGCCGCTTCGACCGTATGCTTTATTCTTCTGGCCTGCATGCTTACATTTATAGCCAGAAGCAAGGGCAGCGCCGATCTGGGCAGGCTTATTTCTCCGTTTGATAATGCTCTTATCGAAGAAATAATAGGCTGGACTCTGGCCGTAATATATTATTCACTGATTATCGCCATGACTGCTGCCGGAGGTTCCCTTCTTAATCAGCAGTTCGGTATCAGCAAAGTCATAGGAGGGTCGGTCATAGCCGTTCTGTGTATTGTTACTGTACTCGGAGATTTTGAAAGAATATCAGGAATTTTCAGACTCATGGTGCCTGTACTCTTTGTTACGGGGATCCTGACCATATTTCTCACTATACGGGCTGATTTCGGACAGAGCGGTGCAGTCTCGGGATACAGACCGGGCAGAATGTCTCCTAACTGGATCATATCCGCTATAGTATTCATGGCATATAATTCTCTCGGAATGGTCACTATGGCCGGCAACTCTGCAATCAATTCCAAAAGCCGGCGGGATGCTTATCTGGGTGCTGTCGGCGGTACTCTTTGTCTCGGCATACTGACTATTCTTCTGCTCAGAGCCCTGCTTACTGACATGGCGTTCTCAGCATCTCTTGATTTACCTATGCTCGGATTCTCCGGCAGGTTATCTCCCGTTCTTAACATAATCTATGCCGTAGTTCTGTACGGAGCCATTTATTCGACAGGTGCCAGCACCTATTACGGATTCAGTACCAAATTAAAAGCCGGCAATTATAAAAAGTATATAATCACCGGCGGTGCTGTGCTCGGATTCCTGCTGGGACTGACGGGTTTCACAAAACTCGTCGAGTTCCTATACCCTGTCCAGGGCTATATCGGAATACTGTTTATAGCACTTATCATTATTAATTTTTTCAGAGAGCTTGCGCGCAGCAGACATACAGTCTGATCATTCAAGTGCGTATTTTGCCTTGTAATTATTGAATGAACTCGTAAACTTGGCTGTCTGCCTGTATTCCAGACTCTTGTGGAATTCATGGGATCTGAATTCGTCTTTTTCCGATTCGAGCAGATCCACGGCAACATTGCTGCAGTGATCCGAAATCCTCTCATAATCCGTAAGGAGATCATTGAATACGAATCCGTTCTCGAGAGTGCATTCCTGACGTCCTACTCTCTCAATATGTCCTGCCTTGAGTTCGTCGCAGAGATCATCAATGACCTCTTCGAGCGGATCTATCTCCATGGCCTTATCCGCGTCGTCATTGATGAACGCATCTATCGTCATCTGTGTAATATCGCTGACTGCCTGCTCAAGTACTCGCAATCCTTTGTCAGCCGCCTCTGTAAAAGCGATTTTTTTATCTGAAATCTCTTCTACCGCTTCGCCGATATTTCTCGCATGGTCGGATATTCTTTCAAAATCCGAGAGTACTCTCAGATATTTGTTCACTTCGTTCGACTGTGCGGAATCCGGATGATTCTGCGTGATCTTGAAAAGATAGCTTCCGAGTTTGTCCTCATAGCGGTCTACTACCTTCTCCAGCTCAACTACCTTTTTAACCTCAGCCTTGTTATAATTCTGCCTTGCTCTCACCGCAGTACTCACGCTTTCGAGAGCTTTTTCCGCCATGGAATCTATTACAGTCTTGCTCTGAGCGATAGCAAGCGCCGGGTGATCCAGGAATCTGGTCTCAAGTCTGTCCATATCGGCCTGCTCGGCAGCCGCTTCTTCGCTTTCAGGGAACATTGCGATAACGATCTTTTCAAGCAGCCCTATCGCAGGGGATAAAATGATCACGACCGCCAGCCTGTACAGTGTATTTGTCAGAGCAATAATCACCATATTGGCTGTCATGTTCATAAAGCTGAATCCTATTATAGCATTCAGAATATAGAATAATGAGCCGACTATTACAGCTCCGAGGACGTCTATTATCAGATATACAAAAGCCGTTCTCTTACCGTTGGTGCTTGCTCCGAGAGCGCTCAGCATTACAGGTACGGATGCACCTATTCCTATACCCATGAGTATAGGAAATGCCATGCCGAATGTTATAGCTCCGGTCATAGACAGAGCCTGGAGAATACCTACGGCAGCGCTGGCACTCTGTATTACCGCGGTTATAAGTACACCCGCAAGAACACCGACCACAGGATTGCTGAAGCTTGTCAGCAGGTTGATGAATCTCGGATCATCTCTCAGAGGCGAGATAGCACCCGACATCATACTCATTCCGTACATAAGAACCGCAAAGCCGAGCATTATACCGCCGATATTCCTTGCAGACGCTTTTTTTGCAAACATCCAGAGCGCGATACCTATCAGCGCCACGACTCCTGTCAATATCTCCGTGCTGAAAATCGACGCTACACTTGCACCCGATCCGCCCAGACTGTTGAGACACAGTATCCAGCCCGTTATGCTCGTTCCGAGAATAGCTCCGAGCACTATGCCTATCGCCTGTCTGACCTTCATCATTCCGGAGTTTACAAAACCGACCACCATTACAGAAGTCGCAGATGACGACTGTATAACTGCCGTAACTACAGTTCCGAGCAGTATTCCCTTGGCCGGGTTGCCCGCAAGCTTATACAGTATCATCTCCATTTTGCTGCCGGCTACTTTTTTGAGTGAATCGCCCATAAACGACATTCCGAACAGGAACATCGCCACTCCGCCGAACAGTGAAATAATATTACTTGCTTCCATAGAATAACCTTTCTGTATGTTATATGGTCAGGAACAGTACATACGGTCCATTCCTTTAAAAAAAGACTTCAACCGAAATACTATCGGCAAAAGTCTCGCTGCTTTCAACATATCCCGGGGCTGCTGCCCGTACTGACGAAATATGCTACGCTATCTGTAATATGCGTGAGCTACTCCCTGAATAACCAACAAGACTATCTCATATTATGAGTCCTTAGTCAAGAATTATTTTCGATTAATTTGTACTTTGTTCATTCATTTGAACTCAGTCATCCCAGGACATATTTACTATTTTATTTCTCTTCTTTTTATCCACATAGTCCTGATAGGCCTGCGTGTCTTCGATCCTCTTATGAAGCTTTATCGCTTCCTCCAGGATCTCTTTTTTGCCCGGAGCATACCTGTCATCAATTCTCCAGTGATATGATCTCGGGAATAGATCATCGGAATCGAGAAAACCTATCTCATTACGGTGCATCTCTATATAAGTGTCATAAAGCTCATCTATGATCTTTTTCTCATCCTTTGACTCATCTGCCGATCCGTCGGATGTATCTGCTGCCTTCACTGCAGTTTTTGCCTGCCTGCCGCCGACCGTCTTATTGCTGAAATCAAAATCCGACGGGAGATAGTTGGTAAGTTCTTCGAAATTTGCCTCGAGATCCAGCGGATGCTGATCATTATAGTCCCTGTTTGTTATAATTGTATATTCACTGCCTATGGAAGGCTGTTTCCTGTCATCTGTTTTCATTATTGATATATCTCCATCTATGATCTTTTGTCCGGATACATTTTATCTCATTACTACTGTAAATAGCAATAAGAGTCCTCAAATTGCCTGACCGCCGTCTTAATTCATCTTTGATTCAGTTTCGTTTATCAGCTCTCCAAGGGTCTGATACAGAGTATCCGGCTCGACCGGTTTGCTGAGATGCGCATTCATTCCGGCCTGAAGCGAGCGCTTTACATCCTCATCAAAAGCATTTGCAGTAAGAGCGATGATAGGAATGATCTTTGCATCAGGTCTGTCTAATGCACGTATCGCAGAAGCTGCTTCGAGTCCGTCCATTTCAGGCATCCTTATATCCATCAGTATCGCCGAATATGTGCCCGGCGGATTGTCTTTGAATTTCTCAACAGCTATTCTCCCGTTCTCCGCGTGATCCGCCTCGACATCTTCAAGATCAAGTATATCCATCATGATCTCGGCATTGATATCGATGTCCTCCGCAAGAAGAACCCTGCGTCCTGCCAGATCAAAATGCTGCTCTGCTGCCTCAGTGCCGCCCGTCTCAGCTACGGATCCCGCAGCCTGCTCTTCATCAGGCATCCTGTCGCTGTTTTTGAGAGTTATCACTACCGTAAACTCAGTGCCGACGCCTTTTTGCGAGCTGACGCTGATAGTACCGTTCATCAGCTCGACAAGATTCTTTGTAATTGCCATTCCGAGACCGGTACTGCCGTATTTGGTCTTGCGGCTGCTGTCTTCCTGTGAGAACGGGTCGAATATCCTTGGAATATAATCAGCATCCATTCCGATTCCCGTATCTTTGATGCGGAACTGCATGGTGGTCTGATTCTCAAAGGACGCAAGCTTTTCCACATTCATAGTAACGCTTCCAGGTTTTTCGGTGAATTTGATGGCATTACTGAGAATGTTGATCAGTATTTCCTTGATCCTTGTGTCGTCGCCGATATAGTATTCATCAAGCTGACTGTTTATACTGCAGCTGTAGTCAAGTCCTTTGTCCTCACACTGCGACATGACCATCGTGTTGATCTGTTCCAGCATTCCGTTGAATGAAAACTCTTCCTTGTTCAGAACTATCCGTCCGGATTCGATGCGGCTCATGTCCAGAATATCATTTATAAGCCCCAGCAGATGCTTGGCGCTGCCGCCGATCTTCCTGAGATAATCACGGGTCTCCTCCGAGATCGTTTCATCGTGCATTGCAAGATTATCAAGTCCGATTATGGCATTCATCGGCGTACGGATCTCATGACTCATGCTCGAAAGGAAAGCTGTCTTTGCATTATTGGCCTGTTCAGCCATAGCGAGAGCTTCGACCAGCGCTTCGTTTCTGGCCAGGGTTTCACGCATTTCCTCATCGATCACCGTAAAGCCGAGACCTACAGCATGTACTGTATGGTCATCTCTGTCCTCGGCGCGGCGTACGCCTGCCATTCTGATCATTTCATAGTATTCGCGGTCATCCCATATCACGAGATAGCGGTATGCGATTATCGGTTTATCAGCCAGGCTCTCCCTGACATTGTCAGGATCGATAAAGCGCAGGAACCCCTCTCTGTATTTTTCATCCACTCTGTTTTCGGCATACCAGGTAAACCTTTCCAGATAAGGGAAATGTATGCCCTCCGGTGTATGTTCATTATCGTTCGGATCACCCAGATAGCAGACACCGTCATTGTTGTCAAGGTTGATATGATATACGCAGCGGTAGTCTGAAGCCATCGCCGTGATCATGCTGTTTGCCTGAGTGGTTGCATCGTTTATATGCTCGTGGAGCTCTGCGTGCATAGCAGATATAAAATCTTCTATGTCATCTATGCCGTCTGACGACATTCTGTTTTGTGATTTATCAGTATCCTCACTTACACCCGTTATGGAATCAAGATCAGCTTCGAGATCGAGCAGGCTCTTTTTGATCTTTCTGATCTGATTCCTGTAGTCTCTGGTCAGATATATAAGGATAAGCAGACCAAGAAGACTGGTAAGGATACAGACCAGGAGAATGACCGACCTGTCCTTGTTGATCTGATGTTCATACCAGTCGGCATCTATATCAAGGGCTACGACTCCGGATACCCTTCCTCCTGAGCTGAAAACCGGACTGTATGCGCTGTAAAAACGTCCGTAGCTGTCCTCATACGGTTTATCATCCACCGCCGGCACGCCATGTCCGGCCTTGACGAGAGCATCCGTCTTTGTTAAGACCTCACCGTACTCAGACCGTTTATGTGTAGCAGGGTCAAGAACCATGATGTAATCACCGTCTGCTGTCTCACGGGCAGCATAGATGAACTCAAAGCTGCTGTTTACCTTGAATACGGAAAGAGTATGCAGAATACGGGTATATTCCGGACTTCGTTCATTGTCAGCGTGTATCGAATCCAGATCATTGCCGTCAAGAAGATCCGCCGCAGTATTCACGATGTCGAGCATCATTATGTCGATCTGGGATTTGAGAGTGGCGCGCGACTGCCTGAGCAGCAGATTGCCCAGTATCAGATTTGATGCAATGATAAACACAAGTCCGATTAAAATGATGCGGTTTTGATAGCTAAGCCGTTTCATAGTCGGTTCCTTTCCGTCACAGATAGTCAATAGCGGAGCGAATCTTTATGCGCGTACTTTGCTAAAGTATACCATATGTGGATTGTATTATGCATCTTTATTAGGGCTTATGCACTGCTTAAATACATGCGAAAAGGCGGCCGCAAATGCGGACCGCCTTTTGTTCTGTCTGTCCTGATCTTATGAACAGATATTATTTTGCTTCAGGTGCGTAGAAATCCACGAACTTGACGAGCTTGTCGTAACGAGCCATAGCAGCAGCTTCGTTCTCTGCGAACAGCTTCTCTGCTCTTTCCGGATTCTCTCTGGTCAGTCTGTTGTAACGAGCTTCGTTCATCAGGAATTCCTGATATCCGCCTGCAGGTACCTTGCTGTCCAGTGTGAACGGATTCTTGCCCTCTGCCTTGAGTGCAGGGTTGAATCTGAAGAGGTTCCAGTATCCGCACTCTACAGCTTTCTTCATTTCCATCTGGCAGTTCATCATGCCGCCCTTGATGGAGTGCATCTCGCATGGCGAGTATCCGATAATCAGGGATGGGCCGTCGTAAGCGATAGCTTCGTTCATTGCCTTCAGAGTCTGTGCAGGGTTAGCGCCCATAGCTACCTGAGCTACGTATACATAACCGTAAGCCATAGCGATCTGAGACAGTGATTTCTTTTCGATTGCCTTACCTGCTGCAGCGAACTGTGCAACCTGTCCGATGTTGGAAGCCTTGGAAGCCTGTCCGCCTGTGTTGGAGTAAACCTCGGTATCGAATACCATTACGTTTACATTCTCTCCGCTTGCGAGTACGTGATCGAGTCCGCCGTAACCGATATCGTATGCCCAGCCGTCTCCACCGAAGATCCATACTGTCTTCTCAGCGAGGAGGTCTTTGCGCTCAACGATGTCAGCGCCGATTCCGGCTTTTTCGAGTGCAGCAACGAGAGCTTCGCCTGTCTTCTTTGACTCTTCAACACATCCGAATGCGTCGAACCATGCCTCAGCAGCAGCCTTTACTTCATCAGGAACGCCTGCAGCTACGAGATCTTCAACGTCAGCCTTGATCTTAGCTCTGCGAGCCTTGATAGCCATTCTCATACCGAGACCGTGCTCAGCGTTGTCCTCGAACAGGGAGTTGCACCATGCAGGTCCGTGTCCCTCTTCATTTACTGTATAAGGAGCTGTTGCGCCAGGGCCGCCCCAGATTGAGGAGCATCCTGTAGCGTTGGAGATGAATGTGTGATCTCCGCAAAGCTGTGTGATAAGTCTTGCATATGATGTTTCAGCACATCCTGC
>CACYHR010000055.1 GCA_902774265.1 uncultured Eubacteriales bacterium
CAAAGTAGTAAACGAGTAAGTTATAGATTCCATTTAGTTTAATAGCAGTCTGGTGCCGGAGCCGGTAGTGGTTCCGGCATCGCTTGCGTAATGAAAGAGAATACAAGATGAACATTGATCCGCCCGGGTATCTGAGGCGGATTTTTTTGACTGATACAGCGCTGTAACAGCAATTTAGATTAATTACACAGTTTGCAGAAATATGTTTTGCACGAAAAATGTGTCGCGGTATATGAAAGAAATATGCAGACTCCGCTTCGCTTCGGGCTGCAGAACTCCAAAGCGTTCGAACTGCCGCGTACTCGTGCATTGCATCTTTCACTCTGCCGAATGCTGATGCGCAGATGTATTTCACAATATATAATATGTTATATCCGCATTAATATGAAATAAGGAGGACCTTAATTATGATAATGGAAAAAGAGAGAAATCTCGTAGTTGAGTACGGAAAGAAGCTTGTTACCGAGAACCTGACAGATGGTACAGGCGGAAATATCAGCATTTACGATCCTGAGCAGGGACTTATGGCTATCAGCCCTTCCGGAATCGATTATTTCAAGATCCAGCCTGAGGATGTCGTTATCATGAATCTGGACGGAGAGATCGTTGACGGAGATAAAAAGCCTTCAAGCGAAAAGGATCTTCACATACAGATGTATAAACATAAGCCGGGCATGACTGCTGCTGTTCATACGCATTCGATGTTCTGCACCGTTCTTGCGTGCATGGGAGAGCCTATCTATTCAGTCCATTATGTACTTGCTGATGCAGCAACTGATGTTGTGCCTGTCACTCCATATCTGACTTATGGTTCAAAGGAGCTTGCCGAAGCAGCTGCAGAGACTATAGGTGATGCAAAGGCTACACTGCTTGCAAACCACGGATTCATTTCCTGCGGCAAGGATATCGGAGATGCCTTCAGCATCGCAAGAGAGTGCGAATGGGTCGCACAGATACAGTGGAGAACTATGTGCGTGGGTAAACCTAATATCCTTTCGAGAGAAGAGATGGAAAAGGTCATGATAAAATTCCAGACGCACGGACAGGTAAAAGTTAAAGAAGAGAAATAAGAAAAAGGGGGACCGGAATGAACGGTTTTAATTATTTCAACCCGGCAAGGGTAGCTATATGCAACAAGACTCTCGAGGTCACAGCGGACCATGAAGATGAATACATCATCATAGAGCCTGAAGCTGACAACAAGATTTTCGCATACTATCCGGTCTGGGCGGAAAACCGCAACAGAGCAAATGAATGTGAATAATATGAGGATGTGAATAAGAGATATCAAAAAGCCGGCAGTTTGTATCGGATAACAAGCTGCCGGTTTATCTTTCGGATCATGATCATAAAACCAGGATCATAGAAGCGACCATAAATCTCTTTACCAGATAAGTTCGATGCCGAGTCGTCTGAACAGTCCGCACCATTCCTCGTCGGGTTTCTGATCGGTTATTACTCCGTCCAGAATATCAAAGCTGCTGATTATAAAGCTTGCGTTGTCGCTGAATTTGGTATGATCGACTATGAGATAGCGTTTCTTTGCGTGTTCAAGCATAGCTATGCGCACATCCCTGTGGTCTTCGTTTGTATCCAGCATGCCGTGATTCAGGTCTATGGCACTGCAGCTAATAAAGGCCTTGTCGGCGTAGTATGAAGAGATGCTCCTTATGGCATCGCTTCCCGTGAATGATCCGGAACGTTCATTATATCTGCCGCCTGTAAATATCAGACTTGCTGAAACATTAGTCTGGGTGAATGTCTCTGCTATGCTTACGGAATTGGTCATTATTGTCACATTGCTGTACATATCAAGTATCCTGCGCGCAAGAGTGCCGCAGGTTGAACTGTGATCCAGCATGATTACATCGCCCTGATCTATGTATTTTTCGGCAGCGAGACCGGACATGTATTTCTTTTCCTCAGGAAGGAGAAGAGACCGCAGCCTTATAGGCACACCCTTATCTTCCGGAGATTCGATGAATGCGCCTCCATGTATTCGCTTGAGTACGCCCTGCTCTTCGAGTTCCTGGAAATCGCGCCTTATGGTCTGATCGCTGCATCCGAGTATCTCGCAGGCGTCAGAAACGAGGAGACTGCCGTTTTCTCTGAGGAGCTGTTTGATTTTTTCATGTCTGTTGATTTTTAACATCCCGGTCACCTTGTTTTGGGTAATTAATTTACCGATTCTTAAATGTATATTAAATATTGATTAAAATATCACAGCTTATCGATTCATTCAATAGTTGTATTGTGAAGATTAATGTAAAATCAGTAAAGAGTTAAAAGTATATATGGGCAGCTTATCGATTTATTCAATAGTTGTATTGTGAATACTATTGTAAATTCATTAAAAAGATAGAATATATATGAGAAGCTGATCGAATCGATGATGATGTATAGCTGAAAAGCCGGTGCTGTTTGCTGACGGCCGGGTTTTACGGAGGTGGTATGTATGAATTATGAAGAACTGAAAAGGGAAATGGAAAAATACCCTGAGACGATGTCCGAGGGTGAACGCATGCAGAAATATGCTGCCGGAGAGGTAGTGGATCATATTCCTTTCTCGCTGCAGAGCAATGAGGAAGCCATGGCCGCAATATTCGGCTATACGACAGCTCAGTGGAGAAACGATGTAAAGGTGCATATAGATGTTATCAGGCGCAGAAAGGAAGAATTCAACATCGGAGGCCTGGCATCCGGTCTGAGGCTGCGCACAATGGCGCAGGCTGTAGGATCGGAGATATTTTTCCCGGAGGTCGGCATAGACCGTGTTGTCAAACCGGTGCTTGATGATTACAGCAAGCTGCCGGAGCTTATGAAGGATGATCCTAAAAAGAATCCGGTATTCCTCTCGGTGCTTCAGAGGGGCATAGATCTCAAGGAGGCCTTCCCTGAGATGGGTATAGCGATGCCTGTGGCAGGACCTTTTACCAATGCATCATGCATAAGGCCTGTTGAAAAGATACTGCGCGATACTGTTAAGGCTCCTGAACAGCTTAATGATCTGCTGAAATGGTGCGTCGAATACACTGTAGCCTATGCGGAGATGTTCGCAGCGGAGTTCGGCGGAGGCGGCTGCACGATCTGCGATCCGGTAAGCTGTTCGGATATTCTCGGCAAGAGAAACTACAAGAAATTCTCAGAGCCGTATCTCGAAATGCTGGTTGAGGGACTGACTCAGGCTCTCGGAAGGAAGCCGGGAATACACATCTGCGGCAAGACATCGCCGCTGTGGGAGGAGATGTCAAAGCTTAAGGTATCGAGCTTCAGCGTAGACAATATGGAGGATCTGGCCAGCGCCAGAGATGTGATGGGACCTCATTTCGGCCTCGTAGGCAATGTTGCTCCTGTGGATGTCATGCTTAACGGTACAATAGATGATGTCATCAGTACATGCAGAGAATGTATTATCAAAGGATCTGAGGCCGAGAACGGCTACACGCTCGGAACAGGCTGCCAGGTCCCGATCGGAACCCCGAGAGAGAATTTCGACGCATTTATTTTTGCAGCCCGCAAATACGGAAGAGGCGCTAAGAAGGGCTGCCTGCCTCTTGGCATAGCAGAGGAAGCCCTTGCGGAAGTAATAGAAACAAAAGAGTAGAGTAAGGAGATTCATAATGGCAACAAAAGAAGAATTACTGCAGAAGATGTCCGACTATGTATTTGAGATGGAGGACGAAGAGATCGCGGATGTATGTGAAGAGTACATCGAGGCCGGTTACGATCCGATGGACGGGATACTTCACGGTCTGGTCGACGGAATGAACCGCGCCAGCGACATGTATGATCAGGAGGAGTATTTCGTAACAGATCTGCTGCTCTGCTCTGATGCTATGTATGCAGGTCTTGACGTGCTGAGACCGCATCTGCCTGAGGATGCCAGCCTCGGACAGTCCAAAAAGGCGGTTATAGGCGTAGTCGAAGGCGACACTCACGATATAGGCAAGAACCTCGTAAAAATCATGATGGAAACTGCAGGCTTTGAGATGTATGATCTCGGCAGAGATGTTCCTCTCGACAGCTTTATCGAAAAGGCAAAGGAAGTCGACGCAGATCTGATCATGATGTCAACCCTGATGACTACGACCATGCCGGGCATGAGAGAGGTCATAAACAAGCTCAAAGAACAGGGCATCAGAGACAGCGTCAAGGTAATGGTCGGCGGCAGCCCGATTTCCGTGAAATATGCAGAGGATATCGGTGCTGACGGCTATTCGAGGAATGCTGTTGAGGCAGTGGAAGTAGCGAAAAAACTGTGCGGTATTGCTGAATAAAAGTCAGCAGATGAAAAAGCTTTAAGGAGAAGAAAATGCCCTTAATGAAGGTTATGCCGGAGGAAAAGACTTTTGAATTTGCCTCCGGCAAAAATTTAATGGAAATAATGCTGGACGCCGGGCTTTTTGTGGACAATGCCTGCGGGGGCAAAGGCCTCTGCGGCAAGTGCAGAGTAAGAGTCACAGGCGGGGATGCCGGCGAAATAACAGAGAACGAAAAAGAGATACTTAAGGAAGAAGAGCTGTCGCAGGGCGTAAGACTTGCATGTCTTGTAGTGCCGGCGGGCGATATCTGCATAGAGCCGCTTCAGCATGAAAAAAAGCATGAAGTGCTTGCATCCGGATATATGCCGGATTTTGAATTCGATGTCGATATCAGAAAGATGCGGGTAACGATCCGTAAACCGACTCTTGAGGATCAGACTCCGTTCGAGGATCAGATACTTGCAGAGACCGGAGTCGGGCGTCTTGAGTTTGAAGCTTTATCAGAGCATTCGATGATGCCGGGAGAATATACAGCCGTAATTCACGGGGACAGTGTCATAGCTCTTGAACCAGGTGATACGACGGATGCACTGTACGGGGTGGCTATCGATATAGGCACTACGACGGTAGTCTGTTCACTGATAGATATGCTGACGGGTGAAGAACTCGGACACGCTTCAGAGATAAATGCGCAGAAGTTCTTCGGCCTGGATGTGCTTACCAGGATCACTTATGAGATAGAGAATCCTGATGACGGAAGAGAAAAGCTCCGTAAGGCAATAGTCGGTTCCATCAACAAGATGGTAAAGTCGGTGTGCGACAGGAACGGACTGACGCAGGACAGGATATATGAGTTCAGTGTCGGTGCCAACTGCACTATGATGCATATGCTGATGGGAGTAGACGCAAGGCCTATAGGAAAGGCTCCGTTTGCGCCGGTCTTTGCCAGGGCGCGTGATACAGCCGCATCGGACATAGGTCTTAAGGGAGCTGCAGGTGCAAGGCTCTACTGCCTGCCTTCTGTTTCGGCATATATCGGAGCTGATATAGTTGCGGGAGCCTATGTGTGCGACCTCAGACATCAGAAGGGCAATGTGATGTTCATTGACATCGGCACAAACGGAGAGATAGTTCTTGCCAGCAACGGCAGACTCCTCTCGTGCTCGTGCGCTGCCGGCCCGGCTCTCGAAGGGATGAACATAAGCTCGGGAATGCGGGCTGCAGAAGGCGCCATAGAGGATATCCATATAGGAGAAGATGGGATAGAACTGCAGGTCATCGGAGATGCTGAGCCTGCCGGTATCTGCGGTAGCGGCATACTTACCGTAACAAAGGAGCTGCTGCGTACGGGGATAGTCCGCAAGACAGGTGCCTTTGTCAAGGCCGGCAAATTCGGCGATGATGACTACAGATCAAAATATATAAGAGTCGATGAAGAGGGAAAGCGTTCTTTCAGGATGACGGAGGGAAACGATGAAACAGATCCTCTGTACATAACCCAGAGCGATGTGCGTCAGGTACAGCTTGCCAAGGGGGCCATCCTGTCGGGCTTTATGGCTCTCATGAACAAGGCCGGCATAGGAATGGATGACCTCGACAAGGTGCTCATTGCCGGACAGTTCGGAGCGCATCTGCCCGCAGAGAGCATTACGGGAACGGGCATACTGCCTTTTGAGGTCGAAGACAGGATAGAATATGTAGGCAATACCTCAAAGACAGGCGCATATATGGCGCTGATGTCCGGCAGCGTAAAGAGAGGCATGGAGGAGCTTGCGCGCGACATGGATTATCTTGAACTCGGTGCAACGGATAATTATGAGAGACTGCTGTCGGAATGTCTGATATTCCCGACTTTTAAATAATGATCCAGGAGTAATTAGAAATGACTACTGCTAATGAAAGACTGATAAAGATACTCTCGGGGCATAAGGCTGACAGGCCTGCCTGCATCTGTCCGGGAGGAATGATGAATATGGTGACTAAGGAGCTTCAGGATGTTGCAGGTGTCTATCTGCCTGAAGCTCATACCGATGCCAGACTCATGGCTGATCTGGCAAAGGCTATAGTGGATCAGGGCTGTTTTGAGAATTACGGCGTGCCGTTCTGCATGTCGGTAGAGGCTGAGGCACTGGGTGCCGTATGCACTATGGGTTCTCAGCTGTTCGAGCCCCATATCACGGGGTATGCCATAGATACGGTGGAGGATTATACCAAACTCAGCCCGATGGATCTAAGCACAGGCAGAGCGAAGGTCGTGATCGATGCTATAAGGCTGCTGCGGGAAGAGACCGACGATTATCCTATTATAGGTAACCTCGTCGGACCTGTAAGTGTTGCGAGTTCTGTAATGGAGCCGACGAGATATTACAAGCAACTGCGTCAGAAGAGAGAGCTTGCTCATGAATACATGGAATTCGTTACAGAGCAGCTGATAAGATTCGGTATAGCAGAGGTCGAAGCCGGCGCTGATGTGATAGTAATATCCGATCCTAGCGGTACGGGCGAGATACTCGGACCTAAGTTCTTTGATGAATATGCTGTCACATATATAAACAAGGTAGTAGACGCTGTTGCGGCTCACGGGGCTAAGACTATAGTCCATATCTGCGGTCAGATGAAATCGGTATACGATAAGGTCGCAAAAATACACAGCGATGCTTTCAGCTTTGACGCTGTGGTTTCGATCAGAGAGGCAAAAAAGCAGCTGCCGGAAAAGGTGATAATGGGCAATGTCAGTACATTTGCGATAGAGATGCAGGACAGCAAAACTGTCGAAAAACTGGCGAAAAGCTGCTATGATGCAGGCTCTGATATTATTTCTCCGGCTTGCGGACTCGGGATGGGTTCGCCTCTTGAGAATGTAAAGACGGTGCTCAGGACTGTAAAGACTTTCGGAGAATAGAGGCAGCCTGTTAAAGAATCTGAAAGGAATGCGGATGTCTGTAATCATTGAAGACGGCAGATTGATAAGATATGAAGGCGGAGAAATATGCTGCACTGTTTCCGAGGGTATACGGAGCATCGAAGATCTGGCTTTTTCCGGGGCGGAGAGACTCGAACGCCTGCTGATACCCGAAAGCGTTGAAAGTATCGGCAATTACGCGTTCAGAATGTGTTATGCCCTGCAGTCCGTATTGCTTCCGCGATGTGTTTCGCATTTCGGATCAGGAGTATTTCAGCACTGCTGGAATCTGAAAAGCGTAAGGCTTCCCGAGGGTACGGAAACTATCGGCACGGATATGTTCGAGAGCTGCCACGAGCTGACATCGATCAGCCTTCCCGGAACTGTCAAAAGTATTGCAAGAAGCGCTTTCTCCGGCTGCCGAAATCTTCGCGTCATAGATGCAGAGCCGAATCAGATTTCTCTGCTTCCGCCTGCCGCAAGATATATAGCCGTGATAAGCTATATGGAAAAAAATGCGGACGGTGGCGGAAATGAAATAATCGACGGATTTGTTTCCGAACGTCAGAAAAACCTGCTCGATCTTGCAGTCAACAGACGAAGCGCAGAGGCTGTAAGATATATGCTTTCACGCGGACTTGTCTCAGATGATGCTGTACGGGAGTATTTAGCAAGATCTGCTGAGCGAAGCCGCATAGAGATAACTGCGCTCCTGCTCGATCACAGCAGGCAGTCCGGGAGTGGAACTGATATACTCGGAGAGGATCCGTTTCTTTAGAAATGACTGAGCGGATAACTATAATTACAGGAGGTCAGCTGCAAATGGCTGCTATTACGGAATATAAATGCACATACTCAAATTCTGTAGGAATAAGCTCTGAAGTCACGTCGGGGCTGGGACTTGAGTTCCCGGATGCCTACATGCACAGCGCTACGATGCAGACTCTGGCAAAGGCGATAAAAAAGCACGATAATGCCGGGTTCTGTCTGCTGCCTTTCTGCAGGACGGTCGAGGCTGAGGCTATGGGTGCCGTTCTTAATTACGGTGATGAAAACACGGGACCGAGGGCAAAGGATCCCGTTTGCTCCAATATGGATGAAGTCCTGGCTCTGCCTGATATAGATTTCAGCAGCGGCAGGATAAGAGAGGTGCTGGATGCATGCCGCTGCATGAAGGATGACGGAGAGACTGTCTGCCTTGAGGTCACAGGCCCGTTTACCATACTGAACGCACTTATGGAGCCGAGACTTGTATTCAAGGCGTACAGAAAAGACCGTGAAAAGATGCTGCAGGTATTCGACAAGCTCGGAGAGCAGCTTCTGAGATATATAGGCGAGGGAAAGAAGGCAGGAGTCGATGTCTTCATATTCTCGGATTCCGCGGGTTCTCTCGATATACTCGGACCTAAATTTCTCACTAATGCTGTAGAGGATTTTTATCATCCGTTTATGAAAAAGGCCGGGGGGCTGATGGATGACAGCTGCATATTCCTGCTTTGCCCGAAGTTCACTTACGCCCTTAAGGATACAGGACACGCGGAATTCAGAGAATATCAGCTGGAGCCGGGAACTGACTATCTGGAGGCACTGCTTGAAATGAAGGGCAGAGTCAGAATTGCCGGTCAGGTATGCATCAAGAATATCGGCGTCAGACTGTCGCACGGCAAATTCAGAGAACTCGTGATTCTGTGACATACTCCGGCAAATGCTTAAAAACAATGAAGAACGCTTACGATAATGGAAAAATACGGCGGAATTGAAGGTAAAAAAGTCCTGATAGCATGTTCAATGATCGAGGATGAGGTGAATGCCGTACTCGATAGTTTTGATCTGCGGGACATTGAGATACACTGGCAGGAGAGAGGGCATCATAATGATCCGGACAGGCTGCGGGAAGTGATACAGGCCGGGATCGGGCGAGCGGAGATAGAAGGAGCTGAAATCATCATGCTTGCCTACGGTCTCTGCGGCAAAGGAGCAGCGGGCTGGCATTCACAAAAGGCTGTGCTGGCTATGCCCCGCTTTGACGACTGCATCAATATGATGCTGTGTACCGGCAGGCGAGACAGGCGAAATTATCTCAAAGCCGGCCACATGTATCTTACCAGAGGATGGAGCAGGGACGAGGGAGCACTGCTTACGATGCTTGACAGCTATCTGGCGAAATACGGAGAACGCAAAGGCAGAAAACTCATGAAGCTTATGCTCGATTCATATACCGATGTTACTGTCATCGATTCGGGCTGCTATGAGCTTGAGCCGGTGCTGGATTATGCGGAAGAATGCGCGGAAAAGCTCGGACTGAATAAGAGCATGGTCAGCGGCGGCAATGAGCCGATAAGAAAACTCATAACCGGTGAATGGGATGATGATATATTAGTCAAAATGCCGGGCGAAAAAGTGCTTGAAGAGGACTTTGAATTTGAGCAGTGACGGATGCCGGGAGCTTTAGCTTCTGAGAGCGTCTGCCGGGGATTGATATCCGCCACCGACGGCCTGATATGGAATCCGCCGCCTTTGCGGCGGGGACATCCGGCAACTGTTATAGATTGTGTTTATGATAACCGGCAAATCAGACCGCTAAAAATAATAACAGATTTACATGTATTCAAAGTATAATATTCTGGTAACATGATTTTTTTGATAAGTAGAAAAAGGTTTAAGAAACCGTTAAGAATAAGGCATATTAAAGCTTATATGTGAAGGGAATGATTTAATGAACTTAATTGAACAATATGGACACGGGCTTGAAATTCCAAAGGATGAACTGACAGCGATAGAGAGGGACAGACTGCTCGGCGAAGGTAAAGAAGTTGACCGTATTATGTGCTGCATCGATACAGGTGAAACTCTTGCGCCTATGATAGGTCTCAAAGTAAAGGATTACTATTTCTCATCGCAGAAGATGCTCGAACTCGAAGAATATATATATGACACCTTCAGATCCGATGGTGCCGGCCTTTCTACTACACTGAGAGGTATGGCAGAGGCCATGGGATCCAAAATCAAATACTATGATCACAACATCGCTCAGCTCGAAAAGCCGGCGCTGGCAAGTCTGGATGAAGTAGACAAGGCAAAGCTGGTAGATGTTGACAAGGACGGAAGACTTCCTATCATACTCGAAGGGCTCAGGCTGGTTAAGGCTAAGCTCGGAGACAAGGTCCCTGTAAGCGGAACGGTAACAGGTCCTTTTACGATCGCGGCTATGGTAGTAGGCACTGAGAACCTGCTTATCGGTATGATCAAAAAGCCTGATAAGGTCAAACAGCTGATGGAGGTCATCACCGAGAACAATGAGAGATATATAGCAAGGATGCTGGAGATGGGCATAGGCGTAGGATTCGCTGATCCTGTCAGTACTACATCGCTTCTGAGAGTCAAACAGTACCGCGAATTCTCACTGCCGTATTTCCAGCACAATGTTGATTTCATCAAGAAGAACGGCGGCGGATGCGGCCTTCACATTTGCGGAGGAAGCCGCAAGCTCTGGGAGGATCTCAACGAGACAGGTATAGGCTGCTTCGGTCTCGACAATATCGAGGATCTCGAGGAAGCAAAGGAAGTGCTCGGACCTCATATGGCGATACAGGGCAATGTTCCTCCTGTTGATGTTATCAGGCTCGGAACGCCTCAGGATGTACTGAGAGCCAGCAAGGAATGTATCCGCAAGGCGTGGGATTCGCCTAACGGATTCACACTTACATCAGGATGCCAGACCCCGATGGACACACCGGCTGAGAATCTCAGGGCAATGATGGACGCTGCCAGGATATTCGGAAGATATCCTATCGACACAGAACTGCTGGCGGCAGAAATGTAAAAAAGAATTTATGACATAATCTCTTTTCCTTAAAAAAAGATCTGCATCAGACGGTTATATGACCGCCCGGTGCAGATCTTTTTTTACATTTGTTTAATGTATTTACACAATTCTACATATCTTCAAAAGCATCACTTTTTCCGATCCCGTACTTCTTGTCTGCTGCTATCAGATATTTCATGGCTTTGACGGCAGCCTGTATAGGGATATCTATATCGTGCACCTGTATGTTGGAAAGACCGGCGAGCTCCCTCTCCTGATTGGCGATGCAGAGGAAACATGCACCGACCCGGACCCTGCGGTAAGCTCCGGTTATGAACAGCGCGGCGGATTCCATTTCAGATGCCAGGCAGCCCATGCTCAGCCAGGCGGCCCATTTGTACTGAAGCTCCGGACCGACCGGATGTTTTTCGGCATCATGCTGTCCGTAGAAAGAATCCTTGCTCTGTACCACTCCAAGATGATGCTCGACATCTCCGAGATGTCTCACTGCCTTGATAAGGGCATAAGTAACAAGAGGATCAGCCACTGCCGGAAATTCTATCGGAGCGTATTCCTTGCTTGTTCCTTCCATGCGGATGGCACCGTTGGCGATAATGACATCACCGCCTTTTACATCAAGCTGCATGCCTCCGCATGTACCGACGCGTATAAAAGTATGTGCCCCGAGATTTGCAAGCTCTTCAAGAGCAATGGAAGCGGACGGACCGCCTATGCCGGTGCTCGTGACACTTACCCTGACACCATCCAGCATACCCGTGTAAGTAGTATACTCACGGTTTGAACAGACGAAATGAGCATCCTCCAGATATGATGCTATATCCTTGCAGCGCCCCGGATCGCCGGGAAGTATGATATATTGACCGATATCATCCGGACTAAGCCCGACATGATACTGAGTACCTGCGCCTTCTGTATAGTCGACCATTTCCACGCCTCCTTTTCACGAGCGCTCCTGTATTTTTATATATTTACGATAGCACAGATGCGTTTTTTTTTAAAGTGATACAAATCAATGAACTGCCGGATCTGCAAAATATGCTACAGTTCAGTCATCGGCCGTCACACAACATTTCAACCAGGAGCAAAGCTCCAACAAGCTCGCTTGATTGGAGCGAGCGACGCCGTACTTATCGGAGGAGCTCAGCCTCCGTAGATCAATGCTTCCGACCTTACGGCAACGCCGTATGATCCGGAGGAAGCATTTACAGACACCGGGAGCTTCAGCTCCTGAGAGCATCAGTGGGGGATTG
>CACYHR010000056.1 GCA_902774265.1 uncultured Eubacteriales bacterium
GTCAGTCTACGGATCGGCAATGGATCATACTCAATACTATATAAAAAAGGTGGAAGTAGAACCGATCCACCCGCGCCCGGGAACCGGACTGCCTAAGAACTTTACTTTGTGGGAAGGAGAGTTCGGCTGCAGTGTCGCAACGATGTTCACGAATACCATTGCATGTGATCTGTTCCTTGATCGGGGAAAGCCGGAGTTTTCAAACTGGTATGATCCGTTCAGCTACAAAGAAGCTGTATTTGGTGATGATAAAGTAAATAAGACAACGAGTTACTATGATCTCGGCTGTCGTGAGCCTGATATATATTGTAGGGATTCCGATGGAAATGCTTGTGATCAATACGGAGTGGCATGGCCAAATTACAAACCATATTATTCATCAAAATCCGGCGGGAAAGTCATTCTCAACTTGAAGAATCTGCAAAAGATAATTATAAAACTTTACCCGAAGGCAAAGTGGATCGAAGTTCAATACTCAACTAATACCAAGTTTAAAAACGCAAGGACAAAAAAGATCAGCATCAATAACCTGAAGAAAAAGATAGTCTTACGCAATCTGAAAAAGAACAGGACGTATTATTTTCAGGCAAGACTCTCCAATGGGAAAAAAGCGATTACCGCATGGACCTATAGGCAAAAATTGAAAACAAAATAATAGAAAAACTACAACTGATTGGTAAAAGCGACATGATCAAAAGAAATTATAACTGCGTTGACCGGTATGGATGATCTGGAAACAGTTTTCGGACCGGCAAGCTATCACGGATGTGACTATTCCTTTTTTGAGGCACATGGATTTGCGAATACCAGAGGTGATGCAACTGTTGATCTGGAAACAAGCAAAACAGCAGTTATGCGCTCACCGTCCGGATGCATGATTTCTCTCGTAAAGCATATCAAATAGAATTCCTATAGGTGATGGAAATAATTGACGGTTTCAACCAGGAGCAAAGCTCCTCACTGCTAAAATGACGGCGAGGAGCTGATTTTATGTTTTCGCAGAAATACGCAAAAATCTAAAATAACATATGACTGTCTGCCCGGATAATGGTATTTTAGAAATGCGGACAAATACGCAAAATCTAAAATTCAGGAGGAAATAATGAATCTGTTTTTGGTGCTGGTGACAATTGTACTTGGCGTGATTATGGTAGTCGGGTTTCTGAACGAGAAGGTATTTCATATGACTTATGAGATTGTGCTCCTTCTCGCATCGATACTGGTCGGTATGAGCTTACTGGCCGCTGCTTCGATCATGAGGAACAGCAGTGCAGATGAGATTATGGAGAGCATCCAGCTCTTCAATCTTGAGGATATTCTAATTAATGGGATTCTCTGTTTTATGCTTTTTGCAGGATCCTACCATCTTAAGCTGAGACAGTTTAAGGAGCAGGCACGTCCGGTAGGCGTTCTGGCTTTTTTTTGCACATTGGCCGGTGCACTGATATATGGATTCCTGTTTTTCGGCATCTCCGGGTTGTTTCGAATGTCTTTCACTCTCCCTGCCTGTCTGATGTTTGGAAGCATAGTAGCGCCTACGGATCCTATAGCGGCAACAAGTATACTGAAGAAATTCGGCCTGCCTGAAAAAACCGGCTTCCTGATGGAAGGAGAATCCTTACTGAATGATGGGGTCGGTGTCACACTCTTCGTGGTATTCTCAGGACTCGTGGCAGCAGAGAAAAGCGGAGGCTTTTTCACGATCATGCTGCGGGAGCTCATTGGGGCACTATTTGTCGGAGTTGTTGTGACGTGTATCAGTTTTCAGTTCTTTAAACGCCTGCAGGACAAAAAGCTGCAGATCGTTACCAGTTTGTTTATGATTTCCTGTTCGTATGTGCTATGTGAAATACTGGAATGCTCCGGAGCGATCTCCTGTGTCATATGCGGCGTCTGTTTTTCCGCGCTGCGGGATCGGGAGGAGAAGAGTGGCCGGTTTGACCTGACAGAATTTGATTCTTTCTGGGAGATTCTGGACGTGCTCCTGAACTCAGTCCTCTATGTGATCCTCGGCATTTCTTTTGTCAGAATTCTCCAGATGCCGCATGTGTTTATACTGTCCCTGATTGCGATTATCTGCAGCCTTGTCAGCCGATCGGGAAGCCTCTTTGCGGGAACATTTCTGCTGGGACCGATCCCGGATGGGTTTACACGGAAGAGCTTTGTTGCCTTATTCACCTGGGGAGGACTTAAGGGAGGCCTGTCCGTTGCGCTCGCAATGAGTACGAGCGCGATGCTTTCGGAATTGAACTATCACATTTTGCTTGGATGTGTTTATGCTATTGTTTTCTTTACGACTGTTGTACAGGGATTGACCATGAAGTCTGTATATCTGAATATCCGGAAGGCGTAATACTTAATACTACCTATGATCAAGAAGTGTGAGGAAGCAAAAACAGAGCAATAGATCACTATGATTGAATTTCCGGTTTGCCAACATATTAAACACCTCTTCGGAGGTGTTTTTTCGTGACGGTCAAGTCTGTAACCCCGAAGAACGGCGCAACTAAGAAGCTTGCTTCAGGCAAGTCCTTCACGATCAAAGCTGCTGCTTCCAAAGAGAAGGGACCGGCTCAGTTTAAGAAGATCTCCGGCAACAGCAAGCTGACGCTCTCTTCTTCCGGCAAAGTGACTGCTAAGAAAGGCCTGACAAAAGGCAGGATATACTCACTGAAGTACAAAGTACGGATCAAAGCAACAAGGAACTACAAAGCAACGAAGTATTCAGAAAAAGATACCTAATGCGGTATCTTTTTCTCTTGCCACGATTCGGCGGGTACAAAAGCGCGTCCGGAATGGCAAATGGATGAACTTGATCCAGATGATCCATATTATGAACGGAAAATCAGTGATCTGCAGCGCCGCTATGACGCACAATATGGTAAGATATTTACGATTCATACTCATAGGCTTTAATTCGGAAAGGAAATAGCATGAAGGACGATAACATGAAAATTGAGTGGCGGAGCGTGTTGATTGCCGCTGTCCTGTTTGTCATAGTCCTGTTCTTCGCGTGTGCGGTGAGGATGCCTGATCTCCCACTCCTTCAGGGCAGGGACGGCAATGACGTCTGGGCCGATGAATCGGGCCTTCCGTATTTCCTGGATCCGGATTCCGCCTTTTATGTGCGTATATCCAGGGAGATAGCCGAGACCGGGCAGTACGGCACGGCTGATCCCGTGACCGGGCAGCTGATCGATACTTTACAGTACGCTCCGGAAGGAACATCTGTGAAGAATAAGGACATGTTGCCGGAAACGGCTGCTTTCATATGGAAGGTCATGAGTGTGTTCGGTAAAGTAGACATACAATTCGTGGACTTCTACTTTGTGTTCTTTTTCATGCTGCTTACTATCCCCGCCGCGTGGATCCTGACTCGGAAAGCGTATCTCGCGGTGTCCGGCGATAAGAAAGGCGGCGCTGTCTTAGCTGGGGCGGTCGGGTCGCTCCTCGTCACCTGCGCACCGGCATTCGTCTCCCGTACGCTCGCCGGGATGTTCGATACGGACATAGTCCATTCATTCTTTGTCTTACTGCTCATGCTGCTCATGACGGAGATGATGCTCCAGGCTTCTCTGAAGAAAGGCATACTGCTTGCCATATGCTTCGGCGTCACGGCGCTGCTGTACAAAGCCTACTGGACATACAGTGCGTTTATCTTCGCCGCGGTTGCTGCGGCAGGCGGCGGAGTTTACGTGCTCAGCCGGTTGTTCATGCCCTCGGGCACAACCAAGCCAACCGGCAGATTCCGCCAGTGGCTCAGCGCCGTGCCTGTACAGCTCTATCTGACGATAGCTGCTCTGGCCGGTATATTCGTGGCAACGCCTTTCGGGAGACCGATGCTGACCAGCCTGCTCGGAAAAGTGCTCGCTTACTCGGCTGATGACGTAAATGAGATGAGCGGCAATAATACCATTCTGGAGCTCAGGGCGCCTGACTTCGGCCCGGAGAAGTTCTGCAACTGGTTTTTAGCCGATCTCAGTGATAAGTCGACTACTATAGTGAACGGCGTTGGCGGCCTGCTCGTCCTGATATTTGTCTTTGTATCCATGGGTTATATAATTTACAGGGTAGCCGGGATGCGTAAAGAAGGCGCGGACATTAACAGGGTAATGGTCTATCTATCCGTGATCGGGACGTGGCTGATTGCCTGCCTCTTCATGACAGGAGTCGGCGTCAGGATGGTGCAGTTCTTTGCATTTCCGTGTGCCGTGCTTGTGGGGATACTCGCGGGGGTTTTGTTCAATAAATATATAACGGATAAAGGGAACGTCTCCGGGAAAGAGGTGGCACGGAATGCTGTTCACATTGTCGCGATATGTGCGGCGGTGGTATTGGCGCTTACTGGCTCCTTCCTGTGGGGCCGGGAAATAAGGAGCATGATGAGCGATTCGCTCGCGCACAGCATGGAGTGGGTGAAGGACAATGCCGGGACTGAGGATGCGGTGGTGCTCTCCTGGTGGGACTACGGCTACTACTATGAGCTTGATTCCGGGCACCCCGCTCTCTGGGACGGGGGTACAGGGACTGCGAAGAGGTTGAACATAGTCGGAAGGATACTCTCGACCGATGATCCGAAGCTATGCTACTCATTGATAAAGATGATTTCAACGTCGGGCGACAAGCCGGTCGATATGCTCACCGACAAGCTCGGGAAAGCAGAAGGCTTTGATGCGTTGTATAAAGTAGTGGTGATGGATAAGGACGACTCGATCAAAGCCCTGACGGATGAGTACGGCTTTGGCGGCAGTGAGGCTGCAGAGCTGGAGGCATTACTGCATCCGAGCGACCCGAGGGAGGTCTACCTCGTGATGTATGAGACTATGACCGAACAACTCGGGGTCTTCGAGTACTACGGGAACTGGGACTATGACGGGGAGAACACGGTGCCGGTTAAAACCGTGTACACGTCGCTGCCGGACGGGAGCGATGATATGAGCTCGACCGATAAGGAGGTGCAGGAGTTCTTCGGGAAGAGGCAGAAAGAAATGCTGTGGAGACTCTATATCTCAGGTGATACAATAAAGAAGAGCGAAGTATCGGACTCTGAGGATGATGAGTCTTCTGCCGACGAGCCGGCCTTCGAGAAAGTATTTGAAGAGGACGACGGCTATGTCGGCTTCATGATCTGGAAGCTCAGCTGGTAGGAAAGAGGTTATAATTGGAAACGATCAGAAAACGCTGGCTGGCTGCATGGCTTGCATTTCTTCTTTTATTAACGCTGAGTCTGCAGGAATAAGAAGGGCGGAAAGGCTGCTACCGAATAATATATGGAGGATCATAGTATGCACGAGATTAATGTAAGCGATGTATGTCCTGTCTGTATCGGACAGACCGAAAATATCGAAGCAGCCACCGGCTGCACGGTGTTCATCGCGCCGGAGGGTATGTGCGCAGGACTGGATGTACGGGGCGGCGGACCCGCAAGCCGTGAAAGCCAGCTGCTCAATCCTCTGATGGCTGCCAGGCAGATTCATGCCGTTGTACTGGCCGGCGGAAGCGCCTACGGTTTAGGCGCAGCGAACGGCGTTATGCAGTATCTTGAGGAACACGGGATTGGATATGATACAGGCTATGCCCTGGTGCCTTTGGTAGCTCAATCCGATATTTATGATCTGTCCGTGGGCGATCCCTCTGTTCGTCCCGATGCGGCTATGGGATATGAAGCCGCGCGATTAGCAATGGAGGCTCCCAATTATCAGGATGGGAATTACGGAGCCGGCTGCGGCGCGACTGTCGGCAAGTATGCCGGAATGGATTTCTGCATGAAATCCGGTATCGGCAGCTATGCAATCCGTATTGGCGAGTTGAAGATCGGTGCAACTGTGGTTGTGAATGCCCTCGGAGATATTTATGACTGGCGGACAGGAACACAGATTGCCGGCATGCTGAACGAGGACAGGACCGGACTGCGCTCCACCTCGGAATTTATGCGCGTCAGTTCTGCGGTCATCGAGAAAAAATTCACGGGCAATACGACTATTGGTGTCGTTTTCACAAACGCACGATTCGATAAGGCACAGCTTTGCAAAATCTCCGGGATGGCTCACGATGGATATGCTCGTTCCATCAATCCGGTACATACATCCGCTGATGGTGACAGTATCTACTCCATATCCATTGGGAATATTGAGGCGGATCAGGATCTGGTCGGGATGCTGGCCGCGGAAGTTGTCAGCGAGGCTATCACACGGGCCGTGGCTAACACGGATGGCGCGTATGGATATCCTGCGATGCGTGATCTTCATCCTGTTCCGTTGATAACATCATTATGAGGATATATAGTTTTAGTGTATAACGAAACATTACCAATGATTCATCAAAAAGACCAGATATAAAAAGGCAGACAGCAAAATGGTAAAAAATTACGAACATGTATTGGAAGGGATAATCCAGGGCATGTCTGATGGCGTGATCATCCTCAGCCTGGACGGAAAGGTGCAGTACACCAATCCCGCTGCTGCATCCATCCTGGACATCGAACCGGATGATCTCAACCAGCAAAGTATGGCTATGGCGTTTTACGAATATGAAGAGAACGACCGCTTCAATCAGACTATACTGAATGTTCTGTATAATCCTGATCAGAGACACTATGACCTTGTTCCGTATTACACCGGGTCGGAATTCAGACAGCTCAATGTAATGACATCTATTCTGAATGTGGACGGAACCAAGTCCGGGATCATCATGGTCATATGCGACATCACAGAGCTTGCATCTCTGAAGATACGGTATACTGAGCAGGTCACTGCGCTTCTGGATTCACTCGTGAAGTCGTTCTCGACAGCGATAGACGAGAGGTCGTCCTATACTGCGAACCATACCCGCAATATGGTGAGGATAGGTACCGCTTTCATTGACTGGCTGGAGAGGTCAGGAGAAACGGGCGGAGGACTTCACTTTGATGAGGATAAAAAGAAGTCGTTCCTGATGAGCGTGTGGCTGCACGACATCGGAAAGCTGACGATTCCTCTCGGTGTAATGGACAAGGCAACGAGACTGGGAGACAGGCTGGGAAACATCGAGCAACGCCTGGACAGGATACACCTGCTGGACCGCATTGCGGTCCTCGATGGCAGTCTCGATGAGGAGGCTTACCGGGAGAGGGAGGCGCAGCGCGAATGTCTTCTCGAAGATGTGTACAGGATCAATTCGACCGGATTCGTTGGTGATGATGAGCTGAAGCGTGTGAATGAGATATCTGAGCTCAGCTATATAGAGGAGGACGGAAGTGAACATCCTGTCCTGACGGATGAGGAACTCAGATGCCTTCAGATCCGCAAGGGGACTCTCACGGATGATGAGCGCAGCATCATGCAGAGCCATGCGGATAAGACGCGCAGGATACTCGAGAATGTTGAATTCCCGGATGCATTTGCCGATGTACCGGAGTGGGCAGCGCGGCATCACGAGATGATCAACGGCTGCGGCTATCCGGACAATATCAAAAGCGACGAGATCCCGCCTGAGGTCCGCCTGCTGACCATACTGGACATCTTTGAAGCTCTTACGGCACAGGACAGGCCTTACAAGAAACCAATCCCTCCGGAAAGATCGTTTGAGATACTTTACAGCATGGCGGATGAAGGATGTATTGATAAAGATATACTGGATCTGTTCAAAAGAAGCCGCGCATGGGAATCATGCAATTGAAGCGAGAATTCAAATCATGGAACCCGCAGAGATTGAGTTAAGACCGGTCGTCGATCATGTGATGCGTGATCTTCATTTAATAGGAGCTGAGAGGTAAAACAGAACATGAAGGAGAAAAACAGTACAAGATATGAGCTTATACTGGCGATAGTGATAATATGCCTGATACTGATGACACGTCTTGTAGGTACAACTACGGTCATAGATGAGACCAATGCGGTAAATGAGGATGGCTGTCCGCTGACATCAATGACGTTCGACGATCTTGAAACGCCGGGAACTACCTTCGCTACGCTTACCATGCCCGAATGGGAAAACGGTATAACAGATCGCTTCCCTGAAGGAGAACTGCGTCACTTCAACTCGATGGACAATATGTACGAAGCTGTTGAATCGGGAGAGGTCGATGCTGCGGTGGGGTTTAGTGATCAAAGAATTACTCTGGCCGAGAGCCGTCCCGGAATGGCTATGATAGAGGAACCGTTCGCCACGGTTCAATTTGGTTTCGGAACACAAAAGTCTGAAAAAGGAAAAGCACTTCGAAACGAACTGAACCGTTACCTGAAGGAGCTGAAGGAAAGTGGAGAATACGACGCTCTTCGGAAGAAGTGGGAGGATCCTGAACGAAAAGACGATGTGATGGGGGAATACAGCTTTTCAGGTGAAAAGGGCACACTGAAGATCGCCACCGGAGGAAACTGGACACCAATGACATTTTTCCAGGGGGAAACTCTCACCGGAGAGTTTGTGGAGATCGCAAAAGGCTTCTGCGCTCAGGCAGGGTACACACCTGAATTTGAAGTTGTGGCCAATTCGGCTGAAATGTCAGGACTCGCATCGGGTACTTATGATATCGTTGCAGACCAGGTCGTATTGAACAAAGAAAGACTCGAAGTGGTAAATATCACTGATGCGTTTATGGAGGACGAATACTATCTTTATGTAAAGAGAGAGCCTGTAATGAAAACGGTCCCCAAGTCACAGGTGTTTTTCAAAAATCTGAAGGGCAGCATCAAACGCACATTCATCAGCGAAGGACGATATAGGATACTGCTGTCGGGACTGAAGGTAACGCTTTTGCTGTCGCTTGCCGCAGGCATTTTCGGGACATTGCTAGGAGCTTTCATGTGTTTTCTGCGAACAAGAAAGAATCCGTATATCAGCGCGTTTGCCGGTCTGTATGTGCGCGTCTTTCGCTCGCTCCCCGTCGTGGTCCTTCTGCTGGTCATGAATTATATAGTTTTCAGGGACAGCGGCATTACTGCATTCTGGGTATGTGTGGTAACTTTTTCGATAGAGTTTGCTGCTTACTGTTCAGAAATATTCAGAAGCGGCATCAACGCTGTGCCTGAGGGTCAGGCCAGGGCTTCAAGAGCACTCGGTTTCAGCAGACTTCAGACATTCCGCAATGTGGTGTGGCCGCAAGCTATGATCCACATCCTGCCTGCATACAGCGGACAGTTCATTTCTACAGTCAAAATGACATCTGTTGCGGGATATATTTCCATAGTGGATCTGACGAAGGCATCGGATATCATACGTTCAAGGACATATGAAGCGTTCTTCCCGCTTCTGGTTACGGCGGCTGTTTATTTCATACTTTGCGCAGTTCTGGTTACATTGCTCAGGATAATGGAAAAGAAGACAGATCCATCGCTGAGAAAGGTTGGGCAGGACATACTCGATATCGTCGGGTCGTACAAACCGGAAGTGGCGGAGCAAAGCGCAGAACGAAACAGTTCAGGGGAGACAGATGATGCAGAACCTGTTATTAAGGTGAGAAATCTGAAAAAGAGTTTCGAAACGGTCACACCGATCAGGGATGTGAACTGCGATATCCATAAAGGCGATGTTATCTCGATCATCGGGCCTTCGGGAACAGGAAAGAGCACTCTGCTCTTCCTGATCAATCGTCTTATGCAACCTGATGAAGGATCGATTATTTTTGAAGGGCAGGACACTCTTGCTAAAGGCTATGATCTTAATAAGATGCGTCAGATAATCGGGATGGTGTTCCAGTCGTTTTTCCTCTTTTCGCACCTGACTATAGTTGAGAACCTGATGCTTGCACAGACCGAGCTCCTGAAGAAAAGCAGGAAAGAGGCCTGCGAGAGGAGTATGGAACTGCTTCAGACGGTCGGTCTTGCAGATAAGGCTTTGAGCCTGCCGGGCCATCTGTCCGGAGGCCAGCAGCAGAGGGTGGCCATAGTACGCGCCATGGCGATGGATCCTGAGATACTGCTTTTTGATGAACCGACTTCCGCACTTGACCCTACCATGATCGGAGAGGTGCTTGCAGTCATACGGAAGCTGGCAATGAATGGTATGACGATGCTCGTCGTGACACATGAGATGCGTTTTGCCAGAGATGTTTCGAATAGGGTATTCTACATGGATGAGGGAATCATCTATGAAGACGGAACTCCTGAAAAGATATTTGATTCACCTGAGAAAGATAAGACGCGTCAGTTCGTACAACATCTGCAGGTGTTCGAAGCGGAACTTCAGAGAAAAGAAAACAACGTGATAGATCTGAGTACAGGGATCGAGCAGTTCGGATACAGGCATATGATCGGCAGGAGGCTCTTGAATCATATGCATGTCATAGCGGAAGAACTATGCATAAACACAATAATGCCGATCCTTGACAGCGACGAAGTGATTAGTCTGGTATTTGAATACAGCGACAGAGACGGGGGCTTCATAGATGCGCATCTGACATATCACGGTGATAACAATGACCCTATGAAGGGTGCAGATGAGCTGTCGGAGAAGCTGATCAGGAATTCCTGTAAGGATATGACCTGGGAGTGCGATGATGGACAATGCAGCATAAACTGCAGATTGGTATAGTTTATTCGAATATAAATATCAACATGATTATGCATATAACAGAGAAGTACTTATGGGAAGTCAGAGGATTTTAGTATGGGAAATTTGAGAAAAAAATTGATTGCAATGGATATGGATGGCACGCTGCTCACCTCTGACAAGAGAATAATGCAGGAGACTTTGGCGGACATGCAAACTGCCGCAGATGCCGGAAAGCATGTATGCCTGTGTACAGGACGCGGGATCCCGGAGATCAGATCATATCGGGAAGAACTCGCGATGGTGCGCTACGGGGTATTTGAGAACGGAGCTCTCGTGTATGATCTTGCCCATAATACTGTGATTTACGAGAAGAGTATTCCACGAGAGATGATGGAAATGATCGTTGATGTAGGCATGAAATACAATGCTATGCTCCATCTGCACTGTCCATCTGACTGTGTGATAAAAAGAGATCAGGCAGAACGGGCCGCGGAGTACGGAATGGGACCCTATAGAGAAATGTACTTGTCGGTAGGTACTTTTGTAACGGATATGAAACAGGAAGTGAAGAATCGCGCATCTATCCCGAAAATCAATATTTATTTTAAATCCACAAGGGAAAGAGAAAAGGGGTATGAGGAACTAAAAGATCTGCCGCTCACATTTGCTTTTACGGAAGTGTCATCCCTTGAGATGACTCCGGAAGGTGTGTCAAAGGGAACGGGATTGAGTAAACTGGCAGAGCATCTGGGCATTGACGTTAATGACGTGATTGCAATTGGCGATTCAGATAATGACCGTATTATGCTCAAGACAGCCGGTTTTTCTGTTGCGATGGGTAATGCACTCGAGGAACTGAAGGTATGTGCCGATGCTGTTACAGCCGACAATGACCATAATGGAGTCGGAGAAGCAATTAGGAAATATCTGGTGTAAACAAACAACTTCCGCGTTAACCAGATGCAACAAGGCTCCCACACTGCCATCAGCGGCGTTTAGGAGCAGAACAATGAGAGGTAATGTATGACGAATATAGAGTTGCTTCCGTTGGAGCAGTCCGATCGGGAGCAGTTTATCAAAGACAATCAGGAAGCGTTCAATTACGGGGCTCTGGAGGAGTTCGGACGCAGAGACGATCACTTTGAAGAAGATGGTGAGCGCGGAGATCTGGACCTGCTGTTTGTCTCTCCGCACATCCATAGCAAGGGTATCGGTTATGCGGCATGGTGCGCCGTTGAAAAGCTGCATCCGGAAGTGAAAGTCTGGGAAACGGTAACACCGTATTTCGAGAAGCGGAACATCCATTTCTATGTGAATCGTTGCGGCTTTCACATTGTGGAGTTTTTCAACAGTCACCATCATGATCCGAATGATCCGGACTCAGCGGAACAGACAGACGAGCAGTTCCCGGATGGTATGTTCCGGTTTGAGAAGCGGATTGAATAAACCGCAGTTAGGCGCCACATGTTTCGTAATATGTGATAGAATTTTCACGTATATATCAATATGATTTTGCAGCGATTGTTACAGTTGCAAATGTAAGATGAAGGGGAAGATTATGATAAAGAAAAGACTGTTCGGCATTCTTCTCAGCCTCGCGCTGATATTCGGTATGATGCCTGCACTTGGCATGCCGGTGTATGCGGAGAGTGAACAATCGGAAGAATTTACCACTAATACTGTAGCAGAAGCTTATACCGGAGAGCATTTTAAGATCAGTGTAACTGATAAGGGAGACGAGGACGGATTTAATTTATCTCCTCCTGATACCGCAACTGTAGAATCTCTGCACGGTGAGATAATAACAAAGGTTCAGTTTATCCAGGGTTGTGGCAACATTTTGTTTTTTACGTCGCAGACAGGTACAGTCACATATCGCGTGGACCAAGATATAGCTACAGTGAGCGAAGTCAATGATACCAGAATGACTGTTGGTGGTAGTAACGATCCTTTAAACATCCAGGCGGTAAAAGTCTACTATACAGAAGCGGTCAACTACCCTCTCTGGGTCGACGGAGTGCAGGTGACCAGCGCGAACAAGGACGATGTGCTTGCAGATGAGACGAATAAAGGCAAAGTGAGCTACTCTCCTGCAAAAGCTAAGGATCCGGCGATCCTGACGCTGAGCGGAGCGACTATAGATGAATGTAATCAGGACGGTGAAGATAAGGCAGGAATACTCTATACCGGAGCTGATCCACTGAAGATCGTACTGGCGAAAGATACTATGTCTTCTGTGACTAACACGGTAGATCTCGGAATATACAGCAGTCAGGCAGATATAGTTATTTCCGGCGGAGGGGCGCTCAGTGTTACAGGCGGTCCTATATATTCTTGGGGGGATCTGACGATCGAAAGCGGCAGTGTTACTGTCAACAAGACCAATACTTCTGCCGGTGCGATCATGGGCGATAATGTAACGATCACAGGCGGCAGCGTGGAGGCATCAGCAGCTGCGAAAGGAGACGGCATATATGCCGAAAAAAACGTAAGTATAAGCGGGGGCACTGTGAACGCTTCAGGAAAAAGCAGCGGCATCCACTCTATGATAGGCGATGTTATAAATATAACCGGAGGCTCCGTGACTGCTTTCTCTACCGGGGACAACGGTCATGCCATAGAACTTGGAAACAACAAAAAATTGAGTATCGGTGAATGCGTGAGCATCTGGGCCGGAAGCAACGAGACGGATGCTGCCGCTGTTACTAATATCGAAACTTGGAATCACACCGAAAAGTGGGTAAAGTTAGAAACTACGGCACCGATAGGGCTTATCCCATATTTGGAATGGGATGCTGAGAAAAATGAACTGGTGAACAGGACTGGCTCTGATGCCTGCAAAAACTATGAGCTCGTCACTACCGGCACTAGCGGATTTGAAAATGGCAAATGGTATGTGGTAAACAGCAATGTGACGGTCAAAAGTCGTATTTTCGTCAGCGGCACAGCCCACCTGATACTCTGCGATAATGCAAAATTGACTGCTGAAAAGGGCATTAATGTAAAAGATAAAGATAAGGTCGTTGATACTTTGAACATCTATGCCCAGAGTACGGCAGATAATGCCGGCCGCCTGATCGCAACAGGTGACAAAAATGCCGCCGGCATAGGCGGTAACTACTATCAAGGCGGCGGGATAATCAGTATCAATGGTGGTAATATCACAGCGACTGGCGGCAGAGAAGGCGCTGGCATAGGCGGTGGCGAAGACGGCGACGGTGGCGAAATAACCATCAACGGCGGCAATATAGAAGCCACCGGTGGATATTCAGGTGCAGGCATCGGCGGCGGTCTGAATGCTTATGGCGACATCGGCGGTGACGGTGGCAGCATAACGATCAATGGTGGCACAGTGAATGCCATCGGTGGTGCACATGGAGCCGGCATCGGTGGCGGCAGCGGCGGTGACGGTGGCAGTATAACGATCAATGGCGGTCTGATCACTGCAACAGGTTGCCGGTCAGATTATGATAACTATGGTGGTGCAGGTATAGGTGGCGGTGTGGCCGGCGAAGGCGGCACAGTCGCAATCAATAGCGGCATCGTTACTGCTATTGGCGGCGGCACTTTTAATCCGAAAGAATATTTTCCTGCTGTAGGTATTGGCAGAGGAGAGACTGAGGATGATCTTTCCAATGGCACTCTGACAGTCGGAGATGGACTGTATGTTTACGGCGGCAACAGTGCGAATCCGACTACTGAAATAAAAAGATGTCGGGGTCAAAACCCCACTAATACGTTAACGCTACTTTAGCATTTGCACTTTGAAAATTTCATAACTGGCTAAACTCAGGTCATTTTGTTTGGAT
>CACYHR010000057.1 GCA_902774265.1 uncultured Eubacteriales bacterium
GCTCCTGAGAGCATCAGTGGGGGATTGTTACCCACCACTGATGGTCGAAAATGGAACCCGCCGCCTAAGAGGCGGGGGACATCCGGTGTCTGTTATTACAAGACCGGAAATAAAAGAAAAAAGAGCGGTGTTAAGTCCACTGATTATTCATATAATAAGAAGAATGAAAGGCTCCCGGAGATAATTTTCGGAGAGCCGGCTCTGAGCGGTGACAATGCAGTAGGTACGGCATTTCTCGCAGCGGAACGATTTCACGCGAAAGCTATTGCGGCGACGGATGATTTCCGGGTGCAGAACGCTGACTCTTTCACGAAACGAGGCATTTCAGCAGATAAAGAGTAATTATGAGACCGGTAACAGTTACACAGGTAAATGAATATATTGCCAAGAGGCTGAGGGACGATCTCAATCTCAGAGGCCTTGCCATAGAGGGCGAAGTCTCGGGATTCAGCAGAGGCGGCCAGCATTTTTATTTTACTCTGAAGGATGCTGACAGCATGCTGAGATGTGCGATATGGGGATCGAATGCGCGCAGTATCGACATGAAGCTGGTGGAGAACGGCAGAAAAATCATAGTTGTCGGTGACATCAGTCCCTATGCAAAGGGCGGCAGCTATTCTTTCAGCGTGCGTCATGTCGAGGCTTCGGGCGAGGGCGACCTGATGGCCGAATTCAACCGCATCCGTGAGAAACTCGAAAAAGAAGGCCTTTTCGATAAAAGATGGAAGAAATCCATCCCTGTATTTCCGTACAGGATAGGAGTGGTGACATCTTCGACCGGAGCGGCAGTTGAGGATATCAAAAAGATAATCACGGCGAAAAACGATTTCACCGATATACTTATTTTTCCGACTGTCGTTCAGGGAATAGGTGCTCCTGCCAGCATTTGCGAAAACATAGCGATAGCCAATGAAGTTTCAAGATCGGGAAAGCATATCGATACTCTTATCGTCGGGCGCGGAGGCGGCTCTGCAGAAGACCTTGCTGCTTTCAACGATGAGAATGTAGCGCGTGCCATATTTGCTTCCGAAATACCCGTGATCAGCGCGGTCGGCCATGAATCGGATTTTTCCATCAGCGATATGGTTGCTGATATCAGGGCTGAGACACCGACTGCTGCTGCAGAGATGGCAGTCATGAACACATATGAGCTGCGCGATGAGATCGCATATCACAGGCAAATGCTGATAACTTCCGCAAAACAGAAGATAGATAATTCCAGGCTGCTGCTCGCAGGTAGGACGGATCTGCTGTATTCCAATATGAGAGGAAAGATCAGCGAAGCCCGAAGCACTGTCGAAAAAGCCATGATAATGATCCGGGAAAATGATCCGCGCAATATATTCCGCAAGGGATATGCCGCGGTCACCAGGGACGGCAGCATCATTCCTGACGTTGCATCCGTGACAGCTGGCGAAACATACAAGATCATGATGAGAGACGGCAGCTTTACGGCAGCCGCGACCGGTATCAGGAAAGGACAGACCAATGACAGATAAAGACACTGAAAACAGGGCAGGTAAAACTTTTACCGAGGCACTGACAAATCTGCAGAATGCGGCCGCAGAAATCGGCAGACAGGCGACGACTCTTGAGGATTCTCTCAAACTCTTTGAAGCCGGAATGAAGGAGGCCGAATTCTGTAAGGAGATACTTGATAAGGCCGATCAGCATATCGAGATCTTTGAAAAGTCAAAGGCTGATCAGCAGTATTGATCCGGATGAGTAATTACTCAATGCCTTGTGTGGAGGATGATGCGGAATGAGAACATTTTACGAATATAAACATATTGTAAACGACCATCTCGGCGACCGGCTGCCGGATATTCAGCCGGAAGCAGATATTCTCAGGCAGGCGATGGAATACAGCCTGCGTGTCGGCGGCAAGAGGCTCAGGCCCGTGCTGCTGCTGGCTGCCTGTGAATTCGCAAGAGGAGATATAAATGAGGCTTTGCCTTACGCCCTTTGCATCGAATACATCCATACCTATTCACTGATCCATGATGATCTGCCTGCAATGGACAATGATGATCTGAGGAGAGGAAAGCCTACCAATCACAAAGTATACGGTGAAGACATGGCGATACTTGCAGGCGATGCTCTTCTTAGCTCTGCTGCGGAGGCGCTGACCGCGGAGCCTCTCAAATACACAGGAGAACCGGAAAAGATGATCAGGCATCTTAAGGCTGCGAATGAGATCCTGAAACGTGCCGGCGCATGCGGAATGATTGCCGGACAGGTTGCAGATGTAAGATCTGAGTATGAGGATGATGACGGATCTGCAGTCCGCTTTATCGAGGAACACAAGACAGCGGATCTTATCACTGCGCCTGTAAGAGCCGGACTCATTATCGCGGGCGCTTCCGACATAGTATTGAAAGATTTCACCAAATATGCATTCAATCTCGGTATCGCTTTTCAGGTGCTTGATGATATACTTGACTTTGAAGGAGATGCCAAGCTGATCGGAAAAAATACCGGCAAAGACAAGGATCTCGGTAAATGCAACTATGTCTGTGTTCACGGCATGGAGGCTGCGAAGAAAGAGCTGCATGCTCTGACAAACGAGGCTGTTTCCGCAGTCGAAAGATACGGAATGCCTGCGGCATTCTTCCTGCAGCTTGCGGAGGAAATGGAGATACGTAAATACTGATGCTGTACATAACATCTCAGGAGCATATATTACTCAGGAACATGTACTGCTCAAGTGAACACATTGCTTAAAGCAATTTATTACATAAGAACATGAAATACGATTTATATAAAGACGATCTTTTGAATATCTGCAGGACAGCAAGTATTTCCGAACTGGATGATCTGTGCAGTGATATCCGGCTGTTTCTTGTCGACAAGGTTTCGAAGACGGGCGGACATCTTGCATCCAATCTGGGCATTGTAGAGCTGACAGTAGCTCTGATGCGCGTTTTTGACTGCCCTAGGGACAAGATAGTTTATGATGTCGGCCATCAGACCTATGTCCATAAGATACTGACCGGGAGAGCCGCCGGCTTTGATACCCTCAGGCAGTATAAGGGTATGTCGGGTTTCCCCAAGAGCAGGGAAAGCGAGTATGATGTCTACGACACCGGGCACTCAAGCACATCCGTGAGCGCCGCTTTCGGTATGGCTATGGCCAGAGATCTCGCCGGGGATGATTACAACGTCACTGCCGTTATAGGAGACGGTTCATTTACGAACGGTATCGTATATGAGGCGCTTAATAATATCGGCTCATATCAGACCAATGTAAACATAATACTGAACGACAACGGGATGTCTATATCGCGAAATGTGGGAGCGCTGTCCAAATATCTCAACAAAATCAGATCTTCCCGCAAATACGACGAGACCAAGGCATCCGTCAAATCGGCACTGAACAGCGTCCCTGTAGTCGGCGGAGTTATCTCCAAAGGTCTCAGGAATTCAAAGGAAAAATTAAAATATTCCGTGCTCGGTGAGGAAGGCCATCTCATAGAAGACTTCGGCATCAAGTATTTCGGCCCGGTCGACGGATATGATATACAGCAGATGGCAGAGATCATACAGGCCGCAGCTGAATACAAAGGACCAACGCTTATCCATGTCATTACAACAAAGGGCAAGGGCTATGAGTGGGCTCAGAAATATCCGCGCAAATTCCATGGTATTTCAAGCTTCGATCCTAAGACAGGTGAAGTCCTGTCTAAGGGCGGCGGACCGTCCTATTCGAAGGTATTCGGTGAGAAATTGACAGAGCTTGCAGGCAAAAATGATAAGATAGCTGCGGTAGCTGCCGCAATGGGAACTGCTACCGGCCTGATGCCGTTCTACGAGGCGCATACAGACAGATATTTTGATGTCGGCATAGCCGAGGAACACGCTGTTGTATTTGCTGCCGGGCTTGCCAAAGCAGGATACCTACCGGTCGTCGCGATATATTCGACATTCCTGCAGAGATCATTTGATTACCTGCTTGAAGACGTAGCCCTTCAGGGCCTTCATGTAATATTTGCAGTAGACAGAGCGGGACTTGTCGGCGCTGACGGCGAGACTCATCACGGGCAGTTTGATCTCTCATATCTGGGCATGATCCCGGGAATGACTGTTCTGGCGCCTGCCGACGGTAAACAGCTCGGTGAAATGCTTGAATTTGCCGTCAGCATAAAAGGACCGGTCGCGATCAGATATCCGCGGGGTTCGAGTGAGGGCAATCATCTCAGGATCAGGAGCTTCAAAGGCGGCAACAGTCTTATAAGAGAAGGCAGCGATGTTACAATTCTTGCTGTCGGAGCCATGCTTGACGAGGCTCTCAGGGCTGCCGAAATTCTCGCTGAAGGCGGGATCAACGCTGCCGTAGTCAATGCAGCAGTCGTAAAACCTCTTGATCTCTCATGGGAGGATATCGGCACTCAGCTGGTCGTGACACTTGAGGACAATGTTATGACAGGCGGATTCGGTGAAAGGTTCACCTCGGAATTCAGGGAATGCGGATACGACATAATCAATATTGCAATACCGGACAGATTTATAGAACACGGCGACATACCGTCTCTCAGGCGTGAATGCGGCATAGATGCCGTATCGGTCGCAGACAGGATAAAGGATTATTTTGAAAGAAAGGCTTGATGTATTACTGGTAAATAACGGTCTGGCGGAGTCCAGGGAAAAGGCCAAGCGCACTATAATGGCCGGCCTTGTCAAGGTCGACGGACGCATGGAAGACAAACCCGGATCGAGATTCGATATAGATGCCGCTGTTGAAGTGGAAGGAAAGGAATGTCCTTATGTCAGCAGAGGCGGGCTTAAGCTGCAGAAAGCTATCGAGGACTGGGGCGTTTCCTGCGACGGCGCGGTATGCGTGGATATGGGAGCATCGACAGGCGGATTCACAGACTGTATGCTGCAGCACGGAGCCGTAAAGGTATATGCGATAGATGTCGGATACGGACAGCTTGATTATAAACTGCGGGTGGATCCGAGAGTCATCAATATGGAGAAGACGAATATCAGATATCTCGACACAGATCTCATCGAAGAGCCTGTTGACCTTATATCGATAGACGTCAGCTTTATCTCAGTCAGCCATATGTTTCCTGTCGCAGCGAAGATACTTGCGCCGGGCGGAAAAATACTCTGCCTTGTAAAGCCTCAGTTCGAGGCCGGCAGAGAGCAGGTCGGAAAGGGCGGGATAGTCCGCGAGCCGGCCGTTCACATCGAAGTTATAGAGAAGGTTATCGGATACGCCGCGGACAACGGACTGTGGCCTCATGCATTAACTTTTTCACCGATCAAAGGAACTAAAGGAAATATTGAATATCTACTTTTACTTTCAAATGAAAAGTGCGATAATAAAGTAAGTGCGGAGGAGACTGTAAGATCCGCACACAGCGATCTGTAGACAAATATGCATTTTGCTGCTGTATGCGAATATGCGAACCGTTCATAAGAACCGGTTACGCTTGATGTATACAGACGGAGTGTGTAAATAGCGGAATGTATGATGTCTGCAGCATAAAAATATTGATACCTTATTGCGTTTCAAGTGAATTTTATAAGGAGATGAAGACCTATGGAAGTATCAAAAAGAGTAGCAGGAATGCAGTTCTCACCAATCAGAAGATTCAATGTTTTCGCTTTTGAAGCAGAAGACCAGGGCAAGACAGTTTATCGTCTGAATATCGGACAGCCTGATATCGAGACACCTCCTTGCTTCAAGGAAGCAATCAATGCTTACGACAAGAAGGTCATCGCTTATGCAGAGTCCGGCGGTGTAACAGAACTGATCGACGCTATGATCTACTACATGAAGAGAGACTACAACATGGAGTATGAGAGAAAGGACATCCTCGTTACAAACGGCGGATCCGAAGCTCTTATCCTTGCTTTCACAGCTCTCCTCAACCCTGGTGATGAAGCTCTTATCGCTGAGCCTTTCTACACCAACTACAACACATTCTGCAACGAGGTAAGCGGCGTACTCGTTCCTCTGACAACTTCCGCAGAAGATGGCTACAACTGGGCTAAGAGAGACCTCATCGAGGCTGCTATCACTCCTAAGACAAAGGCTATCTGCTGCCTCTCACCTGGAAACCCTACAGGAAGAGTTCTCACTCTTGAGGATATGAGACTGATCGGCGACATCGCTAAGGAGCACGATCTCTGGATCATCTCCGACGAAGTATACAGAGAATTCGTATATGACGGCGGTGAAGCTCACTCATTCGGACAGATCGATGATATCGCTGACAGAGTAGTAATCGTTGACTCAGTTTCCAAGAGATGGTCCGCATGCGGCGCTCGTATCGGAGCAGCTATTTCCAAGAACGAAGAATTCATGCAGGCTCTCCTCAAGCTGGCTCAGGGAAGACTTTGCGTACCTACACTCGAGCAGATCGGTGCTGCAGCTCTCTACAGAATGGACAAGAGCTACTATGATGAAGTCAAGGCTGAGTATGAAGCAAGAAGAGATGCTGCATACGAAGAGATCTCCAAGATCCCTGGCGTAGTATGCCAGAAGCCTGCAGGCGCATTCTATATGACATGCAAGCTGCCTGTTGACAACATCGAAGACTTCCTGATGTTCATGCTCAAGGAATTCGATGACAACGGTGAAACAGCAATGTTCGCTCCTGCTCCTGGATTCTATGCTACAAAGGGCCTCGGCGGAAACGAGATGCGTATCGCATACGTTCTGACACCTGACAAGATGAGAAGAGCATGCGAACTCATCAAGCTCGGCGTTGAAGCATATAACGCAAAATAATCAAACTAATCAAAGAACACGATCCCAAAGATCAGAATCTTAGGACGGTAGGGGGAAAATAATTTCCCCCTACGGTTTTTTGAATATAAACGCTTTTATGATAATATCTTATCATATTACAATTATGGAGGACAGAAGTGGCTCAGGCAAAGCTCTCACCAATGATGCAGCAGTATTTCAATATCAAGGAGGATTACAGAGACACCATCCTCATGTTCCGTCTCGGCGATTTCTACGAGATGTTTTATGACGATGCCATCACTGCGTCAAGAGAACTCGAGCTGACACTGACGGGACGTAACTGCGGCCTCGAAGAAAGAGCGCCTATGTGCGGCGTTCCGCATCATGCCGTGGAGTCATACATAGTCAGGCTTGTTAAAAACGGTCACAAGGTCGCAATCTGTGAGCAGATGGAGGATCCGGCTGCGGCAAAAGGCATAGTAAAAAGAGAGATCACAAGGGTCTATACTCCGGGAACACTCGATATCAGCGATGCCGGGAGCAGGGACGATAATATTTATATCGCCTCCGTTTATCTTACAGACGAGATCACTTCCGTGGCTGTCGCCGACATCTCCACGGGAGAGCTTACAGTTACCGAATTTGAAGACGACGAAGATCATACTGCCCTGATAAACGAACTGGCAGTTACAGGCGCGAGAGAGCTTATAATCAGTGAGGACTGCTCCGAGATGATCAGAGAGGTCATCAGTGATCATATGCCCGCTCCGTATATCGATGCTGTCGACAGCTCGTACTACAGAGAGGCTTCATGCAGAGAGATAGTCATGAAGCATTTCGGCGTGACGTCACTTATCCCGCTGGATCTCGAAGGAAAGACGGGAATGACTGCAGCAGTCGGCGCTCTTCTCATGTACCTTATCGATACACAGAAGAGCGAACCCGGGCAGATAAGGGAGCTCAGCATAAAGCGCCGGGGCCGGAATATGCAGCTCGACAGATCCACCATGAGAAATCTCGAACTGATGGAGACTGTATATGATCATGAGGTCAGGGGTTCGCTGCTCGGAGTTCTGGGCAGGACGCGTACCGCAATGGGCGGCAGACTCCTCAAACAGTGGCTGAGAGAACCTCTCAAGGATCCCGGTCTGATCAATCTCAGGCTGGATGCTGTCGAAGACATAAAGGATAATCCCGCAGCAGCGAACAGTATAGGAAACTGCCTCAAAAATGTATATGATTTCCAGCGCCTTACCGCGCGCATCGCTACAGGCAGAGCTGACGGAAGGGACCTTATAGCTCTCAAAAAGACTATCGGCAATCTGCCGGAAATCTGCGAACAGCTGGAATACTTTTCTGCAGAGATGCTCAGGGATATTTCAGCAGACATAGATGATTTCGATCCGCTTTATAATATGATAGACAGAGCGATCGAGGAGGAGCCGCCTCATGCCGTGACAGAAGGCGGACTTATCAAACGGGCTTATTCTCAGGATCTTGATGATCTTAAAGCCTCCATAGCTGATGCCAAGGCATGGATAGCCGGCCTCGAAGCATCCGAAAAGGAAAGGACGGGGATTAAGACCCTCAAGGTAGGATACAACAAGGTATTCGGATACTATATCGATGTCAGCAAGGGCATGGCGGACAAGGTGCCGGATGACTATATCCGCAAACAGACTCTCGTCAACAACGAGCGTTTTGTTACGCCTGAACTTAAGGAAAAAGAGGACCTCGTCTTCAGCGCCGAGGCTAAGATAAACAAGCTCGAATATGAGGAATTCTGCAGGATAAGAAATTCCATAGAACCGTATATTGACGCTCTGCAGCGCGCTTCCGCCGCTGTTGCCGCACTCGATGTGCTGCTTTCGTTTGCAAGAGTCGCTTCCGAAAACAATTATGTCAGACCTGAGGTAGATGACGGAAGCGTGATCGATATCAGAAAAGGAAGGCATCCGGCTGTGGAACAGCTGCTCGGTGCAGGTCTTTTCGTGTCGAATGATGCATATCTCGACATGTCGGATCGCAGCATGCTGATAATCACGGGGCCGAATATGTCCGGTAAATCTACATATATGAGGCAGACAGCCGTGATAGTGCTGATGGCACAGATCGGCTGCTTTGTTCCGGCCGAATCCGCAAGGATTGGTGTCGTAGACAGGATATTCACGCGTATAGGAGCATCAGACAACCTCTCATACGGGCAGTCGACATTCTACATAGAGATGAGCGAGCTGGCCGGAATACTGAGAAATGCCACAGACCGCAGCCTTATAATACTCGACGAGATCGGCAGAGGCACCAGCACATTCGACGGTCTTTCTATAGCATGGTCTACTGTCGAATATCTTTCGGATCCGGCTCACAGGGTCAGAACTATGTTCGCGACACATTATCATGAGCTTACAGAGCTTGCCGGCAAATGTGAAGGCGTCCACAATCTTTCCGTTGCCGTATCCGAAGAAGGGAGCAATGTCGTTTTCCTTCATAATATAGTGGACGGACCTGCCAGCAAGAGCTACGGCATTCATGTCGCGAGGATAGCCGGCGTACCGGAGGAAATCAGAAAATCCGCAAGGATCAAGCTTAGAGAGCTTGAATCCGGTGAAAATGCGTCTTCGTATGTTTCATATGATAACGCGGAGGGAACAGGTATGAGTCAGCAGCTTTCTTTCCTGCCTGAGGGATTCAGCATGAATGATATACGGGAGAGCGAGGACAGATATGCCAGATACGAGCATGTTATCAGCCGTATCAGGGATCTCGATATAAATGTTATGACGCCTGTAGCGGCTCTCAATACGCTGCAGGATCTTATAGACGAAGTCAGGGACTCGGGAGAATAGCGGGAGAATCAGTATATGATAAAAGTACTCGACAAGTTTGTCGCGGACAAGATAGCGGCCGGCGAGGTCATTGAGAGACCTGTGTCGGCTGTAAAGGAACTGCTTGAAAATTCCATAGACGCCGGCGCTTCTCAGATAATCGTTGAGATAAGGAAAGGCGGAAAATCATATATAAGAGTAACGGATGACGGATGCGGGATAGCTGCAGATGAAGCTGAGACCGCGTTCCTCAGGCATGCCACAAGCAAGATAAGCGGCATCACGGACCTCGATAATATCGTATCGCTCGGATTCAGAGGCGAGGCTCTTGCAAGCATAGCTGCTGTTTCAAAAATAACTCTCGTCACAAGGACCGAGGACAATGCGGCCGGAACGAGACTGATGCTGCACGGCGGCAAGGTCATTTCTCATGAAACGGCCGGCGCAAACAAGGGAACGACTATACTGGTCGAAGATATTTTTTACAATACTCCGGCCAGACGCAAGTTCATGAAGTCGGACGCACGCGAGGCGTCGGCTATAATCGGGCTGGTGCAGGAATACGCCATATGCTATTCAGGCATCAGATTCATGATGATAAACAACGGAACAGCTGCGTTCTCGACCAGAGGGGACGGAGATACGCTGACAGCGATCACGGATATTTATTCGGATAACGATCACTCCAGGCTGATATCTGTGAATGCGGGCGATGTCCGCGGATATATCTCGGATCCCGGAGTAACAAGGAACACAAGGCGCGGCCAGCTTTTCTTTGTGAACGGCAGGCTCGTCAGCAGTCCTGTCATTGAGAAAGGCCTTGAGAAAGGATACGGCGGCAGAGTGTTTTCGGGATATCCGATCGCCATCCTCTTCATCGAAGCCGATCCGCATGAGCTGGATGTTAACATTCATCCGGGAAAAAGGGAGATCAGATTCCTGCATCAGGATGAAGTGATAGATAAGATTTCGAAAGCCGTATCCGCAGCTCTTGAAAGCAGATTTGCAGTGCCGAAAGCTGAGCTTCCAAAAGCAGAGCTTCCCGAAGCAGTGAAGCCTGATGCCTCTGCATCAGAACCGCTTATCTCCACTCACCACAATGCATCTCCGCACAACGCGTCTGCTCACGAAGCATCCTCTTCAGCTGCATCCTCTGAAAGTGCCGGAACTGTTTCTTTGCCGGAAAATGCAGAATATCTGTCTGAAAAAAACAGAGACGCGATCACAGGAAAGCGTGTACAATATGATATCGATGCAAAATCATCAGCAGGCACGGATACCCGTAATGCATCAGCGGCTACGAGTCATGGAAAAACTGCGAAAGGCGGAAATCCCCGGAAAGATGAGATCGCAGAGCAGAGCTCTATCAGAGAATATTTGAGCAGGCTCGAAAGACAGGATAATGCAAAAAAGGACAAGCCTGCCGGAAACACGCCTGATCTGCCGCAGCATGAGGCCGCGGCGAAGAGATTCGATTTCAGCGAACTCGAATACAAAGGCTATGTTTTTGACACATACATCATTATGCAGGCGCGCGACCAGCTCTATATATTTGATCAGCACGCTGCACATGAACGAATTTTTTACGAAAAACTGACGGACAGATACCGCAGCGCGGATCAGCCGCCGCAGCCGATACTGACGCCGTTTACGATCAATGTCAGCCCGGATATTTATCATAAAGACCGCGGATGGCTGGAAATCCTCGTCAGGATAGGATATGATATCAGCGACTTCGGCGCGAACTCATTTATAATAAGGGGAATACCTTCATATATGAGCATGACCGAAGCCGAGAGATTCGCGTCGTCATTCTGCGAAGATAACGACGCCGGATCCGATAACAGTATAGTGATCGACAAACTTATCATGAGGTCGTGCAAATCCGCAGTCAAGGGCGGAGACCGTCTTTCGGTTATGGAGATAAACGATCTGATAAGAGAGCTCTCGGCATGCCGCAATCCGTATGCATGCCCGCACGGCAGGCCTACATTTATCAGAGTCGGTAAATACGACATCGAGAGATCTTTCAGAAGAAAATAACAGACACCGGATGTCCCCCGCCTCTTAGGCGGCGGGTTCCATTTTCGACCATCAGTGGTGGGTAACAATCCCCCACTGATGCTCTCAGGA
>CACYHR010000058.1 GCA_902774265.1 uncultured Eubacteriales bacterium
CGCATCTCCGTCTTCCTCGTATCCATCGCATGCAGCATAGGCAGCACCGCGCTCTCGCTATCCGTGACGAAATCATCCATCAGTATATCCATCACAGCCTCATTCTTCCGCTCCAGCTGCTTTGACATATAGTAAGCCGTAAAATACTCCTGCACAGCGCGTATCAGCCACTTGCCTTTCGCCTCCGCATCAATAGTCTTATCGATGAAACGCCTCATCTCAGTGAGCACAGCCACCATCAGCTACCGCTAAACCACAACATGCCATCAATGCGTTCCGTCACTCCCGGCCGACACCCCTAAAAAAAACGATCCACCCGCCGCATCCGGCAAGTGGATTGTTTTTTAACTATACATCCTCATATTCTGAATACCCCGGCCTGATCTCAGACGGATCTGCAGCTTCTTATCTGACCCGTACCTTGAACGTCGTCTTTGCTGTCAGAGGTTCAGTGCCGTCTGCACCTTTGGCACTGACTTCGACCGTAACCTTGTAAGTCTTCTTCAGACCCTTTCTTACAGTCACCCTGCCGGTCTTCTTGTTTATAATTATATTTTTGCTGCCCCTGATCTTCTTGAATGTCAGACCATCCTTACAGCCGCTGATTGAAAGAGCCTTAGAGATACTGAATGACTGTGATTTCTTCTTAAGCTTAGACCTGCTTCAGAAGCTTCATACCAAGCACCTCCAAAATTAAAAACAGATTTTGCGTTAATAAATCATTTCTGCGGTTAGCATGCCACCGGATCCGGAAATTATCAACAGATTTTTCGTTTTTAATTTTTAGTGTATCATGTCACACCCCGCGGCCGCATATTCCTAAACAAACGATTGTGGTGACACTGACCCCACAATCTCAGATTACTTTGGGCCCTGCTCCGCAGCGTCCTCCGCCTTATCCCTTCGGCATCAGCTCCGCTCAAGCCGCCCCATTCTACATCGTTATTTCAATGAAAAGAAAATGCCATCGCTGCTATAAAAATACTGAAGCCAAGAGAGCACATACTACTTATAAAGGCCACCGAACCTATAATGCCATCCTTATACTTACTTCTCCGATCTAATGCTCTAACCATCAAAATCAACTCTATTACAACAATAGCAATAACAGCAGGTGGATTCTGTAAGGATACATATGTAGCTACAAACACAAGAATCGGGCATATGATTGCAGTTAAGATGTTCTCCCTCTTCCTATTATTTCTGATCTTTTTTAGCTCTTGTTCAATAGGAGATAACTCAACTTTCGAAGGTTTTACTCTCTTGCTATGTAAACTAAAATCTCCCCCATATTCTTTTTCCCTTCGTTTGTAGTCTTCCCTATACCAATCTCGATCATACATTCCCATAGCTATTTCTCTCTATTTTCAATGTAATCAACATTATTTCTTGTTTTTATAATAAACTTACGTCAGGACTGATCTGTTCCTTGCCCTGCTATCTTTTCGGTACATTTCCTGCAGTCACCGTGAAAGTAATACATCTGATTCTCCTTTTTTCATATGTCCTCCGGCGTGAATCATTACCACTTGACGTGGGATCCCAATTTGAATTTGCCCTTCGGGGTCTTCAGGTATGTTATTACTTTGCGACCTTTTTCCTTCATGACCACGGAATAGCCCTTGGCGTTGGATTTGCTGTACTTCATGACCGGCTTGGTCGATGTCTTTTTCTTATCTTTGCCGTTGAGCTTCATGACTCTGCCGGTCTTGCTGTAATATGCTTTGTAGTAAATTTTTTTGCCTTTAATAGCATAAGATATCTCGCCCTGATCGTTCGCGCCGGCCAGTTTTTTGCATGCACCGGACGAGGTTTTGATTCTGTACAGATAGAAAGGCGTTCCCTCTGTACTTACCTGCATATAAATGTAACCACCCTTCTTTTTCATTCCGCTGTAGTAGGAATAAGTACCGAAAGTCTCCGCCTGACTGATGACCTTTTTGCTGACGACCTTGCCATTTTTGACTTTGACTTTGTAAAGGCCTTCTGCACCTGCACAGTATACGGTATTGCCGGATTTGATCACCTGGTCATAGGCCTTCATCGTTACGGTTTTTGATGCTGCGAAAGAGTTTACCGGCATAAATACAACAGTGATCGCCAGTAACATGATGCATGCCAGGAATTTTTTCTTCATTGTATGCGCTCCTCTCTGATTCTGTTATACAGTACGGTATTTTATCCTATTGTTCGCCGAGAAATACTTTATATAAAATTTTAACACACGCCAAATATAGCGACAACTATAAAACGAACCAGATCAGAAAGGCCATTATATGGAGTGAATCGAGTAGGAGCAATTTGATTTACGGGCAAAATGAAAAGCCTGCAGGTATAATCCCACAGGCTCGTCTGCTGTATTCATATGGTGCACAATGGTTCATCTCAGATCGTAGTATCCGCACTTTTTCTGCTTGTCATCCATAACTCTGTCTGCCGCAATCTTTGCGCGGACAAATCGCTCTTCCACATCCGGCTCTCGCTGCGCATCGATAAACACTCCGAATCTCAAGTTCACTTTGTCTGTTATCACCTTCTCTGCATCCAGATCTGCAAGGAAATCGCCGATCAGCTTTTCATAATCATCCTGATGCGGACCATACAGGAGGAATGTATCTCCGTCCTGCCGGCAGACGATCCCGCCGGTTTTACGTGCAAGTTTTCTGATACAGGATCCTATATTTCGCAGAACACTATCGCCGAACTGCCGGCCGTATTGTTTGTTGAGATAATTGAAGTGGTTGATATCGCAGACAATCGCATCCAAAGCAAGGTCTTTATACAAATGGTCGAGACGGCAGACATAACGGAAGAAATAGTCTTTGTTCAGAAGTCCTGTCAGCTTGTCACGTTCGGTGTATCTTATAAGTTCGCGATCCTCGGACAGTTCGATGCACTTGTTAATACGAGCCTTGACAATCTCTATATCAGGGAACGGTTTAGGAATAAAGTCCATCGCACCGCTCTTCAGACAATCGAGTTCTGCATCCTGATCGACAGTCAGGAATATCACAGGAATGGACATAAGATCCTCATCGATCTGCATATCTGCTATTACCTCTCGTCCGTTCTTGTTAGGCATCTGCAGATCGAGGAGGACGAGGTCGATATTTTCTTTATGGCTGCGCAATACATCCATCGCCTCAACTCCGTCAGAAGCGTAAAGAATATCATAATCGCCCTGAAGCAGATCTCCGAGCATCTCGCGCGTAAGCTCTATATCGTCAACAATCAGTATCTGCTTGCGCGCATGGATAACAGGAATGTATTCATATACTGATTCACTGTCTGGCTCCGATTCATCCGGTAAGAGCATGCTTTTCAGGAATTGCTTCCTCTCGTACATAGCCTTGTCGGCTTCTTCAAACATGATCGTAAATGAAGGATTATGTTCCTCATTGTATTCGGACATGCCGGCAGCTATAGTTTCCCCGTTTCTTATCTTAGACCGGTCTCTCGGGACAGCACTGATCTGCTCCATGAGTTTTTTGCGCCGGAAATAATCCTCTCCGGACAATATAACTACAAACTCATCTCCTCCTATACGGAATACCGGACTGTGACTGAAAACACCGCAAATCTTTGCACAGGCATTTTTTATACAGGTATCGCCCTCTCTGTGTCCGTAGAGATCATTTACATCCTTAAGATTATTAATATCGCAGACAACCAGCGCAAATGGTTCCTGTTCTCCATTTTCGATTTTCGTATTAATTACAGCCTTCCACTGCTCATAGGCGTTCTTGTTCTTTACGCCCGTAAGGGCATCAACATTTGCCTTTGCCCTTGCAGCTGACAGTTTTTCTTTTGTATGAGAGGAAAGCAGCTTGAATGTATGTGTAAGGGTCCCGACTTCATCATCCCCGCTGTAGTTCAGTTCAAAATCATAATTGCCCTGGTCTGCCAGCTTTGCAGCTTCCGCAAGCTCACGCAGCGGCTTTGTGATACCACCCATAAAACGCAGCATCACTATACTTGCGATTGCCAGTATGATCAGAGCCGCGATAAGCATTTTACAGATCATACTCTTCCATGACCTGTCGATCTCAGATTCCGGCGCCGTCACATACAGACGCATGCCGTTTCTCAGCGGCATCCATACCGCTTCCTTTTTGACCCCCTCAAAAGTGTACTGTACATGATTGCTGCCTATATAACGGTCTGACTCTTCTAGTGCTGTTGTCTCCAGTTCCAGCTTTTCGGAATCTATCTGCGGATGATATATGACATTTGAGTTCTCGTCCAGAAGAAACGCATAGCCGGATTTGTAGATCTCGATCGTACTCACCTCGTCCGCCAGTATATCGTAATCTATCTCAATGCCTATCACTCCGACGAACTTATTATCCCAGTAGACCGGAGCATTGTATGAAATGACGCGCTCATCAAGGTTTTCAGTATAGTACGGAGGAAGCCAGACTCCCTCTCCTGTTGCTTTAGGAACGGTAAACCAGACAAGAGAGGAAGTATCATTGGTGTCAAACTCTGTGATATCCGTCACTTCATGCTCCTTGAAGCCGTTCCCATCCTGATTTACATACCAGAATCCTTTTACGTCTTCGGATATTTCCGGATCGATCCTGAAATAGTATGTGAGTACGCCATTTGTGTTATACGCGATTCTTCCGAAGAGATTACGGGCGTGCTCAACCTGCTCGTCCAGATCTTCATATGGCATCCCGTCAAAACTGTCATGCACAAGTGTTGTAACCATCTGAACAGAGTTTTCTACACTTTCAAAATACTTTTCCAGATTCATTGCCCCTGTAGTGCATGTCAGATGGAGCATATCATCAGCATCGCTTTTTCCCAGTTTTCTGACCGAGACAACGCCAATACCTGTAGCTACCACGAGTGTTGCGATAACTACGAGCACGGTCAAAAGTGTTATTTTTGTTCGAATAGAATGCATTCTGAAAAATCCCCTGTGTTCATGCAGCAAACGAGCCGCACTTTTAAAAAAATGGGCAGGAACAAGTAAGTCCCCCCCCACTTTTTTATTATACTCTATTCGTATATTTGAGGCAAACCCATTGGCAGTCAGTCCTTCGATCGCCGGTATTCGTATATCATTTTGTCGTATATCCTGTCATCCACGGCAAGACCGCCCCTCTCTATACTGACAAGCTGCATTCCCGACTTTTCCAGCACTCTGCGAGAGCCGGTATTCTCTGACGCACACCAGGCAGTCACTCGGCATATCCCTTCGTTTTCTGTCAGATATTCAAGAACCGTCTTCAATGCTTCTGTAGCAAAACCCCGTCCCTGCCAGGCTCGTACGACACTGAATCCTACTTCTATCTGATTGTTATCGTAGTCATATGCCCCGATCGTCCCGGCTACAACATCGTCGCCATTTGCATCCATCACCCATGAGTATGAACGCTCGTCATTATAACTGTCGATAAACCGCCGCACAGTCTCTTGTGCCATCTCAGGCGATGCATACGGATTCCATCCTGAGTACTTATTCATCTCCTGATCTGCTCCAAGACACTCATAAAGCTGCCCGGCGTCATCCGGACGATATCTTCGAAGTATTAGATGCTCCGTCCACAATTCGGCAGATCCATGTGGAACTATTTCCTCGATTGATTCGATTTGGGAGTTGCAAATGATAACATCCTCAATAAAAATGCCATCCTCATCCAGTCCCCATTCACACTCCAGGAATTCAGTATTTCCATATTTTGCACGACCTGAGAAACTATTCCCATCCGTATCCGTGATGCGAACATACTTACCATCGTATTCTGACAGATTCATGATTCCCTCCGAAAAATGCGCTTTGCCATACCGGTTACCAAATCTTTTCGCGCATATATTCACCGCCATTCAGATCCTTCCAGATCACAAGACCATTCTCCAGCGTTATATAACTGTGAGGCGTATTCTCTTTTGGAATCGCCGCCGATCCCGGATTGATGTAAATGAATATCTCATTGCGTCGGCAGCATGGAATGTGAGTATGTCCGCATAGCAGTATATCTCCGTATTGCAGTGGCGGCGGAGTATTCTCGTTCCATACATGGCCGTGAGTGGCATAGATCATATGTTCATCCGGGAATAGCGCACAATAATCCGCCATAACCGGAAAAGACAGCACCATCTGATCCACCTCCGCTTCGCAGTTGCCCCGCACACAGAGCAGATCTCCCGCGATGTCATTCAGCAAGCCGATGACAGTCTTAGGATCATATTCTTCGGGCAGATCGTTGCGAGGTCCGTGGTACAGCAGGTCTCCCAGCAGCACCAGACGATCGGGCTTCTCCATGCGAAAAGCCTCCAGCAATCGTCTGCACCATTTGGCCGAACCGTGAATATCTGATGCGATCATCAATTTCATGAAACTACCTCCGTCTATATGTCCGGCTGCAACGCTCTTAGCTGAAACAGCCGGAATACATAGTTTTTCATAATTATTAAATTCTTTGTATTCAGAGACCTACTCATCAGTTGAACCAATGAATTATTATTGCTTAAATTGTGTATATACTTTATAATTATGTTGTAAATATAAATAGAAAGGCCGAGATTATGTATTTGTTTGACTGGGACGAAAACAAAAACGCGATCAATCTCAAAAAACATGGGATCGACTTTGATGAAGCCAGTACAGTATTCTTTGACGAACGAGCTATCTTATTCGATGATCCTGAGCACTCTGTTGATGAAGAACGATTTCTATTGCTTGGCATGAGTGAGTCTGCAAAGGTATGTATAGTATGTCACTGTTACAGGGAGTCAGAAACGGTGATCAGAATCATTTCGGCTCGTAAAGCTACACGAAAGGAGGAACAAAGATATGCAGAAGGAATATGATATCGACAAACTGAATCCGCGCCCTAATCCATATGCGAAGGAGTTAAAGAAGCAGATCACAATAAAGGTTTCTCCATCTATCATTGAGTATTTTAAGAACGAAGCCATCGAGACCGGTATTCCATATCAGACCTTGATAAACCTTTATCTGGGAGACTGTGTAAAAAATAACAGGAAACTGGATCTGCATTGGAGATAAGCAGTATAGCATATACTCACAAACGGCATCAGATGGTGCCGTTTTTTTATTGATAGTGATACCTTTGCTGCCCATGATTTTCCTTCCTTTTTCATTTTGATATTTTCTCGTATATAAGAGTCTCTTTATTTGCTTTCTACCATATGCTGCTGCATCTTCCCGGCACGGCTTCCGCAATCCGTCAGAAACGGGAGTCCGCCGCAATCTTTAACCACATCGGCAACAGCTTTTACGTAATTAGGCCTGAGGAACGCCAGATTTCCCAGTTCGCTGAAATGCATCTTGATGGCCACGAGTTTTCTTGATGTCGAAAGATCTGCCGCACCGGCATGTTTACTTCCGCTTCCTAGTCTTCCGGCGGCAATACCTCAAGCCAGTATCCGTCTGGATCGGTAATAAAATATATTCCCATATCATGGTTTTCAAAAGCTATGCAGCCCATCTCTTCATGCAGTGCATGTGCTGCGTCAAAATCATCTACACGGAACGCAAGATGGAATTCTTCCTCTCCGAGATCATATTTCTGCGGATGCTCGGCAAGCCATGTCAGCTCCAGCTCAAAGTCAGACTCTTCATTTTTCAGATAAACGATAATGAAGGATCCGTCCTCGGCAGTCTTTCTCCTGCATTCAGTCAGTCCCAGCGCTTTTTCGTAGAACGACATCGATACATCAAGATCAGTGACATTAAAATTTTCATGAATCATTTTGAATCTCATAAATACCCCTCTCAATTCATCCCAACAGGCTTACTTGTATTCGATCTTTTGACCTTCTGCCAAGTATCAACTCTATTAGATGCAGTATATCATATCCGAACATATTTTGCGTTTTTCCACTACATTAAAGAAGACATGATCCGATTGCTTCGATGAATTCGACAGCTTCTCTGATTCCTCCGGCTTCCCTGAAGCTATCTGAGACTTTTTGCGCACACTCTTTGAATTGCTTATCTTCAATGGCCCGTGCAACAGTTTTGAGGATTTCGTCCTTCTCTATTGATGGCAGACGCAGCCCCGCTCCGACTTCTTCCGTTCGCCTTGCTACAGCGTCCTGTTCCGATGTCTGCGGGAACAGGACCAGAGGAACGCCAAAATACAGACCCTCTGATGCGGAGTTCATGCCGCAGTGGGTTATAAATGCATCGGCGATAGAGAGTACCGCCATCTGATCAACACTTGGGTATATCTGAATATTGTCCGGAATATTCTCAAAATGATCTGTGTTTGTTCCCATTGAAATGATAACCTGATAATCAGTGTTTCCCAGCACTTCTATGCAATTCCGGTAGAATTCTCTGTTTTGATTTACTGTACCCATCGAGATATAGATCGTCTTTTCTGCTGTCTTCTCATAACTCCCGGCAGCAGGTCTAATGGACGGTCCGATGAAGTGATATTTCTCCGAAAATGTTTCTGCGTAAGGCTGGAAATACTTTGATGTATATACGATTGTGTTAGTATTATTATCATTCTGAATTATATCCAGAAAGCTTTTAACCGGATATCCTTTTTCCTGCAGTCGGTGGATCTGCTTGTTTACCTTTGGCATCGCAAGCAGCATCTTCATGGTTTCAGTCACTCCATGCTTCATATATCTCGCGGAAAATCTGTTAAACGCGAAGGTTGTCGTAGACGAAATAAACGGCAATCCATGCTTTAATGCCGCAAGTTTTCCCCAGTATGCGACGGAGTCCGCTACAATGACGTCCGGTTCTATTTCTGCGATTTTTGCTGTCACCATCTCATCAAGTGCCAGTGTAGTTGAAACCAGAAGTTCAGCCGCAAAGGCCGTATCTTTTCCGACACGATCTGCATTTTCCTTATCTTTCATTTCGAAGTCGTATCCGTCACACGGCAGGAAAAATGCACCGGCATTTTCTATTTTTTCCCTGAACATTTCAAACGAAAAGTAATATATCTCATGTCCGGCTTCAGTCAAAGCCTTAACAAGACCAAGTGTCGGATTGGTATGACCATATGCAGGAATACAAAACCAAGCTATCTTCATTTGCCTTGTTCCTCGTCTTTCTCTTCAAATGCGACATCAAATAATTGGGCAAATGCGCCTTTAGGAGGAATAGCTATTCCACGCTTTTCATCGCCAAGTAAAAGGAGTGTATCTTCAGGGATTTCATATATCACGCATTACTATTCTGTGATGTATTTCTCCAGGATCGTTTCATCTACGAATTCGTTCTTGATCTCACCGAGTCTCTTGAAGTGTTCCTGTGCCTGATGTGCGGAAAGCGCCTCTGCATCGCGCCATTTCTCGAGCAGCAGCATTTCATTCTCATCCTCCGCCGACATATAGTAATCGTATTTGATGTTTCCATCCTCTGCTCTGCATGCAGCATCGATTCCCTCAGTCATTATGGCTTCGAGGAACTCTTCTCTCATGTCCTCTTTACATTTGTAGGTAACATTCAGCACTATCATTTTTACTGCCTCCTATATTTAAAATATGCTAATCCGCTTCAACCAGCAGCGAACGATCCTGTACTTATCGGATGAAGCCCGTACAGACACGGGGCTTCATCTCCTGAGATCATCTGTCGGGGATTGTTCTCCGCTATCGACATCTGTCATCGTCAGTATTCGCTCTCCGTATCGTTACTGTTCCATCGGGGTACAGCTGCTTATGTTGTTTATCAGTTCGAGCAGTCTTTCCTGAGATGCATTTTCCTTTTTCATTGCAGCGCACAGTTTCATAATCAGCTCTTTCTGCTCTGTATAGCAGCAGTCTGCCTTATATGCGCAGTTCCCGCAATCCGGACAATTGAGCTTTGTATAATATTTTTCGAGTATTACGGAAAGATCCGATGTATCACTGCAGACCCGTTCTGCAGCTTCGCTGTTGTACAGCTGTTTCAGCAATCTGTGTGCCTGCTCATTATCGAGACCTTCTCTGCGAAAATCCGAATATTTTTTCATGCATAGCAGGTATCGTCTCTCTGATTCATCTTTTGCTCTTATCAGTGTTTTTCCGAAAAATCCGGAGGCTTCTTCGAAATCTCCCAGGCGCAGTGCGAGGAAGGCACCGAGACGATCATTCTTGTACTGATCCGCGCTTACCGGCACACCGCTGAGCAGACCGACAAGATTGTTTCCGATAATATTCCTGTTATGACGGATCAACAGCATCAGACGCAATGCCTCTTCGTCGCTGAGATTAGGAAATTTTTCAAAATCCGCTGAGGCACGGCTGAGAGTTCTCCGGAGCCTGACGGAGTTTCCGGTGATTCTTCTGATCGTTCTGAATCCCGGGATAAGAATATAGCATGCAGGGAAGCCTATGAAGGAACTATCTCGCAGCAATGGTTCGTACCCGTCTTCTCTCAGCATTCCGAGCATCTCGTCCAGAAAATCCCGGTTGCTGTCTGCGTTGAATCTTGTCCACGGACTGAAACTCCAGTCTGCTTCGCTATAGAAAAGAGCTGCAGGATATACGCCAGTGTTTCCCTGACAAACATTTATGAGGTTTGCGTTACATGCAGCATCCTGCGCTGAACCGATTCTGTATTGTTCTGCGAATTCTTCGAAAGATCTGCCCTGAACGGCCTCCGTAATTGTACGTTCAATAGCCACCTGGAATGACGGATGTGCTCCGAGATCGATTCCGACTGTGCCTTTTTCCAGATTCTGTATGCACAAGGCTACCACCGGCCAGCCTTTTCCGAGTGAACAGTCCAGGATCCTGACTTTGAAGTTCTCTTTTTTTCTGAGTTCCTCAATCAGCGGGAAAAGTTCGCATTTACTCAGTTCCTCATCCGGGATCTCGGGCGGAACTGCAGCTCCCTCAAGGATCATCAGATTTACTTCGCGCTCCAGCATCTCAGACAGTCCCTGTACCAGAGCTTCCTCCATCGTATTGCCTGCTGCCATTCCGTTAGTTCCCGAAAACCAGCGTGCCACAAATGCAGGAACCTTCACTGTTCGCCCTTGTGCAATATCCGCAAAGGGAATGCATGTGATATACGCTTTTCCATTCCTTTTGTAACTGAACAGATCGTACAGCGCCTGTCCGTCCGAATACTCATCTTCATTTTTGAGCAGATCAAATACATATTTCGTAAACGGATCAGGATCTTCCAGAACATCCGCTAAAGGTACAGCCTCTTCATCCGGTGAAGCCCGGAAAAGCTCCTTACTGTAATCCGAATCATTGCCGAGCATGCCTCCCAGCAGGAAGTTATTCTGAAGGCGCTCCATAAGTTCTCCGTAGCCACTCGCCGTACTGTATATTTCATCAGTCCCTTTGCCATTTACACCTATTTCTGTAGGATGCAGAGTGATACGGTTTGAAAAATACCCGTTTCCATTCTCGCCGGTCCATGCCAGGATCGTTTCCCCGGGTGTTCTTTCTTTATATTTCGAATATGATTCTTTCATTTATCGTCTGTTATATGCGACGTTCTGTCTCGTTATCAGTCAACGTAAGACGCAAAACTTCTCCAGACTCAGTATCATCCACAATATGTCTGTAGTTTTCGATCGAATTGTAGGATTTATCTTCAGCGCATAACGCAATACCTCCGCTTACGCCGTCAAGTTTTTCCGAATCCAGCTTAGCGTTTGTTTCTGCGACATCCTGCTCTGTAAGTTCACCGTTCATAACTGCTTTTTTCTTGTCTTCCATGTGTTACCTCCTGATCTCATATCAATTCTATAAGCGATCGGTCTAATCATTCTCTTTCAATAATCCCAGTTTGTTTTCCATACTTCCACGGAGCTCTGAAGAATTATTTTCCATATATGCACGCGACGATTTATCCGATTTATCATCCGAGGAATACAGAAGACCTCCGCTCACGCCGTCCAGTCTTTCCGAAGCCAGCTTGGCATTTGTTTCTGCTACATCCTGCTCTGTCAGTTCACCATTCATAACTGCGTTTTTCTTATCTTCCATGTTTCTCCTCCTGACATTTCGTTGATTGTATTATTCGGATATTATTCCCTAACTTATTATACAATCATTAACCGCTTTGGAGACAGTTTTTTCCTGTTTCCGGTTCCTGAAAGCCCTATCTCTTTACAGAAGCTTTTCGGCCGGCATTTTTCCGACCTTTGAGCCGCTGAGAGAATTCCTGACGGAAGCCTTTGTCAGAGCTTTGGAACTGACCGTAAGGGTCTTCACCTTCGTGCCTCTGAAGGCGTTTGCCTCTATGCCTGTGACCTGGAAAGCCTTTCCGGCGATCTGTATCGAAGCAGGAAGCGTATAGTTTTTTCTGTTCTGAGCCCTGTAGAGCGCAGCGGTCCCTGCAGATGTCACGGTATACCTGCTGCCGCCTACAGTGTGGATCGTTCCGGCTGCCGTCCTGTTTGTATAATAGTACGTATATGTCGTTTCTTCAGGGACCGGAGTGTCAGTCGGAGGCGCTGTGATCCAGCCGCCGGCCTTATATCCCTGATCAGGCTTTTTACCGACCTCCGGGATATCGTGATCAGTCAGCTTCAGGTCTGAAGGATCTTTTCCGACAAGGATCACATACTTATCTTCTGCAGTCCCGTCATTCCAGGCGCCTTTTTTCACCTCGTAGGTCACGATCACGATATAGCTTTCACTGTCGTCTTCATCATAGGAGATCGGGATCACTCCGGAGCTGTCGTCGGCCTCTCTGACTATGCTCGCCCACCTCTGATAATGATCGTGCTCGAAATAATCCCTGTCGATCCTTTCGCTGGCTGCTGCGCTGTCACCGGCCCTGATGATCAGGCCGTCGTTGATCCCGACGGCGGCGTCGATGCCATAGCCCTCCGGTCCGTATGCCGTCAGATATCCGTCAAGCATCATCAGCACAGATGTGGATATACCGCGTGCGGAACCGGAAGCATTGATAACGCCCCAGTTGATCGTGCAGTCCATATCGGCAGTGATACCGTTGTTTTTGCCTTCAGCATTGATCATTCCGCCGTTGATCTCCATACTGCCGCCGCTCAGTTCTCTGTTCCATTTCACGCTGATGGCGTCGGTACCCTCGGCATTGATGATGCCGCCGTCAACAGAAAGGTTCCCTCCGACGATCTTTATTCCGGAATCGCCGTAGCTGCGGGCGTACAGCGTTCCGTTGCCGCCGCTCTGCCCGTAGATATACAGGTTTCCCCTGTCTCTTAATATGCCTTCGGTATAGATACCGTTATTGGCATAGAGGACCGCATCATCTTTCAGTATCAGGTGCACATCGCCGCGGACTTTGATCCTGCCGTCGATCGGCACCTGTCCGTCCACGACATACCAGGACTCATCATCAACTGAATCGCCCCAGACCACATCTCCGCTGCTGGCCTGGACAAGGTTGTACTCCGTGATGGTCTTTTCAACATGTTTGTACCGGCTTCTGTCCCAGTCCAGATAAGTGACCTCTTCTTTTGCCAGTACCGCTGTGCTCATTGCGAGCACCATCACGAGCATCAGTGCAAATCCAAACAGCAGATGCAGCGCTTTTTCTCTTCGTCCCATAAAGCTCTCCTTAACTCTTACTTGTTCATCAGACCGTTTCCGGCATCCCACGCCTGGCCGGCCTTCTCGCCTATCGTGTAGTAGCCGTGGCAGAAGGTATCGAAGAGCAGAACGTCAAACTTAGCAACATCGACCTTGCCTTCGTCGTTCAGCACGCTCTCCTCCGCCTTGACGTTTACGATCTTTCCTACAACGCCGTGTATATTCTCGTTGTCGAGCTCCTCAAGGAATTCGCATTCCATCACGACAGGGAACTCGTCGATTATCGGTGCGTTTACCTTATCGCTCTTCACCGCCGTATAGCCGGTGCGCTCGAACTTGTCATCCATCTTGTTGCCAGAAGCGATGCCGTAGAAGTCGGCGACATCCATGTGCGCTCTGTCAGCAAGCGCTACCGTGAACGCTTTGCTCACCTTTATATTGGCCAGAGTCTTCTTGCCTTTGCCGATGCAGAGATAGATCCTGTCCGAACCTGCTATCTGGCCCCAGGCCACGTTCATCACATTCACCTTCCCGTTCTCGTCATAAGCCGCGACCATCAGTACCGGCATAGGGCATACCGCCTGAGCGATCCCAAGATCTTTTTTCATTTTGTTTTTCTCCTTTCAAGTATACGAATCTGTGTCAGTCCCGTCCGTACAAGTTTTACCACAAATCGGCCGGATTTGACAGATGCTTTAAAGGAGTATTATCGCTCATTGTGAATACGATAATAACAGACGCCGGATGTCCCCCGCCTCTTAGGCGGCGGGTTCCATATTCGACCATCAGTGGTGGGTAACAATCCCCCACTGATGCTCTCAGGAGCTGAAGCTCCCGGCGTCTGTAAATGCTTCCTCCGGATCATACGGCGTTGCCGTAAGGTCGGAAGCATTGATCTCCGGAGGCTGAGCTCCTCCGATAAGTACGGCGTCGCTCGC
>CACYHR010000059.1 GCA_902774265.1 uncultured Eubacteriales bacterium
TACTACGCTTTCCTTTGCCATGAATCCGGAGATAAGGGATGTCGCAAGCCTCCAGTCGCCGAGTCCTATAGGTTTCAGCAGAGGAGCGATGAATCCCGCTATGACCGCCAGTATGCTGTCGGACTGGTCCGCTACCATGTGGAATCCGAAATCAAAGCTCTGCAGGAACCAGATAACGACTGTTGCAACCAGTATCACGGAGAATGCCCTCTGAAGGAAGTCCTTTGCCTTGTCCCAGAGAAGGTGGAGGACATTTTTCATGCCCGGCAGCCTGTAATTAGGCAGCTCCATGACGAAAGGAACCGCTTCGCCCTTGAACAGTGTGCCGCGATACAAAAGTGCGACCAGTATGCCGATCAGTATTCCGAGAACATAGAGCCCGATCATGATCAGACCGCTGTATTCCGGGAAGAATGCCTGAGCAAAAAAACCATAGATCGGCAGCTTTGCCGTGCAGCTCATGAACGGCGTCAGCAGTATGGTCATTCGTCGGTCGCGCTCACTTGGAAGAGTTCTCGTAGCCATAACAGCCGGAACAGTGCAGCCGAAACCTATGAGCATAGGCACGATGCTTCGTCCGGAGAGACCTATCCTCCTGAGTATTTTATCCATAACAAACGCGACTCTCGCTATATATCCCGAATCTTCAAGCATCGAAAGGAAGAAGAATAGCGTAACGATTATAGGCAAAAAGCTCAGCACACTGCCGACTCCTTCGAATATCCCTTTTATGATCAGTCCGTGTATGGCAGGATTGACATTTCCCGCAGTAAGGATCCCGTCAACTGTATCGGAGAGAGTGCCGATCCCGGTTTCAAGCAGTCCCTGCAGCCACGCCCCGATAACATTGAATGTAAGATAGAATACGATCCCCATGATACCGATAAAGGCAGGGATAGCAGTATATTTGCCGGTAAGAAAGCTGTCGATCTTTTCACTTCTGATGCGCTCTTTGCTTTCCTGAGGCTTCTTTACTGTTGCTGCGCATACCTTCTCTATGAAGGAAAAACGCATATCGGCTATTGCAGCGCTGCGGTCGAGTCCGCGCTCCTCCTCCATCTGCAGCACTATGTGATCGATGGTCTCGATTTCGTTTCGATCAAGACCGAGTTTCTTTATTACCAGATGATCGCCCTCGATTACCTTGGTAGCAGCAAATCTCAGAGGCAGTCCTGCCGTTTCGGCGTGATCCTCGATGAGGTGAGAAGCAGCGTGAATGCATCTGTGAACGGCTCCGCCGTGATCGTTCTGGTCGCAAAAATCGGTTCTTGCAGGTTTTTCCTGATATTTTGCGATATGTATCGCGTGATCGATCAGCTCATCGATACCCTGATTCTTTGCAGCAGAAATAGGAACGACCGGCGTGCCGAGTATGCTTTCCATCTCATTGACATCTATGGTGCCGCCGTTGGCATGCAGCTCATCCATCATGTTGAGGGCAGCAACTACAGGAATGCCCATTTCCAGAAGCTGCATGGTCAGATACATGTTTCTCTCTATGTTGGTCGCGTCGATTATATTGATGATCGCATGCGGCTTTTCGTTCAGCACGAAGTTACGTGAAACGATTTCTTCACTGCTGTACGGGGACATAGAGTATATGCCCGGCAGGTCTGTGACCACAGTATCAGGATGACCCTTGATCGGACCGTCCTTGCGATCCACGGTTACTCCCGGGAAATTACCGACATGCTGCTTTGAGCCAGTCAGCTGGTTGAACAGTGTGGTCTTGCCGCTGTTCTGGTTGCCCACCAGCGCAAACGTAAGGATCGTGTCATCCGGAAGAGGATTGCCAGTTCCTTTCGGATGGAAGCGGCCGCCTTCACCCAGACCCGGATGCTCGGACTCTGTTGTAAATTCATCTTCGTATACTGTATCTGTATCTGTCCCGGGATCATCTGCCTTGTCTGCGATCTTTTTTATATCTATCCTGGCTGCGTCATCAAGACGGAGCGTCAGCTCATACCCATGTATCTTATATTCAACAGGGTCACCCAGTGGCGCGTATTTTATCGTTGTGATCTTTGCTCCCGGGATAACTCCCATGTCAAGAAAGTGCTGCCTGAGAGCGCCTTCGCCGCCGACAGCCGTAATAACAGCGGATTCACCAATACCGAGTTCTTTTAGATTCATATTTATATCTGCCCTTTCAACCAGGAGCAAAGCTCCAACAAGCTCTTTTATGCCTTTTCCGCCTGAGTAACCGGCCCCGCGGCGGATGGCCTGTAACAATTATTTATGATGATATCACATTTAGATGAATATGACTATTGCAAATCCCGTTCCTTTATGTTAATATAATCGGGCTGAACAGATACATTCAGCAAAGCAATCAATAATATGCTAATGTGGAGGATTGACCGAGCGGCTAAGGAGCCTGATTGGAAATCAGGTAAGGTGTAACAGCCCCGTGGGTTCGAGTCCCATGTCCTCCGCCAAAATTTTGCCCTGAGAGACGTTTTCTCAGGGCTCTTTTGTTGCAACGGATACAGGCTATATCCCTTGAAATTTCAGTATGCGGCGCGTTTTTTGAAACTGCATGTGATGTATGTGGTATGTATCTTGAATTGCGGAAATCTGGGTCTCTGGTTGGGGCTGAGAGCGCCTCTGATGGGTTCGAGTACGGTGTACTGGCATGGTACAAGGTACCTCATAAAAACGTGTCTGACTGGCGGCATGGTACACGAACCCACGAAGGTAATTATTTCCTGAATAGCCTGATATTACTGGCGTTGATGCCTGTTTTTGCCGCTGTTGGAGATACGCCGTACACGAAAGCGGCCATTTTCCGTCCCCAACAGCATGTTTCAGAGGGCTGTCCCCAGTACGTCTATAATATGGCAGATTATAGGCCTTTCAACAAATGTCTTTTTGACCGGTCTTAAAAAAAGTCTTTATAGAATTGCAGGTCCTGACCGGCTCTTTTACACTGAAGCTGAAATAAGAATTACATATATGGAAAAGAAAAGAGGTGAGCCAAATGTTCAAACCCAAATTCAGATTCACTTACGATGAGGTCAGGATCATAGTCATGGCTCTCATTGAGTTCAAGAACCAGCTTCTCGCCGAAGGCAGGTACACTGATGCCATAGACGATCTTCTGATTAAATTCGTAGACTGATGATTCTTTCAGCTCCGGCTGACTACATGACTCCGTGCAATAAGGTGCGGAGTTTTTTATTGAAGCCGGAAGATCCGGAGGAAGGAACAAATATGTTTACTTTTAAGAAAGAAAAAGAAGAAGCTATGAGCGAAGAAGAAAAGAAGATGGTACAGGAACTGAGCGATGCGATCGGCAATCTGGAAGAGGCAGATCTTTATTATGAGGAGATCAAAGATTCAGCTGAGCTTTCACCTGCAGAAAAACTCGCATACAATATCGCAGACCATCTCGCAGCAGTCACGGCAGAGAGATTCTCTGACATAATAGACGGGATGGACATGGATATCGCAAAGCAGATTGTCGGAAGGCTCCAGCAAAGCGATGCGGAAGCACTCGTTGGTATGCTTAAGGCGATGTTCCTTGTAAGGGGAAGAGTCCATGCAGCTGAGGAGCTGGATCTTCTTGGGGAGTGTCAGGAGTATGCAGAATCTGTTTACTGGCGTTTCCATGACACATTATTCGGTCAGGAAGTGTTCGAATGGTTCAGGATTGATCACATGATCGAAAGCTGTTCCAGAGAGGACTGCTCTGCAGTTATCAGGATACCGCTGGAGGTGAGTTGATGGCAAAGACGATAGCAATATGTAATCAGAAGGGCGGTGTCGGCAAAACAACAACTACTCTGAATCTCGGCGTTGGTCTGGCCAGGCAGGGAAAGAGAGTACTCCTGTGCGACGCAGATCCTCAGTCTGATCTGACAGCGGCTCTCGGATGGAACGGTGACGCGCTTGAGAAATCCCTCGGCAGACTGATGTATCTTGCGACGCAGGAATACAGGCCGATAGTTCAGGATACTATCATTCATCATCCCGAGGGAGTCGATCTGATCCCGTCCAATCTGGATCTGTCATCAATGGAGAGTCAGCTTGTGAATGCCATGAGCAGGGAGAAGATACTCTCTAATCTCCTGAAAACGGTGAAGAACGATTATGACTATATCCTGATCGATTGTATGCCTTCTTTGGGCATGATCACAATAAATGCCCTGACGGCCGCCGACAGCGTAATAATCCCCGTACAGGCCCAATTTCTGCCTGCTAAGGGCATGACACAGCTGATGAAGAGCATAGACATGGTAAGGAACCATACGAATGACAGGCTGAAGATAGAAGGCATAGTCATGACGCTTGTAGACGGCAGGACGAATCTGGCCAAAGAGGTCATAGATACCATCAGGATGAAGTACGGAATGCAGATCAGGATATTCGACACACAGATCCCTGTTGCTGTAAAAGCGGCTGAGGCATCCAAGGCCGGACAGAGCATCTACGAGTACGACCGCGAATCGAAGCCTGCAAAGGCATATGAAGCATTGACGAAAGAGGTGATGAGAATTGGCGAACGAGAAAAGCGTAGAGATGAGACTGCCATCACTCGATGAGCTGTTCTCATCGCAGGAAGAGAGAGACGATGCGAAGCTGAAGCGTATCTATGAGATCCCGCTTGAGGAGATCGATCCGTTTCCTGACCATCCATTCAAGGTGCAGGATGACGAGGATATGATGAATCTCGCTGAGTCAATCAGAACGAACGGCATTCTGACGCCGGCAACTGTCCGGAAGAAGGAAGACGGCAGGTACGAACTGCTTTCCGGGCACAGGAGGCTGAGAGCCTGCCAGATAGCAGGAATACCGACCCTAAGATGCGAGATAGTCGAGATGAGCCTGGATGAGGCGACTATCTTTATGGTGGATGCCAATTTCCAGAGATCGAAGATCCTGCCGAGCGAGAAAGCCTTCGCATATAAGATGAAGCTTGATGCGATGAAGCGACAGGGTCAGAGAACGGATCTAACTTCTCCAACATCGTTGGAGAAGTTCAATACTTCAGCCAAACAACTCGGAAGTGAGGTGGGAGAAAGTCATGAGACCGTAAGGAAATATATACGTCTCACTGAGCTCATTCCTGAGATCCTGGATATGGTCGATGACGGAGTGATAGCTTTAAGACCTGCTGTTGAGCTTTCATATATCCCTCGCCTCAAGCAGGGACACATATGGGAATGTATGGAACTGGAGCAGTGCACACCATCGCATACTCAGGCCAAGCGCATGAGAAGGATGGCGGAAGAAGGGAAGCTCACCCCGGAATCCATCGAAGCCATCATGCTTGAGGAGAAGCCGAACCAAAAGGAGAGGATAGTTTTGAGGGGCGACCGTTTCAGCAGGTTGTTCCCGCCGGGACTGCCAATATCCAAGCGCGAGGATTATATAGCCGCTGCTATGGAATTCTACGGCAGACACCGTGAGAGGCAGAGAACGAGAGACGATGCGAGATAGGGTAGCCCATATGGAATTACTACAATCGTAATGTGGACACATTTTCCCGTCTCCTCCCCTGTAACCCCTCCTCTGTAACTAACAGTACTGACCGAAGAAGAATAATTATATAAAAAACATAACAAACGCAATATCGTGACACATTAGGCGTTCAGATCAGAAATGGTTTGAGCGCCTTTTTTCGTGCCCAGATTTTGCGGGAAAGGACATCACATGACGAAAGACAAAGAAAAAAAACCAAACGACGAGGTGATCATCTGCACGGACGATGCCGGAATGCAGCTCTATCTCAGCGAGAAGGCAGCCAACAGACTCTCATGGATCCTGACAGGGATCATGGTGGTACTGAGTCTGCCGGTGATCATCCTCGCATTCATGTCGATCTAAACAAGGAAAGGAGAATCAAACAATGACAGACAACAAGTTTATCGACGCATTCAAGCGAATGCTCACAATGACTCTTGCCCTGATCATGGTGCTTGGATCAGTGGTCCCGATCGCGACCCAGGAAGCATCAGCCTTCGATGGCAAGAAGGGCAGCAAGTACACCGTTTATGACGGCGGACAGATCGTCTACGGATCAGGCAGCGGAGGCTACAGTAACTCCAGAAAGTGCGACCTTGGAGATGATCTCGGCAGCAGATATTCATACTGCGTGCAGCCGTCAAAGTCCTCACCGGGAACGGGAACAGTGACCGTAGATAAGGTCATCACAGACGATAATGACACCGGCAAATGGAATGCCCTGAGAAATATCGTGTATTACTCACCATCCTATCCCGGCTATGACAACAATGTCACCAATATCAGAAGCAAGTACTACACAGGCAATTTCAGCAAGGACTGGGGTATCGCACATATGGCTCTTTCATATGTCTATGCTGGCAGACCATCCGACATGGCCACCTGGGGTGGAACGCATGCCTCTGACCTCGGTGAAGTATGGACCAAGGCGAAGAAGCTCGGCGATGAGCTGTACCAAGCAGATTCTGAGAGAGATGCTGCAGTACCTACAAGTTTCAAGGTGTTCATCTGCTATATGTCCGGAGTACAGGACATGATCGTCGGATATCTCGAGGCACCAGGACACCTAAACATGAAGAAGTTGTCAAACAGAACTGCGATCACTGACAGCAACAACTGCTACTCACTCGATGGAGCAGAGTACACGGTATATGACAGCAATGGAAAGGCAGTTGAATATCTTTACACGAATGCCAATGGAGAGAGCAACACTGTAGACCTGATGGAAGGAACATATACAGTCAAGGAGACATACGCTCCTCCGGGGTATGCGAAGGATACTGAGACCTACACTGTGAAGATCGTATCGGAAAAGACAACGACATTTACTGCAAAGGAAGAGCCTATCACTGACCTTGTTCAACTTCTTCTCACCAAGAACCCAGTAGGCTACCCGCATGATCATGGCGAAGGCGATGCGACTCTGAAGGGAGCAGTATACAAGTTTGAGTACTACGATTATGTCCATCAGGAAGTCCTTCTTAAGGCCGCTAAGTCGGCCAAGGCAGCGAACGCACCTGTAAGAACATGGTACTTCGTGACTGACGAGCACGGAAGGATTGACGGACAGAATCCGGCATTTGCAGAAGGCTATTCCAGTGATGCCCTGTACAAGGACAAGGATGGAAAGGTCTGCTATCCGCTCGGAACTTATCTGATCCAGGAGGTCAAAGCACCTGAGGGCTATCTTGTCAATGATGAGATCCTCGAAGTTGAGATCACTGAAGATGGAACAGACAATATCCACGTCAAGACTTACAACGAGTCTATCAAGGGCAACGACACTATCAAGAGAGGCGGTGTCAAGGTAGCCAAGATCGATAATGACCTGGATACCAATTACGCACAGGGCGATGCAACACTTGCAGGAGCAGAATTCACCATTTACAACCAGTCCAAGGAGACTGTTATGGTAGGCGGCAAGGAGATCGCAAATGGTGATGCAGCACTTGTGATCACCACGAATGCAGATGGTATCGCAACTTCGGATGCGCATGCACTCCCTTACGGATCATATCTTGTTAAGGAGACCAAGCCTTCCAAGGGATATCTCCTGAACACTGAGTGGTCCAGAGCATTCACTATCCGTGAGGATGGAAAGATCGTTGATCTGACTGAAGACAAGGTAAGAGAGGCTGTAGAGAGAGGTGGTGTACAGATCATCAAGAGAGATAAGGAACTCGTAAAGTCTGAAGCTCTCGGCGGAGCAAGACTTGATGACATCGTCATGACTATCAAGAACGTATCCGGAAGAGACGTAGTAGTCCGCAAGGATCTCGACAACAAAACTGACAAGGTCGACTGGAAGAAACTCGAATCCAAGAAGGATCTCTTTGAAAGCGAAGCGATCAAGAGAGTCCCTACCGGAAAGGACGTAGGCAAGATCACTGTTCACTGGAACGAAGAGAAGAAGGCATATACTGCTGAGACTCTGGCAGATGACCTTCCATATGGTACGTACACTATCAGAGAATCCAAGACTAACGAGACTTACCAGAGAACCGATAAGACAGAGCACATGTTTACCATCCGTGAGGACGGAGTATTCGTTGCCTTTGACGACAACAAGAACGAGATGGCTCTTACTTTCGATAACTATGTCTACAGATCAGATGTCCAGGGAACCAAGATCGCTGATTCAACTTCCGAGAGATTCTCGTTTGTTCCTTTCAAGATCATCTCTGTTACAAACGGAGAGACTCATGTAGTCGTAACGGACAAGAATGGTTTCTTCTCCACAAAGGACAGAAGAGCTGCAGGTGATCTCGATGAAGATGAGGATGCGGATACTGCAAGAAAGCAGAACCCGTTCGATGACCTTCTTGAGACGAAGGATATCAAGACTGCAGATCTTGAGAAGAGATCACAGGATATCCTGCACGGAGTATGGTTCGGAACAGGAGAGTTCGGAGATAAGGCTCCTATGAACAGCAAGTTCGGAGCGCTGCCATATGACTCATATATCCTTGAGGAGATGCCATGTGAGCATAACGAGGGATATATCCTTCAGAAGTTCTACTTCACAGTAGATCAGAAGAGCCAGAATGGATTTGTTGATCTTGAGACTATCACTGATGATGTCCCTGAGATCGGAACTACAGCTTCTGTTGACGGAAAGAACAGGAACATCAGACCGCAGAAGGAGATCACACTCGTTGACGTTATCGAGTACAAGAACCTCAAGAAGGGTGAGACCTATACAGCCAAGGGCGTCCTTATGGACAAGGCAACAAAGGCACCGGTTCTGGATATGAACGGCAAGCAGATCACTGCCGAGCAGGAATTCAAGACATTCATGAGCAGCGGCAAGGTCAAGGTCACATTCACATTCGATGCAACCAGCCTCTATGGCAAGGACACAGTAGTGTTTGAAAAGGTATTCGACAGTGAAGGTCACGTTGCTGCAAGACACGAGGAGATCGATGATGAAGGTCAGACTGTAACATGGGAGAAACTTGATCCTAAGTACGAGATGTACAAGATCCGTACTACCAAGGCTCCGTCTGCCGGAGACAAGTACGGCTTCTTCGCACAGGACGAAGTAGAGTATGAGGTCCATGTAGAGAACACCGGAAACATCGAAATCACAATGAACGTTACTGACCAGTTCACTCAGAACCCTGAGTACTTCACTGTTCCTGTACTGAAAGATGTTAAGTTCACCGGAAAGGGAACATGGAACAACAAGGGCAAGGATGACAAGGTCGCAAACATCACTCTGAATGTTGGAGAGAAAGCTACCGTCACTTATACAGCTGTTGTAAAGGACGAAGCGAAGGCATACCTCGCAGCTAATGCCAAGGATTCCGATTCTCTTGATGAGAAGAACCATGATACAAACATGGCATACCAGAAGAACAAGACAGATGATAAGGATGGTTACTGGAATACAGCAGAGTGCGTGAACGTGACATATCCTAACCCTGAGAAGCCTGAGGAACCAGGCAAGCTCGAGCCTAAGAAGGACGTAGCGCAGACTCCTGTTCAGAAGCCGGCTATCGGAACTTCTCTTGCTAACGGCAAGGGTGACAAGACTGTTGCTGCAGCCAAGGACACACAGCTGATCGATACCATTGCATATATCGGCCTTGATACTTCCAAGTGGTATGTATTCGAGGGAACACTGATGGTAAAGGATAGTGGTGATCCGCTTGTCGAGCACGGCAAGCCTGTCACAGTAATGAGTGAGCCGTTCAAGCCGGCAAGACCTGATGGCACAGCCAAGGTCAGCTTCATCATCGACACAACAAACCTTGATGGCAAGGAACTCGTAGCATTCGAGAACTGCTACCGCCTGAATGAGTTCAAGAAGGGCGATGATGTTACCAAGGCAGATAAGACTGTTGTTGCTGATCACAAGGATCTGAACGATGAAGGCCAGACTGTAAAGGTATCCAAGACAGCCAAGAGCGTGCCGCCTAAAACAGGTGACAACACCATGCTTTGGCTGTACGGAGGACTCTTCATCGCAGCATTCGGAAGCATGCTCACGCTTGTAATAAAAGAGTATGTGAGAAGACGCAAGCAGGCCAAAGAAGATGCAGAGATGTTTGCCTGATGTTGGCAACAACCAATAGAGAATAACTTATGCGGAGCGGCGATCGATCATGAAAGCCGCTCCTTTTGTTATGAGACTATAGGAGGAGACAGGGGAAATGAACTACAACGAGAGGAAATTCAACATGGACATCGCAGCAGTCTGCGGACTCAGAGAGGCAGTGATCGCAGATTTTATAAGAGGCCTGCAGGTAACAAGCGATGAAACGACATACAGGCACGGATACTTCTGGGTCAAGTGCACTCAGAAAACCATAACCGTTCATATACCGTTTCTGACTGAGGATATGGTGCGGCATTCAGTCAATAAGCTAGTCGAAAAAGGGATCATGAAAGTAGGAGTATTCAATGATGACAAGTTCGATCATACCTACTGGTACACATTCACAGCTTACGGTAACGAACTGCTTGATGACAGCAGGTGCTTTGATTGAAGCCAATCCCGGAGACGCCGGGCATGCGGACAATGTGCCCGGATAATTGCAGGTACCGCGACAGACTCGCACCATTCTGCGGATACTGCATGTTGGAGATATTAGGAAGGAAGCAGGAAACGGAGGAAAAAGATGGAGAAATCGATACAGAAACTGCTGGACAAGCTCGGGAAAAAGGGCTTTGACACAGAAAAGAAGGTCAATTCAATAGATATGCAGGTAGCTTTTGAAAATGGCTTTACGACTGACGAAGTAGGAGGGATCCTTGCACTTCAGAAAGCAATAAAAA
>CACYHR010000060.1 GCA_902774265.1 uncultured Eubacteriales bacterium
AGCCATCGTTCTTGATGTTTTGGTAAAAACAGTCATGATAATGCCTATAACTACGAATAATACTCCTATAATAAAATATGTTCTCGCTTTTCCCTGCATAATCCATCCCCCTGCCTTTTCTATCCGCCGTCAGCAGATCGTCTGATAGTGTGAATCAAATAATCCGCCCCGGATGTCACTTGTTCTTCGACTCGGCTTCGTATATCAGTTCTCCCAGTGTCCTTATCAGCTGCTCGGATTCCACTGGCTTGCTGAGGTGGGCATTCATTCCTGCCTGCATAGATCTCTGTACATCTTCATCGAATGCATTTGCTGTCAGAGCAACGATAGGTATACGCTTTGCATCCTCCCTGTCAAGAGCTCTGATAGCTGCAGTCGCTTCAAGACCGTCCATCTCAGGCATGCGCACATCCATCAGTATTGCTGCGTATGTACCGACTTCGCTTTCTTCGAACATCCTGACTGCTTCAAGTCCGTTTTCGGCGTGATCGGTCACTATGTTCTCAAGTTCAAGAAGATCCATAAGGATCTCTGCATTGATCTCCATATCTTCGGCAAGCAGTATGCGGCGCCCGCTCAGATCAGCACGGTCTTTTTCTTTGAATATCTTAAGATTGTTGTTCCGGGCTATCTGCTCCAGCTGCTCGAGTATACTGGATGCAAACAGAGGCTTGGTGAGGAAGCTGTCTACACCGACCTTTTCAGCATCATCCTGTATATCGTCCCAGTTATATGCTGTAAGAACCACAACAGCGGACTCATCATCATATTGTTTGCGTATTTCCGAAGATGCCTCCATACCGTTCATACCCGGCATGTTCCAGTCCATAAGAACGAGATTGTATGGCTTGTGCTTGGTATGCTGTATCTCCATCAGCCGCAGAGCCTCTTCTCCGCTGGTGCATATGTCTGCTCTGATGCCGACTTCGTCAAGCACCATTCTGGCGTGTTCTGCCGCGATTATGTCGTCATCGACTACAAGCACATAGAAAGCACTTGTATCTATCGATTCACCGCTCTCCTCTTCAAGCTGATCACTGTTTCTCAGAGTAACGGTCACAGCGAATTCAGTACCGACGCCCTTTTCGGATTCAACGCTGATCGATCCGTTCATCATCTCTACTATCCTCTTGGTGATAGCCATTCCGAGACCGGTGCTGCCATATTTGGAACTGAAGCTGCCATCCTCCTGTGAGAAGGAGTCGAATATCTTAGGTATAAATTCATTATCCATGCCGATACCGGTATCCCTGATGCAGAATCTGAGAGTAGAATGATCCTCATATCTGACGGTCCTCTCCAGTGTCAGTGTGATAGTTCCCGGCGCCTCGGTAAATTTAACAGCATTGGACAGAATATTGATCAGCACTTCCCTGAGCTTGTTGTCGTCACCGATATATGATTCATCTACATGATTCAGTATATGACTCTCATAAATCAGGCCCTTATCTCTGCACTGTGCGAGTATCATGGAATCGATCTGCTCCATCATGGACATAAGAGAGAACACCTCTCTGCGCAGTATCAGGCGGCCGGACTCAATGCGGCTCATATCGAGTATATCATTTATCAGACTGAGAAGATGACGGGCGCTTCCCTCGATCTTTTTCAGATAATCCCTTGTCTGATCATTGATCGTTTCATCGTGAAGCGCAAGAGTTCCGAGTCCTATTATCGCGTTCATAGGAGTACGTATCTCGTGGCTCATGCTTGACAGGAATGATGTCTTTGCCTTATTCGCTTCCTCTGCAGCAGTCAGAGCTGTCGCAAGCGCTTCGCTCTTTGCCATAGCGTCACGCATCTCAGCATCAACATTCTCTATACCTACTATGATGAAATGCTCATCCTCCTCCATACGCGAAATCTTTATGCTGACATAGGCCGGACCTCTCTCGCCGTTCTGGCGGTATGTCATCATAAAGCTGTTTTTGCGTTCAAGAGCCTTCATCAGAGTCCTTCTATCCATTGCAGCAAGAAATGCATCCCTGTCTTCCGGCCACACATTCTGCGCAAGCTCATTCTTACAGTCGCTGAAGAAATGCCAGCCCCGCCTCATCTCGGACAGATTGCTGCTCTCATCACCCCTGCGGTATTCGATGAATTCCTCAGTATCTGTGTTGACATAGAACATATCCGTGTAATCACGCGCCAGAGTCTGCGCTATATGAGTATACATAATACCGGAGCTTCTCGCGCTCTCATATGCCTCTCTGGTCATTGCGTTCTCGTGCTGTATGCGCACCAGATCCGTCACATCCTGACAGATACCGAGCACACATGTACGTCCGGATGCATCGATGTATTTGAGCTTGGTTGTCTGAAGATTTCTCAGATTGCCCGCAGCATCAGGGACATCCTCAAAAAATATATAAGGAGTATCCATAGAGAGAGCAAGACTGTCATCCTCAACGAAATGTCTGGCGGTCTCCGGATCGAAAATCTCAGCATCTGTCAGACCGGCAACCCCATCGGGATCTGCCTTGTGAGCATATTCTGCAAAAGATTGATTACAGGCCAGATAAACGCCGGTCTCTGCATCCTTGGTAAATGTCATGCCCGGAATATTATCCAGCAGAGAAGCTATTGTTTCCTTGAGCTCTGCGATCTTGCGCGCAGATTCCGCTTCCTCTTCCGCTTCGGTCAGTTTTTCATCAAGAATCAGTGCGTCACGATAATTATTCAGTATCATTGCGATGAACAGTATGAACAGCCCCAGAGATACGGCAATATACAGTGTATTGGTGCTGGATATATCTGCTGCCTGTTCATGCAGGTATTCTGTTCTCTCCTCGATCGCCTCTTCGCTTGAATCATGATCCGGATGGCTCTGATGATACTCAAAAATTCTTTCAACTGCCTGATTTGCAGCGATTTCTGTTGCTCTTGAGACCCACATCATAGACGCGAACATCACAAGTATGAGCAGTATGCTCCATACAACAATACGCTGACTTCCGTATTCGCGGGTTGTATCTCTGCGGATAAGACCTCTGTAATACAGCAATCCCAGCACTGCCCATGCTATGAACAGTATATATGATTCAGATTCCATTGTATGGAAAGGCAGCAGGCCAGGGATCAGTATCAGCAGCAGGAAGCACAGCATCAGAACCATGCCTGCTATCCCGGTATACTTTTCCCTGCGGTGTTCTGAATCAACGGCATGTCTATAGACGGCATGCGATATCAGAGCATAGATCAGCGTCGCGCCTATCGTTGTCGCATCCACAATCCAGCCGATGGCTGTCCTTCCCAGGAAAGGAATCAGGACGGAGACCGCGACAACGGCATATACAGCATTGTTCGGAACTCCCCGTTTGTTCAATCCGGTAAGCGCTTTCGGAGCATCGCCTTCTCTCCCTGCCGCATACAAAAGGCGGCTGAGAGCCAGCATGTTTCCGATAAGGCTTGTAAGTATCACTCCAAAGAGTGCAAGCATCAGAATAACGATGCCGCTCTGACCCATATAGTGATAGGCAGCATAAAACGCAGGAACAGCTTTAATTCCTTCGAGATTTCCCATGTCACGTAAGTATTCAATCCAGCTTGCATATTCAGGCGGATAGGCAGAAACCGACAGAACTGATACGAAGATATAGAGCAGAGTGGTAAAGATCACGGAAAAAATAAGGACACCACGCACTTTTCTGACAGGAAATGTATATTCTTCTGAGAAATGCGCAACATTCTCGAATCCTATGAAAGCCCATGGAGAAATGGCTGCTATATGCACTATCGTAAAGCCTGCAGTAAATATCACTGCGGCGGTAACCATTATCTTATTTGTCAGACGCGAGCTGAATGAACATAATATGCCGATGATCAGAACCGCGCATATGGACAGCAAGGCTTCGCCGAACCACACATCATATCCGAATATGCTGTAATGAAAACCGGCCTGATATGTATCGCCCAGAAAGAAGCGCGCGAAGAGAGGGACAGATGTAATATTTGCCCACAGTATGGCCATATATGTAAGGAAAACAAACCAGAAGGCAAGGAAGCCAAAATCCTTGCCGTTGGTACGTCTTTCAAAGGTGTAGATACCGCCGGCATCCTGCGAATTGCATATCATATACTGCAGATTCCATGTTATGACAAGGATGACCGCCAGTCCTATGATGAGTCCGAATACAGTGCCGAGAATACCTGATTTGATCAGATATGTGTTACAGGTAACAATAAAAGACCCCCAGCCTATGCTGGTACCTATCGAAAAGGCCCATATGCCTGCAGGCGTAAATGACCTGCCCAGGCCGCCTCTGTTGCTGCTGTTGATTCCCGAGGAGCTTTCGGATCCGGTGAATTCCATTATAACTGCCTTTCATTCTTTTCAGTTTTAAGTCTGTTCTTGTTTTCGTACATGTTCTGATCAGCGCGTTCAAATACAGGAGCCACACTGCTGTCATGTTCGGATTTTGCCATGCCGCAGGCAATGACTATGCCTCCCGTATTCATAGCCTCCATATTCTGATCCCTGACCCGTTCTACCAGTTCATCAATGCACTCATAGTCGCCGCCCTGAGCGATAACAGCAAATTCATCGCCTCCTATACGGAAGACCGGACTGTGCTTGAAGATATTGCATACGATCCTGCATGCATCCTTGAGATACTGATCTCCCGCATTGTGTCCCATGGTATCGTTGACTGTCTTAAGGTCATTTACATCCAGTATCACGATAGCATATTCAGGATCATGGCCTTCTGATATCTGGACATTGAGTCGCTCCTCTGCCATCAGATATGCATGTCTGTTTTTTACACCTGTCAGAGCATCCACATTGGCCTCCATACGTGCTCTGGCAAGATGCTCCAGATACTCTTCCTCCTGACGCACCTGAGAATCGATATCATTGATGCCTACTATCAGGCGGGCCCCGTCTTTTTCTTCAACAATAGCTGCCTTGAGCTGCACATATACAGGCCTTCCTTCAAGAATTATACGATAGCTTAAAGTGAAGATGCCATTGGCTTCGATCTCAGCCATTACTCTCTCTTTTGTGAACGCAGCAAGGAAGCGGTTCAGGTCATCAGGATGGTTGATCCTTACAGCCGCTTCACGCACTGTTGCAAAGAAATCCCATCCTTCCTTTTCCTGTGAAAGCATACCGTAGCCTGCTGTCGAGCTGAACTCACGGAAGCGTCCTGACTTTGGCTCAACTATGTATACGCAGAGGAATACTCCGGTGAGAGCATTCAGCCTTGCGTAAGCTATCTGCTCTTCCTGCATGCGCTCTGCAAAGCGTCTCTGCTTCATCTCATTGTCAATATCCGTAATGCCTATAACTATGAAGCGGTCATCATCCTCCATGCGGGAGATCCTCATGCTGACATATATAGATCCTCTTTCCGACGCGTATCGGAAGGTTATTACAAAGAGCTTATCGCGTTCAAGAACATCAACAAGAGTCCTGCGGTCGATCGCCTTCAGAACAGCTGCCAGGTCATCAGGATGCACCAGCCGCTCTGCGGTGAGTCCGGCCTCTTCGAAGAAATGCCAGCCGCGTCTTGCCTCTGTAAGAATACCGCCCTCATCCTGCGTGCGGTACTGGACAAATTCTTCACTGTCAAGATTGACATAGTAAAGGAATTTGTAACCGCGGGCCAGCGCCTTTGCTATATGCGTATATATCAGACCTGTGCTGCGGGCCTTTTCGTAAGCTTCCTTTGTAGTTGCATCCTCGTGCTGTATACGGACCATATCGGTAACATCCTGAAATATTCCAAGCACACACTGCCGGCCTGATATATCCGTATATTTGATTTTTGTTACCTCCATCTGCCTTTTGTACCCCGCTGCATCGTGCATATCTTCATAGTAGATATACGGCTGATCCATCGAAAGTGCAATTTTATCATCGTCAGCGAAACGTTTCGCTTTGACCGGATCGAAGATCTCAGCAGCAGTTCGCCCGATCACAGCTTCGGGGCCGGATCTATGAGCAAATTTCGCAAATGCCGGATTGCAGGCGAGGTATTCACCGGTCACGGCATCCTTTGTAAATGTCATTCCCGGCATATTATCGAGCAGCGAGCTGATAGTATCTTTGACTTCTGTGATCTCTGCGGCTTCCTCCAGTTCACGTCTGTATCCTTCTTTTTCATCGCTGACCACAAATGTGTGCAGAAGACTGGTTCCCAGCATATATGCGATCGCATATAAAGGCAGATATGGGTACCACAGCTGAGCAAAAAGACATACTGCCATTATCAGTCCGAACAGAGTCAGTGAGCTGTGGATTTTTATGCGAGGAGATGAATCATCCCTGCTGTGCATCGTTACGGATGCGTACACTGATATCAGAAGGAGCAATATGATCTGGCAGACAAGCAGAATATATCTGAGAGGAAGAGCCCTGTAAACAGCTGAGTCATCCACTGTAAACAGAACAGGACTGAATATGTTGACAGCAGCCATGGCAGTGATCGTACCCGCAATGATACGTCCTGCATACAAAAGCGAGCGTCCAAACGAGTCGTTCTTTCCGAAATATCCGACAATGAACTGCGCCCAGAACAGAACTCCGGCCGCCATAGCCACAAAATACACTGTCGTGTCTGCAAACAGCAGGACCGCCAGCTTGCGGCTCTCAAGGATTCCCCACGCGATATCGGTAATGTAGTACACGAAAACAGCGTACAGAAAATTCCTGTACACATTCCATACCGGTTTTTCAAAATTTCTTCCGGGTTTCAGAAAAACATCCTGATTCTCAATCAGCAATATAGCGGCTGCAAGCAGCCCGATCGCAGAATAATACATCCCAGCCCACCCTTATCCGGATATCCTTAATGAAAAGTACCTATTTGGCTTTAATTATACAATATATCCGGACTGCATTCCATACTTGTTAAGCTATTGCAACTAGGTCTCCGGGACCGCCTCCGGGACCGTTACAATTCACTATGCAGCCAGAGTCATACATAAGCGAAATACTCTGCTTATCAGAAATCACAGACTGTAATGCAGGATTACAGATTTCAATGCAGAAAAAATGATCCGCAGTATGCAGATCATTTCTCTACTGTTGTATCCCGAGCTCTTCGGCGATTATGCTGTTTGCCTGATCCATCAGCTCAATGAAGTGATCGAATTCTTCTGTTCCTATCCTTTCTCTGAGCTGTTCAGTCCGTCTTCTGTATACATCTGAAACAGCCTTTATTATCTCATGTCCTTTATCCGTGACTTGCAGCTCAATTACTCTTGCATCTGTCTCCGACCTTTTCCTGCTTATCAGATCCTTCTTTTCAAGATTCATGACCATTCTGGAAACCGCAGGTTTGCTTATCATGAAGAAAGATGCTGCCGCAACGGATGTATGCACCGTATTATCACTGTCCAGATAAAACAAAAGTCCTATCTCTCCGGCCCTCAGCGGGTTTGTCATTCGGGATCTTGTGTTAAGTCTGCAAAACAGCGATATGGTTTTTGCTGCATTCCTGTTATCGACCATTTCCTTCCTCCGACCGTTAAACAATTTACGATATCCTGCAATTGTGCTAAGTCATTATAACACATTAATTCATTAAGCGTCCTTACAAATAAAACTCGGCGGCTTATACGTTACAATTCATGATAGATAATCCTATAGTCATATACTGTAAGGCAGTACCATCCAGAGAAGGTTTCCGCTCTATATATAACAGACACCGGATGTCCCCCGCCTCTTAGGCGGCGGGTTCCATTTTCGACCATCAGTGGTGGGTAACAATCCCCCACTGATGCTCTCAGGAGCTGCTCCTGGTTGAATTCCTGCTGTTCACTGAATTGTTCCGTCATGCTATAATGAGCAAAACGGCTTCGCTGTGAACCGGTTGTATTAATCCGAACCGGTAATATATGGAGGAAAAATGCATAACATACAGGTAAAAGCTCTTTTAAAGCGATCATTTGCTATTCTCGGCATCTGCATAATGCTGGCAGCTTTGCTGGGAGGCTGTGCTTCGAAAAAAGTTGATGACCCGCTTGCAGATGTCAAAACCTACAAAGATCTCAACGATCCGAAATACCGCGTGGGTGTTTGCAACGGAACAACTGAGGGCGCTATTTGCGAAGAGGTTATTCCTAAGGCGCAGCGGCTTTATTACAATTCATATGTCGATCTTCTGACCGCCGTTGAATCACACAAAGTCGACGCTATCGTCGGTGATGATATGACCTGGATCTATTACAACGTTCAGACCGGCGGCAAGATCCGTATACTTGACGGTTTTCTCAAGCCGTATGAATTCGGATATATTTTCTCAAAAAAAGCCAGAGGCAAGGAGCTTCGCGATCAGCTGAACGAATTTCTCGGGAAGCTCGAAGCTGAAGGGACTCTTGAAGAGATCACACATATCTGGATGGATGAATCCGGCGCAAGAACGCTTTCTGTGGACTATAAGTCTCTTCCGGCCAAAAACGGAGTCGTTAAAGTAGCTACAACTTCCACCGGGCCGCCGTTCACTTATATAGAGAACGGAATAATTACAGGTCTCGATATTGATGTTATCTCCCGATTCTGCCAGGAATACGGATACGGACTTGAGGTTACAGACATGCAGTTTGACGGCCTTATACCTGCTGTCAGCACCGGCAAATACGATATCGGAGCCAGCGCTATAACCATAACAGATGAGCGTAAGGAAAGTGTTGATTTCTCTGAGCCGTATTACTTCGGAGGAACGACAGCCGCTGTCTATAACGTAAACTACGGTTCAGATAAGAGTTTCCCGGAGAAAATCAAAGACAGTTTCAGAAAGACATTTATTAAGGAACACCGCTACAGGCTGTTTATTTCAGGTATTATTGTCACACTGCTGATCACACTGCTGTCGGCACTGTTCGGCACACTCCTGGGTTTTGCGGTATATATGCTTTGCAGAAACGGGAATCGTGCGGCAAATGCTGTAACGAAGATCTGCGTCAGAATTATACAAATGCTGCCTGTTATCGTAATGCTCATGATCTTCTATTACATAGTTTTCGCAAATGCACCGGTAAGCGGAGCTTTCGTATCTACCATAGTTTTTTCGCTTACCTTCGGAGCATCGGTATTCGGCATGCTTACATCAAGCATAAATACGATCGACAGAGGGCAGACGGAAGCTGCCTATGCGCTTGGATTCAGCAACCTGCGCACATTCTTCAAGATCGTACTGCCGCAGGCAATGAAGTTTTTCCTGCCGTCATATAAATCCGAGCTTGTAGCACTGATCAAAGCAACTGCAGTCGTCGGATATATTGCAGTACAGGATCTGACCAGGGTGGGCGATATTGTTCGAAGCCGCACATATGAGGCATTCTTCCCTATCATTTCTGTAGCTGTTATCTATTTCATAATGGCATGGATACTGATACTGATCGTTGACAGGATAGAAATAAAGATAGATCCGAAGCGCAGGAAAAGAGATGATATTCTCAAAGGAGTAAAAACAAATGATTGAACTCGTACATCTCAGGAAATCATATGATATGGGGACTCCTCTTAAGGATGTCAATGTGGTTATAAACGACGGAGATGTGATCTCCGTAATCGGACCGTCAGGCACGGGCAAGTCCACACTTTTACGCTGCCTCAATCTTATTGAGCGTCCCACATCCGGGCAGATCATATTTGACGGTGAGGATATCACTGCGCCGGGTTATGACATCAGCAAAGCCCGCAGAAAAATGGGCATGGTCTTCCAGTCCTTTAATCTATTCGGTCATCTGACGGTGATAGAGAATATCATGCTCGCTCCGATGGAACTGCTCGGTACCTCAAAGCAGGACGCATACGACGAAGGCATGAGGCTGCTCCACAAGGTCGGTCTCTCAGACTTCGCTCTCCGATACCCGGATGAGCTCTCCGGCGGGCAGAAACAGCGTGTAGCCATTGCCAGAACTCTGGCCATGGATCCCGAGGTAATACTCTTTGACGAGCCGACCAGCGCTCTTGATCCGACCATGGTCGGAGAAGTCGAAGCAGTAATCAAAGACCTCGCCGGCAGCGGTAAAACTCTCATAATCGTTACACATGAAATGCGCTTTGCGCGTTCGATCTGCAACCGTGTATTCTACATGGATCAGGGCGGTATTTACGATGATGATATTCCGGAAGTAATTTTTGATGCTCCTGAAAAGGAACTCACCCGCAGATTCATCCATCAGCTCAAGATACTCGAAATGTTCATCGAGAGCAAGACCTATGACTATCTCGGAGAAGGGGCGGAAATCGACCGCTACTGCAGCAAAAACCAGATACCGCCTAAGACTGCAAACCGCATCAGGCTTGCCATCGAAGAGCTGGTTCATCAGATCCTGCTACCGGAATTAAGTGAGCCGAAGATCCATGTACTCGTAGAATATAATGAGAAAAATGATAAGACCGTCGTAAAGATTCGTTACAACGGTCCTGAATTCGATCCTAAAACAAGCGGCAATGAACTGTCTCTTTCGCTGCTCAGATCTGCCGTATCATCCTTTGATCACTCCGTGATCGCGGAAGGTGAATACACCAATCAGATAGTATTCGAGCAGTAAACCCATAACATAAGCCGGATATCCCTCGTCTCTACGGGCGGGTCCCATTTCGACTGTCGGTGGCGTGTATCAGTCTACGACCGATACCTTCAGGCGCTGCAATCATTTCTCATAGTAGCGATCATTTCTCAGAGCTGTGATCATTGATCATATCATTGATTGCAGCTCTGAATTCATCTGTAATATTACCAAGCAGCGTATTCCATGCGGGTTCGCATGCCATTATCTGCGGGATCAGGCTTTCCATCGCAAGATCATATGCGGATTCGTTTCCTATCCTCCACATATTCTCGATAAAACCGCAGAATCGTCTGAACTGAACCGGATTTGTCGCAGATTCGCTTATCATCCGGTCTGCTACATTTACAAAAAAGTCAGTTAAGTCACTTTTGCCTTCAGCCGTATACGCCTCAAAGTCTTTACCCGCCTCACTGTAGACAGAATTAAGTGAAATCAGGAATCCCTGTATACTTTTGACACCGAAGCCCTCCCTCACAGGACGCTCCGGCCTGATCCCGTCGAACTCAAAAGTTTCTATCCACGGATGTCTTTCATATCTTATACAGACCGGTTCGTCAATCTGCACTCCATCCTTTGGAAGATATACCTTTCCCAGAACAGAATCACATTCAGAGTATTCGTCTTGTGATGGTTTCTCGTCTTCGCCGGTAAAACTTACCGACATCTCCATTCGCGGAGGATCACATCACGTAGTATGCTCTATCACACTCAGAACGATATCTCTGAAGTCAAGTCTCTGCATATATTTAATTGCTTCGTCATTAAGTATTACATGCATAATAATAATGTCATGGTCAAAAGGTCGCCGCAATTCTGTTAATTGTGCCGGTCAGCAAATTGACCCGATTATCGATTAGTTGATTGAGTTTTCAGTTGGCCCGCTTGCATGAATTTGTTGAATTTCACAACCAATTCATGTACGGCGATCTTTTGACCCCGGCAACATAATAATAATTATACCGTCACTGTAAATACATTAATGCCCAGGGTAAGCTGATACTCGGTCGATTTGATGATCCCCATAAACAAGCGGATACTGATACTCTTAGGCGAATCGTCCTTAGGATTGAGGAAGGCCTCACGATCCCTGGGATTATATGCTTTGCAGTCATCCTTTATGCTCATAAGGACATCACCGCCTTTTTTATTAACGATGCGGACTTCTATGGTATGCTTCTTTTTGTCCGCACCGAAACGGTCTTTGATGATACCGAGGCACAGTTCCTCAAGCGCGAGAGCAGCGCAGTAAGCTTTCCTCTCATCAAGGCCCCTCCCCTGACAGAAATCCTGGACTTTCTTAGCAATGCTGGTTGTGTCCTCCAGACTGTGAATGCTGGCATCGAATCGTTCATCGTCTGCGGCGCCGAAATCTGCCGGTATGGTCACCCATTCGCTCAGCGACCTAGGTATGCGCTTCCAGTAGATAATTGCATAGATCGGTCCGCACAGCGCTACTATGGCATATCCGACTATAATTGTGATCATGGAACCCAGAACTCCCATTCTCGGTATCAGTATCAGTCCTATAGGGAGCATAGCAGCGATACCTTCCATGACAGACATCACATTTACGATGACCGTCCTTCCAATCGACTGAAAATAATTGGAAAAGACGGCAGAAATCGTTACAAGGATTACAGTCAAAGCTCCAAAGCGCAGCGCCATTACCGTCAGCTTATATACTTCGGATGATTTATCGGAATAGAACAGACCTGCAACAGAACCCGAAAGCAGGAACGTAAGCGCAGCAGCAGCGAGCGCGATCAGCAGTCCTTTGGTAAAGACTGTTCTCATGATTGCAGTCATGGAACGGCCGTCTTCCTCTCCGTAGCATACGCTGGTCAGGATGCGGCCTGCCGCCGCGATGCCCTTGCCGACAGACTCGAATATCATAATCGCTATAGAATAAGTCGACATTGCCGCAACGGCTATCATGGTTGGATCATAAGCGGCCAGCAGATTGTTGAACAAACCGCTCCGGATGGATGTCAGGAAAAACACCATAGCACTCGGGAACCCGATCTTGAGCATCCCCCGGACCTCATTCCATCTGATACTCTTAAAGGAATACCTGAGCGAAGCCTTCGATGTCAGGAAAAATGTGCCTGTTGTGATCATATTTATCCACTGGCTGAGAGATGTGGCGACTCCCAGTCCCGGAATGCCCATTCTGATGACGGCAACGAAGAGTATATCCAGCACAACATTTGCGATCAGCATGGAACCGGTAGCAATAAAATTCCTCCTGTCCTGACCCTCAAGTGAAAGGAATGCCACGAACTGCGAACTGAGCACCATCGGAATCAGTCCGACACCTCTGCCCATTATATATCCGGACAGGTCGCTGAGAGCAGCCGGTGAAGCTCCGAATATACGCGCTATCGGCGAGGACAGGGTGAAGCTCACAATCGTCGCAAGGACGGTAAGCACTAATGCGAGTGTTAAGTTAAGCGAAAATACACCTTTTGTTCTCTCCAGATCGCCTGCGCCCATGTATCTGGCGCAAAGCACCTGCGAGCTCACCACCAGTACTGTTCCCGTCGCGACCCAGATCAGCTGGAAAGGTGAGTAAAGTCCGATCGTGAGTAAAGTCCGATCGTGCTCATGGCTCCGGCACCCAGAAAATTAGTGCCGACCAGACCGTCGACCATATTGTTGATTCCCGTTAGCAGCAGCAGAAATATCTGAGCCGGAAGCACTCGAAAAAAAAGGCCTGACAAAAAACGTCCGTCTGACTGTTGAATTGTATTGCTCATAATCTGTTCCCATTCTACCCTCTGAAATATCTTACTACCCTTTTCTAAGGATGAAGTCCTTTTTCATCCCGATATCATACCGCATTTTATCACAAACAGGCATGATATTTGTATACACATTGATCAGACCCAGAACACCCTGGCACAACGGCAAGGTAGAGCGAAGCCACAGAAATGATCAGGAGCGATTCTACAATTTCCTGAGTTTCTATTCTTTCAAGGATCTGAAAGAGCAGATGTACCGATATATGCGAAGATCAAACAATATCCCGATGGCTGTGCTCGGCGTTCACTATACTTCAATTTCTTATTTCATGAATTCTATGACAACATCTGCATCTGAAGGAGTATCTATGTACTGGATGCCTCTCTTCTCCCTGGTCTCGCGGCCCTTGCCCGGCAGGAACAGGATCGTATCATCATCCATCAGTGTGATAGCCTTCTTGATAGCCTCGACTCTGTCAGTGATGATCTCGAATTTGCCGCCTGCAGCTGCAACGAACTCACCAATCTCGCGGCAGATCTTGTTTACATCCTCTTCACCGTAATCCTCTTCAGTGATGATCGAGTATTCACAGTTGTGGCCGGCGATGGTACCGAGCTCTTCACGTCTTGCAAAAGCTTTGCCGCCCGGGCATCCGAATACTATGATCATTTTCTTGCCCGGGAACTCATCCTTGATCGTCTCGAAGAATTTCTCATAGCTCAGCTTGTTGTGCGCGTAGTCGACGATAGCGATCCTCTTGCCGTCCTCGCTGTAGAATACTTCCATGCGGCCCGGCGATATCGCTTTGGCAAGCCCTGATACCATGTATTCGAGAGGTACCTGCAGCAGAGCGGACATGGAGATAGCAGCAAGAGCGTTTTCCACGTTGATGGTACCGAACGTGCCGAGAGTGAACTCCTCGTCGAAATCATCGTATCCTTCGATGCCCCTGCCGCGTACGCGCAAAGTGACTTTGCCCTCCTGAGACTTTACGTCATAGCCGTAGACATTGGCGCTGCCCTCCTTCTGGCTGAAGGTGATCACATACGGGCAGTCTTTGGAAGCTGCATGGATCCTGTCCTGCTCCTCGCAGTCGAGATTGACGGCTGCCTTGCGGCAGTGTGAGAACAGTCTGAGCTTGGATTCAAGGTAATCGTTGAAATCAGGATGCTCGATCGCACTGATATGATCCGAGCCTATGTTGAGGAATGCTCCTGCGGCAAAAGTGATGCCGTCAACTCTGTCATACTTGAGAGCCTGGCTTGAGACTTCCATGGTCAGATAGGTGATTCCTGTGCTGAGAGCATTATCCATGTGCTGATACATCTCCATTATCTCAGGTGTCGTAAGGTGTGATTCTTCTTCGATAACGCCGTCATAGTTATCTATACCGGAACAGATAGCGGTTCTCTTACCGCCGGTTGCAGCCATATAGTCATCAAGGATGTAACGCATGAAGTAAGCTGTTGTGGACTTGCCCTTGGTTCCGGTAACGCCGACGAGCTTCAGCTCATCTGACAGCTTTCCGTAAAAGGTCTCTGCAATAACAGGCATTGCCACTCTGATGTCGCTTACGAGTATCTCAGGACAGTTGTCTGTACCGAGCCCGTATTCTGATTCTGTCACGTAACAGGATGCGCCCTTGTCGATCGCGTCCTGCAGGTACTGCGCCCTGAAATGCGCTCCCTTGCAGACGAACAGGCTTCCCTCTCCCGCTTCCTTCGAATTATATGTGACCGAGCTGACAACATTGCCGTCATTTCCCACCGCGGATCTGAGTATCCCCGCATTATCAAGAGTTGCGATAAAATCTGCTACCTTTACGATTCTCTTCTCCATATGTCTCTCCTTATAACCTGAGCTATATCGTCTGTCCTATCATGATCCTGACGCAGTTGGCTGTGTCAAAATCCTTCTTCCCCATTCCGTATCCTATTGCTTCAGTGGTCATCATAGGCATGCTGCCATACCCTGTGGCAAAATGCCTGAGCAGCGCGGCTCCCGTCGGTGTACACAGTTCGCTCCTTATCCCGTTTGAATATGCCGGAATCCCAATCAGGATGTTCGCAGTTGCCGGTGCAGGTACAGGCAAAATCCCGTGTGCGCATCTGACGGTTCCGCTTCCGGTGTTGACCGGAGATGCGACGACCTGCTCTGGTGCTATCCGGTTCATCAGCATGCACACCGCTGTAACATCAGCCAGTGCATCCATCGTTCCGACCTCGTGGAAATGCACTTCTTCTACAGGCATTCCGTGCACTTTGCTCTCTGCTTCAGCAATGATCCCGTATACTGCAAGTATATCTGCTTTCACCTTGTCCGGAATGTCCAGATGATCATTCACGATGTGTGCTATATCTGCCGTTCCGTGATGCGAATGCGTGTGGCAGGTCCCGTCGGCATGGACATGCTCGTGCTCGTGGTCCTGAGCATGATGGTGTCCGTGATGGTGCTCGTGTTCATGGTCATGATGGTGATAATCATGGTCGTGGTGATGATGCTCATGCATATGCTCATCTTCCTCTTCACCGTTCACCTTGATGGTGACATGCGTACCTGTGATCCCGCATTTTACTGACGGAGCAATGCTCATCTCCACGCCCGGTATTCCGAGCGCATTGAATTCCGAAACGAAAGCAGCCCGTTCATCCTCAGGAAGCAGTTCTATGAGAGCCGCGATGAGCATATCACCCGCTGCTCCATTGCCGCAGTCGATGTATGCTGTCTTCATTTCCGCACCTCCATGTGATTGATCCTGCTTGCCATGAATCCGGCGCCGAACCCGTTATCTATATTGACCACTGCAACTCCGCTCGCGCATGAATTGAGCATCGACAGAAGTGCTGAAAGGCCTCCGAACGAAGCACCGTACCCTACGCTTGTCGGAACAGCTATCACAGGGCAATCGACCAGTCCGCCGACGACGCTGGCAAGCGCGCCTTCCATTCCCGCTACTGCTACAACTACAGATGCTTTCTGAAGGTGGTCCCTGTTGGCAAGCAGCCTGTGGATCCCTGCCACGCCAACATCATAGAGCCGTTCGACTTCATTGCCGAGGCATTCCGCAGTCAGTGCCGCTTCCTCTGCGACAGGAATGTCGCTTGTGCCGCCTGTGGCAATAACAATCGTTCCGATCCCGTCAGGCTCCGGCATGTCTCCGATTATTGCTATCCTGGCATGCTCGTTATAGCTGATCTCATGATTCTCCGCTAGGCGTTCTGCCTTATCTCGGTTTATCCTTGTGATCAGCACCGGTATCTGTCCATGCCCGGTCAGCATGTCAGCGATCCCGATGATCTGATCGACCGTTTTGCCTTCTCCGTATATCACCTCGGGTGCGCCCTGTCTGATCTTGCGGTGCAGATCCACTTTGGCATATCCCATCTCTTCAAAAGGCTCGTCCTTGAGGTGCAGAAGAGCATCGTCCACGCTCATCCTGCCGCTCTTTACCTCTTCAAGTATATTTCTGATTTCGTTGTTCATGTGTATACCGATTTCCTCTTTTTGAACTTATCTATTATAGCACGTCCCGGGCAGATATGCCCTAATATCAGGAAAGAGCAGCTCTTCCGGCTACTCTTATTTCCTGAGATCTCATTATTGTCTAATAGGAGTTTATTTCAACCAGGAGCAAAGCTCCAACAAGCTCGCTTGATTGGAGCGAGCGACGCCGTCAACAGACACCGGGAGCTTCAGCTCCTGAGAGCATCAGTGGGGATGGAACCCGCCGCCTAAGAGGCGGGGGACATCCGGTGTCTGTTATAGTTCTGGTATTATCGCGGTTATCAGGTATTAGTACTCAAGTCCGAGACCGTCTGCAACGTTGCAGATGAAGTCCTGAACGTTAGCTACGATACCCTTTGAGGACAGTGATCCTCTGTCAGCGAGCTTGTTGATAACGAACTCGGATACATCGCAGATGTAGAAGTATGTCTGACGTACTGTTCCGTCTTCCATTACTCTGAATGAAGGTGTCATGTTGCCTACTGCGATGGAGTGGAGCATTGTAGCGAGAGTGATGACTGTAGTAGCCTTTCTTACGCATGCTCTCATAGCATCCTGTGCCTCGTAGCAGTTTCCGTATACTTCAGGCAGCGGGCCGTCGTCTCTGATGGATCCGCCGAGTACGATAGGAACATTGCTCTTGACTGCTGCTGTGATAACACCGTTGTCAAGGCCTTCCTGGTCTATGAATGCAGGGATGGAGCCTGCTGCTCTTACTCTGTTGATCAGGTCGAGGTGGTTGTAATGTCCGTTGTGAACGTTCTCCTGTGTATAGATGTTCTGTCCGAGAGCTGTGTTCATATAAGCTCCCTCGAGGTCATGTGTAGCAAGAGCGTTTCCTGCGAGTACGGCATCAGCATAACCATTCTCAATGATTGCTGCGAGAGCTTTCCTTGCTCTGATGTCGAATGCGAATGCAGGTCCGAGTACCCATACTACATTGCCGTGCTCTTTCTCGTGCTTGAGGAGCTCAACGATCTCATCGAGGTCTTTGCCGAATGCAGTCTCTCTTGATCTGCCTGTACGGAATGCGAATGTATCTCCAGCTTTAGTCCCTTCTTCAAATCCCCATGCATGCATGTAGATTCCTTCTTCACAGGCTTCTGTTCGGCCGCAGACTACGAGGTCACCCTTATTGAGCCTTCTTGCTTCTACGGACTGTACCTTCTCGCCGTCCCATACAGGAACAGTGTCCATTCTGCTCTCTTCGCACATTTGCCACTGTCCGTCGATTTTGAAGTACTCAGGATAGATGGAGAGTGCGTGGAAATCGAATGGAGCTACGCCGTCGGCAGGTGCTGCTTCCAGTCTGCAGTCCGGAGAGTCAACGAACTTCTGCTCTGTGAAATCCGGATGATGATACTTTCTGAGTTCAAATGCCATGTCAGGCCTCCTTTGTTAATTAATTAAGTACTTATACTCGCTTATTACTACTTTGTAATCTTAAATTTCATTATTGTGCCAGCTGCTTCTTAGGCCTCAGGAATGAGAGCTCCGTCTCGGATACGATGATAGCGATGAACATCAGTGTGAAGCCGATCACCGAGCGGACTGTCAGTGTCTCGTTGAAGAATAGTACGCCGCAGATGATTCCGAAAATGTTCTCGAAGCTCAAGATGATGGATACGCTTGTAGGATCCTCTGTCTCCTGTGCGATAGTCTGGAGCGAGAAGCACATTCCGGAGCAGATGAGTCCGAGGTACAGAACTCCGATGATAACCGGTGTGTTGAGCTGGATAGTGCTTAAGTCTTCTGCGAAGATAGTGAACAGCCATGCGCAAACACCCGATGTCATGAACTGGAGCATTGAGATCAGCATAGGGTCTTTGCCCTTTCCGAATTTAGCGATAGCTACGATCTGTGATGCCCAGAATACCGAGCTGAGGATGGATGTGCTGTCTCCGATGCTGATGCTGAATCCGCCTGATACCGATACGAGAACGATACCTACCGCGCACATGATAGCTGCTGTAATGTTATATTTTGTAGGTCTTTCCTTGAGGAACGCCCATGCCAACCAAGGTACGAATACGCAATAAGCTGATGAGAGGAAGTGGCTCTTGCCCGGCATCTCGAGCATTACACCGATAGTCTGTGTGAAGTAAGCCAGGAACAGACACAGTCCGATGATGATACCGCTCTTGATATAGTCCTTATCGAGCATGTGCAGTTTCTTTCTGTTGATGAATGCCAGTGCTGCACTTGCCAGTGTGAATCTGCATGCGAGCAGGAACCCCGGCGGGATGTAGTCGGTAGCACCCTTGATAACTACCATTGTGCTTCCCCATGCCAGTGCTACGAAGAGCAGCATGAGTTTGCCCTTGTACTTCTTGATAAAATTCATATGATCCTCCTTGAAAGATAGTGGCTTCTGAACAGAAAGCTGTTAAATTGCTTTATCCGTTTGCTGCATTATCGCCTGTGCCCTACACAAAAATTCACAAAAATACCTGTCGTTTCAAAAAACATCAAAAAAACTGTGCCCCGGTATCTATCCCGGAGCACAGGCCGCTCAGTTCTTATATTCTATATATTATTGTTATACAGCAGCAGTCCCTCTATGAATCTTGAGATGCTTATCCGGCCTCCGCTGCCGGTGCCTTTGCTCAGGTAATTCATCTCATCTCTCAGTGCGGAATAGTCATAGACATAGTTGGCATATACCGTGAACTTATCACTCCCTATGTCTTCCAGGCCTGCCTTAGCTGCATTCGATATGCCTTTCCGAATGGCACGTCTGACGCGCTGCTCAACATTTCTCACGTTGTCGCCTTCCTCTTCAGCGACCTTTTCAAGGATGAGTTTGTCATAGACGCGGTCATTTTCAGCGGCATAGCTGCATATGAGCCGTATGTCCTTAACTCCGCTCTCTCCGAGTATGCCGATCTCGCCAAGCAATATGTCTATATTCCGGCAGTCCATACCTTTCGGCACTTCCCGCCTGCTGTGCTCAGCAGTACCTGTATAAACAGGCTGCACAATGTGGGAATTGTCGAACATGCTGCGTATGCTGTTCATCATGGTACGCATTTTTATCCTCTCGGACACGTTCCCAAGCACCCTCTCTATCTCAACTATGCTCACCGGCTTGCTTATGAAGAACTCCACGCCGGCATTGTACGCCTTCTGCACTATGCTCTTGTCGCTGACCTTGGATATCATGACAAAACTGACATCCGGTCTTCTCTCTTTGACCTTTTCAACGAGCTTGATGCCGTCCATTCCGCTCATCATGAAGTCTACAAGCACTATGTCAGGATTCGTTCTGATTATCTCATCGATTGCGATCAGAGGGTCCGTCTCTGTTCCTGCTATATCCCCGAGGCCCTTATCCAGGATGATATCCTCGAGAGCATCGGTCATGGCAATGTCATCATCAAGTATATAGTATCTCATCTTACTGCTGTGAAACTCCTTCCGGCCTCAGTTCATTCCTGTTATTTACCGGTATAGTGATCCGGAAATGTGCTCCCCCGGCCTTATCATCAGGTATCTCTATTGACCCTTTCATGTCTTCTTCAATGTAGCTTCTGACTACAGGGAGTCCCAGACCCCGTTGTATGTGCCCGGTCTTGTGACTGAACTTGGTTGAATAACCTTCCATAAAGATCTTATCTCTCTTGCGCGGCGGTATTCCCGGCCCGTTGTCTGATACACCTATGACGCAGGTCTTCTCACCGGTTTCTGTTTCATCTAGCCGCTGGGACAGGCTTATTATCCCATGTTCGCAGCTATTGCTGTCGGCAATAGCTTCAATGGAATTGGTCAGCAGATTGCGTATGACGGACATGAGCTTATACCGTTCTTCGGGGATAAAGTCTCCTGACAGCTCGGTAATGATATCTGCATCGATGTTTTCAGCGCTTATATATGCTTTTGCGTTCGCTTCTTCAATATGGATGATCTCATGCATGGAAGACCTGTCCCGGGCCAGATCTTCATCGTACAGTCCGTTCAGGACATTGATGACATTACGGTAATCGCCTTTGATCTCATGCGTAAGCTTGGTGATCTCAAGCATTTTGCCAACAGTATCTTCAGGGTATCCTTCACGGTCCATTTCCTCGTACAGGTCATACCCTTTCTTCATAACATTTTCAACGTCTGCCATGTTCTTATTCATCAGGTATATCTCGTCCTTGAGTATGGCTGATTTTGCAAGCATAGACCTGTATTCTCTGAGCCTGACCACATTCAGCTGGAGCTGTGTATTCCAGTCGAGAAGGGCAATAATGGAATATGCCATGACCGTTCTCGCTGCTGCTGCAAAAACAGCAAAGCCTACTATAGTATATGAGAACGCTGACTGATTGATGAGCGCTGATCTTACTACCAGTTCTGCGGTATTACCGGCCAGGTCGCCGGCAAAAGCGGTCATGACAAATGCCCCGATGTCAAAATTCTCACCGCAGATATATTCCGATGCCATGTAATAGACCATTCCGAACGTAAGAAAGAACACAGCGTCCGGAAGAGCTGTCAGCGCAGCATCCGGCAGCTTCGTTCCTGACATCCATATCACTGTCATCCTGAACAGCGGTGATACTGCCGCCGTGAGCAGGGTCAGTCTCTTGACGTCTATATCTTTATATGTATATAAAAGGATGCTGTAGAATACGACATCGAGTGCTATAACGAAGCCATGTGTCCCGCTTGAGAACATCTCTATCTTCATCATGGCGAAGCTCATTATAGCTACAACTATCCACACTTCCCTTTTTATTCTCTGTGTTAATACTGACGATCTTAGGTGCTCCAACCCGTCCTCCTGAATCCGGAGTTTATGTTCTTAACTTTCAGTTATATTCTATACCTTCCGTATTATCATTGTGAATAATTAATCTGTATCAAATAAAAGGCAAATCAAAACCGGAGCTTTCCGCTCCGGCTCATTTCTGGTCTTATTACAGGTTGTACTTGTTCTTGAACTTCTCAACACGACCGCCTCTGTTAGCAAACTTCTGCTGGCCTGTGAAGAATGGGCGGCATTCTGAGCAGATGTCTACTCTCATCTCGTCCTTGTTGGATAGAGTCATGAATGTATTCCCACAGGGGTAGTAACCGCCGAAATGGGGTAGCAAATATGCCTCTGGGAGCGATCATTCAGATCATTATCTCATGCTCCAGAAGGTCTTTCCCAGACCCTTCTCCATTGCTTTCTAGTACAGCTTTGCGCCGGCAGGGATCCTGTCGTCTACGAGCAGGAGGTTGAGCATCTCTTCTCCGTCGTACTCATTGACTGCGCTGATCAGCATTCCGTTGGAGTACTCGCCCATCATCTTTCTCGGCGGAAGGTTCACGATCGCTATCGCAGTCTTTCCAACGAGTTCAGAAGGATCGTAGTATTTCTTGATGCCGCTCAGGATGACTCTGTCCTCACCGGATCCGTCGTTCAGGACGAACTTCAGCAGCTTGTCGCTCTTCTTGACCTCTTCGCAGCTCTTGATCTTTACCGCGCGGAAGTCGCTCTTGCTGAATGTATCGAAGTCGACCGTTTCCTCGAAGAGAGGCTCTACCTTTACCTTGCTGAAATCGATCTCGACGCGCTCCTTCTTTGCGCCGCCCTTGCCTTCCGGCTTCATTGTCGGGAAGAGCTGGACGTCTCTGATGGTTGCGCTGTCGGTCAGCAGCATTACCAGTCTGTCTACACCGATACCTATACCGCCTGTAGGAGGCATTCCTACTTCGAGTGCGTTGACGAAATCGGTATCCATAGGATGTGCCTCATCGTCTATACCGAGATCAAGCTGTCTCTGCTGTTCAGCGAATCTCTCATACTGATCGATAGGGTCATTAAGCTCAGAGAAAGCGTTGGACATTTCCCAGCCGTTGATATAGGACTCGAATCTGCGTGTGATACGAGGGTCCTTAGGGTCTTTCTTTGCAAGCGGCGAAACCTCCAGAGGATGTCCGCATACGAAGCACGGTCCGTCCAGGAATCCCGGGATATCCTCGCAGTAATCCTCGAACATTTCGGCAATGAGCTTTCCTCTGCTCCAGTCGTCCTCGTTTTCAAATGTCATGCCGTATTTCTTCGCTGCCTCGATAGCCTCTTCATCGCTGTCGATCTTGTCGAACGGGATGCCTGTAGCATCGATAACTGCCTGTGTCATATCGATTTTCCTCCATGGAGGAGTTACATCGAATTCCTTATCTCCGTATTTTACGATAGGTGTACCGTTGACAGCCATCGCGCATTTATATGTAACCTGCTCCATAAGATCCATCATAGTTTCGAGGTTTACATATGCCTTGTAAGCCTCCATCGATGTGAACTCAGGGCTGTGGTTTCTGTCCATTCCCTCATTTCTGAACACCTTGCCGATCTCGTATACACCGTCAAGTCCGCCTACGATAAGTCTCTTGAGGTGAAGTTCAAGAGAGATCCTCATTGTCATATCTATATCGAGAGTGTTGTGATGTGTCAGGAAAGGCCTTGCAGCTGCTCCGCCTGCGATGTTTCCGAGAACAGGAGTCTCGACCTCGATGAGGTCATAATCCTCTTCGAGTACTTTACGCATAGTGCTTATGATCTTTGCTCTCTTGCGGAATACTTCTCTGACATCCTCGTTCATGATGAGGTCAACATATCTCTGACGGTATCTGAGATCCGTATCCTTGAGTCCGTGCCATTTGTTAGGCAGTACCTGCAGGGATTTGCACAGGAGTCTCACTTCCATAGCTCTGACGCTGATCTCGCCTGTCTTCGTCTTGAATACGACGCCTTTTACGCCTATGATATCGCCGACATCATAGGTTTTGAATACATCATATTCCTCCTGCCCGATATTATCTCTGGCTACAAATACCTGTATCCTGCCCTGCTTATCCTGCATATCGACAAATGCGACCTTGCCCATTCGGCGAAATGCCATAATACGTCCGGCGACTCTGACCTCCTGGTCTTCCATCGCTTCGAAGTTTTCTTTGATATCTCCTGAATGTGCAGAAACATCGAAAGTTTCCTCAAGATAAGGATCCCTGCCCATAGCGCGCAGTTCCTCGAGCTTCTTTCTCTTGATCTTTCTCTGTTCGCCTATCTCCTTTTCGGTCAGTTCGCGTTCTTCCGCCTGATCAGCCTTTTCTTTAACCTTATTCTCTGCCATTATCTCTTGACCTCCAGGATCTCATACTTTGCCATTCCGTCAGGAATAGCGAATTCAACCACATCACCGGCCTTATGTCCTATGATGTGCTGCCCTACCAGTGATGCGTTGGACAGCTTACCGTTCAGAGGATCCGCCTCTGTTGTTCCCACGATCTTGTAAGTAGATGTGATGCCCAGCTCAAGATCACTGAGTGTAACTGTACGGCCTGTCTGAACCGTATCATCACCGTCATCTGTTTCATCTACGATAACCGCTGTACGTAGGATTTCCTCTATGCTGGAAATTCTCTCTTCGGTTTCCGCCTGAGCGTCCTTTGCAGCATCATATTCCGCGTTCTCGCTGATATCACCGAGGGAGATCGCTTCCTTGAGTCTTGCTGCGTTCTCCTTACGAACTACTGTAATAAGATGTTCCAGTTCCGCGTTCAGGTTATCATAACCTTCACGTGTCATTTCGTTGATCTTGTTAGTTGCCATTCTGTTCCCTTTCTTAAGTGGTAATTACTTTAAAATATATGTGTTTATTGTTTTGACTGTTTAATTAATCGTTGAATACAGCTGCGCGGTCATATTTCGTATATCGTGACATTTTCACTTGCTGTCAGATACAATATCGCGGAATAACGGAGTTTGAATCTCACTATATCTCCCGCCTTCAGGTTCTCAGCGCAGTCCTCAATATCCAGTATGGTATGATCACCCGACGCTCCAAGCACCTCCGCTCCCGGAATAAGCGGGACAAGGTCTCCCGGATCACCGTAATCCGCCCTGCCTATGGCCAGAAGAGCGCGCTTCCTGTTGCCCCGGTCTTTATATACAGCAGTATGTCCGGTCGCATCGACTCCAAGCTCCCCAATCGGATATGTAGGCTTGGTTCCTGCCTCTATCACCTCCGCTTCGAGAATGAACACCTCATCGCTCATATCGTCAACTTCTTTGCGTCCGTATGCCTCTCTGATCTGTACAAGCGGTCCTGTAAAAACAACCTCACCTATCCTCAGCATATTGACCTTTGCAGGCATTTCTTTATCGAATACAGGCATCAGACTTGAAGACGCTCCGCCGGAAACTATCTCAAGAGGTCTGCCTATTGCTTCCTCTACAGCCTCCGTATATGAAGCCAGCTGCTTCATTTTCTCCCCGGTAGGTATCACAGATCCGTAACAGCCGAGGTTTGTGCCTATACCTGCAAGATGCAGCCCGCTCAGCACATCCTCAGTATATTTGGCGACAGCAACAAGCTCGTCTTTATCGATGAAACCTTCTCTGAGGTCTCCCAGATCTGTCATAAGAATTACATTGTGTATCTTTCCTGCTCTGATAGCCTCTTCATCCGTGGCTTTCAGCACGGAATAATCACTCTGAAGACTGTAGTCACATGTCCTGACCAGTTCCGGCAGCTCTGAGATCATCGGGACGCGTATCATCAGCATAGGCAGGTCCACACCGCTGTCCCTTGCTCTCACCAGCTGTTCAAGCCGGGATGATGCGATCCATTTTGCACCGCAGGCTTCGAAATCTTTTGCCACAGAAGCCATTCCTCCTGTAACTTTAATGACGCCTGCTACATCTATATTCGCATCTCTGCACCACCCGATCGCGGTATCCATATTACTGCGCAGCTTAGCGTGGTCTAGTATAAGCGCCGGTCTTTTTTTCATAGTATAATCACCTGCCATTCCTTCGAATCAATGATCGATAAACATTTACTGCTGCTCATCAGTCAGCGGTCCTGTTATCCTCAACAAATCTGCGGATCTTCATTGCCGTAGTTTTGTTGAACGCACCCTTTTTAATGATAATATGTTTTATCCTTTTCCATTCCGGCAGCCCGGCATTGATCCTGTCCACCTCTTCATCTATCAGTTTATAGACCTCATCTGCATCATCGGCTCTGTCACCAAGCTTCTCTGCGATGTTCTCCCTGTCAGGTCTCAGCGTGACATATATCCCGCGCTTCATCCTGTCTTCGCTATTCTCATCCGCCCATACCATGCATTCCTCGATGTATGGACTGCGTCCGAGTTTTTCTTCGATCTCTTCCGGAAAAACGTTCTTACCGTTTGCGGCGATGATCACATTCTTTTTGCGGCCTGTTATGTACAGGTAGTTGTCCTCATCGAGATAACCGAGGTCGCCTGTATGAAGCCATCCGTTTTCCATGCATTCAGCCGTTGCCTCAGGATTCTTATAATATCCCATCATGACCATAGGTCCTCTGAGACATATCTCACCGTTGCCATCCTCATCAGGATCTGTTATCCTGCACTCGGTGAACTGGAACAGCTTTCCGGCCGAATCATTTCTCATATATTTCCACTGATCTGGATTGAGCGCGACCATAGGTGAAGTCTCGGTCATGCCGAAGCCCTGCAGGCACGGTATTCCCATGCTTCGGAAAAAAGCCAGCACCTTGGGATCGACTCTGGCACCGCCGGCAATGAACATATCGATATTTCCGCCGAACTGAGCCATGATTATCTTTGCTACAGGTTTAGCAACATTGATTCCTACCCTGCTTGTCACATTGTTGATCCGCAGGACTGTGTTTACCAGCTTGTCCTTTCCCTGTTTTTTGAGTGTTTTCTGTATGGTATTGTAGAATTTTTCGTATATCAGCGGAACTGCGAGCAGGAATGTCGGCTTTACCGCCTGCATATCCTTTGTGATGTATTTGAGGCCTCTGCAGAAAGCCATGGATGCGCCCATGAAAAGGCCTTCTATCATAGTGCATGTGCACTCGTATGTGTGATGTATCGGCAGTACGCTGAAAAATATATCCGACGGACAGACTTCGAGGTATGTCTGGGCAATAAGCACGTCGGTACACAGATTGCGGTGAGACAGCATTACACCCTTGCTGAGACCGGTCGTACCTGATGTGAACAGTATCGACACCATATCCGATGCACGTACTCTTGCATCGAGATAAGATCTGTCACCGGCAGCTACTCTAGCTTTTCCGTCTTTTCTGAGAAGGTTCCATGAATACAGGCCGTTTTTCTCATCTTCATGGGTCTTTTTATTGACTCCGATAACGAATCCGAGCCCTGTCTCTCCCTCTTCTTTTATGTCTTTAAATATATTGTAGTATTTATCCTGACAGCAGATCACCGCTTTGATGTCGCCCATCAGACAGAGATTTTTGAGTTCCCCTGCACTTAGCTCCTTGTCGAGCGGAATGACGACCCCGACGCCGCCTGCGATCGCAAAATATGATTCAGCCCACTCATAGCAGTTAGCGCCTATAACGCCTATATGTTCACCTCTTAGTCCAAGGGCCAGAAGTGCTGTACCCAGACCCCGTACGTCATCGCGGACCTGACCGTAGCTGAATTCCGTAAATTTACTGTCGCCGGGCATTATCTGATGATAGAGAACCTTGTCTCCGAATGCCTCTACACCTGATTCCATCATATATTTCAGATCCGGAACAGCTCTGCCTTTCCTGTACATGACCTCAGGAACCTCACTGTCTCTGATGGCATCAACATAGCTCTGCATATCAGCCATTTCAGCATCCTTGAGTTCCCTGTATTCCTCTTCAGTCATGCTGTAAAGATCTGTATCTTTATATTTTTCAATTATCTGTTTGAAATCTCTGTCCACTTTTTTACCTCTTTTTATCCTGCCGGAAATAACAGACACCGGATGTCCCCCGCCTCTTAGGCGGCGGGTTCCATTTTCGACCATCAGTGGTGGGTAACAATCCCCCACTGATGCTCTCAGGAGCCAAGCGAGCTTGTTGGAGCTTTGCTCCTGGTTGAATTCCCGGAGACATGATAAACACAATCAAACACAGCAGGCCGCTATTTCTCCCATGCGCCTCTCTGCTGTATCCGATATTATTATCCCGTATGTTAAATGACGTTGAATTGTAACATTTTAGCTGCTGCACTGTCAATTCACGCAGCTATTCAGGCAGTTTGCTCACATCTATCCAGGCAAGCGATCCTGATATATCATACAGCTCATCCGGGGTGAATTCCGCGCATGAATTAGACGAGCCGCAGGCAGGATATATCTTGTCGAAACGTTTCATCGACTCATCGCAGTATATCCTTACATCGTCTCTTGTTATGCCGAATGCGCAGACTCCGCCGATCTCGTGGTTCGTATACTGCGGCACCTCGTCAGGAGCAAGCATCTTTGCTTTTTCGCCGAAGTAGTCTTTGTATTTTTTATTATCTACTCTTGCATCACCTGCGACCTGCACCAGTATTCCCGTACCATCCTTAAGCTTGAAACTGAGCGTCTTGCAAATGCGGGCAGGTTCAACGCCTACGGCTTTTGCGGCCAGCTCGACCGTTGCGCTCGACACATCGAATTCTCTGATCCTGTCTTCCATTCCTTTTGATGCGAGATAGGCTCTTGCGATTTCTATTGACATCTTTCGTCCCTTACCTTTCTCTGTAACAATATGGGCCGCCGCTTCAGCGCGACCGCCCATATCTTATTTCCCGCTTAATACGGCTTATGCAGCCTTTTTGTTTTTGCCGCCCATGATCACTGTCAGGATTATTCCTATTACTAGACCGATGCATGCCGGTACTACCCATCCGAGTCCATGCTCAAAGAACGGGAATATCCTGCCTGCGAATTCTGTAACAGCAGGAATTCCTGCGGCATTCTGTATTCCTTCAGGCAGGGTCTTGAGGAAATCGAAGACTGCCGGAATAAATGCGCCAAGTGTTACACATCCGTATACATATCTGCTCTTTCCGAAAAGTCTCTCTGTCAGTGCCATGATGATAAGTACTGTAGCGAGAGGATAGAGCAGCATCAGTACAGGAACAGCATAATTGATGATCGCTGTCAGTCCTACATTTGAAATGATGAATGAGAACAGAGTGAAGAACATTGTCCATCCTCTGTAGTTCAGTTTGCCCGGTACGAGGCTGAGGAACATCTCAGCGCAGCTTGTAACCAGTCCAATGGCTGTCTTGAGGCAGGCCAGTGTTATTGTCGCTCCGAGAACCAGCATTCCGAACACTCCGAAATAGTGGTTGGAGATCTGAGTCAGAGCTATTCCTCCGTTATCAGATACATCGAAGAGACCTCTTGACTGTGCTCCCATAACTATAGTCAGCAGGTAGATAACGCCCATCAGTATTCCCGCAAACACTCCGGATTTGAGAGTTTCACGCGCTACATCATTGTCTTTTTCAACACCCAGATCCCTGATTATGTTGATGATGACAATACCGAAGGCGAGTCCTGCGATAGCATCCATTGTTCCGTATCCTTCGAGGAAACCGTTAAAGAGAGCACCGCTCTGATATGCTTCAACAGGCTCTACATCAGCAATGTTTGCGCCCGGATTGATCATAGCAACGATTATCAGGACCGCAAGAAAAACCAGGAACAGCGGATTGATCACCCTGCCTATCCATACTGTAATCTTGCCCGGTTTCAGTGAAAAATACATTACAAAGGCAAAGAATATAAATGTGAAGATGAGCTGTGCTATTCTCGGCGAAAAACCTCCGATAACAGGCTCCAGTCCCGTCGTGAACGATACTGTAGCGCATCTCGGGATAGCGAAGAAAGGTCCTATCGTAAGATACAGAACCGCTGTGAACAGTTTGCCGTACCATCCCGATACCTTGCTGCTCAGCTGCAGCAGATCGTCACTGTGTGTATTGCCTATAGCCGCAACAGCAAGAATAGGAATACCTACAGCGGTGATTACAAATCCTGCGATTGCAGGCCATGCATTGCTTCCAGCCATCTGTCCCAGATGGACAGGGAAGATAAGGTTGCCGGCACCAAAGAACATGCCGAACAGCGTACTCGCGACAATGACTGTCTCTTTCATTGTCAGTTTCTTTTTCATGAGATCAAAACTCCTCTCTGTGTGGTTAAGCTGCAGTTCCCATGCGTAAATGCAGCTTAAAGCTCAAAAGTATTCTGATAAACCTGCATAATTCTACAGCTCGCGCCTGCCTTCAACCGCCTTGAGCAATGTGACTTCGTCTGCATATTCGAGATCTCCGCCGACCGGTATCCCGTGTGCGATGCGTGTCACTTTGATGCCCGCAGGCTTTATCAGTCTGGAAATATACATTGCTGTCGCCTCCCCCTCGATATTGGGATTGGTGGCAATGATTATCTCCTGTACTTCCGGGTCGTCCTGCAGCCTGGTAATAAGGCTCTTTAAATTGATATCGTTCGGACCGATTCCTTCCGCAGGCGAAATAGCTCCGTGAAGGACATGATACAGCCCCTTGTATTCCCTGATCCTTTCCATTGCAACGACATCCTGCGGGGTTTCGACTACGCATATAGTCGTACGATCCCTTGATTCGTCAGAGCAGATCAGACATTTTTCCCTGTCAGTCAGATTGCCGCAGACACTGCAGTAGCGCAGGCTTTTTTTTGCGTCCACAACAGAAGCGGCCAGCTCTTCTGCTTCCCTGTCACTCAGACTGAGAATGTGAAAAGCAAGCCTCTGTGCTGTCTTGCCGCCTATTCCGGGCAGCTTGCTCAGCTCATTTATAAGTTTATTCAGCGATCTGGGATATTGCTTCATTTCCGCTTATTGCGATATGGTTCCGGTACAGAATATAAGATTTGCCTGCAGCTCCTAGAATCCCGGGAATCCCATGCCGCCCATGCCTAATCCTCCGGTGATTTTATTCATCTCGGACTCTGCAAGCTCTTCCATCTGTCTTGTAGCTTCATTCACAGCAGCCATTACGAGATCCTGCAGCATTTCAACATCATCAGGATCAACAACATCCTTATCGATGATCAGTTTTGTGATCTCCTTGTTTCCGTTGATCGTTACCTCTACAGCACCGCCGCCTGCAGTCGTGGTGAGTTCCTTCTTCTCCAGCTCAGCCTGAGTAGCTTCCATCTCAGCCTGCATCTTCTGCAGCTGCTTCAGCTGGCTCTGCATGTCTTTTCCGCTCTGTCTTGTCTTAGGCTTTTTGCCGGCTCTCATACCTTTGCCCATTTTGTTTCTCCTTTTTATCTGTTTTGCAAATTGATTTCAATCAGTGTTAATTCAACCAGGAGCAAAGCTCCAACAAGCTCGCTTGATTGGAGCGAGCGACGCCGTCAACAGACACCGGGAGCTTCAGCTCCTGAGAGCATCAGTGGTGGAACCCGCCGCCTAAGAGGCGGGGGACATCCGGTGTCTGTTATAGTCGTCTGTTATAGAATCTGATTGCTGTGACACAGAATGTCTATGCTTTCAGATTATTGATCTGTTAATAAACTATCCCGTTACTTCCGGTTTGATACCGAACAGGCTCTGTATGTCGGATACAACATCATTTACATTGATGTCTTCATCTATGATGCGTGAAGTTTCCTCCTGCTGCGCTTCCGTTACAGCTGCCGCGCGCCTTGCCTGCTCCGGCTCACCTTCTCTCAGTGTTACGAACACTTCAGATCCGTAAATAGCCTTTGCAGCCCTTGAAATATCCCCGAGCCTGTCATTGGCAGTTCTCATCTTTTGCGGCTTGACCGTTATGATCAGCTCACCGGATTCTGATTCGTATTCCGAACCCGAGGCATGTCTGCCGAGCTGGCTGACGAAGCTCCGGTCTGACGCAGCTATGGTATCGACTATCTTATACCACATGTCCGCTGCATCCCCCGGCACCTCACGGGGAGCTGAGGCTATCGATTCTATAGGCTCATCCTCTGCTTTTCCGGCATTTGCCGCAGCAGAAACTGTTTTTTTTGCGTCTGTATTATGCGATATGCCATTTCCCGGACTTCCGCCCGACAGACCTGCCGAGGCCGATGATCTGCCTGCTGCCTGTCTGACAGGCCTTGCCGCGGCCGTTGTACGGACAGTCCCGCTCAGATTACTGCTTTCGTATGTGCCGCCGTCTGACAGCCTCACTGCAGCTGTTTCCAGCAATATCCTCGGTCTCTCCGAATATCTCCCTATATTGATATATTCGGAAATAAGCCTTATCGCCCTCTCTATCGTCCCGATATCTATAGCATCTGCCTGGGATTTGAGTCTGCTCATGTTTTCTTCGGAGTAGCCCAGCATTCTGCCCGGTCTGCTTACGTATTTTACTATCATCAGATCGCGGAAATGTGTGAGCCAGTCCTTCAGTATCTGTCTTGCATCCTTACCGCGCTTTATTATCTCATCTATATATATTAATGTCTTTCCGATATCGCCCGCAGCAACTGCACCTGTCAGTGCCAGATAGAAATCCTCTCCTGCTGCGCCGGTATATTCCAGCACAAGACCTCTGTCTAATTTGCTGTCCCCTGCCGCCATGCATTGTTCGAGAATGCTGAGCGCGTCTCTCACAGAACCGTCGGCTCTGGATGCAATAGTGACAAGCGCATCCGGAGTGACCTCGACACCTCTCTTAGCGCAGATCCTCTCCATTCCGGCTGCAAGTTCCTCTTCAGAAACCCTTCTGAAATTGAGCTCCATACAGCGCGACCTGATTGTCTGTCTGACTTTCTGCGGGTCTGTTGTTGCGAGAATAAAGATAGCATGTTCAGGCGGTTCCTCGAGAGTCTTGAGAAATGCGTTCTCTGCTGCCTGGCTCAGCATATGTACCTCGTCTATTATATAGACCTTGTATCTGCCCATGCTCGGCGGATATTTGACCATATCGATGATCGCTCTAAGGTCATCAACTCCGTTGTTTGATGCCGCATCAAGCTCGATGCAGTCAACGAAACGTCCTTCTCTTATAGCCTCGCAGTTCTCGCAGTGTCCGCACGGAATAGTACCGCCTCCGGGAAGTTCAGCGCTCTCTGTTCCGGGTTCTCCCTCAAGACAGTTGACTGCCTTGGCGAGTATCCTTGCAGTTGTTGTCTTTCCTGTACCATGTGTACCCGCAAAAAGATAGGCCTGACTCACCGTTCCTGTCCTGATCTGATTCTGCAGGATCTTTACGATGTGCTTCTGACCTATAATGTCCCCGAATACTTCCGGGCGTTCCGCCCTGTACAGTGCAAGCTGCATCCTACGGCCTTGCCTTTCTGTTTTATGATTGATCTGCTGTAAAACAGTGATCTTACTGTCTACATATAAAAATCCCGGCAGGCGATCCGTTGTACGCAGAGGCTTGTCTGCGGCACACAGAACGGGCCGCTTAATGCTGCTACCTCTCGGTCCTGACATGGTTCACGGTGTCCTGTTGCGCAGGGCCCCCGCGCACAACGCGTCGCCCGCCGGCACTTGTGTGATTATATCACAATGTTTATCTGACAACTACACTTTTTTTATATTTTCTTTCAAATCTGTGCTATCTGTGCTATTCAGAGTCGCGGCTCGAAATGTTGAGAAGGAACCACATTACCAGTGCTGCTGCTGAGAATCCTATTATTGCATAGAAATTGGTATTATAGCTGCCGTCTGCTGCCTCGAGCAGGGCCGAAGAGATCATCGGTCCTATTGTTGCCGCAGGAATAAGGCTGAAATTGGCTATGCTGAAATTAGTAGGGAAATTGACCGGGCCGAACGCTCTGTTGATATATGCAGATGTTATCGTTGGGCAGCCGCCGTAAGCGAGTCCGACAAAGATAAGACCTGTCAGTATAAAAATATATTTCCCGCTCATTCCGCCTATCGTCAGGAATATTCCTGCTGTAAGCATAAATGCATTGTTTACGATTGTCGCCAGTTTGCGTCCGAATTTATCAAAGTTATTGCCTGCAATTATTCTGCCCGCACCGTTAAAGAGTGAGACTATCATACCGAGTACTGCCGTTCCTCCGAATGCTACGGAAATATTTGCCGCACTGTTTATAACAAGAAGGCCTGCTGAATTGAGCAGTATTGCCCATATAGTGAAGAACCAGAATCTCGCGGTTCTCAGCATCTCTCCTGCTGTATAGTCCTTTGAAGCTGCCTTTGATGCCGCAGAATCCTCAGCGCCACCGTTTGCAGGAGCTTTTACTGAAGCCGCCGCAAGCTGTGCAAGTTCAGCGCTGTCTTCTGCCGTCGGAGCCTTGATTATAAATGCTGCCGCAACACAGATCACAGCTATAACAATGCCCAGTACTTTGAAGACAGGAAGTATACCCATTGCTCCTATCATGCTGTTAACGACAGAGCCGAGCACAAGTCCTCCGAGACCGAATCCCATCAGCATGATTCCGGATGCGAGGCCGACCTTATCAGGGAACCATTTGTTAAGTGTTCCAATTACGGTATTGTATGCAAAGCCGACGCCGCCGCCCCCGAACACACCGTAGAAAATGTATAGCATTGTAAGACTTCCTGACGGATTCTCAGGTTTGAGCATGGATACTGCGAAGAATCCGATAAACAGCATTACAGCCGAAATAAGGAATCTTACCCTGACACTGCTTTTTTTGCTCATTATGCCGCCGGCAAAACCGCCCAGGCAGAAAAATATCATTGATATTGTAAATGTCAGTGACATCTGCGAGATCGACCAATCCGGGAACAATTCTCCCAGCGGTGTCCTGAATATTGACCATGCATAAATCAGTCCCAGGAACAGAAGAGTCAGTGTTGCTGTACCAAGATAAACCCATCTCTTATTAGTGTTCATAAATATGATTCCTCCTTGTGCTGCCTGCAGGTTTAATAGTATTTTATTCCGGCAGATCTGCCTGTTTACACGGCATATAGCCTTTTTCCTGACTTACAAAAAAAATCGGGATAACAGAATCAGTATGCATGTGATTCGTATTCCCCGATTAGTTCCGTCGAATTACTGTAGATATTCTACGAAAAATGAGCCGCTAAATCAACAGGTATTTTTATTATTATGATTAACTATGCAAATATAAACAGGCTTCCGCGTATTATGCGAAAGCCTGTCTGTTATTGTAATTGTATGCTTTGTACTGAACAGTACTATACCAGCTCGAGATAAACGACTTCAGCGTTGTCGCCCTGACGAGGTCCCAGCTTGAGTATTCTGGTGTATCCGCCATTGCGGCTCTCGTATCCCGGTGCGATCTCATCAAACAGCTTGGTTACTACATCCTCATCGAACAGATACTCGAGTACCTGTCTTCTTGCGTGAAGGTCGCCCTTCTTTGCTATAGTGATGAGTTTCTCAGCCTGACGGCCTGCTTCCTTTGCTCTCATATCGGTAGTTGTGATTCTACCCTCTCTGAAAAGATCGGTTACCAGGTTTCTCAGCATGGATTTTCTGTGTGCAGAATTTCTGCCCAGCTTCTTATAACCCTTCATCGATACTACTCCTTTCGATTATTCCTCTTCGCTCGGCTTGAGGGAAAGTCCCAGCTCAGCCAGCTTATTCTTGACTTCTATCAGCGACTTCATCCCGAGATTTCTGACTTTCATCATATCCTCTTCGGTGCGCTGTGTGAGTTCTTCAACAGTGTTGATCGAAGCCCTCTTCAGGCAGTTGAATGAACGTACGGACAGTTCGAGTTCTTCAATGGCCATTACAAGAGCTTTTTCCTTGCGGTCCTCATCCTTTTCGATCATGAACTTCATGTCGCTGACCTCTGTTCCGAGGCCGATGAAGAGATCAAGATGCTCCTGAATGATCTTTGCGCCAATGGATACACCTTCTTCAGGTGTGATCGAACCATCAGTCCAGATCTCCAGAACCAGTCTGTCGAAGTCTGTGACCTGTCCTACTCTTGTATTCTCAACAGTAAAGTTGACCTTTTTGACAGGTGTATAAATGGAGTCCACAGGAATCACCGCGATAGGAGTATCGGCTGTCTTGTTCTGCTCTGCAGGAACATAGCCTTTTCCTGTTGCGATGTTCATCTCCATTACCAGAGTTGCATTATCTGCAAGTGTTGCGATATGCAGATCCGGATTGAAGATTTCTGTGTCGGCATCGATGATTATGTCGGCTGCCGTTACTTCCGTAGGACCAACAGCGTTGATGATGGCTCTCTTATCCTCATTGCCGTCGATCTTGACTGCAAGTCTCTTGAGGTTGAGGATGATCTCCGTAACGTCTTCTTTTACGCCCGGAATCGTCGAGAACTCATGAAGAATTCCATCAATCTTGACCGTTGTAATAGCTGCACCCGGAAGGGAACTGAGAAGCACTCTTCTCATGCAGTTACCGAGAGTAGTGCCGTAACCTCTTTCCAGAGGTTCGATCACAAATTTACCATACTGGCCGTTTGCATCAACTTCTTTAGTGATTGTTGGCTTTATAATCTCGATCATTCTCTTCCTCCTGGATTATTCAATTGTGATCTGACTGCTGTATACCGGCATGCTCTTAAGCCGCCGTATCCAGACTATTATCTTGAATAGAACTCTACGATGTAGTGTTCTTCTATCGGCAGATCTACATCTGCACGTTCAGGAGTTCTTGTGATTTTACCTTCGAACTTATCAAGATTCAGGTCTATCCAGGCTGGAGTTGTGATGATCATTTCCTTAAGCTCGTTGAACTTAGGGGATGACTGTGACTTTTCTTTAACGCTTACTACATCGCCGGCCTTGAGTTCCATTGAAGGAATGTCAGCCTTTTTGCCGTTTACCAGGAAATGTCCGTGGTTAACAAGCTGTCTTGCTTCTCTTCTTGTAGCTGCGAATCCCATTCTGAATACAACGTTGTCCAGTCTGCTCTCGAGCATGATGAGGAGATTCTCACCAGCTCCGCCGGCTCTCTTTGATGCCTTTTCGAACAGGTTGTGGAACTGAGTCTCGCTGAGTCCGTAAGTGAATCTTACTTTCTGCTTCTCTGTCAGCTGGATACCATACTCGCTCTTCTTGCGGCGTCTTACAGCACCATGCCTCTTGGATTTTTTATTTACACCCAGGTACTGCGGCTCGATACCGAGAGCTCTTGCTCTCTTCAGTACAGGTCCTCTATCTCTTGACATATGTGTTACTCCTCCTTCCGATTAGACTCTTCTCTTCTTAGGCGGCCTGCAACCATTGTGAGGGATAGGTGTGATATCCTTGATCATGGTTACCTTGAGACCGGCTGTCTCGAGTGCTCTAACTGCGGAATCTCTGCCGGAACCAGGTCCCTTAACATAGACTTCTACAGTCTTGAGACCGTGTTCCATGGCTGCCTTTGCTGCTACTGTAGCTGCCTCTGCTGCTGCAAACGGTGTGCTCTTACGTGAGCCTCTGAATCCGTTTGATCCAGCGCTGGACCAGCTCAGTGCATTTCCGTCCATGTCGGTCAGAGTTATCAGTGTATTGTTGAAGGTGGACTGGATATGAGCCTGGCCTCTTTCAACGTTTTTACGTTCTCTCTTTTTCTTTCTTACTGTTCTTTTTACAGCTGCCATAACTTATACCTCCTTCCCCTTATCTCTTCTTTCCGGCGAGACGCTTCGGACCTTTACGTGTCCTTGCGTTTGTCTTAGTCTTCTGACCCCTTACAGGGAGTCCTCTTCTGTGTCTGATGCCTCTGTAGGATCCGATCTCCATGAGTCTCTTGATGTTAAGAGAAACCTCTCTTCTGTGATATCAGGATCTACATCTGCTTTTTTGAGAATTTCTCTCGATGTGTGCAGACCGATTCCGTAGATATAAGTCAGACCGTATTCGATCCTCTTATCTCTAGGCAGGTCAACTCCGGCAATTCTTGCCATTCCTTTCCTCCTTTCCCATCTTCCGTCGCCTTTCCGGGGGCGATACAGACGGGTGTTCCAAGATTTGTAAAGCGTTTATCCGCGGTTCCCGGCGCCGCAGCGCTTTCTCAATAATGTTTTGGAGGGCGAACCCCTCCTTGTTGTTTGCGTGCTAAAACCCGAGGGCATAAAACACCCTTGGGTCTGTTGCTGTACGCGAACGCTTTATAATAGCATATTGCTGACTCAAAAAGCCAGCTTTTTTTGCGTAAATATTATATTTTTTTGCGGTATCCTGCGATAGAATTCTTCGTTATGCGAGGCACACGAGAGTTCCTGCTTGCAGGATGACACGGCTACAGATTTTTTCGTCTGACGAGGCGTGCGATCAAATCGTGAGCGCGCGTACCGCCTTTGGCCGTGCTGTATCCTGCGATAGAATTCTTCGTTATGCGAGGCACACGAGAAAAGTCTGAAGGAGCGTACACTGAAGTACGTGACTGAAGACTTTTCGATGTAGTAACAAAGCAGAACGGAGAATTATGAAGCAGGATTAGCCCTGACGCTGCTTATGCTTCGGATTCTCGCATATTACCATAACACGTCCGTGTCTTTTTATTACCTTGCACTTATCGCACATAGGCTTTACTGAAGCTCTTACCTTCATTTTTCAATCCTCCCATTTTTTTATGAGATCAATCAACGATTATTACGGCGATCAATCTATATCTGATGATTTATTGTATCAGCGGATACTATTTTTCACGCCATGTTATTCTTCCACGGGTAAGATCATACGGCGATAATTCGACCCTGACCCTGTCTCCTGGCAGAATACGTATGTAGTTCATTCTGATCTTGCCGGAAATGTGCGCGAGTACCTCGAATCCGTTTTCCAGCCTGACCTTGAACATTGCGTTTGGCTGAGCATCTACTACTGTGCCCATTGCCTCAATGGTATTGTTCTTAGCCATCAGTTTTCCTCCTATAACAGAGTCAATATCTCCGGTTCACCATCGGTGACCAGTATAGTGTTTTCATAGTGAGCAGCTTTGCGTCCGTCAAGCGTTACTACTGTCCAGTCATTTGCAAGCACTCTGCACTCATATGTGCCGAGCGCAAGCATTGGTTCAACTGCCAGAGTCATGCCTTCCTTGATCTTGGCTCCCGTTCCCGGCTTGCCGTAGTTAGGAATCAGCGGATCTTCATGAAGTTTGCTTCCTGTGCCGTGGCCGGTGTAATCTCTGATAACACCCATGCCGTGGGCTTCCGCATATTGCTGAACACCGTGTCCTATGTCGTGGATACGATATCCGACCATTGCGTATTTGATGCCTTCGAAGAATGACTGTCTGGTGACATCTATGAGCTTGCGATCCTCAGCGCTGATTTCTCCTACGGGGAAAGTCCTCGCCGCATCGCTGTTATAGCCGTGATAGGTGCCTCCAATATCTATGCTCACAATATCGCCTTCTTTGAGAATTCTTCTGTCGGAAGGAATACCGTGAATGATTTCTTCGTTAACCGACACGCAGGCTGCGGCAGGAAACCCGCCGTAGCCCTTGAATGTCGGTGACATTTTGTGTTTCAGATATCTGTCCTCAACAAATTTGTCGATATCTTTGGTCGATATCCCCGGTCTGATGAACTCAGCAAGGTCTTCGAACAGCTCGGCTGTTACCTTGCACGGTTCTCTCATCAGGTCTATCTCCCGTTTGGATTTGATTATGATCATTATTACTACTCTCCGATTTCTGCAACGATCTCGTTGAATACTATTTCATGATCTCTTTCTGCGTTAAAGTTTTTGAGAGCGCCTGTTTTTTCGTAGTAGCCGATCAGAGGTGCTGTGGATTCTCTGTAAACGCTGATTCTGTTTTCAGCAGTCTCAACAGTATCGTCCTTTCTCTGTTCAAGTTCTCCGCCGCACTTGTCGCAAACTCCCTCTTTCTTCGGAGGTATGTTTACGATGTGGTAACTTGCGCCGCATTTTTTGCAGATTCTGCGTCCTGTCAGTCTCGTGATAAGTTCATCATGTCCGACTTCGAAATTGATGACCGCATCGAGTTTCTGTCCCTGCTCCGCAAGGAATTTATCAAGCTCTTCTGCCTGATAGATAGTCCTCGGGAAACCGTCGAGCAGATATCCGTTAGCGCAGTCTTCCTGCATGAGTCTGTCTTTTACAAGGTCTACTACAAGTTCATCAGGTACGAGTTCGCCGGCATTCATGTATTCCTGAGCCTTTTTGCCGAGCTCTGTTCCTTCTTTAATATTCTTGCGGAAAATATCTCCGGTCGAGATCTGCGGAACGCCGTATTTCTCTACGAGTTTAACGGCCTGAGTTCCTTTTCCTGCTCCCGGAGGTCCGAGTAATACTGCTCTCATAACTCTCTCCTTTCCTCACTTTTCTTTACTTGAGGAATCCCTGATAATTTCTCATCAGCATCTGGTTCTCAAGCTGCTGCACCAGATCGAGTGCAACGCCTACCATGATCAGCAGTGAAGTACCGCCGAATGAGAAATTGAACGGTGTAAATACGCTTACTATTGTAGGGATAGTAGCTACTGCTGCAAGGAAGATGCCTCCTGCGAAGCAGAGCCTGCTCATTATTCTTGACAGATATTCAACGGTTGCAACTCCCGGCCTGATACCAGGGATAAATCCTCCGTTCTGCCTCATGTTATCTGCTACTTCAGCAGGATTGAACATGATTGCAGTGTAGAAGTATGTGAAGAACAGAGTCAGTGCAATATTGAGTGCTCCGTAGATCCATACTCCCGGATTGCCTGATGGCGACAGATACTTTGTCACAAAATCCGTAAAGCTCGAATTAGGGAAGAAGTATGTTATCGTCAGCGGGAACTGCAGCAGTGAGATTGAGAAGATGATTGGAATAACGCCTGCCTGGTTCACTTTCATAGGAATGTGAGTCGACTGGCCGCCGTACATCTTACGTCCCACAACTCTTTTTGCATACTGTACCGGAATCTTTCTTACGCCCTGCTGCATCATGATGATCACCATTGTGACCAGAACAGCTACGATGACGAGAACGATAACGGCTACAACAGATACAGCTCCGTCTTTTACCTGAGTATAAACGCTTCTTACTGCGGACGGCAGTCTTGCGACGATTCCGCCGAAGATGATCAGTGAGATACCGTTTCCGATACCATATTCGTTGATCTGTTCACCGAGCCACATCAGGAAAGCCGTTCCTGCTGTCAGAACTATGATAATGGTGCAGATACTGAACCAGCTCTGATCTATGATGGCTCTCCTGAAGAGACCGACTGTAAGTCCTATAGCCTGTACGAGGCCGAGAACTACTGTCATATACCTTGTGATCGTTGCCATCTTCTTACGGCCTTCGGTTCCTTCCTTGGCGAGACGCTCAAAGTAAGGGAATGCGACCGTCAGAAGCTGAACGATGATCGACGCGGTGATGTATGGCGTAATACTCAATGCGAAAATAGTGAAGTTGCTGAATGCGCCGCCCGAGAACAGGTCGAAGAGATCGAGCAGTCCTGTTTCTCCCGTGAACATCTGAGCAAGATACTCTCTATCGATACCAGGAACCGGAATATTGGAACCGATTCTGAATACCAGCAGCATGAGAAGCGTGAAGATGATCTTTTCACGGATCTCTTTGATTTTCCATGCCTTAGAGAATGTCTTCACAAATTCCATTAGATGACCTCTGCCTTTCCGCCTGCCTTTTCAAT
>CACYHR010000061.1 GCA_902774265.1 uncultured Eubacteriales bacterium
GCGGCTCGCGAAAGACATCTTGCGAGCGCTGAAGTGAATATGGATGATTAGCTCAGCTGGCAGAGCACCTGACTCTTAATCAGGGTGTCCAGGGTTCGAACCCCTGATCATCCACCAGACAAATCCGCAACCACTTGCAAATACCGGGGTTGCGGATTTCTCTTTTTCCAAAAATACAAGATTCAGGCGGTTTGCCCACATTTTTGCCCACAAGTTAGTGGGCAAGCTCTTTTTCCATCAGATCCACTGAACGCTTACGGGTTCTCTCGTTACTGTGAGCATAAGTATTCAGCGTGATGCTTATATCTGAATGTCCCATCAGCTCCTGTACGTCCTTGTAATTCGCTCCACTTGCGATCATGTTCGAACCATAGGTATGGCGAAGGCCGTGCATATGGAACGGGATGGTATTCAGATTCTTTTGAACGACCTTGTTGCAGTTCTTGAGAGTCTGGATCGTGACCATTTCGCCGTCTGACTTTCTGCAAACGAATTCCAGAGGCAAGAGCCTTATCTTTTTATCCGCTTCCTCAATGAGCCTGCCGTGTCCTACCCTGCTGCCGATAACACCGTTTTTCGTATGGATATCCGTGAATATCATGTTGTGCTGCCGTCCTTTGATGCTCTGGATCTGGCAGTAATGCTTCTGATAAAGCTCACCGTACAGCTTTCTGTCACGCTCCTGCTGTTCCTTGGCTTCTGTAAGGATGCCAGCAAGCGTCTCGCCGAAGTCAACGACTCTCTGCTTGCCGTTTTTAGGCACTTTGAGTTCCCAGCACTTTGTTCCGCTATCCTTGAACATTGAACGTCTTACAATGAGCCTGCGCCCCGGGATATCGATATCGTCCCAGCAAAGGCCTGCGATCTCGCCGGCGCGAAGCCCGGTGTAGTATGAGATCTGCACAGGCAGGACCATATACTCGTAACCGTCTCCGTAGCTGTTCTTATGAGTGCTGAGGAATTCGACGACCTTCAGAAATTCATCATGGGTAATGGTCTCCACTTTCTCCGCATCATCGCCGAAAAGATCTGACTCTTTTGGTTTCTTGCGCTTCTTCACATGCTGCATCGGGCTCGATTTCAGATACTCCTTCGGATAGACAGCGAATTTGAAGATCCCGTTCAGGACCACGAATTCTTCCTTCATCGAGCTTTCAGAGTAAGAATGTTTGATTTCTTTGCCGTTTTCATCGTATTCGCCGAAGTATTTTTCATCGACATACGCCTGCAGGACCTCCACAGTCACCTCTTTCAGCTTCAGTTTACCGATACGGTGAGCCCTTACGTGATCCATCACATTACGATAGCTGTCAAGCGTAGTAGTTGCACGGCTGCTCGGTTCTATCTCTGTCCGGAACCATTCGTCCATCAGTTCCTCAACAGTTATGTCACCGGGATCAAGGAGCTTACCGAGCTCGTTGTACTCATCGATCGCTTTCTTCAGTATGTTCTCTGTCTCACGCTTCGACTCGGTCCCGACGAATTCGTGCATCTTCATCGTGCCGTCAGGCTCTTCCATCCTGAATCTGTAGTAGTATTTTCTTCCTCTCTTTCTTACGCTTCCCTCCTGATAAGATATTTTGTGATTCAAAAGATCCTCCTTTTCCGGCAGAACCTTTTGTGGGCCTGGATATAGATTGCTTAGAGGTATATCGCGGCTCCGTCCGGTACTGCCTATTATAAATTGTAAAGTTTTAATATCGCTCTCATGTGGTTCTGCGCTGCCTGCGGGTCTTGCACATAGCTGCGCAGGGTCTCACTTACATCATACAGAGTGCTTACTGTGTGCATGATCTCGCGCTGGAAGAGCATGGTGCTGAAGTCCTCCAGCGACTCGCCTATCATCTTTGCAAATTCCTCGTTCTCCTTGTTCCCGTCAAAATCGAATCTGTGGCACGCTTTGGTGAACGAGTCTGCAAATTCAAGATATTCTGCCAGCATGACCAGCAGCATATTCTCAGCAAACTCATTATCGGAAGATGCTATGCCAAGCGGGATCGCGCCCAATACCTTTTCCATAAGATCCCTTACCTGAAGCAGTCTCCTGTCAGTAATCTCAGTATTGTACTCATCGGTCTCGCCCCTGAGATACTCAGGAGTAACATGCAGCGCATTGGCCAGCCCTTCGACAACCAGACGCTTGGTATTGTCAATAGTTCCCTTCTCATATCTCATGATCGTGGACTTGTTTACATCCAGCTTCTCTGCCAAATAGTCCATTGTGAGCCCGAGCTCCTTGCGCCTTGCCTTTGCACGGCTTCCGATTGTTTTGCGAAGTTCTATATCGTTCATTTTATAGCACCCCTCTTTTTGATCATCCCTGCGATAGTTTCGCCGGGCTTTTTCATTTTGGATCATTTTTCACACTCAATATAACATTTTTGCAAAATATATGCAATATGCAATTTATCATATTCTGTCTTTGTTGCTTATTGCTTGACAAATATTTCAAATGTGCTATTATAGCAATGGATAAAAGTTGCATATCGCAACATCCAAGAAAGAGCATCAATTGCAGAAAGGAGGTAACGTATGACGGAAAAGATCGCACTGACGGTTGAAGAAGCAGCTGACTTCACCGGTATAGGCAGAAATACACTCAGGCAGCTCATACGCTGTGACATGATGCCTACGCTGAAAATCGGACGCAAGGTCCTTATAAGGACAGAAGACCTGGACAGATTCCTCGAGCTCAACCGTGGCATCAATCTGAGGAATCAGGCGGAAGTACATCCGCTTAGGCAGACAAATTAAAAGCGGTCCAACACATGAACCGCTGATGTAACGGAATATCCGGCCGGAGCCCCGATATACCTCTAAGCAATACAAGTATATCACAAGGCTCCTCCGGATGAACAAGGAATTTTTCAGAAGGAGACATTTTATGACAGAACTAAAAGGAACTAAGATCATCGCCATAGATCATGGCTATGGCAACATCAAGACAGCAAACACCGTGACACCAACAGCTATCACAGCCTACGACAGCCCGCCGGTCTTTACCGGAAACATTCTGGAATACGAAGGCAGATGGTACAGGATCGGCGAAGGCCATAAGGAATTCACACCTGACAAGGCGATCGATGAAGATTATTACCTTCTGACCCTGATGGCCATCGCCAGAGAGCTCAATCAGGAGCATATCACGGAAGCCGATGTGCATATCGCATGCGGCCTGCCGCTCAGATGGGTCAGTACCCAGAGGGAGACCTTCAGAGAATATATGCTCAAAAAGAAAAGTGTCAGGTTCAAATTCAACGGCACCGAATACCGCATCAGGATCACAGGCTGTACGGTCTTCCCGCAGGGTTACCCTGCGATAGTCAGGAATATCGATCAGTACCGCGGGGTTCATATGCTGGCGGATATCGGTAACGGCACGATGAACATCATGTATATCGTCGACAAGAAGCCTCAGGAAGGTCGCTGCTGGACAGAGAAGCTTGGCGTCAACCAGTGCATGATCAGGGCACGTAATGCAGTGATGGACAAATATGCAGTGAGTATCGACGAATCCATAGTCGAAAGGATTCTCAGGTTTGGCACAGCTGACATCAGTGAGAAGTTCACTGATGTCATACGCAGCGTTGCGGAAGAATATGTAGAAAACATATTCGCTGCACTTCGCAAATACGAGTATGACCCGGATCTTGTCAGTCTTCACATAGTCGGAGGCGGAGCATGCCTCGTGCAGAACTTCGGCAAATATGATCCGGACAGGGTCGAGATCAACGACGACATATGCGCAACGGCAAAGGGCTATGAGTATCTGGCCTATCAGATGCTCAGAAGGGGGAGATGATGGAAGAAAACACAAGAAAGCTCCCCGTACGCTTCAATCTGGATAAACCGGATCAGCGTAGAGCCTGGGAGTATCTGCAGACTATGGACAGGGATATATTCACTTCCTGGAACCATGTGATCCATCTCGCTCTGCTGGACTACTTTGACCGTTATTACAAGGTTCAGGAAGACCCGTATCTAGAGACACGCGAGCGTGAAGAAAGATTCATACAGCAGATAGTAGATGGTGTCTGTGAATCACTGAAGCAGACATTGCCGCTGTTTCTGGCAGGCTGCATGACAGGCTTATCCGCCATACAGCCTGCATGCGCTTCTGCACCCCAGCCATTGCAGGTTGAAACTCCTCCGTCTGAGGAGGTGGCTAAGGCTGATCCTGAAAGTATTGACTGGGGATTTCTCGGATCGTGATATTCCCTGCCTGTGATTAGCATGGCTTATGAATGCAAAGGCCGGTACCAAATCATGGCTTATCTGATGCCGGCCAGATATCAGAAAACGGCGCAATATATATCAAAGGTTGCGCAGATCAGTGATTAGGCGGCAGATGGTATCACAAAAGATGAAAAGTCATACCACCTAAGTGTCAACAGCAGAAAAGATCGCTGTCAGGCCTGCAGAAGAACCACTAATACACCAAAGCACCGCCTGACACGGTGCGCTAAACAGAAAATGCATTCAGCCGGGCAGCAACTGCATCTGAAATCAAATGAAGAAAACTGCCGTATGGGGGTCTGCTGAGTTGGAACAAGCACTGCATTCCTGCTCCTACTGACCGGAATGCGAACCTGGTGGCAGCCCCCAGACCCCCGGCTGAAGCCGATCAAACAAAATATTACACGAGTTATGCCTAGGAAAGGAGACAAAAATAATGATGCGAAGAGATATAAAAAAGAGTTTCTGGGTAAACAGCGAAGAAGACCGCGATATAAAAGCAAAGTCGCAGGCAGCCGGTCTGACCGAGGCTGAATTCCTCAGACAGAGAGTCAAGGGGTATCACCCGGTCGTAACGCCAGATGAGGTCTTCTGGCAGGCCATGGAGAGCATCCGCGAATTCGCCGACAAGATCGATGAAGTCGCGATGAACGCCGACAACAAAGCGGATATGATCGCGATCATGGCGGAAGCCATGAGATGGAGAGCTTTCCAGAATGGTATCGAACAGGAGATCCTCATACCGAAGAGAGGTGATCGTTGATGGCAGTAACAAAAATCTGGAATATACGGGGCCGGGCGGAAAGTCCGCTTGAGTATATCACGAACCCTGAGAAGACTCTGCGTGAGTTCACGGAATCTGAAAAGCAGGCTCTCGCTGATGTGATTGCCTATGCGGCAGACGAAGACAAAACAGAGCAGTTCTTCTACACGACCGGTATCAACTGCAGCGTGGAGTTCGCCCGCGACCAGTTCAATGCCACCAAGATAAGGTTCGGCAAGACCGGCGGCAATGTTGCATATCACGCTTACCAGAGCTTCCGCGAAGGAGAGGTTACTCCTGATGAAGCTCACGCTATAGGTGTACAGCTTGCCAGAGAACTATGGGGCGACCGCTTTCAGATAGTGGTCGCCACCCATGTTAATACCAAGTGTACTCACAATCATATAGTCATCAATTCAGTTTCATTCAAAGACGGACTGAAATTCCATGACTGCAAAGACACTTACAGACAGCTTAAGGAGGCATCCGACCGGATATGTCTCGAACGCGGTCTGTCTATCGTTGAAAACCCCAAAGGCAAAGGCGTGAACCAGTATGTCTATAAAATGGAAAAAGCCGGAATGCCTACGAGGTACAACATAGCACGTCAGGCGATAGACGAAGCAGTTTCTCTCAGTCTGAACATAGAAGAATTCAAATATGAGCTCAGAAAGCGTGGGTACAGCTACCGTTTTGATCCGCAGAGGAAGTACTGGACGATCACTCCGCCCGGCGGCAGGAAGCCTATCCGCATACATAAGCTCGGGGACGATTACTCAAGAGAGAGTATAGAGCGGAGGATCTATGACAATGATCCTTCTGTAAGGACGGAGAGACTGCGTCAGCAATACCGCCAGCCAAACAATTATAATCTCCGCCGGCGTATCGACCGCATTATGGGGCGCAGCGGTCTGGAAAAGCTTTACCTCAGGTACTGCTACGAGCTCGGCTACCTGCCGAAGTATCAGCAGAACCCGACAAAGCTTCATATTCTGCTGAAGGAAGACCTTCTGAAATGCGATCAGTACTCAGAACAGGCCAAGCTCCTGTCCAGATACCACGTGGACACCGAAAAGGATCTCACGGATCTTATGGAGAATATTGAGGGCAGGATAAAGGTTCTAAGCCTTGACAGGGATGAGCTCAGACGAACAATGCGCCGTGTGCTGCCGGAAAGCGAGATAAGCGATGCGAAAGGCAGGATCAAATATCTCACCGCAGAGATCAGAGAGCTCCGCCACGAACTGAAGGTCTGCGGAGACATACAACATCGCTCCGGACATATAAGAGAGAATCTTGCGGTCATTGACAGAGACAGGATGCGCGAAAGAACGCGCTGAAAGCCATTATCACATTAGAAAACTCATAATCAGGAGGTTCACATGAACAGAGAAACAGAAAACACAACTAAGAACGGCTTATTCAGATACAGATCTATAAACCACAGGAGGCTTGAATGACAGAAATAACAACAGATACTATAAATAATGATGACAATTCAGATGTGAGCCTGGGAGAATCACTTGCAGGATCTGGTGACTGGACCGATCAGCTCACTCTGAACAAAAATGGCAGAGCATGCAATACTCTCTGCAACATGCGGCTGATCCTTGAAAATGACGAGGATTTCAAGGGCATCGTATTCAACCAGCTCGCTGACGATCTTGAGATCAGAGACAGTGTTCCGTGGAATCATACTTCAAAGTACTGGCGCGATGTGGATGATGCGCAGCTCATGTGCCTCGTTGATGAACGCTACGGCAGCTTCACACAGAACAACTACCGCACAGCGCTATCGAAGGTCACAGACGACAGGTCATACCACCCTGTAAAGGATTACTTTGCATCGCTTCCTGAATGGGACAATGTGCCAAGGGTCGATACTTTGCTCATTGATTACTTCGGAGCTAACGACACTCCTTATGTCAGAGCGGTAACAAGAAAAATGCTATGTGCTGCTGTCAGCAGGATATATAAGCCCGGGATCAAGTTTGACCACATACTGGTTCTCAACGGTCCTCAGGGCATCGGCAAGTCCACTTTCATATCTAAGCTCGGGATGGAATGGTATTCTGACAGCCTCAATATTTCCGACATGAATGATAAGACGGCAGCAGAAAAACTTCAGGGTTACTGGATACACGAGATCGGCGAGCTTGCCGGCATAAGAAAGGCTGACATAGACAAGGTCAAGGCATTTATCTCACGCCAGGATGACAAGTACAGGGCTTCATACGGTCGCAGGGTCAACCCTCATCCAAGGCAGTGCGTGTTCTTCGGAACTACGAATGCGGAAAACGGCTTCCTGAGAGACATAACAGGCAACCGCAGATTCTGGGCAGTCAGGACTCCCGGCACAGGCACCTTAAAGCCGTGGGATCTCACGCAGGATGACGTCGATCAGATATGGGCTGAAGCACTTTACCTTACCGGTCAGGGTGAAACACTGTTCCTCTCACGCGAGTTGGAAGAGTCAGCCAGGGTCGAGCAGGCTGCCGCCATGGAACATGACGACAGAGAAGGTCTTGTTACAGACTATCTCGACCTTCCGCTGCCCGTAAACTGGAGCGATCTGTCTCTTTACGACAGGCAGGATTATGTTCAGAGTCAGGGACTGCTTTATAGCGGCGGGGACATCAGGAGAAGAGATTACGTATCGAACATAGAGATCTGGTGCGAATGCTTTGGCAAGGATAAGGCTGATTTCCAGCATAAGAACAGCTTTGAGATCAGTGCCATAATGGCGCGTATAGACGGATGGGAGAAGACCGGCAAAACTATTTGGCTTCCGATCTACGGAAAGCAGCGAGTCTACAGGCGGAAAAGCGAGACTGGTCCACTGGAACAAACTACGGAACGATTTTTGGAACAAACGGCATAAAGTAAACCCTTAATGAAAAAACACCCGGAACAGTCTGAAAACACTCTATAACAGAGATTTTTTCACGGACTGTTCCGGGCTTTGTTTCAGAGATTGTTCCATCTCAACACGCTAAAAGCACAGTGCAAAAACACAAGTGGGAACCTCTCTGTTCTCTCAAATAGTTCTCTTACGCTTGATTGACTCAAAGGCGCAATCTCACGAGAGCGCCCTTCTTTCCCACAAAAGCATCCCCATACATAATTTGAATTTGAATATTTCAATCAGTATCAAAGAATCGCATTTTAAGAGTCCCGTTAACGAGAGGGAGCCGCAGATAAGCACTGTTATCTGCGGCTTTATGAAATGTATAGCTATCTGTTCCGCTGGGAAGCGGATCAGAACGCTATTCAATTGTTTGCTGCAATCTTACCTGTTTTGACGATGATCCTGCTCTCGCCATCCATATTGTCTGCTATTCCGCCGATCAGCGAATCTCTGCCGGATACATCCGCAAGAGCGCTGAATCGATCAAACAGATCTTTTACCCCGGCTTCATCGAGAGATGCTATCAGTTTTCTGACACCTTCCCTGTCGAAAGTATCCATGCCATCATAGAGCTTGCTTGCGCCTTCATACAGATTGGACGCACCATCTGACAGCTGAGCGGCTCCATCGCTTAGTTCAGATGCTCCCTTTGATAGCTTATTTGCTCCATCAGATGCCTGATCTACTGCCGATGTGTATGCAAGGACCCCCAGATAAAATGCGTTATACTTATCTAGTGATGTCTTCAAAGCGATAACAGCTTTAGCCCCTTCTTCTGCTTCAGCAAGCTTGTTTTGTACCTCCTCAGATTCCATGGCTTCATTTATGAGTTCCTGTATCTTTGCTTCGGTCCCGTTAGCTATCTGCTGGCTGATCTCATCGCTCGCCATTGTTTGTTCAATGAGCTGACTGATCTTGGACCTAACTTCTTCACTGCTCATCTTCTCTTTTACCAGCACTTCGATCTGAGCCTTTATTTCATCGCTGGCCATTTTTGCAGTGGTCTGCTGTTTTATTGTCTCTTCAATTTGATTCCTGATTTCCTCAGAGATCTGTCCGGCAGAAGCTGCAGCTTCATAGTCTTCAACACTCATATTTACAGCCTGTTTTATTACAGCTTCTTTTACTGCAGCCTCTACACTTACCTTTACGCCAGCTGTTACCTGATCCTTGACATTATCCTCAACGCCGGCGGTAACATTAGTCGTTACGATCTCTTTAACAGCTGCAGTGACTCCGGTCTCAATTGTGTCTCTGTTCTTTTCGACTTCAGCAGTGACCTGTTTAAGCGCCTGTTCATACACTTTATCCTTGTCAAGCGAATCGATCACCTGCCCGAGTTTATCCTTGTAATTTCCTATTGTCAGGCTGCCCACACTAAGGCCGGTCGCTTCGATCTGAGTCTGCGCTGTGGAGAGCAGAGTATTGAACACCTCTCTGGCCCCACCGTTCAATTCTCCTGACTTATCGCTTATCTTATCAAGACCGCTCGCAAGCTGATCTGCTCCTGCTGCAGCAGACGCTGCTCCATCCGATATCTTGCCTGCGCCTTCCGCTAGTTCATATGCCCCGTCAGTCAGCTGGTCAGCACCTTTGACCAACTTGTCAGATGCGTCTCCGAGTTTTTCCATACCATCCTGGAGCTGCTCTATTTTTGATTCCAGTGAATCGCTGCCATCAAAGTCTATGTCCGAGAGCATACCTGTCATTGCAACTGTATAAGTGCTGTCTATCTCAAAGCGATCCGTATATGCCGAGATCATAACAGTTTCCGGGATCTCGAATTCAGTTGAGTGTATGTCCAGATTTTCTGCCAATCCCGGGAACGCAAGACCGAGGCAGATGCATTTATTCCCGTCGTCTATCACTTTCCCGTCGTTGACTTTGACATCTGTAAAGTGTTCATCGTCCAGAATGACACCGCTAGCCATAGTATAAGGTGTTTTGAATACATATCCGTTCGATGTTGCTTCTGTATTGATTGTATAGTCGAATCTGATCGTTACGTTTCCTGCCTTTCCAGCGATATCCCCGGCGCTGATGCTCTTACCGTCGAGATAATATCTTACCTTCACACTGACCGGAAGTTCCTTATCAATCGTACCTTTGTACTTGATATCGGATCCGTCCGCCTCCCAGACCACACTGTTGCCGTCGCGTGTGAACGGCTTGTCATTTGATGTGTTTTCTATGTCATTCAGAGTTGAAACATCATTGATGCTTTCAGCTCCTGTACCGTTATGAAGCCATTCTGTGACCGAGGTATCCTGTATATTCCCATCTGCGTCCATGGCTACATAGATGACTTCCTCTTTGCTGACCTCTCCGTCCTGACAGTGTGACGCGAGGAGATCAGGATATTCTTTTTCGATCGCTTCCTGAGTTTCTGTAGTATCCTCAGCATTGCTCTCTGCTGCGCTGCTTCCTTTCTCGGCTATCCAGCACCATTGCAATGATCTTATATGCCTTTTCTTTATTGATATTATTTTTCATTTATACCCTCTCCTTAGCATATAGCTGCATCCCCGTTTACAGGTGAATGCTCATTGATAGATTCTTTCATTCCCACTGTGGTCCTGCAGATGAGCTTGTCAGATGCCATAAGCAGTGACGGAAGCAAAAATATGACCGTGAACATGCTTATCACCGCTCCCCGGGCCATAAGCCCGCATACCGTACTTATGATGGCGATATCAGAGTAAACGGCAACTCCCACCGTCGCTGTGAAAAAGCCAAGCGCACTTACTATTATCGATGGTATTGAAGTATGGGCAGCTTCTTCGATTGCATCCCTTTTCTTCCTGCCCCCGATCCTTTCCTGCTTGTATCTGGTAGAAAGAAGGATCGCATAGTCAACAGTCGACCCAAGCTGTATAGTACTGATCAGCACAGGTACGATGAACGGTAGTTCAAGGCCTGTATAGCCGCATATACCCAGA
>CACYHR010000062.1 GCA_902774265.1 uncultured Eubacteriales bacterium
TGTGCAGAAGGCATGTTCCAAAAGTTATTCCAAGGATTCAGAGTAAAATGCTCCGAATCCAATTCACGTATTGCAAACGCCTCAAATTAGGCGCTTACGTTTATTGTATCGAAATCAGCATCTTTATCACTAATATCCCCATTCCCGAAAAAAAAGTGTCTCACTCTATTATCATCATTATCATTTTTAAAATCTCTTTCTGTGTTAACTTTCGCAATCATATCAATCCCGAAAAGCTGGACATTATCAACCGGAAAACTAATACCCTTAGGAGCCAAAGACTCTGTCCCATGGGTAAAACCGGTCGCTTCAAAAAATTGTTTAGCCGTATCACCAGCAGAAACACTTTTGATAACAGCATCAAATGGAATATTAGATTCAAGAAGTGAATAGTTCCCAAAGTCCTTTGCTTTTGGGCTATAATGCTCTAAAGTGTTTTTATATTTAATATATGAAAATGCCGCAATAACAATGATGACCACTGCTGCCAGTGCAAAAATCATTTTTGCTGTCTTTTTTGTTTTCTCTTCTTTTTCTTTTTTCTGTTGTAATTCTACCTCTTCCTTTTCTTTCTTTCGTTGTAGTTCTGCCTCTTCTTCCTTTTTTCTCGTCAAATAGTGTTTCTCCAAGCTATCCTTATCTAACATACTACATAATGAATCAAATGAATTCCCGCAGCAATTACATGCACTTACATTATCAAGATTTATCTCTCCACAAGCGCACATAAACAACCCTTCTTTTATTTCAGGCACATATTTTGCCTGATATCCCATCTCAATTGAAAGCTGCTCTATTAAATCTTCTGATCCAAATTCTTCACTAATAGATCTAAAGTCAGGTACTGGTTTCCACTCGTCTTCTTCTGTTTTCTGAACCAAACCGTCTTCAAATACTATTTCGCTCACAAATACAGTAATGCTTCTTGTTATATGCTCAGGCATATATATAGGGACCTTACTGCCAAAGCTTTCTCCCGGTTCTACATTCAAATCCAGGAAGGAGAAATCTGACACACCTTCAACCTCACTGCCATTATTCTCATATGCCCTTATCGAGACTTTACATGATTTTACAGTTTTAGCCCCAATATTCTTCATCTTTATTTGCGCCAAAACGCTGTTGCTCACAGTGTCCTTTTGCAATGCTCCTGCCTCTATGATAACAGGACAACCTTTTGCGTATTGATTAGGTGACAGCGTAAACAATCGTTGAAACCTCTCTGCCATAGCTACCTTCCTTTCTGTTCTAAACATGTAAAAAGATAATAGACAACACAAATCATTTACGCTTTGATTCTCTATCGTACAATATCCATTTTTATGCAAATAGGAATAAAGCGTTTAACTATTCTGTTCTAAAACTCAGCATTATAGTTCAGGGAGTTCATCGACAATAGAAGTAGCATCATCAATAAGTGAAACAGGCTTCTCTGCATTTCCCTTTCTATCAGGCAAAGCAACTACCATTAGGTACCCAACAGGTCCTAACAAAAAACTCCACCAAAAGTACCTTGAACCGTCATGGCCTTTCATCTCTGCTATTGTCTTGAACTCATTGCCGATAAAATAAGCCAGCACTAGAGTGCAAACGAGGATCAATACAGCTAACATTATCATTTCTCCTTTCAACTATTTATAATCTAATAACGCGATCTTGCTATAATAACCAATCCCGATAACACGAAGGTCATTATAAAGCTAACATTATTCTCTTTGATTGTTTCCTTCCATTTGAGAATAATACGAGTCCTTATCTACCTCGACATATCGATACAATAATATCAGTTTTCTGTACTCACTAAAACAGCAAAACAAAAAACCTCCGCAGTTTCACAGTCTGCAGAGGTATCTTCAAAACTGGCTCCTATTTTGCAACAACAACTTCATATCCGGTCTTGAAAACAACAGTTATGTCGTTGTCAGATATCTTTACTTTGTTTATGAGCTTACGCACCAGAGTATCATCGAATTTTGTTATGCCGGATGGCTGATTCTTTATAAAAGCCATGAGTTCATCAGCCTGTCTGACTGTGTCTTCCCTCGCCGCCTCATCCATCAGATGCTCATACTTTCTGTCTTTGAGCTGATATATCTCGTCCACAGTTTTATCGTAGTCAGGATCTTTTTCACTGAGTTCGATAAGCTTATGCTGCTTTTCCTTCAGTTCAGCTTCAATTTGCTTCAGATCTGCCGTATTTCCCGCTCCGAGAGTCCTTATCAAGGTCTGCCTGTATCTGTCGTAGAAGTTATCAGAAAGCTTCAGCATGTCGTTTATAGCGTCCACTATGGCTTCATGCAGCAATTCCTCATTTACCGTCCTCGCAGGACAGTCTATCCCGCTGTTTCGTTTATTGACCCTGCTTGCACATCTCCACACCGTAGATCTGCATCCCCTGTTGTTCCATTTGATGCGTCTGAATCGTTCTCCGCAGGCATTGAAGAACATATCGTCTGCATCACAGAACATGACGTAGTCTGCTGTTGCATGATCAAGGCATGCATTACGCGTACCTGACACACCTCTATGTGGCTCTTTGTAATACTGGATCTCGTATGGATATCCTGCTAGCAATTCGTCAGATAAAAAAACAGAGGATCCATCATTACAGATGATCACTCCGACTTCATCAAATGGTATATTCTGCTGCAGGGCTATTGAATCAAGAAGAGGCTTTATGACCTCGTCCGTTTCTTTGTATTGTGGTATCAATACTTGTAACTTCATAATGTAGATATCTCCTCCTGTGTAAGACTGACAAAGTGAGCAGCATATGCCGACCAGTACGATGCAGATATATACGTATCATACAGTTCTGCCGGGACGTATATTGATCCCTCATGCCCAACAAGATCATGGTACGCGCCTATTGGCGCCTGAGCTATTGATCCGGACAGCCGGCAAAACGATGATCCAATCAAATAAAGCGATTCCAGATAATAACATCCGTTGAATGCGTTTCCATAAATCAGGCTCGCTCTTGGAAAGCTTAGTTTAGTAAGATTACTGCATCCACTGAATGCGTAACTGCTTATAATCTGTACATTCGGAAGGTATACATCCTCTAAGGATATACATCCCAAAAATGCGGAGGCACTTACTAACGATGCATTTGGAAAAGATGCATTACTTAACGCTGTACAACTCATAAAAGTTTGCGGGCCAATTATTTCAATCCTTGGTGCATAAATAACAGATAGATTTGAACAGCCACAAAATGTGTAATAGGAAGTGTATTTAGCATTTTCAAAATATGCCCGGCGTAATCCAGTACATTTATAGAATGCATACTGATCTACTTTGCTGACAAGCGGAAATGACACTTCAGATAAAGCTGAACACTCAGAAAAAGTACCGTAATGAATACCATCGGAATAATTCGGCAAGTAAAGTTCAGATAGACTATAGCAATGCGAAAATGCTTCTGATCCTATTCTTGTTACAGTTGGCATGCTGACGATCTTTAATTTCTCATTAGATCGGAACATTCCAGGAGAAATTGAAGTCAATCTGCCAAATTGTTCTGGCGAAACGATACTGAAATTGCATCCAGCAAATACCCCAGTGCTGAATATACAGTCTCCTTCCGGCATGTGCACAATGGATAGTAAAGAACAAAACGCAAAAGCATTTGCGCCTACGTATGTTGCATTCGGCATAGACACGCTTACTAACTTTGAGCAATAGTAAAAAGCATAATCCCCGCCTATACTTGACATCAACAATTCTAGCGATGAAAAATCGCAATTTGCAAACGCATAATTTCTGATATTTTTAAGCTTTGGGAAATTGAAAACACTTAGTTTTGCACTGTAGAATGCTGAATTTCCAATATACTCAACATTTGGAAAACTATATGCTTTCACGCTAGAGCAATTTGCAAATGCATTGTTTGCTATACTAACAACATTTGGAGCGTCGAGATATCCGATGCTAGCACTATAAAAAGTATATATATCTATCCTGCTCAGAGCAGGAAGTGTTAAATTCGATACGTTTGCATGGTAAAATACTCTTCCACTAAGTGATGTAGCCGCCGGGAAACAAACGTTTTCAAGTTTCTTACAATAAGCAAATGCACTGCTATGTATTTCTTTCACATTTGGTACATCTATAGACTTAAGATTTCTGCATCCATAGAATGCTTCAGCTCCAATAATAGAAGCATTTGAAAAAGCTACCGATTCCAGCGCCCCATAGCCTCATATCCGGTTTCTGTTCGTAGGCTCCTCGGCTTTGCTACACCACTTCCTCCCCCTTGGCATTACTGCTTCCGGATTGTGGTTCGCTACACTTGGCGGTAAATACCCGTGACGGGACTTTCACCCGTTAGAACTGCGCCATGCCCGGCACACATAAAAGCCGATGTTACCGTTCGGTAAACATCGGCACAGACTGTAAGACAAAGTCCTTTCTCCACAATGTGGAGGGAGGACTTTGTCTACAGTCTGACGGCAGTATCCTTTATGGATGCTGCCGTATTTAACATGAGAGTGTTAGAGGGGGGTGAGAGCCCCTGGATGTGATCAGATCAGTTTGTTTGCCTATAAAAAAGCTCAGCCGTTATTGGCCGAGTCTGTATGAAAATCCTTCTCCCGCTCTATTTATTACAGTAAATACGGATCGCTTCAGCTGCATACTCCGCGGAGCCTTCTCCTGCAGCAGTATTGATATTTACTGTGAACTCTCCTCCGCAGCCATAGGCTTCTCCCAGACCTGCAAGTATCTCATCTGTGCAGGCATAGTAGTGTTCTGTTATAAAGTCCTGTAGTTTTTTGACCAGCTTTTGTGCCTCATCTGAGTCAGCCGGCCTATCTTTTGCCTGTCCAAACTCGCAAAAGATAGCCATCATATCTGCAGAGATTCTATCCTGATCCTCAGCTGTCCTGTCTTTAGCTTTTTCCTCGTATTCCCTGTACGCAGGAGTTTTGCCCCATAGTTTTTTGGCTTGTTTTTCGTAGTAGTTAGATTTCATTCTGATCAATCCTGTTTCATACCGCGCGCTAAAGAATCAAAGCTTATTCGTAAGCCGGCTCTTCCCTATCCTCCTGTGGATGAAATAGTCATCAAAGATCTCTTCAGTCATTTCTCCGAACATAGGCTTACATGTTATGATCTGTCCGTTGATATGTCCGGGAGCCAGATTATATTCCAGAAGCACCGGCTCACCGTCTGTGCCTACCGCGAAGTCCCATCCTATCCACCTGAAATGCGGCAGCTTCATATGCGCAGTACGCGCGATATCGCGTACCCTGTCCATCGAAGGGATCTTATATCCTGTATCGGCCCTGAAACATTCAGGAGTATCCAGCCAGCGCAGCTCCTCCCTCACAATAGTCTCATCTCCATTATTTTCATAGTATTTGGCTTCAGCTTTACTTACTTTTTTTTTCAGGCTGTTATCGTTTTCTATCTCGCAATCCAGTCCTCCGCTGCCCTGATCAGTGGCCTGCATGCCTGGGGAACCGATTCTTATAACTGAATGCGGTATATATACACCATCCCCGGTCAGAAACGTATACACCCTTATGGCATTGACGGTATCCGGATTGAGCCGCGCCAGTTCCGGGTGCTGTTCCAGCCTGTGCTGGACTATAAAATACGCACCCAGCAGATCGAACAACGCATCGACATCCTTTTCGCTGCATACGGACGGGTCGATGCAATGCAGGTTCCTGCTGCTTGATGAAAAAGACGGTTTCAGTATGATCCTGCCATCATGCCCGAGGCAGAGCTTTATGGCTTCAGCTCTGCTTATCATGTTCATCCCCGCGTCGTAATAAAAACCTGACATGCATTTGCATACAGTCTCAGGCTGCCTGACGTCAGGCAGGTAACGATCAAACATGCACTTGTCCCTGGCTAAATAAAAGAACTGCATATTGTTTACATACGGAATGATCTCATTATAGTACATGTCCGTAGGTATGAACCTCGGATCGCATGAATGATCTCTCGAGCCGAAGAGATCGAACCAGAGCTTCTTCGGCTTTCTTCCGTATTTTCCCCAAAACGGAAGGATCCTGTCTGAATACTCTTCTTCACTGATAAAAGGTCCTCCGTTGCAGCGAACAAGGCCCTCTGCCTCCGATTCAAACACTTCCCTGCGGGCGAGCTTTTTATACTCGATCGCTTTGTCATATGTCTCGATATACTTTTCGTTGTAGTTTATTACTTAGTTCCTGTCATTTATGATTCACTGTTTCCGAGAGCTTTCTTAGGATTCTCTCTGAGCATGAGTTCTATATCTTCCTCAGTGATACCGCGTTTTTCAAGCATCGGTATGAAAGTCTCGAACATATACGCATATCCATAGCTGCCTGCGGACCTGAGGTCTTGTGTCCTGGCTATATCCATAGACAGGAGCATCCGGTCAAGATGGCCCCATTCCTTTACCTTGCGTACCGTATCCGCGCGATATTCGTCGCCCCTGCCGACAGTTTTGCCTATCATATCGAGGCCTATATATACTCCCAGGCCGAGAAGCTTTTTCAGGGCTTCATCGTCCGGGTAGAATTCGACATGGCCTATAACTATTCTTTCAGGCGGTATCCCGTGCGATATGAGATATTCCGCCTGCGGTATCTGCTGTATCCCACGGCTCGGATGTGTAGATACGGTGGCGCCGGTCCTGCGTGCTGCAATGCACATCCCTTCCCAGGACCTCAGTTCCTTTTCGCACGGACCCTCGTGACACCATGCTATCTCGCCAATGATGCCTGCCTTCATGCCGCTGCCTTCGATACCCTCTGTCAGATCACGCACCGCCTCTTCGGCTATCTCCTCCGGAGTCTGATCCATGATGGCCTGGTCAATGAACTGTTCCAGATAGTGTCCAGTCGACATGATGATGTTCATGCCGGTCTCCTCTGCCAGCCGTCTTACATACTCCGGAGACCTTCCCATCGACTGGTTTGTCATATCCACGATATTTCGGACTCCGTATCTGTATGCGTCCTTAAGATCCGGACACAGCAGATCGAACGCCTCTGTTCCCACGTCACCGGGAGTTAGGTCTATCGACATGTGCTCATGCACCAGTGTATATCCATCAGTCAAAGCCATTTTACGAACCTCAGCTCATCAACATAGCTGCCATCGTTATTTTTCAATTTATGAGGAATCATGCCGTATTGCTGAAAGCCAAGGCTGCGAAGATTAGCGGTAGCCGCTTCGTTTGTCACCGAGGTGGTGGCTTCCAGCTGCTCATAGCCGGCCTCCCTTGCGGCATCTATAATGGCCTGCGTCATTTTTTTCCCGAGGCCTCTTCCCTGAGCTTTTTTTAGCATGCCGGCAGCCGTAGCGCAGCGGTGACGCATTTTCTTCCATTCGCCTATTCTTGTGAGTTCTGTGACGCCAATAAGTCTGCCGTCTCTGAAAACCCCAAGGAGAAGCTTGCGCTCGTCACTTTCATACTCAAGAATGTATTCAGCAGCAGTATCTGCGTTCAGTCTGGAAACACTGGATTCCCACGGAAAAAGAGGTGTTTCCTTAGATCCCTGCTCGACAAATCTGCCGAGTTCATCGGCATCTTCCTCTTTCAGGCTTCTGAAAACGCAAGCTTCACCTTTTCTGTCTGTTACCTCTTCCGGTTTGTAAATCATGTGGCTGTGTCACCTCTTTTCTGTCAGATATGTATATTAGCCGCTATTTTTTCGCGAAGATAATGCGAGTGTAATTCATGTTAAGCAGATACTGGTATTCAACGCTTGTTGCAAGCTTTTTAAGAAGTCCGTAGTTGTCAGTGATCAGTTTCTGAGACTCTACGTCTTTATCAAGTGCGATGCATTCTCCGTCATCCAGACATACGAATAAGGTTTCTTTATCCTTCTTGAACCTTACAATTATCTCCACGCTGATCCGATCGTTTAACTCTTTAAGGCTCTTCTCTACTGCATCATCGTGTGTATTAGAGAGCTGCTTTTCAGAGACCGCCTTGTTGAACCCGCGCTTAACGCCAATATTCCTTAGGATATCGGTTTTTTCACCTCTTTTACGTAAGCCACCATCTCTTCCATGCATAGTGCAGCACAGTAAACACCTTTCCGGTCAACTCCAATCTCTTCTGCGTAAGCCCTGATCGCCCTTGAGGCATCGACCGCCTGATCAGGCCTTACCGTCATGTACAGAACGTGTTCTTCATCGCTGTTTAACTCCTCCTTGTCCTTATCGGTCCACCATTTGTATCTGCCTGATGAGGCCATGAATACTAGCAGATCCGTGATCAGATATGAAAGGAAGATATACGGCGCCTGTGCAATGCGCGACAGGATGAACGCAAATACCGGCAGCGTAGCATTGCCCGCCAGGGTAAGTATAGTAGCGAACCTGGAATCCTTGCGGTTGGCCAGATACATGCGGAATATGCTGTTACATCCCACGATAATGAAATCCACCGCATACAGTCTGACAGAAAGCAGTCCTCCGTCCGGAATGTCTTTAACACCGTGCAGAGCATAGAAGAATGCGGGGAAAGCTATGACCACGACTGTGGCGATCCCTGCGCCAATGAGGTTGAGCCTCAAGCCCTGATTCATCAGTGTCCTGAGCCCCTTCCTGTCTTCAGCACCTGTCAGAAGGCCTGTCAATGGTCTCATTCCTCCCACGATCCCGCTGATGAGCACATTTGTGATGCTGAAAGTGAATGTGCACACTCCTTTGATCACACCAGCCGTCTGACCGAACGCGCTCAGGTATATCTGCATCATGAAATAGTTCCGGAACGCTGCAACCAGCTGATATGCAGTATCCGGAGCTCCGCACTCAAGCACTTTTAACACATCCTTCAGACTGAAGCTACGTTTGCTGCTCTTATACATGTCCGTATAACGTGCCAGATAGATAACAGTGGCGCTGCACCTGAGGATATTCGCGGCAGCCGTTCCGTAACCCGCTCCGGCCACTCCCAGGTGGAAAGCTCCGACAAAGAGCAGGTCAAATACAAGATTGGCAATGCTCTCCATCACAGAAAGCCGCATCAGCGCCTTCATCTTGCCTGCTATCTGAAGCTGGAATGTACCTACAACGGAAATCAGGGCGAAAGGCGCGCATATCATCAGACCGATGGCATACTGCCAGGTAAGAGCATACATCTTTGCATCCAGTCTGTATGAATTGATCATCAGCAAGACCACAGGGATCTGCAGGATTGCCACACAAGCCGCCATGATGATAATGATCCGGAGCGAAAGGCCTCTTAAATAGTCCAGTTTTTCAAAGTCATTCTCTCCCATAGCGGTCGAGAGACTTGTGGATATCCCGACCCCGGCCATAACGGAAAGTGTCCCTGTTATTAGGCTGACAGGATAAAAGATGTTTACCGAGGAAAGGGCATCCATTCCGTCAAAATTTCCTACGACAAGACCGTCGACTGAAACAAGCAGCAGCACCGACAGATTTGTCATGATCATTGTCGGTATGTACTCTTTGAGCTTTCTTTGGGTAAGCCCTCCGGTTCTTCGAAAATCTTTAAAATACGTACTTCTGTCCAAAGTTCATTTATCTTGCCGCATCAAACGCTGTCTTCTGCATATCCGGCAGACACAATGCGCACGCCTTGGATATTTCACTCAGTCCGATATTCAGTCCTTTCGGGTTTCTGAACCAGTTGTCAGGACGTATGCGATCCGAATATGCAGGTATGAAAACAAGATTCTTATTATTATACCACTCTATCTCCGCTGCCATAAGCCTTGTTCTCGGGATATGGAAGCCTGCAGTCACGATTCCTATCCTGAGATCATCAGCCGGCGCGGATATAAAGCCCGATCTGACGGCATCCTCAATGGCCTCTGCCGAAAGTTCAAGATTGCGGAAGGTATTATCTGCCTTGTCTTCAACTATTATCCTCTCTTCAGAAATGCCGATCTTCTTAAGAATTTCAGCCATGTATGCAGCTTCCGTCATCTCATACTCTGCGTGCATGTTGCCGCCGCTTACCACGAAGACCGTCTGAGAATCGCCACCCGCCGTCTCATACGCCTTTTCAGCCCTGTAGCCGCAGTTACTGCTGCCAAGGACGATCAGGATGTCGTATCTCCCGCCTATTGATACGTCTACCGCTTCAGCAAGTTGAGTTGCCTTCCAGCCTTTCAAATCTCTTTTTTGCCTGATATAATACCCAATTTGAATTCTCTCTTCCTCTGTCATTAATACCTCCTGTCATGGTTCATTGATTCCCCCATGACATAAAATTAAGCTTAGAAGCGGATTTATGTCCATAAAGTGCGCTTTAAGTTGTTATTATTTCACTTAAAGTGGGATTTAAGTTGTCCCTATTCGGTAACAAGGGTTAATTAAACTTGAATTTTTCAGT
>CACYHR010000063.1 GCA_902774265.1 uncultured Eubacteriales bacterium
TGCCTCTTCGGCATACAGTCTCGAATTATTTCTCGAATCATGAGCGATGGCAACTCCGCATCCCTCTTTTGAATCGCCGCCTATCTGCCCGCCTTTCTCGATTATGAGATTAGCAAAGCCCTGGGTCGCATATCTGACCGTATAAACATTCATATTGCCTATGCCGGCCTTCATAGTACCTCTGAGTCCTGCCGTACCGAAACTGAGCATGGCCTTGAAACGTCCTTCTATCTCCGCCTCATTGTCCTCGATAGCCTTAAGCTCGGCCTTTGTTGCCTCGTCTACAGCATCAGATTCCAGCCAATATCTGTACTCTTCCATGAAACTTCTCATTACCTCTCCTCCGTTTCTAATTATCCTGCCAATTCAAATTGCGAATTGTAAAGCGCGGCATAAAAACCGTTCTTTGCCAGCAGCTCCTCATGAGTGCCCTGCTCAACTATATCCCCCCTGTCCATTACGAGAATGAGATCTGCGTTTTTTATAGTTGAAAGTCTGTGGGCTATTATAAAACTTGTTCTGCCCCTGGTCAGGGCATCCATAGCTTTCTGGATCTCCTCTTCTGTACGCGTATCTACCGAAGATGTTGCTTCATCGAGTATAAGCAGCCTCTTGTCCGCCAGCACAGCTCTCGCGATGGTCAGAAGCTGTCTCTGTCCCTCCGAGATATTGGTTGCATCCTCATTTAGAATCATATCATATCCGCCGGGCAGTGTCTTGATAAAATGATGAGCTTTTGCCGTTTTTGCAGCTGTGATGACCTCTTCTTCCGTTGCATCTTCCCTTCCGTACATGATATTTTCTCTGATGGTACCTCTGAACAGCCATGTATCCTGCAGGACCATCGCAAAGTCGCTTCGGTGTGCGTGCCTCGATTTCCTGCGTATATCTGTGCCGTCCACCCTTATCGAACCGCCCGAGACATCATAAAATCGCATCAGCAGCTTAACGATAGTGGTCTTGCCTGCACCCGTCGGTCCGACTATGGCCACCTTCTGTCCGGACTCTATCTTTGCGCTGAAATCCCTGATAACAGTGACACCCGGATCATACTCAAAGCTGACATGATCAAATTCGACCGCACCCTTTATTTCTTCCTGTGCTGCGTTGTCAGTCAGCAGATCAGCATCTTCAGTTTCCTCTTCTTCCCCGAGAAACTCGAATACTCTCTCGGCAGCTGCCGCCATGGACTGCACCTGATTCATTATCTGAGCAATATCCTGTATAGGCATCCCGACATTCTTGACATACTGCACGAAGGCCTGTATATCTCCGACCCCGATCATTCCCCTGACGCAGAATATGCCTCCTGCCAGTGCGACCGCCGCATATCCGAGATTGCTGACTATCCTCATCAGAGGCCTCATCAGTCCGGACATGAACTGAGATTTCCACGCCGACTCGAAAAGCTTTTCATTTGCCTCTTCAAAGGTCTCGCAGGCGTGCTCCTCGCGGTTAAAAGCCTTGATAACGAGATGACCGGTAAAGCTTTCCTCAACATGGCCGTCCAGTATCCCCAGGTATGACTGCTGAGCACGGAAATACGGCTGGGATATCTTTATCAGAAGAGCCATTAGCAATGCCGACAGAGGAATGACCATAAGAGCGATAAGCGTCATCGTTACATTGATAGTGAACATCACGACAACTATTCCGGTCATGCTTACTATGGCCCAGACGAAATTTGAAATGCTCTGGCTCAGCGCCTGTCCGAGCGTATCGACATCATTCGTTATCCTCGAGAGTATCTCGCCGGTCTGCACACGCTCAAAATATCCTACAGGCATCCTGTTTATCTTTTTGGATATGTCGCGTCTCATATTATAGACGACTTTCTGCGTGATATTGGTCATGATAAGCGCCTGAACGAACTGTGCCGCAGCACCCACGACATACAGAAACATAGTGAACATCAGAATATGCGCTATGCCTTCGAAGTCTATGCCGCCTGTACCCCTGAGCTTTGCCATTGCGCCCTCCGCAAGCAGCGTCGTAGCTCCGCCCATTACCTTCGGTCCGAGAGTCTCGAATACAGTTGCGACAGCGGAAATAAGCACGACAAAAACTATAGCTATCCTGTAGCCTCCCATATACCTCAGAGTGTCGGTCACCGCCTTGCGGAAATTCTTCGGCTTTTCGCCCGGTGCCAGTATACTGCTCGGTCCGTGTCCGCCCCGCCGCCTCTTCTGCCTGTTATTCCGGATATTATTCTCTTCGTGTTCTGCCATTATACAAACGCACCCAGAGCTTCGGTCTCCGACAGCTGTGAAAGGGCTATCTCTCTGTATATACTGCAGTTGTGCATCAGCTCGCTGTGAGTCCCCTTTCCTGCTATCCTGCCTTCATCCAGCACTATTATCTGTTCAGCATTCATTATCGTTCCCACCCTCTGGGCAACGATTATCCTTGTGGTATTTCCGGTCTTTTCTGCCAGAGCCTTTCGCAGATCTGCATCGGTCTTCATATCGAGGGCTGAGAATGAGTCGTCAAAGATAAGTATCGCCGGATCTTTGATTAGCGCTCTGGCTATGGAAAGCCTCTGTTTCTGCCCTCCGGATACATTGACGCCGCCCTGGGAAATGACCGTATCGTAGCCGTCCGCCCTCGCATCGACGAATTTTGCAGCCTGCGAAATCTCAGCAGCATTGACTACGGCATCATGATCAGCCTCTTCATTTCCCCACATTATGTTTTCCTCGATGCTGCCTGAGAATAGCATGCCCTTTTGCGGCACGTATCCGATAGCATTTCTGAGGGATTTAAGTGTAACATTCCTTATATCTGTCCCGTCTATCAGGACCCGTCCTTCCGTAACATCGAAGAACCTCGGTATCAGATTTATAAGCGTTGTCTTGCCGCAGCCCGTCGAACCTATTATCGCAGTTGTTTCTCCCGGTCCTGCCTCAAAATCTATATCCGTCAGGACATTTTCCTCTGCATCCGGATAGGCAAATGAAACGTGCTCGAATCTCACGCTGCCCTTTACCGGCTGTTTCAGAGAATGCGCATCTTCACTGTCCGAAATGCCCGTTTCCGTATCGATGACCTCATATATCCTGTCTGCTGCTATCCCTGCTCTCGGCAGAAATACAGCCATGCCGGTGATCATCAGGAACGAGAAAACTATTTCCATCGTATAAGCGATAAAAGCGGTCATTGTCCCGACCTGCATATCTCCCGTATCTATCCTTCCGGCAGCGACCCATGTGATCCATACTGTCAGACCGTACATGATGATCATAAGGAAAGGACTGAGTGATATCATGGTCCTGTTAACAAACAGCTGGTTCCTGTACAGAGCGGTATTGGCTTCGTCGAATCTTTCCTCTTCAGTCGACTCCCTTCCGAACGCCCTTATGACCTGTATTCCTGTAAGTATCTCCCTCGAAACGGCATTAAGTCCGTCTACGAGAGTCTGCATGATCCTGAATTTCGGCATAGCTGCAGAAAGCAGCAGTACGGCCATCAGAAGAATAGCGATAACGCCTGTAACGATGACGAAATTCATGTGAGCATGCGTCTGATACACCTTGATTATCGACCATATGCAAATGCACGGCGCAAACAGCATCATGCGAAGCATCATAGTAGATGTCATCTGTACCTGCTGTATGTCATTGGTAGCCCTTGTTATAAGGGATGAAGTCTGAAAGACTGTCATTTCGGCACTTGAAAAGGACATGACATTTCTGAACATACGGGAACGGAGGTCTCGGCCTATCGAGGCTCCGGTCCTGGCAGCAAGCAGCGATATTCCTGTAGTGAAAGCCATGACTATGACTGACATGAGCATCATCATTCCGCCGCATCTCCACATATATCTGTTCTGTATTGCCAGCATGTCCATTCCGGCTGCCTCATCGCAGTCTCCGGCATACTGTATGCCCATCGATCTCAGATCTGCAACAGAATCATCAAAATCTATCGTTTCTCCTATAGTCGCGGCATATCTGACTGCTACAGGTTTTTCGAGCCGTTCATCGAGTTCATCCAGAGCTTTATCGTCAGTGAGCTTAAGCCTCAGTATACCGTCATCTGCTGCACCCTGAATATCCGCCTCATAGGCTCCGTCAAGCGCATCACGCTGCGCATCATCCATACACGCCGACAGCTTTTTATATTCATCCGTTCTGATCGCTTCGGGCAGTATATGTTCTATTCCCCTGTTCTGAATGCCCGTATCTATGAGATTCTGCGTATACTGCGGCAGATTCATCTCACAATAAGCCTGTCCTGCCATTAAAAGCAAGACAATCAAAACAGTCATTTTATACGGTAAGAGCGATTTGAACAGGTTTTTCATCTTTCTCTGAATCTGTGGTGAGCAGGGTCAGGCTGCCCGGCAGTCAACAGTGCCCTGGCGATATCATCAGTGCTCTTGACATCCAGTATCCTATTCCTGTCATCCTTCCCCAGGTATCCATTTGCTACAGCTTTGTCAAGCCATTCGAATATTTCATCATAGTAGCCGTTCATATTATAGAGCATCGCAGGCTTAATCTTATCTCCGAGCTTTCCTATCCTCAGCAGGCTCATGATCTCGGAAATCTCATCCAGCGTCCCCGTGCCTCCCGGCAATGCGATAAAAGCATCTCCGAGTTCGATCATCATATTGCGCCGTTCCGACATATCCGCAGTGACTATACGCTCTGTAAGATCATCTCTTGTTGCTTCGTGGTACACAAAAAAATCCGGTGTGACTCCGACAGCCTCGCCTCCTGCCTTGAGTACCCCATCTGAAACAGCGCCCATCATGCCGGCATTTCCCGCTCCGTAAATCAGGCGGTGTCCGTTCGCAGCCATCCAGCCGCCCAGCTCTTCAGCTTTTCTCATATGATCGGGATCCATGCCCTGCATAGCCCCGCAATAAACAGTTATATTCAATTCCTATCTCCCGTTATATAAATTACTTACGGCGAAGCCGCAGTTTGATTATACCCCAACCCCCACTCATAATGAAAGCGCTTTAAGAACCCCCGCAAGGGGTTACGCGGCATCCTTTTTTCTGCTATTATTCTTCATGAACAGAAACGGAGGAGCTTATGGCAGACAACCATCCACACGACCACAGCCACAGTCATGTTCACTCACATGACTCAGGTCATATTCATGAACATACGCATACTGACGAGAACGGACATGAATACACCCATTCACACATACATGCAGACAATGCCCACAGCCATGATCATGGGCATATCCATTCAGCAGAACATACCAAAGCTGTTCTGAACCGGATGTCCCGCATAATCGGCCACATGGAATCCACACGGCGCATGGTCGAGAACGGCCGCGATTGTTCCGAGGTGCTTATACAGCTTTCGGCAATCGAATCCGCGATCAACTCTGTCAGCAGAGTGATACTCAAGGAGCATCTGTCTACATGTATCATCGATGCCGTCAGAAAAGACGACATTGAGGCAATCGAAGAGCTGAACAAAGCCATTGATAAATTCATAAGATAGCGCTTTTTATTATCGATGCATAATAACAGCCTGTGAATGATCTGCATCAACTGTATGATCATTTCACAGGCATATTCAACCAGGAGCAAAGCTCCAACAAGCTCGCTTGATTGGAGCGAGCGACGCCGTCAACAGACACCGGGAGCTTCAGCTCCTGAGAGCATCAGTAAAATGGAACCCGCCGCCTAAGAGGCGGGGGACATCCGGTGTCTGTTATTTATCTCTTGTTCGGCATTTCTACTTGTAAGCTGCTGCGAGTTCCTCTGCCAGAGCTTCTATCTTAGCCCTGCTGTCATCATTCAGAGCCGAGACTATCTTTACTTCATTCTCTGCATATTCGAGATTCTTGCATCCCGCGAGCATAGACTTCATAGTCTTCGCTGCTGTAGGTGCCCAGGAACCATTCTCAATGAATGCAACTCTCTTATTCTGATAATTTCTCTCTGTCAGCGAATGGATGTACTCCTTCATGAACGGGAATATATCATTGTTGAAAGTTGTAGTTGCAAACACCTGGGTATCGTATCTGAATCCGTCCTCTACACATTCCGCCATATCCGAGCGGGCCAGATCGTTAACGACTACATTTTCGACGCCCTTCTCCTCAAGCTTCTGAGCAAGCATTTCAACAGCTTTTCTGGTATTGCCGTATACCGAAGTAAACGAGATCACAACACCCTTTGTTTCCGAATCGTATGATGACCATGTGTTGTAAAGGTCAAGATAGTATCCGAGATTCTCGCTCAGTACAGGTCCGTGAAGAGGGCAGATGATCTGTATGTCAAGCGTGGCAGCCTTTTTGAGCAGAGCCTGGACCTGAATGCCGTACTTGCCTACAATGCCGAAATAATAGCGTCTTGCTTCGCATGCCCAGTCATCATCATCCGCATCGTGTGCTCCGAATTTGCCGAATGCGTCAGCGCTGAACAGAACTTTTTCTGTGCTGTCGTATGTCATTATTACCTCAGGCCAGTGAACCATCGGCGCAGCAACAAAGTTGAGTACATGCTTACCGAGTTCCAGTGTATCGCCTTCTTTTACAATGACTCTTCTGTCCGCAAATTCTTCTCCCTCGAAGAAATTTTTCATCATTCCGAATGCCTTCTGAGATGAAACGATCTGCGTGTCAGGGAACGTCTCCATAAATGTCTTGATGCTGCCTGAATGATCCGGTTCCATGTGCTGTACAATAAAGTAATCAGGCGACTTGTCTCCGAGAACAGCCTTAACATTTTCTATCCATTCATTGGAAAAATGGCAGTCTACGGAATCCATGACGGCAGTCTTCTCATCACAGATCACATACGAATTGTAAGCCATTCCTTCCGGAACGATATAGTGTCCCTCGAACAGATCGACATCGTGGTCATTGACTCCGACGAATCTTATGTCTTTTGTGATATCCATTTTATTTTTCTCCTCTTATGCAAATATATTATTCAGCCATATGGATTTTACCACAGATCGTCCTGCTATTCCATATTACATATCTGTATAAAGTTTCGCTGAGAAAACAGTTTTTCCGTCATCGTTCAGCGCACCTATCTCCAGACCGTTCTCCGCATCGCGCAAACGGAACTCTATCTCATCTCCTTCATAGGTCTGCGAAATATAATTGACCTCGACGCCTTTGATTCCGATATCCCTGATTTCTTCGGTACTGAAGCATCCAAGCATCGCTCTTACATAATTTACATTATTCATATGACCGCCGAGATCTATATCTACAGATCTTACGGTATACGTCCCTATATGATCCGCATCCTCATATTTTTTGCCGAGTCTTTCGAAGGCAATACCTTCGGGTGCCGGTTTATCAAAATCCAGACCGACAGGATAAAGCTGATCCATGTGAACGAGTTTTCCTGTCTCCCTGCTTATGACCGCCCAGATACTGCGTCCGTCAGCAAGGACTTCATCTCCGCTCTTTATGGCAAAATCCCTCTCGCAGCTCACGCGTTCAGCTGCCTGTATCCAGGTCTCACTGCTGATCTCATCCATCATCTCCGGTCTGCGGAAAATGCGCATCACAGTCTTTGTAATGACCCAGAACATTTTGCGTCTTTTCATTCCTGCAGGTCCTATGTCAAGAGTATCGGCATGCATGGTTGCAGTATCCTGAAACAGATCAAATACAGCTGCTATGCTCATACATGAATCTTCGCCGCACATGCTCGGACTTACTATCAGCTCTCTTTTTAATTTATTGCTCGCCATCATTCTCCTCACTATCAAGTTCCGCCATGAATTTTTCATAAAATTCCGGCTTGATCTTCTGCATGATAACAGGTCTGCCGTTTCCGTCGATAAAGCCATGCTCCGATTCGCCCTTCGCCCTGAGTTCTCCGCTCACGGCATCGCAGACCTCATAGCTGAACGAGCATTTTACCCTGCTCATCTTAGTCAGTCTGACCTTTATCACCACAGTTTCGCCGAATCTGACAGCACGCAGATATTTGCATGAAACCGAAAGGACCGGACTGAGTATCCCCCCTTCTTCAAGTTCATCATAGGGACAGCCTATCTGCGCCATAAAAGACACCCTGGCTTCTTCAAAATACCTGATGTAATTGGAATGATGTACCACTGCCATCTGATCGGTCTCGTAATAATTGACAGTTCTTTCGTATATCTTCATTCTTAAATATCCTTCTGTTCCGTATTCCCTTCTTCAGGTCTGCCGCTGTTTCTGTCCGTTCCGGAGCTTCCTCAGCCAATGCAGCAATTGTACCACAACGGGCTGCGAAAAAATACACCGGGCAGAGTTTCTGCAACACTTCCGCCCGGTATAATCATTTCTTTGTTATGACATTATAGCTGCTGTTATTCAGCCTGATCCTCAAATTCAGCCCTGTATGCCGCTGCCAGTTTATCCGGCCAGTCGGATACAGCTTCGAGCCTGCCGGTAAAGAATCTCAGCGTCTTCGGCTCATGCACGAATCTGAGTCCTCCAATCAGTTCCCTGTGGTCATATACCCATTTCACCCTGTCAATGACATATTCGACCTGCGAGAGTGTGAATACTCTTCTCGGCAGTGCCAGCCTCACAAGCTCCATCGAAGCTATCCTCTCGCTTCCGTCAGGATTCCTCTCTTCGGACAGAGTGCCTCTCTCCATTCCTCTGATGCCGCCGCATATATAGAATGCGCATACAAGAGCACCTGCCGGATATTCCTCCTGAGGGATGTGGCCCACAAACTGCGAAGCATCCACATGCGCTCCGAGTCCGCCGCCCGGTGTGATCATAGGCACACCATATGCATCGAGCTGATCCACACAGTATTTTATGAACTGCGGTCCCTGCGAGATGACATCCATTTCCATCGACTCATCAAAGCCTACAGTCATGGCCTCCATCTCACGCACCGACATGCCGCCGTAAGTCAGGAAGCCCTCGAACATCGGGATCAGGTCTTCCATCGAATGGAACATATCCTCATCTCTCACCAGGATAGCTCCGCCTCTGGCGAATCCGAATTTGCGTGCCGAGAAATAAACTATATCGAACTGGTCGGCGATCTCTCTTGTGATCTCACGTATCGTCATATCCCTGCATGCTTCTTCACGGATCTTGTTGAAATACAGGTTATCCTGCAGCAGCGAGGCGTCAAGAACGGAAATGATCCCGTGCTTTCTTGCTATGGCGCACGCATCCTTGAAATTCTGAACAGAAACAGGCTGACCGCCGATCAGATTGGTGCCGGATTCCAGTCTCATATACGCCACGTTTTCCGCGCCGACTTCCCCGATGCATTTCTCAAGCTTGTCAAGATCTATGTCGCCCTTGAACGGCAGATCGCTCTTAGATTCCAGACCTTCATCCTTTACCAGTTCCTCAACATATCCCCCGAGTCTGGTTATGTGCGCCTTTGCTGTTGTGAAATGATAATTCATTATTACACAGCTTCCCGGCTTGACAAATCTCGTAGCGAGTACATTTTCACAGGCTCTTCCCTGATGCGCAGGAAGGCAGTATTTAATTCCGAATATTTCTTCGAGTTTATCACGCATACGGTAAAATGATTCGCTTCCCGCATAAGCATCGTCCGGAGCCATCATTCCGGCCAGCATTTTGTCACTCATGGCATTGACGCCCGAATCTGTCAGCATATCCATGAATATGTCACCGTTATGCAGCTGGAATGTGTTAAATCCTGCTTTTTTTATCCTGTCGAGTCTCTGCTCAGTCGGCAGCAGATTGAGCTGCTGCACGATCTTGACTTTGTGCATTTCCATTGGAATAGGTTCGTGGTCATAAAATTTAATAGCGGTCATCTTCCTTACTTCCTCCCTTTGATCTCTTTTCCCCGGTGATAACATCCGTTATCGGTACCGTCCGGTCAATACCGAAACCCTTTTCCGGTATTAAATTAAAAATGCTCCCTGCAGCTGTTTGCTGCGGGAGCGTTGTTGACGTAAAAAACGGTATCGTTATGTCGGTCTCAATCTCACAGCAAAACAGCTACCCCGGTGCGGCGGTAGTAATAATAGTATTCTGCTGTGAAAACACTGATCATTCTCATTTTAAATGATTTCTCCTGACTTCTTTATAGATCAACATAACATTTGTGAATCCCAATAACTTGTTGCGTATGATACCACCGCATTTTGTTAAATTCAACAATTATTTCTTTGTTTTTCTTTTCATCCAACAAAATATGCTTTTGATCCAGCTCCGCAGCTTATGCGATCTCGATCATCTCAATCCTGAAATTGAGTTCCTTACCTGCCATTTCGTGATTGCAGTCAAAGGTGACCATCTTGTCATCCACTGCAGTTACAAGTGCCGCAAAAGGTCTGCCGAGCTGATCAGTAAGATAGACTCTGTCTCCCACAGCTACATCCTCAGAACCGGTCACGATCTCTTTTTCAACTGTAATGATCATATTATCCCTAGGCATACCATACGCATCCTCGGGCATCAGATGGACATCTATGACATCTCCCGGCTCAAGCTCTGCGCACGCGCGGTCAAAGCCCGGTATCATCATGCCTGTTCCGCATACGAATTCAAGAGGCTCGCCGCGGTCATATGAAGCATCAAACTGCTCGCCGTTATTGAATGTACCTCTGTAATGCACCTTAACGGTTTTTCCGACATTTTTGCCCTCAAAGAGGAACTGAGGCATTCCGCATCCGCTGCAGCCTGCGCATCCGCCTCCGCCGCAGCCGGCTTCCTCCTGTGCATCATGTTCATGCTCATGATGATCACAGTTTACGCCTGTGGATTCCAGTTCACCCTTCAGATATTTTTCAACAGCCTCATCAGCACTGCCTTCCGCACCTGAGAAGATCTCTATGCCGCATGCTTCAAGAGCATCCTTTGCGCCCTGTCCGAGTCCGCCGCAGATCAGGACTTCTGCTCCGTCAGCCTTAAGCAGATCTGCTATAGCCTCATGTCCTGTTCCGTTCGTGCTCTTTACTTCGGACGAAACTACCTTTCCATCCTCCGCATCATACAACTTATAATTCTCAGTTCTTCCGAAATGCTGAAATACATTACCGTCTTCGTATGTTACTGCGATTTTCATTATAATTTTTACCTCTTGCTTTCTTTTTTTGCTAACAGCTTTATGTATCGTAGCATTTTGCACTCAGCCGGTCAATGAAATTTTATGCCGGATCTCCTGCAGCGCGTGGTAAAATAGGCATCAGAAGACAGAACTGAGAACCGGGAGGCATTTCATGACCATTGATACAGGCAAGTTAAGAAAACAGGTAATACTATCCGCAGACAGGCCGGATATGCTTGCAGACTGTCTGTCATCACAGGGATACTGCACAGTTTCATTCTCTGCCGCAGAAATCGTCTCTCCGTATCTGTCGAAGCATCCGGACATGTTCATGTGCAAAATGGGCGCAAAAGACGATGCGCCGGTAATCTCATATCAGGATGATGAACAGAACAGGTATCCGGGCTTCGGTCCACTCTCTGCTGAATATCCTGGAGATATCGCTTACAACGCCGCCTGCACAGGCAGATTTCTTCTACACAATCTGCAGTATACGGCAGCACACATAATCGATTTTGCCGAAAAATCCGGGATGACTATGGTAAATGTCAGGCAGGGATATGCGAAATGCAGCACTGTGATCGTAGATGACAGATCGATCATCACATATGACCGCGGTATGGCAAAAGCATGCACTGCTGCCGGAATGGATGTACTGACGATCAGTCCGGGACATATAGTGCTGCCGGGATACGACACCGGATTCATCGGCGGGACAAGCGGACGGGCCGGCGACACGATATATTTCAACGGCGACCTTTCAAGTCATCCTGACAGTAAAGATATCATCGCTTTTATAACAGAGCGCGGATTATCGGTCAGATTTTTTGAAGAATGGCCGCTTACAGACATAGGCTCTGTTATCACAACATGTAAAGCATCGCCTCTGTAAATCTCATAATTTCAAAATAAAAAGACATCTTAATAAATATACCGGAGAATTTCCATGAAAAAACATGCCATAATCCCAATATTCATACCGCACAAAGGCTGTCCCAATGACTGCGTGTTCTGCAACCAGCGCAAGATCACTGCCCGCACCGAAGATGTCACGCCCCGGGATGCGCGAAACATAATAGACACCTGGCTGACTACGCTCGATCAGTGCGAAACAGTCGAAGCGGCTTTCTACGGCGGCAGCTTCACCGGACTCGAGATCGATGAACAGTCCGCCTATCTTGCCGTGACTTATGAATACAAGCAAAAAGGCCTGATCGACAAGATCCACCTGTCAACACGCCCTGACTATATAGACCGCGATATCCTGGATAATCTGAAGAAATACAGTGTCGATACCATCGAACTCGGTGTCCAGTCATTTGACGATAAAGTGCTGCAGCTCTCAAACAGAGGACACAGCAGCGAAGATGTTTACAGAGCAGCAGATCTTATTAAAGAATACGGATTTGAATTCGGCATACAGCTGATGATCGGACTGCCGGGAGATTCACTTGAATCATGCATCATGTCTGCCCGTAAAACAGCTGAACTGAATCCGGCACTTGCACGTCTTTATCCTACTATCGTTCTCGATGACACCCGTCTGTACGAGATGTATGAATCAGGAGAATATCAGGCACTCAGCCGTGAAGAAGCCGTTCTCCGCACTAAGGAAATGTATAAGATACTCGATGATGCCGGTATATTTATTATGCGTGTCGGATTAAAGAGCACGGATATCATAGGCGAAGGCGGTGCCATCAACGGCGGCACCTACCACCCTGCTTTCCGCCAGCTGGTCGAAGGAGAAATAGCAAAAGAACGGATAGAACCGCTGCTTGCAAAATCTCCAGAGCTTGCTGATCATGCGGCAAAAGCAGGCCTGTCGAAACAGTCCCGCGTGACTGTATCATCAAACAGCCGCTGGTATTCCAACATGATCGGTCATAAAGCATGCAACCGCAGATATTTTGAAGAAGCATATCCCGAACTGTCATTCAAATGGACTGTCGATGACAATCTCGGCGACGGATGCTTTGCTGTTACATACAGGTAAAATACATCATCATTCTGATACCGAAAAGTGGTGTACTACACAAGTTATGCACCATTTTTTTCTTTCTGCCACTGATGTTGGCAAAGCGTCATATTAGCTTGATCACCGGAAAAGGTATAGGCCCCGCAAATCGAAAAGGAGAGGCCGTCTGTCCGGATTCCTCTCCTTTAAAATCTATCTTAATATTCAATTGTATGTACATTCCCATGTACTTTTACATCAATGTGTCCGTTTGTTTCTTGTTTCTTATGGTCGTCCCGCTATACGCTCTCTGTCGTATTCTCTAACTCATTTAAATCCGTCCTGTAAGCAGGCAACCTGTGCAGTGCTTTTATACCAGGATGACCTCTTTCTTAAATGATCCCATTGGTCCGTCCTCCTAATCCTGCGTTGTCTCGCGATCTCGATTTCTTTTATCTCTTCTTGTTGTCCACATTGTACGAAAAAATAAACTTCTTGTCAATACTTTGTGTTGTACTAATAAAGAACACTGTTAGTCCCTAAAAATAGCTGTGCATAATTGAAATCGGTCGCTGCAAAATGCTATTATGTTTTCAAATGGGCATTTAAGGAGCGAATATATCTGTTTACGGCAGATTCGCCCGGCCCTGTTATCCGCTACACATAATAAACATCAATCTACATCACAACAAGGAGGATAACACTATGGAAATGAAATTTTATCGCTGTTCCCATTGCGGACAGATAGTAGCTGTAGTAAAGAAAACCGGAGTACCGGTCATCTGCTGCGGAGAACCGATGCAGGAACTCGTTCCCGGTACAACTGATGCTGCAGTCGAAAAACACGTGCCTGTATATGAAGTCAAAGACAATACGGTATGTGTGACAGTAGGTTCTGTAGAGCACCCTATGCTCGAGGAGCATTTCATCGAATGGATCGCACTCAAGACTAAGAGCGGCAATCAGCGCAAAGCTCTGAAGCCGGGTGAAGCTCCGAAAGCATGCTTCGCAATCTGCGAAGGCGACGAAGTTGAAGCCGTTCTGGCATACTGCAACCTGCACGGACTCTGGCAGGCATAGTTAGATCAATTACAGATTGCATTTTGCAGCACCGGGGATTATAATATCCCTTGGTTGCGGGGCGTTAGCTCAGCTGGGAGAGCGCAAGGTTCGCAATCTTGAGGCCAGGGGTTCGATCCCCCTACGCTCCACCATTCAAACCGTTGAATTTTCAACGGTTTTTCTTTATTGTCTGGAAAAAGCATGATTAGATATTAAAAACTCGGCCACGCTTTGATTGACAATGTAAACTATTCGTAGTAAAATTATCAATAACAGAAAGGGGATAATGTGACATGGCTGCAACAACACCAACTCAAATCAGAATAGATAAAAATGTAAAAGAACAGGCAAATGCCCTGTTCGCAAATCTTGGGCTCGATATGTCCAGTGCAGTGAATATGTTCCTCCGTCAGTGTATACTTCGCGGCGGGCTTCCTTTTGCTGTAGAGATGCCTCAGTATAATCAGGAAACTCTGAATGCCATGACTGAAGCCAGAAAGATCTCTAAAGATTCTTCTGTTTCTGGCTACAACAATATGGCTGATCTTATAAGTGCTCTTGAGGAGGACTAGATGTATACCATTAAGTTCACCAGTACATATAAGAAAAGTTATAAGCGAATAAGCAAACGCGGGTATGATTTGTCGCTGCTCAATGATGTAGTTGATATGCTGCGGAGAGGTGTAGAATTACCAGAGCAATACCGCGATCATATTCTTCAGGGTGAGTATAAGGGCTTTCATGAGTGCCACATAAAGCCAGACTGGCTTTTGATATATCTTGTAGAAGAAGACATAATCACGTTAACATTGGTCAATACCGGAACGCATTCAGATTTGTTCAAACTGTAAGTCAAATGATTAGATGAGTGATTAGATGGGAAAATGATGGCGTGCGACCTCCTCTCTTTTCAAGGCTTTCAGGCTGAGCGTCGCGATTCGATCCCCCTACGCTCCACCACCAGACCCGTTGAAGATCAACGGGTCTATTCTTTTGGCGGTGGTTAGATGTGATTGGATCGAAGTTTTCTTATGAATAATCGAATCATTTAATTACTGCGAATGACTGTGCTCCGGTACTTATTATCCCGTTTTTAACAGAGACATCACCTATTGAGAATAAGGTTTTCCCATGGATAAGCTTTGTCACATCGAGAGGAAGTGAAATCTCGTGTATTTTGCCTTCAGGATTTACGATGCAAAAGAGCGAACCTCTCCGGTAGATGAAAGGTTGACCTGCTCCGCTGCAAACTATCTGAAGCGGGGCAACTGCCTGCAGGTCCTGCTCATGATGGCGAAGTGCGATAACTGCACGCACAGTATTCAGCAGCGAGTCAGGGTCGCTTTCCTGTGATTCTACCGTCGGTGCACTTTCAGAGTCATCAACAGGAAGATAAAGATCTGCTTCATCTGCCTCAGAGAATCCCAGATTAACACTTCTATCCCACTGCATCGGCGTTCTCGATCCGGTACGGAAGTAACCGCCTTCCTTAGTTGGTATTTCGAGGTATTTCATGCCGATTTCGTCACCATAGTACAGGAATGGTACACCCGGCATTGTAAAAAGGAATGCGTAAGCCAGCTTTAGCTCTGTGCTGTCAAGGCTGAAGCTCGGACGGATAGTGTCGTGATTACATGTCAGTAATGAGATATATCCAAGATTCTTTGTATCCTCATAGCGCTCAAGATATTGCCCCAGAAAACGGT
>CACYHR010000064.1:0-9162 GCA_902774265.1 uncultured Eubacteriales bacterium
TCCAAGCTTTGGTGCCACTTTACCTGCAGATGCCATCATTGGTCCTGATACTATCGGTGCCGCAAATATAATTGCCGTTGTTGCTATACCAAACCATGGGCTATCCAGTATTGACTTTATGTTTTCTTTAATTTTTACCTTCTCTGCACTTTTTCGGGCTTCTCCGTTCTGCTTATCTGAATCAGTGCCTGCTGATATCATTTGCTCTTCCTTTATTCCGGTAAAATCCATTATATTCTTCATAGCTCATACCCCCTTTCGCAAAACAGCTTGTATTCGTTTAGTTACGATTCGTATCACTCTTCAGAGCGTTTACGTCTCAGAGAGTTTGCGGCTTGCGACAGTTCCCAGCAGCATGACGATTATATCATCTATCGGGCCGGGACAGGCATCCACCGGTGAAACAACATACATCACTATCAGTCCTATTAAAAGGATCTTATATAAGTCTTTCATCACACTACCTCCTCATTATCATCTTCTGTATTTTGTACGTTACAATTCAGTAAACAGCAGGAACCATATATTGTAATTGCTCGGCCGATGACGGAATGTAACTTTTGTACAGGGCTCATATTGCAGGCCAGGCGTATTGCTGTTTTGATTATTTGAATATTCTCTTTATCCGGGTTCGTTCTTTGTTTCTGTGGCTATATTGTAGTTCTCCTGACAACGACTTACCATGATATCATTTGCGGTGTTCAGTATCTTTTTTCTTCAAAAACTGCAAAAAAACAGAGCACTTTTTGCAAGTGCTCAAATAAATATTTATCATTATCATTCTTCTGTCAGCTTCCTGTATTCTTCCATATTGATAAGACCGCTTGCCATCATCTTCTCTGTCCACAGTTCCAGCGTGCTCACCGCCATATTTATTTTTTTGAGATCTTTCTGAATGCTGATAAAGTCTGTCAGCTCATCATCAGATATAACACCATCCTCCGCAATTTCTATAAGCTTCTCCTGCTTCGTGTGCATTGAATTCAAAGATGCGAGCAGTTTAAGGACTGTTTTTTCCAGATCGTTGAACTTGATTTGAGGAACATAGTGCTGTCCCATCGGGCATTGATTGGCGCAATAATAATTGCGTATATTCGGTTCGCCGTATTTCTGTGCCATTATCATGACATCGTCGGGCGATGGCAGTTGCTTCTCTTTTTCTATCCTTTCAAGCTTCTCCGGCGATATCGTCTCCAGAAGCTCACTTGCCTTGTCCCGTGAAAGGCCGAGATTGTTTCGAGTCTCCAGGTATATATTCATCACACATCTCTCCTCTTGCAGTAATAATATACATCTGAAATAATAGTATACCTTAAACACGGGGTCGGACTCAATAATCGGAGTCAACGGATATGGCAGGCAAACTGCAGCACTGTTCAAGTTGAACTTTCGGTTTAACTTTGGTACAATTACGACAATAGTTAATACTAAGGATATGAACAGCATATAAAAATATGACTGTAGATACAAATTCAACAATAGGAGAGAATAAATGGATATCAAGTTAGATGACATTAAGGAATCCGTTGAGCAGGGAGTAGAACAGTTCAAATCAGATATGGCTTTTACAAAGGAAAGCTATAAAGAGGCAAGAGCAGAGCATAAAGCTGAAAAGGCTGAAAAGAAGGCTGAAAAGAAGGCTGAGAGAAAGCAGAACCGCGAAGACCTGTATGAAGGTGTTACAGGGTTCATTGAGAAAAGCGCTGAGTCTTTAGAAGAGGCGATAGATATCGCAAAAGGCAAAGACGAAGACAAGTAATCTGAATCAGAGGGACGGTTCTTTATCAAAGGAAGAACCGTCCTTTTTTTCGTACCTTAATTAACAGTAAAAACAAGATAAGAATTATGCTTTTTTTCAACAATATTGAAAGCTATCTGGAACGGAACTCAAACATTCCTTTTTCGGAGCTGCCGTTCAACGAGATCGACAGTCTTGTTTTGTGTGAATTGATATATGCAGATCTGAGCGGTATCGTACCGGAGAACGGCATCGTAAGCATTCCGGATGTCCGCAAGAGGTTTTTCAGAAAGCACTCGAGAAGCAAACTCAGGCGTCAGCTGATATATTTTGCCAGAGCTCCGCTGATGCTCGACGCCATGGCTGACGGTGCCAGATACAGCAGCATGAAAGTCAGAGATTATGTCAAGATCATCGATGACAAGGCTGATATACAGATGACAGCTGTGACTTTCCTGCCTGATGACGGGACGGCGTTCGTATGCTTCTCCGGCACAGACAAGACTATATCCGGCTGGAAGGAGGACTTCAATTTCAGCTACATGAAAGAGACTGAGGGGCAGAGGCTTGCTGTGAAATACCTTAACGATGCGGCCTGCATGACAGATCGCCCTCTGAGAGCAGGAGGTCATTCCAAAGGCGCAAATTTTGCAGTATATGCGTCTTCATTCGTGAACAGGGACATACAGGACCGGATCATCGACATTTACGCTCTTGACGGGCCTGGATTTCGGGAAGAAATAACCAGGACCGAGAATTACCGCCGCATAGTGCCTAAAGTCAAAAGTATCGTTCCCGAAGAATCTATTATCGGACAGCTGCTCGTTCATGACTATAAGGATATAGTCGTCAAGAGCAGCGGTATTGGCATTCTTCAGCACGATGGTTTTACGTGGTGCCTTGAGCATAACAAATTCATCCGGTCAAAACTGTCGAATAATGCCAAATTTTTCAGAGATGCGCAGACTGACTGGTTGGCTAAGATGGATGATAAAGCCCGCGAAGCCTTTGTCACGATTCTGTTCGCTCCGCTTGAGGCGACCAAAATGTCTTCACTGGATGAGATCTATACGAAGAGAATGGAGGCTGCCATAAGCATACTTGATTCGCTGAATGATATGACTCCGGAAGAACACCGTTCAATGAGAGTTTTTCTCCAGGAACTATTCCGAAGCTGTGGCGTCAAAGCGATAGAGAGTGCGTTAACCGATATACGAAAATGACAGAGATATGGAGGAAAAAATGAACCATAATAATATTCCGGATATGAAGGGAAATAAAGCTGCCGGAGGAACCGGGTGTGGTGCTTTTGAGGGTGAAGTGTTCGAAGGGATGCTCGGTCAGCTTGATGACAGCATTCTTTATGATACCCTGAATGCGCTGTGCGAAAAGCAGATGATCAGTGCTGCAGGAGACGGATCTGTCAGCGGATCAGACGCAGAAACTATCTGGTTTGATCTGGATAAAGACGGAACTGCCGATCTGGGCATCACAGCCGGAAAGGGTGACGATGGCAAGGTCTGGAATATGGAATACACTCCGGATAACAGCATCAGCGGTGACTGGTGCATTGATGTGGATGAAGCCCTGGGGGATGATATGACAGACGGATATTATGATTCTCTGAGGATCAAATTTCCGATAAAACACATCAGTATCGAAGTGGATCCGCCTGTATCCGGTATCACAGTAGAATCGGATGAGTTCTGGAACCAGACTAATGCTCCTTCGGCAAGACCTGCTGACACGGAGCAGTACGTTTCAAAAGATATTTTCGCATGGTGGACTGCCGATACTGAGAGATCAGAGCCTTTTTCGGGAACCATCACAAAGGGTGAGACATACATTGCATATCTGCAGATAGAAACAGCGGACGGACGGGATTATGATCCTGACGTCAGGGTGACAGTCAACGGCAAGCCGCCTGTATCGGTATGCAGGGATGAAGATCAGCTCTTCCTGCTCAAGGTGATCGCCTGTGTGGAAGTGCAGTAACAGATGATAAAGCAGTAACAGATTATTAATACTGACATGAAAAAAATCGTCTCATATGCCGTCGCTGTGACAGCGTATGAGACGATTTTTTTTTATTGAGTTCCGGCTCCGCAGGACTATTGGATATATACCATCTTTGTCTTACGGAACGACTGGGCTATACGCATTATGCCGGAATAGATCACGCCGAGTGCGTAGATCATTACTGCCCACTTTGTAGCCTTGATGAATATCAGACAAGCTACTGCCATAAGCACGCTGATCAGTCCGCTGAAAAATGTCATTTTCCAGGAGGAACCGTATTTCTTTGCCTCCATCGCGCGCAGGATATCAACGCCGCCGCTGAACAGATTGATAGCGATCAGGTACAGCATTACATATACGAGCGGTACCTGAGTCAGCGACCCGGTGAACAGTCCCAGATCGATCATGATGATCGACTGGTAGAGCATGCTCCTGCCGTCAACCATGAATCTTGCCATCCTGAAGTAGAAGAACAACAGCTGGAATCCCCTGAACAGCAGTCCCAGAGACAGTATAGCCGTTATGAACGGATAGCTTTGGGTAGGATTGAGGAAAAATATTATGCCGGCAATGACCATGACCAGTCCGATTAAAGCTCCTTTGATTCGCTGCATAAAATTCATATCATCTCACCTTCCCGTTACTTAGTCTGAGTCGTGCTGATGCCTGCAAGCTTGTTACCGGTCCTGTAGATACGGTTGGTAACCATGCTCTTGTGGGCGATGGCTGCATCGAAGAACTTACCGAGGAATGTGTTCTCCTTGTCGCCGGCATTCATGTACTCGGCCTGATATCTGTTGATATCGAGTTCGTCGATCACACATCCGGACATCTTTTCCCCGAGAGCCTTCCAGTCATCGCATGCATTCAGCTGTCTCTTGACTATGATACTGCGTATCTCGTCTGCCCAAGGAGCTATCTTTTCAGTATCATAAGTGTCTTTTTCAAAGGCAGGTATAGCACCTCGTATATATCTCATCGCATATACCATCTGTGTAAATGCCTTCATGTAGTCGGAAGGATTATTCTTGTATATCTCGTTATAATCTCCCCATGCCGGCAGATAACGGTAACGGATGAAACTGTAGTCAGGCAGATGACCTGCACGTCCGTGTCCCAGATTCATGATGGTGTTCTCACTGGTCTGGAACAGGCTGTTGGTATACTTGTTGTTGTCAAGATCATCAGGCTCAGAAGCGCTGTGACGGAAAGTCAGATGTATGTCTACATCCTTGCCGTCCACATTCATGACCTCATAGAAATAGTAGCCCGTGTTGTTGATAACCATCGACGGTGTACCTGCAAAATTGGTGTGAGCCCAGGTATCAGCCATGACGTGCATGGCTACGCCGACTGCCTGCAGACTGCTTCCCTTGGCCAGATTCACCGTATCAACGATGAGGTCGCCGTTAGGACCGCAGATCAGCCTGTATTTGTTCTTGTATTCTCTTGGTGTCTTCCTCGGTGGATCAGCTGTCAGATCCTTAGGAAGGAAGTGGAATGAGGACCATATCCTTGTGATGTCCTGCAGTCCAACTCTGTCAGTCTTCGCATCCATCAGCTCCAGTTGCAGCTGTGTAGTTGCAGCAGCATCAGGACCTCCGACTTTCTTTAGAAGAGTTCTGGTACACCAGTCTACGAACTGGGCGCTGTAGCAGACCTCCATACTCTCCTGATGAGAGTAGCCCGCAAGGTATGCGGCGCAATATGTTGCGTAATAGTGAAAATCTTCCTGCATATTATTTGTCTCCTGTATCTTTGCTGCTGACTCTGTCAATGCTGCTGACTCTGTCAATGCTGCTGATATTTAGGCTGCTGAGTCCTTCCATGCCTGTCAGGTTTTCGCTGATCTCTGCCATATCATCGTAGTAGTCTTCCACAGTATCCTTGCGAGTCTTGATGCCAAGCTGCTTACGCAGTTTACGAACCTGAATTGCAGAGAATGCAAGTTCAAGCAGTACAAGGAACGACGTAATATCCACAAAAATCGAAACACTGCCTGCCTGTTCGCCGGTGGCACCTGTTTCTGCATAAGCATCCGCAGAACTGTCCCTGATTACATCAACGACCGGTTGCACGAAACTCTGTATTGAAATAACAATACCAAGTAGTGAAAAAAAGGCCATGCACCATGCAACGAAAATAAAGAATCCTCTCTTGTTCCTTCCTCTGCTGTAGGCTCTTGCCGACATCCCTACATAAACCCTGAGCAGGAGATCAATCGTAAGCACAGTGAACAGGAATACCATGATGATAGTACCGAGATTCTCAGTAATGAACTCTACTCCTTCTTCTCTTCCCTCTGCAACTATCTGGGCATATTCAGATTTGCCGAGAAATTCAGCTACATCAAAGGGATAGAGGATATAGTAGATCGCCGCCCTGATGATGCTCCACAGTCCGAATAACATGACTCCGAATCCGCTGAGCACCAGGATGCTCTCATATTTTCTAAGCTTCCTCAGTTCGGGATCTGAACCCATCTGACTCATAGTTACTCATTCCTTTCTATTGGTTCAATATTGCTGTTCCATTTCCGATCCCTGCCACGGCACGTAAGAAGGCGGGCAGATATCGAACTGAGACAGGACCTTGCCGACGATGTGATCTACCTGTTTCTGAACGCTGTCCGCGTTGTTATAGAATGTCAGCATCGGTGGGATGATAACATAGCCGAGGTCCGCGAGAAGCATGAGGTTGCGCAGATGAGCTTTGTTAAGCGGCATCTCGCGCGGGACAACGATGACTCGGCGGTTTTCCTTGATGCATACATCCATTGCTCTTACCAGCAGGTTATCGCTGTATGCATTGGCGGCTCCGGAAGCGGTCTTCATGCTGCAAGGAATGACGATCATCCCGTCCGTACGGAAAGAACCGCTGGCTATCCTTGCTCCGATATCTGCATTGTCATAGACATGATCAGCCAGCCGGTAAACATCCTCAATGCTGAGGTCTGTCTCGTCACGAAAAGTGCGGATACCGCTTTCCGTGATCACCAGATGGATCTCCATATCATCGATCTCCCGCAAAGCGCGGAGCAGACTGTATCCCATTATAGCGCCGCTGGCACCGCTGATTCCGACAATTATACGCATGATTTCCTCTCGTCTTTTCAGAATCCCAGATCCTTCCAGATCTCTTTGACATGAGCCTCCATCTCCGGCGTATCACGCACCAGCGACGAGAACACAACATCATCCTTGAAGTATTTTGTCGCATCGATACCCATCCTCGAAGTCGTTGAATACGGGTGTCCGCGGTGTGCGAACGGGATCGACGGGTCGAGTGCGCAGCCCCACGAATTGAACGGGGTGATTATGATATCGCGGTGAGGCTGCACTCTGTGCGCGATAGCCCACTGTACCATGCCGTCATCATAGAGATCGATATCATCGTCAACAACTACAACAAACTTCGGGAAGTTGTTGTGGCTGAACAGGGCGTACATGCATGCCTGAGGGATGCCGCGATAGAAAGGCTTGCCTGTCAGCTGCACTACACATACCTGGCAGCCGCCGCTCATTTCCGTAACGTTGACCGCTTTGACGCCCGGTATGCCTGCCGCCTGCAGTATAGCGAGATTGGCGGCTGCATATTCGATCTTGCCGGAATAGGTCAGTTCATTAGGCCCGACCCCCGGAGGAGTGCCGAGCATGATCGGATCGTTGCGGTGGGTGATGCAGGTGATGACCGCAGTCGGTCTTTTCTTAGGGACCATATCATTATGATGTCCGTGGAATTCACCGAACGGACCTTCCAGATCCCAGTCGTCGCTGTTCGGCAGGATGTAACCCTCGAGTATCGCTTCTGCGTCCGCAGGGACAAGCAGGTCGTTTGTGATGCACTTGACGACAGGGATAGGTTCGCCTGCAAGGCCTCCTGCAAGCTCCAGTTCATCAACGCCAAACGGCGGTTTCCCGGCCGCGGCGACCATGACTGCCGGCGGCGGGCTCATAACAGCCGCGAACGGCGTCGGCAGACCCTTCTCACGGTTCTTGGCCAGATGGATGCCGGAATGCTGTTCGCAGTTGACTCCGATCCTGTTTTTGTTGATGACCATCTGACGATAGATCGCGCAGTTCTGTATGCCTGTGTCAGGATCAGCCGTGATGGTCACATTCTGAGTACCGATGTAACGGCCGCCGTCCTCCGGGCTGAATTTAGGTGACGGGAACATCCACAGATCGACGTCATCGCCCTGAATGATATTCTCCTGGCACGGAGCCTTATCGACGATGACCGGCTTGATATAATTGTGGAAATTCTCGTGATAATGATCTGCGATCGCCCGGATATTCGGTTCTGTATCGAACAGCATCGAGTATTTCTCATCGCCATACATTATGCCGGAGAGGAAAGGGATGCTGCTGTCTTTGACCTTTTCGAACAGTACTGCCGGTCCGTCCGGTCCCTGTTTATACAGGTGCCTCATGATAGCCGGAAGTTCTCCGTCCCAGTCGATCTCCTGTTTGATATGATGCAGGAGACCTCTCTCTTCGAGCTGAGCCATCAGCGTACGGATATCTTTGTATGCCATTGTATACTCCTTGTTAGTTATAAGTTGTGGTTTTCGTTTACAGTTTCAAGTTATGATCTGTCGGTTGTTATGAAGCTGCCACGGATCTTATCATCTGCGGCATGCCGCTGTCAGTGCGGCAACGGCTTCTTCGGTATTGCGGTCCAGTTCTGCGATCTCTTCCTCGCCGGCGTGATCCACGTGGATGCCTGCCGTCACACAGACCGGTTCGTTGAACATGATGCTGATGTTTTTGGCAGCAGCTGCAGCCGCATATACATCTTTGTGGCCCGGACCGCATATAGTGCTGATATCCGCAGTAAGACCGGTACCGTCTGAACGCATACGCGGCACCGCATATGCAGTACCGCCGACATGTGCTTTTTCTCCGCCGGTAAGCATGACGCAGAGACCGTTGCCGCCGGTCCCGAACGCACTTGCCGACACTGCCAGCTTCCCGCTTCCCGCGGTCCAGGTTCCCAGAAATTCCGCAAATTGCATGTTGTTATTCCTTATCATCTGTATTTCAGCAGTTATAGATAATACATGAGTATATTACTCTCTATCGAGCCACCAATGCAAGTGCAGCCCGGCCGCACGGCAGTTCAGTCATCGTACATAATCATACATAAAGGCGAAATACATCTGCTTATCATCAGGGCTGCGTTCAGTGCACTGCTGCTGCGCCGCTCTGTTCTCACGTATTGCATCTGTCACTCCGTCGAATGCTGATCGCGCAGATGTATTTCTCGTTTAGTAGAAAGATAGACTTTCAGATGAGCAATAATATACAATATAACAGACACCGGATGTCCCCCGCCTCTTAGGCGGCGGGTTCCATTTTCGACCATCAGTGGTGGGTAACAATCCCCCACTGATGCTCTCAGGA
>CACYHR010000064.1:9171-12185 GCA_902774265.1 uncultured Eubacteriales bacterium
CCACTGATGCTCTCAGGAGCTGAAGCTCCCGGTGTCTGTTGACGGCGTCGCTCGCTCCAATCAAGCGAGCTTGTTGGAGCTTTGCTCCTGGTTGAAAAGGATAACTATCTCAGAAAACATAAGGACAGAGAAGAACAATGGGTAAGGAAAGAAATCTTTGCGTGATCGATGAGATAAAACAGGATCTGATCTTCGGCCTGGTCAGCTCGTTCAAAGATGAAATAGAAAGTCTGGCGAAGCAGTATGCGGAACCGGAAAAGGAGAGTCCTCTGACGAAGTACGAGACAGAGTCGGTGCTCGACGAGCTGTGCGAGACCTCGGACGGCCGGATCTTTTATATGGAGACATTCAGTCCGGTGATTTCTGATGACAGGAAGCTTCCTGTTATCATTTACATACACGGCGGCGGATTCGTTGTGGAAGACAGACGATACGTGAGACAATATCTGACATCGATGGCAAGCAGGGGCTTCATAGCGATCGGCTTTGATTATGTCATGGACGGCGACACATCGATCTTCGGCGAGATCAGAAACAGCTGCAGAATAATAAAGGAGGTCGTGTCCGTCAGAATAAAGGAACTCAATACCGATCCGGACAGGATATTCATGACGGGCGACAGTGCGGGTGCATATCTCGCGCTTTACGTCACGGCAGCGCAAAAGTCCGCAAAGCTGCGCAAGGTCATAGGCTGCGAGCCGTCTGACCTCAAAATCACCGCGCTTGGCTTTCACAGCGGCATGTTCTATATCGACCGTTATGACATCAACGGATGGTTATTCAGCAAGCATGTCTGCAGCATGAGCAAAAGAGAACTGGAATTCCGGCGTAAATATATCGATTCGGAATGCGATGAAGTGATAAAAAACCTGCCTCCTGTATTCCTTACGACATGCAGAGGAGATTTCCTGAACGAATATACGCTTGCATATCATGAGGCTCTAAAGAAAGCAGGGAAGAGATCTCATCTGGTCTACAAGGGAAGCGATGATCTTATTCATGCATTCCCTGCGATCACGCCTTACCGCAGCGAAAGTATCGATGTCCTTGACAGAATGACTCTATGGTTTGAAGAGCAGGTCAAAGAGGCAAAGAAAGAAGAGAAAAGACTAAAAGCAGAACAGTGAAGACTTATGATATTATATGAGTCATAATAGATCAGAAGCTGTTTGGATAAGGAAGGTGTTATGCATAATCGTATGGGCCATCTGGCTCGTGCACTTTGCGATCAGAATGATAATGGGCATGAAATAGTGAGAGGTGAGCTATGAGAAAGATACTTGTTGTAGTGGATATGCAGAATGATTTTATCGACGGAGCGCTGGGAACGCCGGAGGCTGTAGCTATAGTCGATAACGTCAAAGCAAAGATCAGGGAATACGAGACGCGGGACATCTTCGTTACGATGGATACACACACTCCGGACTATCTGAACACGCAGGAAGGAAAGAACCTTCCTGTTGAGCATTGTATCAGAGGCACGGAGGGCTGGCAGCTCAGAAGCGATATTGCGGAGCTTCTTGAAGGTGCCAGAGTATACGAAAAGCCGACCTTCGGCAGCAAAGATCTGGCAGATGATATATCGAAGATCGCAGACGGACAAAGCATTGCCATCGAGATGATCGGACTATGTACGGATATTTGTGTGGTATCAAATGCGCTGCTGCTCAAGGCATCGATGCCGGAGGTCCCGATCTCCGTAGATCCTGCCTGCTGTGCCGGAGTAACTCCGGAATCGCACGAGGCAGCACTCAAAACAATGCAGATGTGTCAGATAAGCATGGGATAATAAGAGGCAGACGGATAATAAGAACATGAGACTGTTTATTGCGATAAATCTTAATGAGGAGATGAAGGATGCGCTGATGGATATCCAGGATACCATCAGGAATTATGGTATCCGAGGAAAAGACACCGTCCCGGAGAATATGCACCTGACACTGGCGTTTATAGGTGATTATGATGATCCTGATCTGGTCAGGAACGTAATTGACAGCATCGAGATCAGGCCATTCGATATCAGGCTCAGTGGTGTGGGAGCGTTCAGGGACCTGTGGTGGGTCGGTATAGAGAACAGTGCGCCGCTTCAGGCTGTTGTCAGGAGACTCAGACGTGCGCTGGCGGAAGCGGATATACCTTTCGACAGGAAGAAATTCATGCCGCATATCACGATCATCAGGAAAGCGGACGGGAGACTGAGAGACGTTCCGGAAGAAGAATTCGCAGACTGTTTCGGCACTGCGATGCAGGTCGATCATATTTCGCTGATGCGTTCCGACCGCGGAAAACACGGAATGATCTATAGCGAGCTATAGCGACGCACCCGATCCGCAATAAGCGCGACTGATAAGGAGGAAGCATGAACTACAGAATCCCAAACGATCCGTATATGCTGCTGAGCTATATCAACATGATGCTCAGAGACAGGTATTCCTCACTTGAAGAATTCTGCCTGGTCAATGATGCAGATATAAGCGAAATAAACGCAAAACTGAATGCTGAAGGATTTGAATATAATGAAAAACTGAATCAATTCAGATGATGAGAATATGTCTTTAGTGTAGCGACAATGAAACAGAGTAGGGATTTTCAGGGAAGGTGATTTTTATGAGTTTCAGAGATTTTAATGATGAAGGACCGGGTACCTTCGAATGGGATTATGTGCTCGGCGGCAATACAACGGGCCTTTTCCCGGAAGAAACGCATTACGAGGTGGATGGGGACGTTCTCACAGAAGTCACGCTGGTGCATACCGGAGGTGCGAAATATGACACGCTTTACGGCGACAGCTACACAATCACCGATATCAGTCCGGTGCACAAAGGCGTTTCGCAGGATTGGTTCACATTCGAGCAGGATGGAACCAGATATAAAGCCATAATCAATAAGAGATTCAAGCCGAACAATAGCTGTTACATCGTCGATCTTACAGAGGTATAGGTGTTTATGAACTACGTTATTCTTGATCTGGAGTGGAATCAGCCGCTTTCACCACAACGAATGATAAGAGATCC
>CACYHR010000065.1 GCA_902774265.1 uncultured Eubacteriales bacterium
AATGCTGCTCTTGGAACCTTGACAACTGAATAGTTTTTGGCAGTTACGGTATCGCTACAAGACATGTTAAAGACAGCTGGCCCAACGGCTTGACGGGGAATAGAAGAAAGGAGACTTATACAATGTACGGTAACGGATACGACGGATATAGCATGAGCAACAATGCAAGAGCGGCCTATGATAATGATGAAAAGCCGTTCTCAAGGTGGACAAAAGAGGATCTGCTTGAGCAGGTGGATTATGTACTGGAAGATACCACGCCTCAATTCGATAGAAAAAAACTTGAAAAACTGCCTGTGGCAGTACTCAGAGACATTTTGCTGAGCATGTCATCGTGGCATCACACGGGCAAATATTATAATGTCACGGATTTTTACGAGGTATCACCAAGCTATGTGGAGGAGCTTACTGATGAAAAAATGGATTCAGCTTTGCAGTATTACAGAGAAAAAAAGAAAGAGGCGGCGGAAATCAAGTCATACCGTGGGTCTATAAGCTATCTTGTATGGAGCGGCACGAGAGCTCATCCAAAAGCTAAAGAAGAACGTCTTGATGATGTGTTAATAGAGGAACACGGCTGCTTCTATGTTGTAAAAAATGAAGACGGAAAAGAGATTCTTCGTAAGAAAATGGATTCCAGGGGCACCTGTGTGACCAAATATGAGAAAGAGAAAAGATTAAACGATTAGCGATAAGACGAAGGAAAGCAAATCATCTCGATGATTGCGGAAGAAAAAACGATCAAGCAGAGTGCCGGAGGTATAAGTGCCTCCGGCAATGAGGCGGTTCCGGCCGCAATCCGTAGAAAGGAGTAATTAATATTGAATCAAATAACACTAAATATTACAAACGTTTCAGCTGTAGACATGACATCTGTGTATACATATCTTATTCATACAGATAATGAATATACTAACCAGATTGTGGTCGGGCAGTCACTGCCTGAAGGTGTGGACTTCGTGTGCTTCAAATCTTCAGAGCGAGCAGGAAAGACCATAGTCATTGATAAAGATGTTAAAGCTTTGCAGGACATAGTAGATGTTATACAAACTGCAAAAAATACGGATGCATATGACGTTGCAATGCATGGTTGTCCGATAGCTTGTGATGCTGATATGACAGAACTATACACGCTAGCTACTTTTGTTGCGAACACATTGAGAATCGCCTGTCCTCAGATACTGATGATATCGGATATGGGCATGGTAGGAGCTGCAGGCATGGCAGGACTCGCGCTCAATGCAGGTGGAACAGACTGCAGAACGACGATGATACTGCTGAATTCACAGGTGTCTTTCACGGAGCAGTGCAAAAGCCTTATACATGAGATGAGGCATGCTTGGCAGCACGAAAAGCATCAGATACGGTTTTATGGAAAAGATAACGAGAAATATCGATACTGGACAGATTATCCTGAAGATAAAAAACAGGCATATTATCTTCAGAAGGCTGAGATCGATGCCGAAGCTTTTGCCTGGAGAGTCATGAAAGACACGTTCGGAGCAGACTATACCGGTACAAAGCACTACGATGAGGTCAACAGGAAGCTGAAGCTGGAGATGCTTCAAATGCCGCGGCTGGATCTGCTGGCATAGAAAGCTACGAGGCTTAGATATAAGCCTCCCGCCGTACAGTTGTCCCTATATATATCGGGACAACTGTAATTAAAGCGGAATAACATAACTGTTATAATAGCATCAGAAGGGAGAAACCAGATTATGAACAAACACTATATTGTAACAAGAGCCGACGCTGATCGCCGGACAGGGAGAACATGGCGAATATCCGGATAGATAAGGAATTCAGCACATTACTTCCAAAGCTTTCAGCCGAGGAATATGGCATTCTTGAGGAGAGTATACGGAAGGAGGGATGCAGAGAGCCTATTTGCGTCTGGAACGGTGCGATAGTTGACGGCCACTTAAGATACGAAATATGCACTAAGTACGATATATCATATGAGATCAGAGAGATGCAGTTCGATAGCCGGGATCAGGCGATGCTGTGGATAATAAGGAATCAGCTCAGCCGCAGGAATCTGTCATTAGTAGATAAAGTGCTGATTGCTCAGAAGGGAACTGCTTTTCTGAAGGAGAAGGCCCGGAAGAAGCAGTCTGATGGCGGCAAGTACAAGGGCGGAATGAAAGAGGCTGAGCCAGTGGAAGCTTCTGACAATATTGGCAAAAGCTCAGATGATCAGTCGATCAGTGTACGCAGAGAGATCTCGGAGATCACAGGTCTTTCGGAAGGTACCGTCGGTAAGATACAGAAGATCGAGAAAGAATGTCCGGATCTGCTGGAAGCGATCCGCTGCGGCGAGATTAGTATCAACAAGGCTTATAAGACCATCAGCGGCTCTTCGGTTAGCCGCAGCAGTGAGCCGGAACTGTTAACTCCTTCGGCAATCATAGAATCCGCGCGTAAAGTCATGGGCTCGATCGATACAGATCCGGCATCGAACGATGAGGCTCAGGAACAGATAAGAGCTGAAACATACTACACAGCTGAGGACGACGGGCTTACCAGGGAATGGTTCGGCAATATCTGGCTCAATCCACCTCGTTCTACAGAACTAGTCAGCCGGTTCACGGAACAACTCATCTCAGAGCTATCTGCCGGCCATATCAGGAGCGCGATCGTCCTTGTTGACAATGCGACCGATACAGCGTGGTTCCAGATGCTGACTGCCCGGTCATCCGCAGTGTGCTTTCATGAAGGCCCTGTCAGATTCGCTGAGGCCGGGAATAAGCGAAGCGTTACCCCGAAGCATGGCCAGGTAATTGTATACTACGGACCGGATACTGAAAAGTTCTATGATGTATTCAGCATCATGGGTAACGTATTTAAGCTTATGTAATCTACAGGCTGAAGCTGTCCGTATTTCACGGATTTCAGTTATCATATAAAAAGTGTTATCATAGTGAGGGCCCGCTAACGGGCCCCCGATGGCACTTATATAACAGAACACAGCCGGCACTGATGCCGGAGGAACGGAGAACGATGGCGGAGAATGGCATAAATCAATATCTTCAGGAAACAGACAGCGACTTCCTTGATCTTGATTATAATTTTTTTGACGATTACGAGATCCCTGAGCATACGGACAGTATCTACGATGCCTTTATCCGATGCCGAAGAAATATAAGAGAGACAGGCATAGTCGATATAGCCCGGATAGCAGAGTCGTCCGGAGCGACGGCAGCGGAAGTAATCAATGCACTTCGCGGTGCGATATATAGGAATCCACGCAAATGGGACGGAACAGAGGATCAGGGATGGGAGACTGCAGCGGAATATCTTTCAGGAAACCTGAGAGAAAAGCTTGAGGAAGCGCGGCAGGCGGAGCGAAAATATGAAGGCGTGTTTACGGACAATATAGAAGCGCTTGAAGCGCTGCTTCCGCCGGAAGTAAAGGCGGAAGACATCTATGTCGCTCCCGGCTCGCCGTGGCTGCCTGCAGAGATCATAGACGATTTCATCAATCATCTGATACAGCTGAATGAATATCAAAGATACAGCTATACCATACATGATGCAGAGATGGGCAGCTGGGCGCTCCCCGGCAAGTCCGACTATTCCTGGTATGTGAGGAATAAAAGTACATTCGGGACAGAACGTATGAATGCATTGGATATCCTTGAGGATACCCTCAACATGAAGACTGTCCGCGTGACCGATAGAGTGCGGTCGAAGACAACGAAATCGGGATTTCAGACGGTGATCAATAAGGAAGAGACCGCAGCGGCGCAGGAGAAGCAGAGGCTGATCATTGATGAGTTCAGGCAGTGGATATGGCAGGACGAAGCACGAAAAAAGAAGCTGAAGAAGATCTTTGAAGAGAAGTACGCCAGTTCGGCAGTGCTAAGATTCAACGGCGGATTCCTGGAATTCCCGGGAATGTCGGACGACTTTAACATGTATCCTTATCAGAAGGATGCAGTGGCACGCATACTACTCTCTCCGAATACACTGCTTGCTCATGATGTTGGCGCCGGCAAGACATATATCATGATCGCGGCGGCAATGGAGATGAGGCGACTGGGCCTGGCTGAGAAGTGCATGTTCGTTGTACCCAACTCTCTCGTCGGGCAATGGAGGAACACATTCCTGATGCTCTATCCTGATGCGGATCTGCTCATCATTGAGCCTGATGACATGGCCGGCGGCATGTACAACCGGGCGATGCAGAGCATTATCGACGCTTCCTGCGACGGCATCATAATCGCAAGCAGCTGTTTTGACAGGATCCCGATCTCAAGACAGGCACATATAGAGTCTCTCAAGGAAAAAAGAGACGAGATGATGAAGATCATGGAACGCAGGAAGAAGGTGACGCCCGCTTTTAAACGAAAACTTGGTAATCTGATAAAGGAACTGAGCGGTCTTGCGGCGAAGCAGGATGATCAGGAGGATATCATATGTTTCGACAAACTCGGGGTAGACAGACTGTTCGTCGATGAGGCTCATAACTACAAGAATGTTTCGATAAAAACAAACATATATGGCATCAGACGGAAGGGCGCGACCAAGTGCGACAGCATGATGGACAAAGTGCATTATGTCCAGAAGACACACGACGGCGAAGGAGTGGTGATGGCGACCGGCACGCCGATAACGAATTCCATCTCGGATATTTATGTTTTTCAAAAATACCTGCAGGACGGTTCGCTCAGTGTGCTTAATATTCAGGCTTTTGACAGCTGGGCAGGCATGTATGCCGAACAGACAAGATCATTCGAGGTAACCGTTGCTGCAGGCTACACGCTTAAAAAAAGATTCGCTAGATTCCATAATATTCCTGAGCTTACGTCATTACTGTCGAACATCGCAGACTTTCACAGCATCGACTCATCGGACGGACTGCCCCGGTTCGACGGCTATACCAATGTATCGATCCCGAAGTCTGCGGAACTGAAAGCATTTCTTGAAGAGATATCAGAGCGCGCGGACAGGGTGTATAAGCGTAAAGTCAAATCTGATGTTGACAATATGCTAAAGATAACAGTCGACGGCAGGAAGGCTGCTCTGGACCTCAGACTTTTAACACAGAACGCCGGTGCCGACACTTTGTATAATCAGCCTGTCGGTATGTGCAAGGCCTCCGAATGCGCTGAACGTGCCGCAGAACTGTGGCATAGGACGAAGGAGAAGAGACTTACTCAGATCATATTCTGCGACATATCGACGCCTAAGGCCGGATTCAACATGTATGACGAGCTGAAACACAGACTGATCGGTCTGGGAGTAGATGAGACTGAGATCGCATATATACATGATGGGATCGGCGAAATCGGTCAGGAGAAGCTCTATAAAGATATGAGAGAGGGAAGGATAAGGATACTTATAGGATCGACATCCAAGCTGGGACTCGGAGTAAACGTTCAGGACAGGCTGGCAGCCGTGCATCACCTTGACCTTCCGTGGAGACCTGCAGATATGGTGCAGCGCGAAGGACGTATACTCAGGGCTGGCAATATGTGTGACAAAGTCGATATCTACCGATACATAACTGAAGGCAGCTTCGATGCTTACTCTTGGCAGCTGCTGGAGACCAAGCAGAGATTCATCAGCGATATACTGTCCGGAACTGCGGACGGCAGGAGCGGCAGCGATATAGACCTCACAGTTCTCGATTATGCCGAGGTCAAGGCACTTGCGCTGGATAATCCTCTGATTAAACGCAGAGTAGAGACGGAGAATGAGATCTCCAGACTTCAGATCCTGCACAGGAAGAACATCGAATCAAGACTCAGACTTGAGCGTAGATACAGAAAGCTTCCTGATATAATATCGGCAAAAAAGCTTGAGCTCGATGCCTGTCTGTCGGATGCCGCATTCGTCAGAATGGATGACGGGGATACGCACAGGGATCCTGAGCGCAGTGAAGCACGCCGCCGTATGAGTGAGCTTCTTGCCGAAGAACTATATAACAGCGAGATGCGATCGGAAGATCGGACTCTGCAGGAATACCGGGGATTCAGCATAGTCCTTCCTGCAGGTATGGACAGGAACAAACCTTATCTTGAGCTGGTAAGAGAAGGTCGGTACAGAGTGGATATCAGTGACAGGAAGGCCGGCATACTCATAAGGATAGACCATTGTCTTGACAGACTGGAAGAGCGTGCTGATGAGATAAGACAGCAGAAGGAGCGTCTGGAGAAGGAGCTCAGAGATATAGAGACCGAGATCAGTACGGCGGTGGACTATGCCGATCTTATAGAAAAACACAAGGTCGAACTGAATCAGATAGATGAAGAACTCGGGGTCAATGACCTCCGCAGGCGGGGCGAGCGGTAAGCAGTCCCTTGGAACCATTTAAATGAAATCAATGAAACACAGAAGAAAGGAAATTGTAATATGAGCAAAAAAGAACTGGATAATGTGATCCTCGGAAATGTACCTTCGGTCAATGTCGGAGAAGCAGTCGCAGAATTATCGGAGATGTACTGTACAGTTATAAACGGCGGGTTTGGAGTCGACACAGTGCCGTCCGTAATGCTCTGGGGAGCGCCGGGAGTGGGAAAGTCTCAGGGAGTCAGGCAGATCGCATCGAGGATAGAGGCTTCTACGGGCAAAAAGGTATTCGTCACAGATGTAAGACTGCTGCTGTTCAACCCTATCGACCTGAGAGGTATACCGACTGCGAACGAAGACCGCACACTGGCGGTATGGCTCAGACCGCAGATATTCGATATGGATCCGTCGGATGATGTCGTCAATATACTCTTTCTGGACGAGATATCCGCTGCGCCTCAGTCCGTCCAGGCAGCGGCCTACCAGATAACGCTCGACCGCACTGTAGGCGAGCATAAGCTGCCGGCCAACTGCATCGTCATTGCCGCCGGAAACAGAGTCACTGACAAATCGGTCGCGTACAAGATGCCTAAAGCTTTGGCAAACAGACTGATGCACCTTGATGTTGAAGCGAAGTTCGATGCATGGAAAGCATGGGCTGTTTCACACGGGATCAACGAGAAGGTGACAGGCTTCCTGTCTTTCAAGCCTGATATGCTGATGGCTTTTGATTCCACTGCCGATGATCTTGCCTTTGCTACTCCGAGAGCATGGGAGATGGTCAGCAATCTGCTCAACAATGTAAGTGATGATATAGAAAAAGAGTACACCCTTATCGCCGGCATTATCGGAAGCGGCAGTGCAGCAGAGTTTCTCACATGGTCGAGGGTATATGATAAGCTTCCGAGCATCGAAGGAATATTTGCAGGAACTGAACACTCGGTCCCGGAAGGTGAGGGTGCTTGCTATGCTCTTGTTTCAGCCATGGTGAAATATGCATCAGAGCACAGAGATGATCTTGAGGCCATCTCAAATTCGATCGACTATTCAGCTAAACTTCCGCCCGATTTCACTGTAGTGCTTATGCAGGACTATATGAGTATAGAGGAGGGTTACAAGAACCGTCTGATTAAAATTCCGATGTTTAGAAGATGGATGGAAAGCAAAGGAACCCTTCTGAATGGCTTCAGTAAATAAGGAGGCTGCATGGAAATCAGAAAAAATAAGATGCGCGAATATGGTAAGCGTATATCGATCGCGCGCATGAGAATCCTGACACAGAACGGATTCTTCGGTGTGATAGTGATGCATCTGAAGCCCTCTCTGGATGATAAGATAGAAACGGTAAGTACAGATGGCGTGCGGATATTCTTCAACCCGTCATTCCTCGACCGGTTATCTGATGATGATCTGTTATACATACTGCTGCACGAAGTCATGCACATCGCGCTGAGGCATATATTCAGGATCGGAGACAGAGACAAAACGATCTACGATACAGCCTGTGACATAGTGGTCAATTCGAATATCCTGCATGCAGCCGGAATGGATCTGAGCAGCATCACCCTATCAGGTTACGGTGTGGCGATGCACACAGCTCCGGATGGATCCGAAGGCTACAAATATACCGCGGAGGAGGTATATGAGATGCTGCAGGCTTCCATGACGACCGGGACATCGAGTCAGATCGGCAGCGGCTCCGGCGGTAACAGCGCTTCCGGCAACGGCTCCGGTGACAGTGATGGAAGCGATTCTGGTGACGACGATGGTTCCGGCGGCAGTGGTTCCGGAGACGGTGATGGTGACGGAGACGGTTCGGGTGACGGTGACGGGATAGGAAAAGGAAGTGGATCCGGCAACAATGGTGGCGGCGGTCCAGGCGGCGGTGGATATGGCTTCTGCGATGATCATTCAAAATGGGGAAGTTCCAGCGATAAAGCGCTTGAGGCGAATTGGAACAACTGGATAATGGAGGCTTATGAGTCCGGAAAAAGCAGAGGCACTGTTCCCCTGGGAGCGGAGAGAGTGCTTAAGGATCTTATGGATCCGAAGGTTGATTGGAGAACTATCCTGAATGATTTCATACAGGAAGAGGTGACTGATTATTCATTCATGCCTCCTGACCGCAGATTCTCCGACAGTCCGTTCTTTCTGCCGGATTTCAACGATACCGAGACTACAGTCAAAGACATTCTCTTTATGGTCGACACATCCGGATCGATGTCGGATGAGGATATTACGCAGGCCTATTCGGAGATCAAAGGTGCGATCGATCAGTTCAACGGCAGACTCGAAGGGTGGCTTGGATTCTTCGATGCCGAGGTAGTTCCGCCGCAGCCTTTTACTGATGAGGATGAGTTCGAAGTGATCCGGCCTGAAGGAGGCGGAGGTACCGATTTTGGAATAATATTCGACTATGTCAGAGACGATATGGCAGACAGAGAGATAACGAGCATCATCATCATGACGGATGGTTATGCGCCGTACCCGGATGAATCTGCATCGAGAGGCATACCGGTGCTGTGGATGATAAACAACGATGATGAAGTTGTTGAGATAAACAACGATGATGAAGTTGTTGAACCGCCATGGGGCAAAACGGTCAGATTCTGATACGGATCGTCATACGGTCATTAGAGGCATCTCCTGACGGAGGTGCCTCTTGATCATGCCGCAGGATAGCGGGACTTATTTGATCCGTACTCTCACAGTAACGATCTGAGAATCGGATATATATACGATTTTTCTTTCTCTATCTTCGCTTCCTCTGGCAGTCACTCTGACCTTTAATTTATAAGTACCTTTTTTTGTACCTTTCTTTATGGTGATCCTGCCTCCCTTTTTAAGAGCCAGTACCTTTGTATCGC
>CACYHR010000066.1 GCA_902774265.1 uncultured Eubacteriales bacterium
ATGCCTATGTATCTCTGCATGCTCCTGCCATTCCTTAAGGATGAATCCCGCGTCACACTCATGACCTTCATGGGCGGATACATATTCATCAGTGCCACGGCAACTCTTATCTATCCGGAAGACATACTGCGGCCTTATATATCTCTTACAGTCCACGGCTTCATCTGGCACGGACTGCTGCTTTTCATGAGTCTGCTGATTATTTTTACAGGCTGTACTGATGCCGGTCCGCGCGGACTGCGCGGCTCTGCAGTTCTATTCGTGATCCAGTGCATCATAGCACTCAACATCAACATAGTGGCTGAACCTGTCATGCCTGCGATCCGCGCTGCGCATCCTTCGGTCACACATGACTGGGCCGCGATGTTTTATCTCAACCCATTTCACGTCTCGCCTCAGCCTGTCATATGTGCAATACAGGAAGCGGCGGGCATCCCCGCAGGTCTGATCGTATATGTTATCGCTATTGCAGCCGTAAGCAGCATGGTGGTCGTGTTATCGAAGAAAATTTTCAGGGAGTCTGTTCTGGACAATACTGACGATGACCTGTAAAACAAAGAGGAGGTCTTCATGGAAGACCTCCTTTTGGTTTGTGCAGTTTTAAGTGATTATCATTCGAAATCATATGATTTGCATACAGGTGCATGAGCCTCTGCCGATTCCTTATCGTACCAGATGAGGTTCTTTCCTGTCTCCTTATCGAAGAGCTGGATGAGCTCAGGCATCACATCGAAGTGCACCTTGCTTCCCATCGAAACATCTTCTGCCAGTCCGATGGTCGGGATGACCATTACGACCTCATCATCTCCGCTGCGGGCATGGAGGTTGTACTCGGAACCAAGGAGTTCGGATACTTCGATCACAGCTGTAAGTTCGCCTGAACCGACACGGATGTGCTGCGGACGGATACCCGCAATTATGTCGCATGGCGCCTGACCATTATGCTTAAGCGCTTTCTGCTGGAAGTCCGAGAGTTCAAATTTTACTCCGCGTATCTCCGCATAGTACTTTCCGCCCTCAAGCAGCAGCCTACATCCTTCGAAGAAATTCATCACAGGCATTCCTATGAATCCCGCAACAAACAGGTTGACCGGCTTGTTGAACACATCACGAGGCGTGCCTATCTGGTTCACATATCCATCCTTCATGATAACGATACGGTCGCCGAGAGTCATGGCTTCTGTCTGGTCATGCGTTACATACATAAACGTGGTGTTGATGCGCTGACGGAGCTTTATGATCTCAGCACGCATCTGGTTTCTCAGCTTAGCGTCGAGATTCGAAAGAGGCTCGTCCATGAGGAACACCTTAGGATCACGTACCATGGCGCGGCCGATAGCAACACGCTGGCGCTGACCGCCGGACAGAGCCTTTGGTCTGCGCTCCAGATACTGTGTGATGTCGAGGATCTCCGCGACTTCATTTACTTTCTTATCGATCTCATCCGGTTTAGCCTTTTTCAGCTTCATGGCGAAGGCCATGTTCTCACGGACCGTCATATGCGGATACAGAGCATAGCTCTGGAATACCATTGCGATATCGCGGTCCTTAGGCGAGATATCGTTCATCAGCTTGCCGTCGATATAAAGTTCGCCGCCGCTGATGTCCTCAAGTCCTGCTACCATGCGGAGCGTTGTGGATTTACCACAGCCCGATGGTCCGACCAGTACGATGAACTCCTTGTCCTTGATATCGATGTTGACGTCATGGACTGCAGTTACCTCGTTGTCATATACCTTTTTTAACCCTTTTATGATTACTTCTGCCATATATACAGCCCTGACAAACGGGACTCCTCCCGAGTGCCTCGCGACCGCCCGCAAGGGACGCGCCGCATTACGACAGGTCTCCACACTGCCGCACCGCGAGCCGGCGGATAGTTCCTCCTTTCTTTAGGACGAAAGATCAGATCGTGGAGTGATCAGGCGCCCTTTAGTTGGTAGTTATTCCGGAGCTGTCCGGCCGTAAAGCCGGGTCATTTTTAATATTTCCTCAGCGAGTTCTTCTGTGGCTGCGCCGGGTCTCATCCTCCAGGTCCAGTTACCCATAGGTACTCCCGGTGCGTTTATCCTGGCCTCATCGCCGAGTTCCAGCCAGTCCTGCATCTGTGCGACGAACAGCCTCGCAACGGAACTCATGCCCCCGCGGAGGACTCCCCTGCAGAAGCCTTCCTCTTCGTTCAGACCGAAGTATTGCTTTGCAGTTGACAGTTCCTCCTCGCCAGCTATTGCAAGCCAGCCTGCCAGCGTGTGGTTGTCATGAGTGCCTGTATAGCAAATGCAGTTGCTTACGAAATTATGAGGCCTGAATGCCGTGGTATTCATGGCGTCAAAAGCGGCTACCAGCAGCTTCATGCCCGGGAATCCTGATTCCTTAAGCAGCTGCCTGACCTCAGGTGTTGAATAGCCAAGGTCTTCCGCTATGAAATCAAGCTGCGGGAAACGTTCCTTAAGTGTGTCCACGAGCCGGATCCCGGGTCCCTTGACCCAGTGTCCGTTCTGTGCGGAAGTCTCTCCATATGGAACGGCGAAATAACTCTCGATCCCTCTGAAGTGGTCGATGCGTATCCTGTCGAACAGTTCTCCCGCACCGGCTATCCTGCGGACCCACCAGCTGAAACCGTCTGCCTCCATTGCATCCCAGTCATACAGCGGGTTTCCCCAAAGCTGTCCGTCCGCATTGAACAGATCAGGCGGAACTCCGGCAACCTCTACGGGAATGTTCTTTTCATCCAGCCGGAACCAGTGAGGTTCTGCCCAGACGTCTGCGGAATCAAGCGCAACATATATCGGAAGATCACCGATAATGGAGATGCCGGCATCATTTGCGTATGCCTTCAGCTGTGCCCACTGGCGATAGAACAGGAACTGTATGTATTCATACATTTCCACTTCTTCGCGGAGCTCACTTCTCCATTTTGCGCAGGCCTCAGGTCTGTGCAGCCTTATGTCCTCATCAGGCCACTCGAACCACGGGCGTGAATCGAAGTGCTGTTTCAGCGCCATGAAGAGCGCGTAATCAGGAAGCCACGCTTTCTTTCTGATGAAAGCGGAAAACGCCTCCCTGTCTCTGGCAATGCCTCTCCGGGCTGCCTTTCTGAGCAGTCCGATCCTGTTCTCGTAAAGCTTTCCGTAATCGATCTTTTCAGGATCCTGTCCGAAATCCGGGGAACTTACCTCTTCTTTCGTCAGCAGTCCGTCTTCGATCAGGATATCCGGATCCACATAATACGGACTGCCGGCGTAAGAAGAAAAGCTCTGATACGGAGAGTCTCCGTAGCTTATCGGTCCTACAGGAAGCATCTGCCAGCAGCTCTGTCCCGCGGCGTGCAGAAAGTCGACAAACTTCCTTGCCTCAAGACCGAGAGTCCCGATCCCGTACGGAGACGGGATGGAAAATAGTGGCATAAGTATTCCTGCTGTGCGCTCTGTATTTTTCATAAGATTAACCCTTTACGGCTCCTGCAGCCACACCCTTGATGATGTGCTTCTGGAGCGCCATGTAGAAGATGATGATCGGCAGCATGGAAAGCATGATTACCGCCATCGTAGCGCCGAGGTCTACCGAGCCGTAGCTTCCCTTGAGATACTGTACATGGATAGGGATCGTCATGTATTTGGTCCTGTCGAGTACAAGGTACGGGAGCAGGTAGTCATTCCACACCCACATGGTCTCAAGGATGCCGACTGAAATAAGTGTCGGCTTCAGCATAGGCAGGACTACTGAGAAGAACGTACGTATCGGTCCGCAACCATCTATCGCGGCCGCCTCCTCTATCTCAAGAGGCAGGCCTTTTACGAAGCCCGCAAACATGAATATCGCAAGTCCCGCTCCGAATCCCAGATATACGACCGGGATAGTCCAAGGTGTATTCAGCTTCAGATTATCTGCCGTGAACGTCAGAGTGAACATCACCATCTGGAAAGGAACGATCATGCTGAACAGGCAGAGATAGTAGAAAATGTTGGCAAATTTTGAGTTTACACGGGCAATATACCATGCAGACATCGATGTGAACAGCAGTATCAGGAATACCGAAGCAATCGTGATGAAAAAGCTGTATCCGACGGACTTCATAAACGGATAATTACCGAAAGTCATGCCCTTTATGTAGTTCGCGAATCCTACAAAGCTTTCTGCAGTAGGAAGCGAGAATGCATTTGTATTGATTGATGCATTCGACTTGAACGAGTTTATTACTACCTCGAAGATCGGCATTATCCATGCTATGCACAGCACAACGAATATCGCAGAGACGACCTTGCTGAGCGGAGTAAATTTCTTATAGTGCTTTTTATTCATTGCTGCACCTCCTTGCTCCTGGTAGCTCTCTGCTGAGCGAGTGCCAGCACCGCAACAAGAATGAAGAATACCACGGCCTTAGCCTGTGCGGCACCGTGATAATTCTTATTGATGTTGTATGTTGAGAAGATATTCAGCGCGAGCAGCTCTGTCATGTTGACCTTGGTGTTCTCAAGCATGACTGAAGGAGCTCCTCCGGTCAAAGCTAAGTTCTGGTCGAACAGTTTGAATGAATTCGTCAGCGTCAGGAATGTGCAAATGGTGATCGACGGCATCACATTAGGTATGATGACTCTTGTAAGAGTCTGCCAGCCGGTAGCGCCGTCTATCTTTGCAGCTTCCAGCATGTCGCCCGGAACAGCCTGAAGACCTGCGATGTAGATGATCATCATATATCCTATCTGCTGCCATGCCACGAGTATGACCAGTCCCCAGAAACCGTATGTGGCGTTAGCTGTCAGATATGTGTTATAGCCTTTAAGTATGGCATCGAAGATCATCGACCATATGTATCCAAGTACGACGCCTCCGATGAGGTTAGGCATGAAGAACACCGTACGGAACAGGTTTGCTCCTTTAATATGCTGAGTCAGTGCGTAAGCGATGAAAAACGCCAGCACATTAATGAGTATGATCGAAACTACCGCGAATGCCGCCGTATTCCAGAAAGCATGACGGAATCCGACATCAGTAAATGCTCTGACATAGTTCTGAAACCCTACCCACTTTGCATCCCTTGGAGTATTGAAAGTGCAGAAGCTGAGATAAATACCCTGAAGGAAAGGCCATACGAAGCCAATAACAAAGCATGCAAATGTCGGGAGTATGAACAGCGGAAAGCAGCGCTGTATCGGTCTGCGGATCAGAACACTGTTCACGGTGGAGTGATCGTGTTTCTTTTTCTTTTTGCGCAAAACGCTCATCTCCTTTCTCTTTTGATTACCTATAAGCTTTTATAAAAAAGCAGGGGCAGGCGAGTATCGCCCGCCTCTGTCATTTATTAGCTATCAGCTAAAAGGAGTGAGTATTAGTTGTTCTCTACACCGTACTCGTAAGCCCAGCCGTCAACGAACGCCTTAACAACGCCGTCCCAGTTAGCATCGGACGGATCTGCAGAGTAAGCTGCAAGAGCAGTCACGAGTGTAGCACGGAAGCTGTCTACGTTTGGTGTGAAGGTGAATGCCCATGTGCAGGCGTAGTTGCCGTTAGCGAGCATTTCAGCGCCGGCCCTGGAGAATCCGTTTGCTGACTCAGGAGCCTTCTTGAACGGGATGTCGCCGATCGAGCTGAGTACTTCGATTCCCTTGTCGGATGTTACACACCATTTCAGGAAGTCGAGTGTAGCCTGCTGATTAGCCTCGGAAGCCTGACTATTTACTGCGAGGCAGTTCTCTGTACCAGAGCACAGTCCTGCATTTTCTTCGCCGTCAACGCCGCAGTAGATCGGGATCATTGTGATATCATCAGGGTTCAGCTGGAACTTATCTGCTGTAAGTGCAGCCCACTCCCATGTACCATTCTGATAGAATACGGCTTTGCCTTCGCCGAACTCAGCCTCAGCCTGGTCGCCTGTAGCAGTTGTCAGGGATGTAGGATCCTGAGCGGAATCTGTGATGTAGAGATCCCAGATCTTCTTGAAGTTGTCCATGTAAGTTCCCTTGATCTCAGCCGGCTTGTCTACGATACCGTCATCACGGAACTCATAGAAGAGCGGCATGTTGGCCAGGTGGCCTGAGAATCTCCAGGATGAAGAGTCATCAAGACCGGCTGAAGTAAATGCATCGAATCCGAGCTCGCCTGCGCGTGCGTGAATATCGTCTGCAACAGCCTTCAGGGAATCAAAGTCCTTGATCTCATCGAGTGAGTGACCTGCCTTCTCCAGAAGAGCCTTGTTGGTGATGATACCGTAAGACTCATAGATCCAGCCGATCGCCTTTGTCTCACCGGCTTCATTCTTCAGATTGAAGTCAGTGGTCGTAAGCTCATTCATGAAATCAGTGCCGTCCAGTGTAAGGCAATAGTCTTCCCAGTCCTTCAGCGCACTCATGTTACCGACATTGAATAGCGTTGGAGGCTCGGACTTAGCCATCTCTGCAGTCTGTGTATCGCTGTACGATCCGGATGCAGCTGTTACGACCTTGCAAGGAACGCCTGTCTCTTCGGTATAAGCTGCAGCAAGTCCCTGAAGTGCTTCATCTGCTTCAGGCTTATAGTTCAGCCAGTATACGGAACCGGTTCCCTCATCGCTTCCGGAGTCACTTCCGCCGCCGCCACCGCAGGCTGCGAAAGCAAATACCATCGCGAATGCAAGGAAAAGAACAAATAATTTCTTCTTCATTAATTTCCCTCCTTAAAAAAACTCTCACTTTACATAATAAAACTGACTACCCTGAAAATATCCTTCGGCACCATCAGCATGTGCCTACAGTGTTTTCTGATGACAAATCTTTGTCTATCTGATTGTAAAAAAAATAGTTTCCAGTTGCCTAGAAACTAAATAGTGTATACGTTCCTTTTTGGTACTATTTCGTACTTTTTTCCCATCCGGGGTTGTGAGCCGTATTCGACAAGCATCTGATTCTAATCGCTGGCTAGAGGAGTGTGGATGTATCGTTTGACATTACCCTTTCGATATGCAAGCGGATTGGCATCATATGCGTTACGGAAACACCGTGCAAAGTAACTCATATCTCTGAACCCGCATAACAATGCAATCGACTCCACGCTCATTTTAGTAGATGTGAGAAGATGCTCGGCTCTCTGCAGCCTCAGCTGTTTTAAGTACTGTATCGGGGTTGCCTCGAGTATACATTTAAAACATCGATCGCATTCAGAATTGCTGACATATGCAGCAGAAGCGATATCCCTGACTGTGATTTCTTCTGCCAGGTGCTCTTCTATGTAGGTAATCATTATCTTGAGTCGTTCCATTCTTCGATGCTCCGCTTCAGCCAATGGCGCATGGCGGTCATTGGTGTGAAGATATATCTGATAAAAGCTTTCGGAGATCATATTACGGACTATAAATTCAAAGCCGTCTTTACGCTCATGCAGCTGAGTCCATGTATCCTCGATATTATTGATAACACGGTTTGACCAATCTTTATCGGACCGCAGGATCAGGAACGGCAGACTCTTGTTATGATGTACCGGTCGTACATATTTGTCCCAGAACACACCTGTATCACCGCCGCTCACAAGTCTGGAATGAAAGACGACGGAATGATATGGACATGTTGAGGAATCATTGCTCCATGCACCATGGAGCACCTGTGAATTGATAAAAAGCGCATCCCCGGCATCTATTCCGAACTGTTCAGTTCCAGCGACAAAAGTGAGCCTCCCCTGCAAAAGGTGACATAGTTCAAACTCATCATGCCAGTGCCAGGTGATGCGATTGACAGACACATCATCCTGATAGGCAGCCGCAAGCAGCGAGTCCGTTTTATGATCTACTATTTCCTTACCGTCAGCACGTACGGATTCATCAAATCGAAGTAAAGACATGGTTGTTTTGTCGTATTTTTTGGGCAGAAATGACACTATATCGCTAAATCTTTGATGATAATATACCATATGATAAAAAACAGCTCAATAAGGATCGTATATGAACGTACAGGGGGGGACTAAATGTATCGAGACTCAGCCAAAGATGTTTTAATGCATGCCATGGTGCATCTTTTGAACAGAAAAAGCATCTCACACATCCGGCTCTCGGATATTCTCCTGGAATCGGGTGTATCAAAATCGACTTTCTACCGGAACTTCATAGACAAATATGAACTCATGAACTATTGCTTCAGCAGAATGATGGAAGATTCTCTTTCAGGAATGAAGCAAGTCAGTTACACTGAAAAACCCCATGCAATTATCAACGTGCTGCAAAGCAACAGACAGTTTTTTTTAAATGGACTTTACGATCTTAATGGTGAAGATCCTCTTAAGGAGTATGTATATGATTACATATACAAGTTTTATGAACAGCAGTATCTCCTGAGGAAAGACCGGTCCCGTCTGCTTACATATGAAAAACTGGCCGTTATTTGTGCTGCAGGCGGATTTCTGAGAATACTGGAGGAATGGCTGAAGAGACCGGAATTGCTTGATCTGACTGATCCTGAAATAGCCAACCTGGAAGTGGATCTCTTACCAGATGTTCTGAAATGCGTCTGTTTACAAAACAATTAACATCGCTGACTTAGGAGGTTTTATTATGGCAGCAAACTCCGATACCGCATTGCAAAATCAGATGATCTATTCTGTCTTTGTACGCAATCACACAAATGAAGGTACTTTCCGTGCTCTGATTCCCGACCTCGACCGCATCCGCTCACTCGGGACTGATATCATCTGGCTTATGCCTATCCATCCAATCGGCAAGATCAATCGTAAAGGAACATTAGGCAGCCCTTACGCCATACAGGATTACCGCGCTGTTAACCCGGAATCAGGGCTCTTGTGGATGCCATCCACGATAAAGGCATGCGCTGCATGATTGATGTAGTCTACAATCACACTTCCCCGGATTCCGTACTCTGGAACGAACACCCTGAGTTCTTCTATAAAAAGCCTGACGGCAGGCCCGGCAACCATGTAGGCGAATGGACCGATGTAATCGATCTTGACTACAACGTCCCGGAGCTCTGGGACTACCAGATAGAGTCGCTCAAGGGATGGGCACGGATAGTGGACGGGTTCCGCTGCGATGTGGCGTCTTTCATTCCGGTGGAATTCTGGAAAAGAGCCCGCAGGAATAAAACCTGATTTCATTTGGCTTGCCGAGAGCGTCTACCGCGGTTTCAGTGTGGAATGCCGGAGACGCGGAATGTACTCTGCTACCGATACCGAGGCCTTTGAAGCATTCGACATCGAGTATGAGTACGATGTGCGCGAATCTTTCGATAAGTATGTTGACGGAAAAGGCAGCCTGTCACACTGGATGGATCTTCTGTGCTTCCAGGATTTCGCATATCCTAAGACGTATAACAAGCTCCGCTATCTGGAGAACCACGATACAGCCCGTTTTGCTCCGAGAGCGGCAAACGAGCAGGCGCTCAGGAACTTTACAGCGCTGATCTTTTTCCTCAAAGGAACGACTCTTATCTACGGGGGACAGGAAGTGAAAGCCGCGCACACGCCTTCCCTCTTCGACCGTGACCTTGTTGACTGGGATGCGGGAGCAGACATTTCGGATCTCATCAGCAAGCTTGCAAAACTTAAGAAAGAAACTCTCTCAGCAGATGATATATTTACTGCTGAGACAGATGATGAAAAAGATATTGCCGTACTCACAAGAGATGACAGGATAAACTGCAAGACAGGCATTTTCTCATTCAGGGGTCTTTCCGGGGATGTTCCGGTGGACCTTCCTGACGGAGTATACGACGACCTGTTCGGAGGCGGCAAGGTAAGCGTTTCCGGCGGACTCATACACTGTGACGGCGATCCGCTCTGGATCTCTGTCCCATCATATATGGAGGTATAGCTATTAACAGACTGTTTGATTCTGAGACTCCCATCTGGGCATTGTTCGGAAGGATGGCTGATATTGCCATGCTCAGCATACTCTGGACGATTTGTTCGATCCCCGTCATCACGATGGGTGCCGCTTCGGCTGCCCTGATGAGATGCGTACTTAACATGAATACCGAGGAAGGCAACTGGCGCTCACGCCACTTCTTCCGCTACTTCCGCAGCAATCTGAAGAACGGCACGCTGCTTTGGCTGCTGTTCCTTCTGGCTGCTGCTGTTTTTATATTTGATCTGGTCGTACTCTCTGCATCGGGAAGCCCGTCCGCACGCATCCAGCGCATCATAGCGGTAATAGGAATGATCATATGGATGATCACTGCAGTGTGGGCATTCGCGCTCACGTCACAGTTTGAGAACGGTATTTTTCAGACAATAAAAAACGCCTTTTACTTAGGCATTTCATGGCTGCCGCGCACACTTGTCATGTGTGTGCTGTGGCTGGTCCCGGTAGCATTGCTGGCTTTTGCCCCGTTCATTCTGAGCCGCATCATCGTACTGTGGCCGGCTTTGTTTTTCGGCGGCACGGCTTATCTTTGTTCAAAGCTGATGATGAAGCCTCTTGCTCCGTATTTTGATTTCGAATTGCCGGACAGATCCGGTCCGGATGAGGAATCCGAACCGGATCTGATCTGAAGCAAATCTTTAGTTACTATATTATCTTTCAAGGATCCAGCGGAATCCGTACGGTTTCATCATGCTTCCGCCGGTCCATGCGTCTACCCACACCTCATCCGGTGAGAAGTTGAAGAGGCCGAGCATGCGCTTTATCCGGTGAGAAGTTGAAGAGGCCGAGCATGCGCTTTGCTGATCTTTCTGTCTCTGAATTTTCTTCTCATAATATGTGTCCTTTCTCCGCTAATCGGCTGCAATTAAACAGGCTCTACACCGTAGCGTGCAGAGCCATGTAATACAGCCGTAGCTGAAAGGACTGTCGTCAGTCAACGAATCTGATCAGAAGGTCATCCACAGCATCAGTGTATCTTCCTTCTGCTATGAGCTGGTTTTTCAGTTCAATAAGCGCCATAACTATGATCCTTACTTCGTCATATGTGAATTTCATTTTAGGTCTGAACATGATGCCTTACCTCCTTCTGTATATATTTAATAATCACATTGCAGTTTTCGCAATTGTGCAAATTCAGGCAAAGAAAAAGGCATAATCTGCTGGTTTTCGCAAATTATGCCTCTTTTTTCACTCAAGTGGGGTAGTCATAAGTCTTCATAAGTTGTTATATGAGCTTGATGAAGACTCGGAACCCTTTCATAAGTCTTTATATCTTGTTATTGCAATGGGGTAAAAATGGGGTAGTAACTGCCGAT
>CACYHR010000067.1 GCA_902774265.1 uncultured Eubacteriales bacterium
GATTGTGAATTCTTTTGATACCATAATAAATCTCCTTGACTACTTATCAGTTTGAGTTATACCGACTCCCTGCAGATTAATTTTACAACATCTGCCGGGGTCTCGGCAAGATATGTTGCGCCGGCTTTGATTAATTCCTGCCGGTCACCATATCCGTAGAGAACGCCGATGGATCTGATACCTGCTTCGCCGGCGCCTTCCATGTCAAACATGCGGTCGCCGACCATTACAGTACGTTCCACCTGAAAATGATCTGTTCTGGTTGTTGCCAGAAAACTAAGTGCTTTCTTAAGCAGTGAGCCTTTATCGGTCTTCTTATCTTCTCGAGCCGGCCCTATGACTGCCTGAAAATACTGGTCTATTCCTGTGTGGTTTAAAACTCTTTCAGCCATATCCCGGGGCTTGGCTGTCACAACAAGAAGTATTCTGCCTGCATTCCGAAGCGCTTCGAGCATCTGCACCACTCCTTCGTAGACAGAGGCGTTATATATACCTTCTCTGTCGTAGAATTCGGTAAAATACGTATTTGCCCGATCCGCTTCTTCCGCACTCATATTGTAGAATTTCTGAAAAGACTCCCACAGTACCGGACCGATCATTCTCTTCATATCTTTACGATCCCCCGGATCGACACCCGACTTCTCCAACGCGTAGGTTATCGAGTCGAACAGTCCTTCCTCAGACTTGATAAGTGTTCCGTCCAGGTCAAAAATGATGTACTGGTAAAGCGCCTCCATTCTTCTCTTCCTTTTTTACAAATCTGACCCATGGAACGGATCCATGGATCAGATTTCTTTTGATTAGTACAGACCTACGCTGAAAGCAAATGCGATCAGAACTGCCAGAGGACCTGTTACGATACGCGAGAACAGAACTGCAGGAACGCCGTACTCGATTGTCTCAGGCTCAGCTTCGCCGAGGGAAAGACCTACCGGTACGAAGTCAGCACCTACCTGACCGTCGATAGCGAACAGAGCAGGGAGTGCATATCTTGCAGGGATAGCGCCTGTAGCGAACTGTGCGCCGAGGAGCGTACCTACGATCTGAGCGATTACAGCTCCAGGTCCGAGGATCGGTGACAGGAACGGCAGCGAGCAGATGATACAGATTACCAGCATGCCCGGAAGTGTTCCGCACAGAGGAGCGATCGTGTTAGCGATTACGTTACCAAGTCCGCTCGCACTGATGATACCGAGGATCGTACTTGTGAATGCCATGAACGGCAGGATGTTCTTGATGACCATGTCGATGGTCTCACGGCCTGCCTGGAAGAACTGGCCTACTACGTAGCCGACGCCCTTACCGAGACGAACTACGAAGCCCTGCTTCTTTCCTTCATTAGCTGCTGCGATTTCAGCCTTAGCCTCAGCCTTTGTCTTAGGTCCCTTTTCCACAGCAGCTGCTGTGGCTGCCGGTGCTGCAGCTGCTGTTGCTGCGGTCTCCGTCGGAGCATCGTCTATTACCTCGATGTTCTTTTCGCGTACAGCGGAGACATAGATATCTTCTGTGATAAACATCGCCAGAGGGCCGGCCTTTCCTGCCGGCATAAGGTTTACTGTATTGATTCCCTTCTTAGGATAAACGCCGCATCTTGCTGTTCCGCCGCAGTCTACTACTGCAACCATGATCTCGTCATCAGGAAGGGTTGTTTTCCAGCCATCTACCGCTTCACCGCCTGTGAGCTCAGCGATCTTTGCTGCTACAGGGTGGATCCCTCCGCCGGTTACGCTGAGAACTGTATGGCACTTTTCGGTTGGTGTAATTATGAGAGGGCCGCCCCAGCCGCCGTCTCCATGGCTGATTTTAACCTTTTTATACATTATCTTTCCTCCCCTCTCTACTGGATATTCTCAGTGAGAAGATCATCGTCTATTGCCTCGATGTTCTTTTCGCGTACAGCGGAGACATAGTTATCTTCTGTGATGAAATTTGCCAGAGGGCCGGCCTTTCCTACCGGCATAAGGTTTACTGTATTGATCCCCTTCTTAGGATAAACGCCGCATCTTACTGTTCCGCCGCAGTCTACTACTGCAACCATGATCTCGTCATCAGGAATGGTTGTCCTCCAGCCGTCTACCGCTTCACCGCCTGTGAGCTCAGCGATCTTTGCTGCTACAGGGTGGATTCCGTCGCCGGTTACGCTAAGAACTGTATGGCACTTTTCGGTTGGTGTAATTGTAAGAGGGCCGCCCCAGCCGCCTTCTCCAGCACTGATTTTAATTGTCTTATACATGATTTTTCTCCTCTCACTATTTATTTCTTGTCATAAATGCATAGATTCTCTCTGTAAGCAGCCCTCTGATAAGAATGACTATGAGTCCGACAATGAAATAACGGACTGCAAGGCCTCCTGTGCTGAGGCCTGCTTCCTGCAGACCTGTAGCGATACCGAGGTATACGAACAGCTCACCGGCGTTTGCATGTGGGAAGAGCCCTGTAACCGGATGTACAAAGCTTACTGCTGCATCATAGTAAGCAGGTTTATACTTTTCTTCCAGGAACCGTCCGAATGTGTAGCACATCGGATTTCCGAGGAAGAAAACTGCCATGAGAGGGAGCAGTGTATATCTGAGGACAGCAAACCTGGTAATCTTTTTGGCAAAGTTTTCTACCTTTTCAGTACCGATCAGCTTGATGATAGAGTTGACAAATGTCATCAGGCATACAACCATAGGGATGATTCCTGACACCCAACCCATGAAGGTCTCGCCGCCGGCAGTGAACAGTGACATAAAGCCCTCTGCCAGTTTGGTTATAAGTTCCATATAGTTCCTCCATTCGAATTATTTTTGTCTCCATTTAGCATGGATCCAGCTTTTTTATATATGTAACACCGGTTCCCGCAATTCTGCCACAGCTGCCATCCCGGTGGTTCATATCTGTATTTACCTGAGTTTCTTTCCCTTTTTGCCTCTTTTTGTTTCCATGAAAGCTTCCTGCTCTCTTGTCAGCTCTCTGTCAGTAAGCCTTACCTCCAGAGCTTCCAGCGCACGGATGTATCCCTGCCAGCGCTTCCACTCTTTTTTATCCAGATCTTCCGTCAGTTTGAGCAGCTCGAAAATGCTGCTGCCTACCAAAGGCCGCCCCAGAAATGAGCTTACAGGATGAAAACGTGACCACACACCGGATCCATCGAGCACCTCAGCGCCGGTGATGATCCCATCGCTGTCACAGGCAATAATGGCAACATGACCATCAAAAAACTTACCGCGCCTCTGCCCCATGCCGACGTTCCCCAGCTGGTGCACCCTGCGCACTGCTTTTCGATAGTTCTGGATCTGCAGGACTCCGCCAATCGACTGCAAAACAAGCAAACCGAATATTATTAGAATCAGAACGGATATCCCGCTAAGCTTCATTGATCAATTCTCCCGCTAAGTCCTATTTTCCTAATGTTAGCATTGTATCTTCAATTACTATTATTATCAAGGACTATGTTCTGACCAAATGCCAGATTTAATACATTTTTATAATTGTCAGCGCATTTTGTTCTAATGTTAATATTAACGCAAATCATCTATACATTTGCATAAAACAATCTCATCCCATAATAGTTCCGCCGGATCAATTGCACATTTCAAAGCAAATTCGCTGTTGTCGCATTCCTTATGAGAATTTCAACGTAAGAAAATTTTACGCAATTGTTCTTGATATATGTTGAAATATTAACTAAGATGAGTTCGTAAAATGAGCTTACTATATATTTTGAAAATATAAAAAAAGAGAGGAACCGCTCCATGGTAAAAGCTGAACGTCCATTCCTGATCGTTAATCCAAAATCCTATCTCTATGGGCAGAAGAGTCTGGAACTCGCCATGGCTGCTGACAGGACTGCTGCTGAGACAGGCCTTCAGATTTATTTCACATGTCCTTATGCTGACATCAGGCTGATCCGACAGAACACCAGCCACATTATCGTCTGCGCGCAGTCTCTCGATCCGCTTACACCCGGCCGCGGAATGGGACACGTTCTTCCCGAATCACTTAAGGAAGCCGGAGCAGACGCGGTTTTCCTCAATCACGCTGAGAACCCTAAGACTGTTGCAGAGCTGAGTGCCTGTATTGAGCGCGCAAAAGAGCTTGAGATGATCACTATAGTATGCGCTGACAGCACAAAGGAAGCTGCCGCTGCTGCCTGCCTCGATGCAGACATCGTGCTTGCTGAACCTACAGATCTGATCGGAACAGGAAAGACTGCCGACGATTCATACGTAACAGAAACGGTAGCTGCACTCCACAAGGTAAACCCGGACGTGCTGGTCATGATCGCATCCGGCGTTGTTACAGCTGATGATTGCTATAATGTAGTAAGACTCGGCGCTGACGGAACCGGTGCGACCTCCGGTATCCTTAACGCTCCATCACCGGCTGTACGCGTACAGGAAATGGCAGAGGCTATTGTAAAAGCATATAAGGAAAGAGAAGGAAAATAATGAAGGTTTACAAAGAACAGATCGACCTGAGATCTCACGGAGGAACTCCTACTTTTATAAATATAACACCGGAAGTAAAGCAGGCCATCGCAAACAGCGGTATCCGGAGCGGAATCGTAACTATCATTTCCCCTCATACAACATGTTCGGTATTCTTTGAAGAATTCGTTCACGACCTTACTGAAGACGGAACAGAATTTCTGCAGATGGATCTGAACGATGCGCTCTGCAAAATCATTCCGGATCAGACTGAGATCCCACCCGCCGGGCCTTACATGTACCCGGGTCCTGAGCATTATGCCGACGTAGCTTCATGGCCTGATGCTGAGGTTTACCTGCCGGGCGGTGATAAGACAGCCCTTCTCAACTGCGATGCACACATAAAGGCTACTCTTCTCGGCAACAGTGCTACACTGGAAGTCGAAGACGGAAAACTCGCAGTCGGTACAACCGGTTACGTTTACTTCGTAGACTTTGACAGAACAAGAGAACGAGGCAGAAGATGCAGAGTCATCGTAATGGGTGAATAAACAAATTACAGGGAGGATATAGAAATGCTTGTTAATTCGAAAATTTTGCTGAAGAAGGCACAGGAAGGCCATTACGCGATCCCGTCTGCAAATGTTATTGACATGGAGAGCATAAAGAATCAGATACAGCTGGCAGAGAAGCTCGGACTCCCTCTGATCGCAGCCGTCGCTGAGAGCCATCTTGGCAGCAGCATCAGCCTTGAGGACGCTGCACTGGTAGGCAGAAAGTATGCTGCTGAAGCAAGTGTCCCTGTAGTTCTGCATCTCGACCACGGTCAGAGCTTTGAGACATGCAAAAGAGCCATCGACCTCGGATTCACTTCCGTCATGATAGATGCTTCCATGAAGAGCTTTGAAGAGAACGTTGAAACTACGCGCAAGGTAGTTGAGTACGCACACGCCCGCGGAGTCACGGTTGAGGCTGAGATCGGCCATGTTGCCAGCAACTTCGATGAAAACGATCAGGAGGCTCTCTATACGACTGCAGAGGAAGCTTCTGCATTTGCTGAACAGTCCGGATGCGACTCACTTGCTATCTCGATCGGTACCGCTCACGGTGTTTATAAGGCTAAGGCGATTCCTGAGATAAGCTTTGATTCACTTGCTGAGATCCGTCAGGCAACCAGCGTGCCTCTCGTACTTCACGGCGGATCCGGTTCCGGGGACGACAACCTCAGCCGCTGCGCAAAGGAAGGCATCTGCAAGATCAACATCTACACAGATATCTACCTCGCAGCAATGAAGTCTCTTGAAGAAGCGGATGCTTCAGACTACTTCAAGGTCAGAGCTGCCCTGCAGAAGGGAATGAACGACTGCCTCGGACATTACTACAGGGTGTTCGGTACACGGGCATAAGTCTGCAGAATCATAGCAGAAATACAAAACGGCGGAAGTCCGGTATGGACATTCCGCCGATTTTAGTTACTTTTTGTATTTTATGATTTCTGCCTGTACAGGCTACTGCAGCTTTGCCAGTTCGATGAGCTTTCTGGCGCATTCCGTATCTGTAATAAGGATATTCAGATAACCGCCGCGTATCGCACCAATCACAGCTTCCGCTTTTCTCGCGCTGCCGGCTATGCCGATCTTGCTTGGTATCCTGCGTATGTCCTTAAGGCGCATTGCAGCCACGCGGTCATTATAGAAACTGAATTGATCCGTATTGCCGTCACGGTCGTAGAACTGCAGGCACATATCTCCTACAGCTCCGCGATCTACCAGCATTTCGCGCTCATCAGATGTCATATATCCGGCTTTAGCCAGAGTATGCTCATTTCCGTCCGGTACGCCTATTCCTACGAGGACCACATTGAGATGCCTGAATTCGTCAAGGATATAATTAACTGCCTTTTCCTTCATGAAAAAATCCAGGACGCTGCTTTCGGAGAACACTGCCGGTGAAAGGAACTGGGTGTAGGTTCCGCCGAACTTTTCTGCAAATTTTCTTGCAAGTTCATTTCCCTGCACGTCCGTGCCGCCTTTGGTGTTGCGGCTGATACTTCCCTCCAGAGCTACAAAACGGAGATCTTTGTGCTTTTCATAGGTTTTGTTGGTGCTGACTACGTTGTTCAGCGTGTTGCCCATCGCAACACCTATCCTGTCACCCTCTTTAAAAAAGCTTTGCAGGTAGTCTGATGCCGTTCCGAACATATATGATGCGGCTTCTGTTCTGGAGTCAAGCACGCTGTTTTCGACTATCAGGACATCCTTGAGCCCATATGCCCTTTCAAGAGTTTTTTCCATTTCGCCATAGTCATAAAAGCGCGGGTTGTGCAGTTCAATTGTAACGATGCCCAGCTCACGGCCTTTCTGAAGCATGCGCAGTACGGAGGATCTGGACACACCCAGATAATCTCCTACCTCCTGCTGGTTCATATTATCCTGATAGTACAGGCTGCAGACCTTGTAGATCAGCCGCTCATCATCTACGATTTTTTTCATCTTAAGACACCATTTTCAAGCATGTTGCATAATTGTTACAAATATATACACGCAATTGTTTTAATTGCGTGCTCATTATACAGAAGCCCTTTATCAAATGCAACTATTTCCAGTTAACTGCAAACAATAATCATTGCGTTATTTTGATAAATCATCTGATTAAGCAGCTATGAACAAGAATCATGTTTCACTCAAATGTTCTGAACAATAAGCTTGAAGTCGGGTAATTCAGGACATATAATACTCAGTGTCAAGAGATGTTTATACGCAAATGGTTAAAAGGAGGTCTCACATGAAATATGATGTTACCGTTACGGGAATCGGAGATATGGCATTTGCATTCCTCGATCCGGAGATGGAGATGAGATTCGTCGTTCTGTTTGACGACAATGCACCGGCAGAACTGGCGGAGCTTGCTCTCCTGCATACAAAGGGAGCGCTGACAGAGGCACCTGCCCCTGGCGATACCATGAAGATCGGTGAGAAGACTTACAAGGTCACAGCTGTAGGCGACGAGGCAATTCACACTCTCGCAACACTGGGACACTGCACTCTTGCGTTTACTGCAGATACAGAACCTTATCGTCCGGGCTGCATCAATCTGGACGGCGAGGTTATCACCGAGGCAGATGTTGCTGAGGGAACTGTCATTCAGATCTTCTGATTATCTGCTGAAAACATTATAAATAAAAGCATATGACCACCAAGGAGGAATAACCTATTATGCTTAACATGAACTGGAAACTGGAACAGAGGGAAAAAGAAGGAAAGATCATCAAAGTCGGTATCGTGGGAGCCGGACAGATGGGCCGCGGAATGGTTACACAGATGGTTCTCATGAAGGGAATGACACCTGCGATCGTATCCGATATCAACGTCTCTCTCGCAGTACAGGCTTTCAAATATGCAGAGGTTACTGACGATGAGATCGTTGTTGCAAAGTCTCTCGAACGCAGGAATCGCAGCCGGCAAGTACGTAGCATGCGGCGATGCATCGTTCGTTTCCGCAGCAGATGGCGTCGACGCCGTTATCGACTGCACAGGAGTTCCTGATGTAGGCGCAAAGGTTGCTACAGACGCTATGACAAATGGTAAGCATGTAGTAATGCTCAACGTTGAGACAGACGTTGTTATCGGACCTTACCTCGACAAGTTTGCTAAGGATCACGGCGTAATCTACACAGGTTCCGCTGGTGACGAGCCGGGCGCTGTAATGGAGCTCTACTGCTTCGCAAAGGCTATGGGCCTCAACGTAGAAGTAATGGGCAAGGGCAAGAACAACAAGCTCGACTATGAGTGCAACCCTGACACAGTACTCGAAGAGGCTACACGCCGCAAGATGAGCCCAAGAATGCTCTGC
>CACYHR010000068.1 GCA_902774265.1 uncultured Eubacteriales bacterium
ATGTCCGGTATCGAGAACGAGGTACTTGCATGCAACACACTCTGCCACGAAGACGCTATCAGAGGTCTGGCTATGCTCAAGGCTAAGATGGCAGGCGAGTCTATCAAGGCACCTGAGAGAAAGTACACACACAGCGTTAAGGAGAACAACGTAGAGCTGATCGAAAAGGCTTACGGCACTAAGCTCGAACTCGTAGATAACGAGCAGGCACTGCCTATGAGCGAAAAGAGAAAGGCTAAATACGACTAATTTTGGAAAGAGGTAATTCGGAGATATGAAATACGGTGACAAGATAATCAGAATGGAAGGCGTTATCGTGGAAGTCCATGACGGAAGCGTAGCCATCGACTTCAAGGGAAGACTGGGACATCTCAGGATACCTAAGAGGATGATCATATCGGATTACGACCTTGAGGTAGGTCAGGAGGTCGCCTGGAATATGAGTTTCATTGAACAGGAGAGCTCCGATGTCAACAAAAGATATCTCGAAACTATCGAACATGCCAAAGATCTTCAGAACGAAATGCACAGTAAAACCAAACAGGAGGTTTAATCAGAAATGAGTATGACAGTTGTAAAAGGATTACAGTCTGAGATATTCGTACCTATCACTCCTAAGTCAGTTTGGGCTCCTGTAACAAAACCTCTGAGCGAGATGACAGTTGCTCTTGCAACAGCTGCCGGCGTTCACAGAAAGGATCAGGAGAGATTCAACCTGGCTGGAGACTTCACATGGAGAAAGATCCCTAACGAGTCCACAGAGGAAGAACTGATGGTAACTCACGGTGGTTACGACAACTCCGATGTTAACAAGGACATCAACTGCATGTTCCCTATCACAAGACTTAAGGAACTCGCAGCAGAGGGATTCATCAAGGCTTGCGCTCCGTACCATGCAGGATTCATGGGCGGCGGCGGAAACATTGAGAAGTTCACCAATGAGACAGGTCCGGCTGTAGCTCAGATGCTCAAGGAAGAGGGCGTAGATGCTTGTCTTCTCACTGCTGGATGAGGAACCTGCCACCGCTCTGCAACAATCGTGCAGAGAGCAATCGAGGCAGCAGGAATTCCTACAGTCATCATCGCAGCACTTCCACCTGTTGTAAGACAGGCAGGAACACCTAGAGCTGCTGCTCCTATGGTACCTATGGGCGCTAACGCAGGCGCACCTCACGATGTTGAGATGCAGACTGCTATCGTAAAGGCTTCCCTCGAGCTCCTCGAAGAGATCGAGACTCCGGGCAAGATCGTTCCACTGCCATTCGAGTATCACGCAGTTATCTAATTCAGGGCGATCATACAAACTGAAAAGGACATCAACGCGAGTTGAAGACGGGGCTGAGAAATCAGTCCCGTCTTTTTTCAAATCAACGCATCAAAGCAGGCTTTAGTTACAAACAGATCCGGTAATTTTATTATAATAATTGAAAACGCGGCGGATTTGATTTAACATTAGTACGCAGGCATAAGACTGCGGAATAACTAACACACATAGATTCATTATTAATGAAAGGTCAGAATAGCAATGGCTGCAAATGATATTGAACTGAGAAGACTGGTGATCAAGGCTTTCCATATGACTGAGGTCGTGATGGGAGACGAGAATAAGATCACTACTGGCGGAAAGATGACGATCAATAATGATTGTCTTGCCGCTCTGACAGAAAAGTACAGTGAAGTGATCGATCATATAGATGTAGAGATCATCAATCCGGGCGATCACGACAGACACACGAATACGATAATGGACATAATCCCTATTTCCGTAAAGGTTCTCGGCAAATGCGGAGAGGGTATAACCCACACCATTACAGGCGTTTATGTGATGCCTACGGGAGTGGACGTAGACGGAGAGCAGGCTCACGAATTCGGCTCTTCGGACGGCAATCTCAAGGATATGCTGCATCTGAACAGAGCGGGTACACCGGCAGATGATGACTATATAATCTCATTCAACATTACCTTCAAGAAAGGCATGGCTCAGGAGAGATATGCGATCATCGACGCTTACAGGATGGTCGAGGAATGGATGAATACATTCAGGGCACAGCTCAAGAAATTCGAAGGCACCAAGTGTACTGAGCGCCACGAGTACTATGACAGGATCAGACCGGGACAAAAGAAAGTTCTTGTCATCAAGGAAATGATCGCACACGGCGCAATGCTTGATACATGGATATTCCCTGATCAGCCTTCGGGTGTTGAGGGCGGCAAATCACTTATTGATTACGGCAGTATGCCTGTCATGCTGACTCCTAATGAGTTCAGAGACGGTGCCATCAAGGCGATGAATTAAGGAGGTGCAGATATGGGAGTTGGTCCTTCGACTAAAGAAACAAGTCTTCATCATTTCAGAGATCCTCTTATCGAGGTGCTCGGACAGGATGAGGGTATAGATCTGATGGGAGTTCTCGTGTTCGGATCTCCTGAGGGCAACGAAGAAAAGATCAGATGCTCGAGAACGGCTGCTGTTGTTGCAGAGTGCGCGAGACCGGACGGTGTTATCGTAGAAACAGACGGCTGGGGAAATCTCGATGTTGACTATGTCAACTGCGTCAATGAGATAGGCGAGAGAGGCATTCCTGTAGCCGGTCTTAACTGGAGCGGTACAGCAGGCACTTTCGTAGTAGAGAGTCCTTACCTTGCAAATGTAGTAGACTTCAACAAAAACCCTGAGGGCATAGAGTCGAACATCGTCGGTGAGAACAACTACACTGAAGAAGACGTAAAAGAATGCGTCAAGAAGCTCAAGATCGCAATGCTCAAAAAAGAGCGCGGTCAGAAATGGTATTAAGGAATATGCCGCAGATCATGCGGATCAGTCTGATAGATTAAAAAGCCGGATATCCGGCTTTTTAATTTTCATAATAATTCAGACGAATATCGACTCATATGTGGTACACTTCAACTAGGAGCAAAGCTCCAACAAGCTCGCTTGATTGGAGCGAGCGACGCCGTCAACAGACACCGGGAGCTTCAGCTCCTGAGCGCATCAGTGGGGGATTGTTACCCACCACTGATGCTCGAAAATGGAACCCGCCGCCTAAGAGGCGGGGGACATCCGGTGTCTGTTATATGAAAATATGGAAAAATCAGAAGAAAGCCATGCGCTGCAACTATGTAGTCATGCGCTGCATATGTATCGCATTAAAAGTGTTGCAATTACCGGGTTTAAGGATGCGCTGCAATGAGCTTTGTACACCTTCATGTTCATACTGAATACAGTCTGCTCGATGGAATGAGCAGGATATCCGAGCTGCCGCAGTATGTTAAGGAGCTCGGAATGAACGCCTGCGCGATCACAGATCACGGGGCGATGTTTGGCGTGATAGATTTCTACAAGTCATGCAAAAAAGCCGGGATCAAGCCGGTCATCGGATGCGAGGTTTATACTGCCGCGAGAACTATGTCCGACAGGGAGATAGACAGGGACAGGAATTCCGGACACCTCATATTGCTCGCGGAGAGTCAGGCCGGTTACAGCAATCTGGTCAAGATAGTTTCGCGGAGTTATGTGGATGGTTACTATTTCAAGCCGAGGGTGGACAAGACTCTGCTGAGGCAGTACAGCGACGGGATAATATGCCTTTCAGGCTGTCTTGCGGGAAATGTGCAGAGGATGCTTGCCAACAACGATTATGAGGGAGCTAAGAGGGAAGCTCTTGAACTCAGGTCGATATTCGGCGAGGATAATTTTTTTCTTGAGATACAGAATCACTTTCTTGAAGAAGACAAAATCGTTATTGAAGGCCTGAAAAAGCTGTCAGCAGACATAGGAACGCCGCTTGTTGCGACGAACGATGCCCATTATATACGGAGAGAAGATGCAAAAGCTCAGGATGTTCTGATGTGTATCCAGACACAGGCAAAGGTCACTGATGAGAACCGCATGCGCTTTGAGAACGATGAGTTTTATGTCAAGTCAGAGCAGGAAATGCTGCAGCTTTTCCCGGATATCCCGGACGCCGTTGCCAGAACACAGGAGATAGCCGACAGATGCAATGTGGAATTTGAGTTCGGTAATTATCACCTGCCGGAATATGTGCCGCCTGAAGGCATGAGCTGCGATGAATATCTGCGCAAGCTGTGTTATGACGGCCTGGTTTCGAGATACGGCAGTGATGCGATGGATACGGGCAGCGAGTACCGCATCAGACTCGAGAATGAGCTTTCGGTAATAGAGAACATGGGCTATGTGGAATACTTCCTCATAGTGTGGGATTTTATCCACTACGCCAAATCGCACGGGATAGCTGTCGGACCGGGCAGAGGTTCCGCCGCAGGCAGCATAGTAGCGTACAGCCTCGATATAACCGAGATAGATCCGATAAAATACAGTCTGATCTTTGAGAGATTTCTCAATCCGGAACGTGTCAGCATGCCTGATATAGATGTAGATTTCTGCATCGAGAGACGTCAGGAGGTCATCGACTATGTTATCCGCAAATACGGAAAGGACAAGGTTTCGCAGATAATCACCTTCGGTACGCTAAAGGCTAAGGCTGCGGTACGCGATATCGCCAGAGCGCTCAATGCTACATACCAGGAAGGCGATGAGATAGCGAAGGCGATACCTAACGAGCTTGGCATAACCATTGCAAAGGCGCTTGAGATCAATCCTGATCTGAAGAGGAGATATGAGACCGAACCTCTGGTGAAACAGGTCCTCGATCTGTCCATGGCATTGGAAGGACTGCCGAGACATGCATCTACGCATGCTGCAGGTATAGTAATTTCAAAGATGCCTCTCGATGAATATGTGCCTCTCTATTCTTCCGAAAAGGGCGTAGCGACACAGTTCAATATGACGACTATCGAAGAACTGGGACTGCTGAAGATGGACTTCCTGGGACTTCGGAATCTCACTGTAATACGCGATGCGCTCAGGATGATCGAAGACAATCACGGCGTAAAGATAGACTGGGCTAAGATGGGATATGATGATCCCGCTGTATACAAGCTTATAGCTGACGGCAACACGAAAGGCGTCTTCCAGCTGGAGAGCGGCGGCATGACTGACTTCATGAAGAACTTAAGACCTACGTGTTTTGAGGATATTGTCGCCGGCATAGCTCTTTACAGACCGGGTCCGATGGATTCGATACCTAAATATATAGATAATAAAAAGCATCCGGAGCATATACGCTATGTGGATCCTCATCTCGAACCTATACTGGGCGTCACATACGGCTGCCTGATTTATCAGGAGCAGGTAATGCAGATCGTACGTGATCTCGGAGGTTATTCCTTCGGACGTTCCGATCTGGTACGACGTGCGATGAGTAAAAAGAAGATGAGCGTGATGCTCGAGGAAAAAGATTATTTCATAAACGGAAAAGCCGCAGACGAGAGCGGTGATGCGATAGCGGGCTGCATTGCAAACGGAGTGCCGGCCGGGGCGGCAGAGACCATCTTCGAAGACATGGTAAGCTTTGCTTCGTATGCATTCAATAAATCTCATGCGGCTGCATATGCAGTTGTTTCATATGAGACAGCATATCTGAAGACCCACTATCCGGTGGAATTCATGGCGGCGCTGATGTCGAGCATGGCGGGCGATGTAAGGCATACGGCCGATTATGTTCGCAACTGCCGCGAGATGGGTATAGAACTGCTCCCTCCGTCGGTCGCAGAGAGCGGGCGGAATTTCACGGCCTCCGGAGGCAAAATCAGATTCGGACTTCTGAGTGTCAAGAATGTCGGTACAGGTATAATCGATGCGATTATAGCAGGGCGTGACAGCGTAAAAGGTACACATGATATATATGAGTTCACAGCGGCGATAGACGCTTCCGAGCTGAACCGCAAGGCTATAGAATCACTGGTCAGGGCCGGAGCCTTTGACTGCATCAACCCGAACAGGGCGGTTATGATGGCTGTATGCGACGATGCAGTTCAGAGGGCGCAAAAGAAGGCTAAGACAGGAAACAGCGCGCAGATCAGCCTGTTCCAGCTGGAAGGCTTCGAGGATGAAGCGATAAAGAGCCCTGAACTGCCCCGCGTAGCCGATTTCAGCAGCGATACCAAGCTTGCGATGGAAAAAGAGATGCTGGGAGTCTATCTTTCCGGACATCCGCTCGACGAATATGAGGCGCTTATCAGAGAAAACACGACTGCGAGCACTGCTGATCTTACCGCCGGAGGGGAGGAATTCACTTCAGAGAATGACTCCGAGGACAGCATGGTTATCAATACCTCAAAGTTCAAAGACGGCGACAGGGTCGTTATGGCCGGTATGATAAGCGGCGTAAGGACTATGATCACGCGGAAGTCGCAGGAGATGGCGCGGCTCACCATAGAGGATTATGACGGAGTGATAGACGCCATCGCTTTTCCGAAGATATACGGCATGAAGCGCAATATCATTTCCAATGACATGATAGTCGGTCTGTCGGGAAGGGTCAGCTTTAAGGATGAAAATGATGCCGAGATATTGATAGAAGACATAGTGCCGATTGAGGATATTGCTTCTCTGGGACGAAGCGGCAGGGACAGCCGGAGCAGAGGCTATTATAATGGCAGTGCAGCCGGCGGACAGTCACGCGCCAGTTCCGGAAGAGATTATAATAACGGATATAACGGAGGATACGGCAGACCCGGTTATGCCGGAAGAGGAGACCATAACGGCAGCTCCGTACAGGCAGCGCTGGATGTAAACAATCTGGTCAAATTACGGGTGAGTGAAGATGTGGTAAGGTCTCACAGGGATGAAAAGGCTGTTCTCTACCATCTTACCGACATGATGAGTCTGTATCCCGGAGACCGCGATGTGCTGGTATATCTTCCGGGCGGACGCACAATACGCATCAATCCGCAGAACAGGATAGAATTCAGCGATGATCTGAAGAGCAAGCTGGTAAGGATGCTCGGAGAGGGCAATGTTAAAGGCTGATGAGAGAGTAATACCGATTGATATAATAAGGTAAACGGAATGAGCAAGGCGATAGTTATTTATACCTCAAAAAGAGGTTCGACAAAACAATATGCTGAATGGATAGCGGGAGATCTGGGATGCACAGCGCTCACACTCGACGACGCAAAGTCTCAGGATATAAATCTGTATGAATATGACTGCATAATCTACGGAGGGTGGATAAGAGGAAGCGGAATAGTCGATTTTGACAAATTTGCGAAATGGCTCGATGACGAACTGATGAGGAGACTTATCGTATACGGAGTGGGGTTTGCGGATGAGACTGCCGAAAACTACGCTCAGGTGTGGGGCTACAGCATAGGCAAAATCGATCCGAAAAACGAGAACCGTTCTATTCTCTACATTCTCGGCGGCAGATACGATCCTTCAAATGTAAAAGGCATGGACAAAATGATGATGAAGGTGATGCGAAGCGTGCTCCTTTCGGGCAGCACTCCGGATGCTAAAATGCAGGCTGACAGGATCAGGGACCGCATAGATAACGGGGTGGATATGGTACAAAGGGAAAACATTTCATCTCTCGTAAAAGATGCCCGCAAAAAACTTTAAATTTCTCTTGCAACGCGCTTGTATGTTTAATATAATATACGAGCGCGTTTTAAGCGCGCAGCAACTATATGTCACATTGCGGTCGGCTGCGGTGCCTTGCATTCAGCGGGGTTGAAGGCTCAGAGCCGCAATGGAAGTTAATAACCGGAGGTTAAAAAATGTCAGTAGTATCAATGAAACAGCTGCTCGAAGCAGGCGTCCATTTCGGACATCAGACAAGAAGATGGAACCCTAAGATGGCTCCTTACATCTTCTCCAGCAGACACTCGGTCTCATCGACCAGGCTTATGACTTCATGAGAGAGGTCGGAGCAAGCGGCAAACCTGTACTCTTCGTAGGTACAAAGAAGCAGGCTCAGGCTGCTATCAGAGATGAAGCAGAGAGATGCGGAATGTTCTTCGTAAACGAGAGATGGCTGGGCGGAATGCTCACAAACCACAAGACCATCAGCAAGAGAATCGAAAGACTCGCTGAGATCAGACAGATGCAGGAAGACGGCACTATCAACAAATATGCGAAGAAGGAAGCTCTCAAGATGCTCGCAGAGGCTGACAAGCTCGAGAAATATCTCGGCGGCATCAAGGACATGAAGGGAATGCCTGGCGCTCTGTTCGTAGTAGACCCTAAGAAGGAAAAGATCGCTGTTAAGGAAGCAAGGATCCTCGGTATCCCTGTAGTTGGTATCGTAGATACAAACTGCGACCCTGACGATGTTGATTTCGTTATCCCTGCAAACGATGACGCTATCAGAGCTGTCAAGCTGATCACAAGCACAATGGCAGACGCTATCATCGAAGCTAAACAGGGTGAAAGCTTCCAGGAAGCTCCTGCAGCAGAGGCTCCTGCAGAGGAAGCAGAAGAGGCTGAAGCTGAGGCAGAGGCTGAAGAAGAGTAATAGATAGATATTAAGATGCGATGCCTCTTTGATTTTAAGGGGCATCGTTAAGTCATATACAAGGAGGAAAATATGGCTGTAACAGCAAAGATGGTCAAAGAACTGCGTGATATGACCAGCGCAGGTATGATGGATTGCAAGAAGGCTCTTGTTGAAGCTAACGAGGATATGGACAGGGCTGTAGAGATCCTGAGAGAAAAGGGCCTTTCGAAGGCTGCTAAGAAAGCAGGCAGAATCGCTGCCATGGGTCTTGTAAGGACTGCATTCTCAGAAGACGGCAAGACTGCCGCTATCGTTGAAGTAAACTCCGAAACAGACTTCGTTGCCAAGAACGACGAATTCATCGGATTCGTAGAAAAACTGGCTGAGCTGGCTCTGAATGCGGAGAGTGATGATATTGAAGCGTTCAAGGCTATGGCTTTTGATGAGAACTCAACAGTCGGAGAGGCTCTGACAGCACTTATCGCCAAGATTGGTGAGAACATGAACGTAAGAAGGATCAGCAGGATTTCCGGAGATGTAATGTCTTCATACATTCATGGCGGTGGAAATATCGGTGTTATCGTTGCTGCTGAAGGCGCAGACACTGATGAGAATAAAGCAGCACTGAAGAACGTTGCGATGCAGATTGCAGCAATGAACCCTCAGTATGTAAGAAGAGAAGACATCTCAGAGGAAGAGCTTTCCAGCCTTCGTAAGATCACTCTGGAGAGTGCATTGAACGATCCGTTCACACTTCCTAAGCCAATCCTTAACGGACTTCTTGACAAGGTTGCCGGCGTATGGAGTAAAGAAGATATTTCGGTACTCGACGAAAAGAAGGCAGACAAGAGCTTTAATTTCAACTATCTGCCGAATTTCCTTTCAGAAGAAGCAAAGACAAGACTTGCAGGTCTTGCAATTGCAGCCAAGATGGAGATCTCCGAAAACAAGATCTTTAAGGGCCTGATCGATGGACGTATCAAAAAGCAGCTCAAGGAGATCTGCCTGCTCGACCAGACTTACGTAAGAGCAGAAGACGGCAAGCAGACAGTTGCTGAGTATCTGAAGAGTGTAGACAAAGATATGGCACTGGCTAAGGTTGTCAGATTTGAGGTAGGCGAGGGAATCGAAAAGAAGGAAGAGGACTTTGCTGCAGAAGTAGCTGCACAGATGGAAGCTGCTAACAAATAGTCATTTTAATAATGCAAAGATACAGAACCGCATCGCCTGCATGGGCCGGTGCGGTTTTTACATTGTTACTTTTGCACCGGATATGTTCCAATACAGTAAAATGTATAGAAATACAGTATCGTTTCGTTATAGAATACATATCCGGGAGTATTACGAATTTAGTGTTTCCTTTAATGGTAATGATTGAACAGACGGAGAATGGTGATGGATAATTCTTACAGATATTTTGAAAACAGAGACTGCAAATACTATCCGTGTCATGAGGGTATTAAAGAGATGAACTGTCTGTTCTGCTACTGCCCGCTCTATCATCTGCAGAAATGTCCCGGCAGCCCTCGTTTTATCGCGAAGAACGGCAGAACGATCAAGGTCTGCACGGATTGCGTTTTTCCGCATCAGCCGGAAAACTACGAAAAGGTCATAGAGATTGTTAAGGAAGGCAAAATAGAGTAAAATATCTCTTAATGCATATTATTGTAAAAAGACCTTAGATGGTTTGGATGGGAGTTGATAAATATGGATCGTTCGGTCGATCGTGAAAAGATAATTGTAAGAACAAGTATTGTCGGAATAATAGTAAATGTTCTCCTTGCAGCATTCAAGGCGACCGTAGGTATTGCTTCGCATTCCATCGCTGTAGTTCTGGATGCGGTCAACAATCTGTCTGATGCGCTTTCTTCGGTCATTACGATAATCGGAGCTAAGCTTGCAGGCAAAAAGCCTGACCGCAAGCATCCGCTCGGACATGGCAGGATAGAGTATATCAGCGCAATGATAGTTTCGGCTATCGTGCTTTATGCCGGCTTGACATCTCTTACAGAATCGGTCAAAAAAATATTCCATCCGGATGAGGTTTCGTATACGACCCTGTCGCTTGTTATCATCGCAGTCGCTGTAGTGGCCAAGATTTTCCTGGGAAGATATGTCAAAAGCAAGGGTGAATCCGTAGGTTCGGGAGCTCTTGTTGCTTCCGGAACGGATGCAATGTCTGATGCTATATTGTCATTTGCCGTACTCATAACAGCTCTGATTTTCACATTTACCGGTATTTCACTTGAGCCGTATGTCGGTGTAGTTATTTCGATATTTATTATCAAGGCCGGTATCGAGATGATCAGCGATACTGTGAGCGATATCCTCGGAAAACGGGCTGATGAAGAGGTAAGCAAAAAGGTGAAGGAGCTTCTGACAGAAGAACCTGAAGTGCTCGGCGCGTATGACCTCTTCCTGCATAATTACGGACCTGACAAGTATTACGGATCGGTACATCTCGAACTGCCGGATACGATGACAGTAAAAGATGTAGATATCCTTACCAGGCGGGTGCAGGCAAAGATTTACAGGGAAACCGGCATCATAATGACTGGAGTAGGTGTTTATTCACACAATACTACAGATGATGAGGCATCGGAGATAAGGAACAGAGTACAGAAGATAGTCATGGATCATGAATGGGCTCTGCAGATGCACGGCTTCTATCTCGATCAGGACGCAAAGGACATGAGGTTCGATGTAGTCATGAGCTTTGATGTCGATCACCGTGAGGGGCTTGAGGAACTTTACAAAGAAGTCGGAGAAGCATTCCCTGATTACCATCTGACCATAGCCCCGGATATAGACATAACAGACTAAGGTTTAGTAATATTGATACAATGTGTTTATTCCAAATAATCGCTCAATCCCTTGAAAAACGGGGCTTCAAGGCAGTCGGACTTCCGGCTGCTTTTACACTTTGTGTGAGATCATTTCCGGAATAGAGTCCGGCAGGGCAAAAAGGCTTCAAATGGTTGCATACTTTTTAACGATGCAACCACTAAAATCGAATGGGTAAAAGTGCAACCGTGTTATTATTATAGAAATAGATAGTGAATGTTTCTTTACAGAAGGCTCTTTCCGGGTAGCTTTTTCGATAGGACTCATCTAAGAGCTCGATCCGGCTCGACAGCGTTTTTTATGTCCGATTTTTAAGACGCTTTTAGGGTATTATATAACCAATAAAAAACGCTATGAAGAATGCAGAAGCGGAGGAAAAATGAGGGAAAAAACACCAAATGTCTTTCTTGCCGAAATGAGGGAACTCCATCCCGATATCGAGGTCATGGGCGAATACGTGAGAAGCAAAATAGGTGTTGATTGCAGGTGCAGGTTTTGCGGCCACGAGTGGACGACATCGGGGCAGAGCCTCGTTCAAGGTTCTGGGTGTCCCGCGTGTGCAAGGAAGAAGAATTCGGATCGACAGAGAGGCATTCCGGTCAAGAGACGTATATAATAATTCAACGGAGGTCTTTTATCATGGCTACACCATTTGAAATAGATTACGAAAAGCTGCATCAGTTTGAAAACGCTTATATTATTTACGAGATACCGGAGAAGGTTATAAAGCTAAGGCCAGCTGCATGAACGGCATTGAGAGCGTCAAGAAGAACGCGGACTCTGAGGTCGTGGAAGAATAGTTGAACTGAAATACAAGGGAGACATTTTGCCCGCGGTC
>CACYHR010000069.1 GCA_902774265.1 uncultured Eubacteriales bacterium
CCACTGATGCTCTCAGGAGCTGAAGCTCCCGGTGTCTGTTGACGGCGTCGCTCGCTCCAATCAAGCGAGCTTGTTGGAGCTTTGCTCCTGGTTGAATACGATTGGAAATCGCCTGATTAAAATGGCAGGCATGGAGAAATAGAAAGAGTTGGAGGAGATAATTGATGAAGAGTAGTGATATCAACATCCGCGATCCGTATGTGCTGCTGCACGATGACAAGTATTACCTGTACGGTACAAGAAGTGCTACCTGCTGGGGACCGGCAGATGGTTTTGACTGCTATGTCAGCAGCGATATGGAGAACTGGGAAGGACCGGTTGAGATATTCCACCGGCCTGAAGGTTTCTTTGCTGATGCCTTCTATTGGGCACCGGAGTGTTATGAATACAATGGGAAGTTCTATCTTGTTGCTACACTTGGGACGCTCGACAACAGCATCAGGAAGGGCACTTACATCCTCAGATCAGATGAGCCTACCGGACCATTTGAAGTATATTCCGAGAGAATCACTCCTGCAGACTGGACCTGCATCGATGCGACCATGTACATCGAAGAAGGCGAGCCGTGGATCGTATTCTCGCATTCATTCGAAGATCCCGGCAGCCTCAATGGTGATTACTGCCTCCTGAAGCTGTCGAAGGATCTGAAGACCGCGGCAGGACATGAGGACGGAACACCGGCAGACCCTGAAGATATCGTAACACTGTTCTCAGCCAGCCAGTGCCCATGGGCTACTCCTGTACCATTTGCCAAAGCTGAGTTCGGCATCGATGGCGACTGCTACTTCTCAGACGGCCCGAGCCTGCTTGAGATAGGCGGCACTCTGTACATGATCAACTCAAGCTGGAGCGGCAGAGGCTATGCCGTTGGGGTCGCTTACAGCGAGAGCGGAAGCATCAAGGGCCCTTGGAAGATCCAGGATAGGCCACTTTATCCGGAGAACGGCGGACACGGGATGTTCTTCAAGGATAAGAACGGAGAGATAGTATTCACTCTTCACTATCCTAACGATAAGTACCAGGAGCGCCCGATATTCGTACAGGTCAAGGAAGAGAACGGAACTCTTATGCTGAAATAACAGACACCGGATGTCCCCCGCCTCTTAGGCGGCGGGGTCCATTTTCGACCATCAGTGGTGGGTAACAATCCCCCACTGATGCTCTCAGGAGCGCTGAGCTCCTCCGATAAGTACGGCGTCGCTCACTTCTGGGCGAACAGATGCGTTGCAGACTATGAAAGGAGAGAATCCATGAAAATAGAAACTATCAAATTGTGGGAAGGCCGCGATGATGTAGAACTGACTACATTCCTGACAATGCCGGATCCGTTTATATCTGAACCGGAGCCAAAGCCGGCTGTCATAGTCGTTCCGGGAGGAGCTTATGAGACTTGCCCGAGACATGGCAATGAAGGTGACCCTGTCGCAATGACCTTTGCTGCGGATGGGTATCAGGCATTCGTGCTGGAATACAGCGTGAGCTCGAGAGCGCCTGAAGGCAAGACACTCTTCCCGGCACAGCTTCTGGACTTCGGCAAAGCGATCATGACCATCAGAGAGCATGCGAAGGAATGGCTTGTTGATACCGAGCGCATCGCGATAATCGGCTTCTCTGCAGGAGGACATCTCTGCGGAACGCTGGCGACAAGATGGAACGACGGACTCCTGTCAGAGAGATTCGGAGTTCCTTCAGAAGTGTTCAAGCCATGCGCTGCAATGCTGCTGTATCCGATTGCAGATTATGTGATACAGAAGCGCTATGAGAGGGAAAATAAGGGCAAACTGCCATTTGATCTCTCACATTCAGATCTGACTGTTTTCGGAACAACGGAGCCTGATGAGGAGACTCTCGCAGATGCCAGCCCGGCAAGACATGTTACATCAGACTGCCCGCCTGTATTCATAGCAGCTGCCAAGGATGACGGCCTCATGACGCCGGAGAATTCACTTGTAATGGCGCTTGAGCTGCAGAAGGCGGGTATCCCATACGAGCTCCATATGTTTGAACATGGAGACCATGGATTCGCGCTCGGAAGACACATTTTCGAGGCTTACCGCACAGATAAGGCACACGCATGCGCGGAATGGGTGCCGCTTGCCAAGACATTCCTGCTGTACCATGTCGCACCGGAAACAGCTGAGAAAGAACGCAGCCCGTTCGAAGGAATGGACTTCATGCCGCCGGCGGAGTAAGAACCGCTGCCTTACAGAAACTATTAAACAGAACTGGATTTAGAAAGGATCACAGAAATGCCTGATATGCCACTTGAACTGATTTTCGGAAACTATATGGCCTGGAAGTATGATGACAGCACATGGATCATCAGCTTCATGGAAGGAACGGAATACATTTATCTGCTGGAAGGCGATGAATATGCTCTTCTGACAGATACAGGATACGGGGTCAACAACCTCAGAGCTTTTGCTGAGAAACTGACAGACAAGCCTATCCTGGTCGCTAATACTCATTATCATCCTGACCACTCCGCCGGCAACGGTGAATGGGAATCTGTCATGCTGTCCGAGGGATGGACACTGGATGCTCCCGCTGTGGAGAGAGAAGGTGCCGGCCCTTATGATCTCGGCAAATATCCGCATCCGGATTATGAGAAGAAAATCGTCCACGACGGTGATGTGATAGACCTCGGAGGTCGCAAGATCACTATCTGGGAGGCTTACGATGCTCACTGCAACAGCTCGCTGTTTTTCATCGATGAGAGTCACAAGCTTGCGCTTACCGGCGATGAGTTCGAAGCAGCACAGACCATGATGTATGACAATTCATGGAATTCGGATGCCCCATATCATGTGGACAAAAGAATAGATAATATGAAGGCCAATGCCGAGAGAATCAAATCGGTCTGCGGCGAGGACTGGAAGCTTCTGCCTAACCACAATGGAACACCGCTCAGCACTGATTATCTAGATGAGTATATAGAACTTGCTGATGCTATATATACAGGCACAGCAACGATCGAAGATAAGCTGAATCACCGATTTGTAGAGATGGATCCTAAGGCTCCTGAGCTCTGCAGGGTCAGGCACAAGCACTGCAGCATCTTCATCAAGAAGGCAGAAGTCCTCAAAATCTACGGATGCAGGAAGTAATATACTCCTTAAGAGTAAAGATATTATTCGAAGCTATTGGCGGACTCGCCAGGTCCTCGGGCTCATTCTGAATGTTTCCTTGAAGATCCGGTGGAAGTAGCTTGTGTTCTCATAACCTACAGATCTTGCGATATCAGCAACCGGCAGGGATGTGTTCGCAAGCAGATACTCAGCCTGACGAAGACGTTTTTCGACCAGCAGTTCCTTGAAGGTTCTGCCGGTCTTTTTTTTGATAAACCTGCTGAGCGTATAGATGTCCTCATGCTGTACAGATGCGAAATCAGTAAGCGAGGCTGTCCTGTATTCCGTATCGATGTAATTAAACAGATGAAGCAGGAGATTCTGCTCGTATGAGTTGCCTGAAACGTGCAAATGGGATGCCTGATCTATAAGCGTCAGAAAAAGAAGGGATATAGTGGTCTGGCTTAAAGTACGCCTGTTCTGTGGTTCAGTAAGCATTATCCAGATCATGTTTTCCATGAGGTTCTGCACCGGAAGAATACTTGCCGCATCGAAGTACAGGTAATTACCACCCATATCCCGGTCGGTTAGGCAGCTTATAAGAAAGTCTCTCAGTGCCCCTGATTCATTTTCCAGATTCCTGAGGACAGTATCAAAGAAACCTGGCAATATCATGAAGTTTACAGCTATATCATTCTCCCCGGCAGGAAGGATCTCCTGATGCGCATGCTGATTCATGAACAGCAAGTCTCCTTCGCGAAGGAGTATCCTGTTTCCATCAATGATATGTGTTGTTGAGCCGTGATACATATATACGAATTCAACGTAATTGTGCGTGTGCTCAGGGAAATGTATGAATCTTGTATGGGGACGCATATCAATAAGCTTACCGTTGGTCAGTACCAGGGAAGCGTCTATCTCATCAGGGAGACTTTTCGGACCGGATGATTGCTCTGCGCGGTAATACAGACTTCTGTCGATGTCGCTTCGCCCCGCAAGGATCTCTTCCTCCTCCGGAGTGATTTCGGATAACTTTGCAAGTAGTTCAGAATTCATTTCTTATTCTACCTCAAATAAATAACATACACCGGATGTGCCCGTCTCTGAGAAATCGGGTTCCATTTTCGACCATCAGAGCCGGGTCAGAATCCCCCATTGATGAAATGATATATCAATCTAAGAGTGCCTGCAAGAAAAGACGCAAAATTACTCAAATCAAAACCTATTATTGCAAATCAAGTCCTTATATAATCAAACTACAAGACAAAGATACGATTGTGTAATTCAGAATATATTTTTACGCAGATAATAAGCGCTGATCGGAGTGTAACCGGGAAAGGAAGGACGAAATGAGAGTACTGGATTCTGAACTGATGAAGAGCTATGCAAGAATGGCCATGGACGGATTCAACCAGGGCTGGCACGAAAGAAACGGCGGCAACCTGAGCTACCGCATGAAAGCTGAGGAAGTCGAAGAACTCAGAGAAGATTTCAAAGAAGGTGAGTGGAGAGTAATCGGCTGGCAGAAGGGCGACGAGTCCGCTTTCCCTGGCCTCGCAGGCGAGTACTTCATGGTAAGCGGCTCCGGAAAATACTTCCGCAATATCGAACTCGATCCTGAAGCCAATGTATGCATCATCGAGCTCAATGAAGAGGGCAACCGCTACCGCATAGTATGGGGACTTAAGGGCGGCGGAATGCCTACATCCGAGCTGCCTACACACCTCGCTAACCTTGAGGTCTTAAAGGCAAGAGACCCTGAGATGAGAGTCGTATATCACTGCCACCCGGGCAACACTATCGCACTTACATTCGTACTTCCGCTCGACAGCAGAGTCTTTACAAGAGAGATCTTCGAGATGGTAACAGAGTGTGCAGTAGTATTCCCTGAAGGGATAGGCATCGTACCATGGGTCATCTGCGGCGGACGTCAGATCGGCGAGATGACAGCTGAAATCATGAAGAAGCAGGACGTTGCAGTCTGGGCACACCACGGAGCATTCTGCTGCGGTAAGGACTTCGACCTCGCATTCGGACTCATGCACACAGTTGAAAAGTCCGCAGAGATCCTCGTAAAGGTATACTCGATGAGCCCATCCAAGCTGAACACTATCACTCCTGAGAACTTCCGCGAACTGAACGCACCATTCGGCATCAAAATCAACGAGGACTTCCTCTACGAGAGAAAGAGCAATAAGATCGGATACGTACCGGAATAGAGAGACAGGGGACGGTTCTCTGTCTCCTGAAAGAATGGAGATCGAAATGAGCAAATACTATCTTGCTATAGATATAGGAGCGTCATCCGGCCGTCATATAGTCGGATGGATGGAGAACGGTGAGTGGCAGACAGATGAAATGTATCGCTTTCCTAATGGGGTAACCGAACTTGACGGCCATCTTACCTGGGACATAGAGAGTCTGACAGCACACGTCAGAGAAGGAATAGAAAGAGCGCGTGCAAAGTATGATCTTACAAGCCTGGCGATCGATACATGGGGCGTTGATTATGTTCTGATGAAGGGCGATGAAGAGGTGATGCCTTGTTACGCATACCGCGACAGCAGGACTGAAGCTGTTATATCTGAAGTGCATAAACTGATCAGCTTTACCAGACTTTACAGACACACAGGGATACAGTTCCAGCCGTTCAATACGCTGTACCAGTTGTACGCAGACAAGAAGGCAGGCAGACTTGAAGGTGTCACGGATTACCTGATGATCCCTGAATATCTTCTGTACAAGCTCTGCGGAGTCAAGGCGCATGAATACACGAACGCCACTACAGGCGGCCTGGTGAACGCAAAGACAGGCGAATTTGATAAAGACATCATTGAAGCAACCGGACTCCCCGGGCATCTTTTCGGCGAACTGGCACAGCCGGGAGCAGTGATAGGTGAGTACAAGGGCATCAAATGCGTGCTCTGCGCTACGCACGACACAGCCTCCGCAGTGGAAGGCATCCCAATGGATGAGGATCAGCCGTATATTTCGAGCGGTACATGGAGCCTTCTCGGAGTAAAGTCGCCTGAAGCGATTACCAATGCAGGAAGTGAACTTGCCAACTGGTCCAACGAGGGCGGTGTCGGATATATCAGATACCAGAAGAACATCATGGGCATGTGGCTCGTCAACAGATTGAGAGACTGCCTCTGCCCGGACAAGGACTTCGATGAGATCGTCGCAGAGGCTGAAGCAAGCAGATTCGAAGAGACCGTAGATGCCAACGCAAAGGATTTCCTCGCACCTGAAAACATGAAAGAGGCTTTCGACAATGCGCTCAGCATGAAACCGCAGACAGTCGGAGACTACTTCCGCTGCGCGTACAGGAGTCTTGCGCTTAGCTACATGAACGCGGTGCAGGAGCTCCAGCACAACACAGGCAATCACTACGAAGAGATATACATCGTGGGCGGAGGAGCAAAGAATGCCTTTCTCAATAAACTCACGGAGGATGCAAGCGGCAAGAAGGTAATAGCTCTTCCGATCGAGGCAACAGCCCTCGGCAATCTCAAGATCCAGTACGAAGCAGATAACAGATAATCAGGAGGAAAAGAAATGCTCGTAAATTCATTAGTTGAAACAAAAGCAAGGATCGGAGTTTTTTCGATCGCACTGGGTGCATATCTCCCGCAGTTCCCGTCACTGGTTCCTGAATTTGAAGGACAGTATGAGGACTTCAAGAAGATGATCCCTGATACAGTTGAGATCGTTGACGGAGGCATCGTAACGACAAAGGAACTCGCCATGGAGGCAGGTGATAAATTCAGAGCTGCTGACGTGGATCTGGTCATCCTCCAGCTGCTGACATATGCAACTTCATACAACATGTTGCCGGCGGTAAGAGACCTGGATGTACCGGTCGTTCTGGTCAATCTACAGAAGAAGAAAGCCCCTGATTATGCAAATACAGATACAGCAACATGGCTTGGTGAACTCTATGCATGCGGAGCAGTAGGCGAAATGGTAGCTGACCTCGAGAGAGCAGGCAAGAGACATGCGGTCATCACAGGTGTAGTCGAAGGTGGGGATCCTGAAGCTGAAGCAGAAATCGCAGACTGGTGCAAAGCTGCGCAGGTCCGCAGGAAATTCCGCGACACCAATCTTGCTCAGATCGGAAGACCATACCCTGGAATGATGGATCTCTACATCGACGAGACAAATCTGTATCACAGAATGTGGCTTTACACCAAGCAGTTCAACTGGGAAAAGATGTGGGCCATCGCGGATGATATCAATGACGAAGAAGCTATCCGCGAGAAGGCTCAGGACATCCTCGATACCTTCGATATCGAGGGAGGCGGCACCATCGAAAAAGTATGGGACATGGCAAAATATGTTGTTGCTTTCGAAAGGTGGGTCAAGGAAGAAAATCTGGGATTTGTCGCTTCACACTACGACGGTTTTGCACAAGGCGTAGCAGGCAGGCTCGATTCCATGCTGATTCCTGCATTCTCAATGCTCATAAGACAGGGAACGGCATGCGCTGTTGAGGGTGACATCAAGGTTGCTATGGCGATGTCTATTCTTAAGACCATCTCCGGGATGGGGCAGCTTTCAGAAATGTATTCGATCGATTTCAACGAGGACATCTGCATTATCGGACACAGCGGCTCGGGAGACTATGATATTTCCAGAGCCAAGAAGCCTACAATGAAGATCGTTGATGTGTTCCACGGCAAGGCAGGCGGCGGATACCTGACACAGTTCTACCCTGAAGCCGGCCCGGTCACATACCTCGGCATCACTCAGGACAGAGATGGGCATTTCAAGTTCGTAGTCGCTGAGGGAGTCAACGAAGAGGGACCTATCTTCACATTCGGAGATACCAACATGAGAACAAGATTCACATGCGGCGCAAGAGAATTCTGCAACAAGTGGAGCGAGGCAGGCCCGACACATCACATGGCAGCTGCAACAGGCAGACACATCGATACCATTCTCAAAGTGGCTAAGATATTCAACGTGCCAGTAGATGTAATCACAAGATAAAACAACGACTGATATCTGAACTTAGGAGAAAAATGTGGGGTATTTCAAACATATGAGATACGACATCCGCTGGGGCTTGCAATAACTGCATCACAGAACTTCGGCTACTGACATCAGCTCCAAACTTTTGAACTTTCGGGTAAAACCGGAAGTTCTTTTTATACTTGTAAACACTGTTATTCGGAGAATGGCTTGCGAGCTCTTGCTTATGCAGTCCGTTTA
>CACYHR010000070.1 GCA_902774265.1 uncultured Eubacteriales bacterium
TCCCCTCTCAGCCATTTGCGGTAAATGCTGAGGGCACCTGAAATGAAATAATCTGCGTATACCCTGAGCACCTTCTCATCGATCTCCGGCGCTGTGTGAGGCTTATAGATCTCGACAGCTTTTTCTGTCAGAACATCACTTATCTGCTTCCACAGATCGTTATACGACTCACTCGCTGATATGCTTTCAAGAAATTCAAGTTCTGCTTCATTGGCACTGTTGATAATGCTGTAGATGATCCCGACGTTGAACGGGTCTGTCAGGTAGTCTGTATCCGCAAGCAGTGCTTCTATGTGCGATATACGTTCCTCTATGTATTCATCGAGAACGTCCTTCAGCGAATCATAGTGAAGATAAAACGTCTTCCGGTCAATGTCCGCCCGCCTAGCTACCTCTGAAATAGTGATCCTTGTAGTGCCTCTTTCTCTTATAAGCGAAAAATAGGCATCCTTTATGGCCTGATCAGTCCTTGCAACTCTTCTGTCCATTTCCACACTTCTTTCGTAATTGTTGATTATTCAACGCTTCCGTAATGCTGGCAATTGAACTCCGCTTGTAAAAGAGTATAATACGGTAACAACAGATAATCAACATGTGTGGAAAAACCCTAAGGAGGTATGATCATGGCTATAAAGCAAGCTGTAGCATCCGTGGCAGTCAATCAGGCCCTGGCATATCTGGAAAAAGATCCGGAAAGAAACATTGAAAAGCTGCTCAATTGGATCGACGCTTTCGACCGCAGAGGCCGCATCGACAAACATATGAAGGCTGCCCGTCCTGCGCTTACGGACCCTGACAGCAACTGGCGCAAGCTGGTGCTCAAAATGTATTCAGACATCGACAAAGATGTACGGATGACTATCTTCCGTAACTTCGTCGTTAACGCGACCATAATAGGCGGCGACATGCAGTTTGACAATGAACAGAAGTATGACTGCAACATCCCGTGGGCCATACTTTTCGACCCGACCAGTGCGTGCAACAAGCATTGCATAGGATGCTGGGCAGCTGAGTACGGCAACCAGCTCAATCTCAGTTATGAAGAAATGAGCAGCATAGTATCTCAGGGCAAGGCTCTCGGCACTTTTATGTATCTGTTCACAGGCGGCGAACCGCTGGTACGAAAAAAAGATATTATCAGACTTTGCGAGGAGCATAGCGACTGCGTGTTCAGCGCGTTCACTAACGGCTCGCTCATAGATGACGCGTTTGCAGAAGACATGCTGAGGGTGAAGAATTTTGTCCCTGCCATTTCAATCGAAGGTTTCGAGGAGGCGACGGATTCAAGACGCGGAAAAGGTACATATCAGGAAACGATACGCGCAATGAATATCCTCAGGGAGCATAAGCTGCCGTTTGGAATATCGTGCTGCTATACATCAGCAAACGCTGATGTTATTGGGAGCGAAGAGTTCTTTGATGCCATGATAGATATGGGTGCTCTGTTCGCCTGGATCTTCACATACATGCCTGTAGGCAAAAAAGCCGTCCCTGAGCTTATGGTAACAGCTGAACAGAGAGAATTCATGTATCACCAGGTGCGGGAGTTCAGAAAGACAAAACCTCTTTTCACAGTAGACTTCTGGAACGACGGAGAATTCGTCGGAGGGTGTATCGCCGGCGGGCGGTCATATTGCCATATCAATGCCAATGGTGACATCGAACCGTGCGCGTTCATCCACTATTCGGATTCCAACATCCGTGAAAAGACTCTTCTCGAGGCCTATCAGTCACCGCTCTTCATGGGTTATAGGCACAATCAGCCTTTCAACGGCAACATGTTGAGGCCTTGCCCTGTTCTCGATAATCCGGGAAGGCTGACCGCTATTGTTGAAGAGTCCGGCGCGGTTTCGACCGACTACTCTGACACCGAGTCCGCAAAGGAATACTCGGATAAGTGTGTTGAGAAAGCGGCTCTCTGGAAGCCGGTATCTGAAAAACTCTGGACAGGATCCGGGCACGAACTCTGATAACCTCTGCAAAACATAAGACCTCCCTTGATGAAGATGGGAGGTCTATCTTTATGTTCTTTATGGGACGGCCTTCACATTACCATCAATAGAGTTCCTGCGCCTATCAGGATACAGCCGATAATGGATCTTGAGGTGAATTGCTCATGTAAAAAGATAAATGCCAGGAACAGCGTTATCACAACGCTCAATTTGTCAATTGGCACGACCTTGGATACCTCTCCCATCTGAAGGGCTTTATAATAACAGAGCCATGATGCACCAGTAGCAAGCCCTGAAAGGATCAGAAATGTCCAGCTTTTTTGGCTGATCTGCCCGATACCGTTCTGAGCGCTCGTAAGAAAGACCATTCCCCAGGCCATGATAAGTACCACAGCCGTCCTGATTGCTGTTGCCAAATTTGAGTCCACCCCTTCTATACCGACTTTAGCAAGAATAGATGTCAACGCTGCAAAGATGGACGAAAGAATTGCAAAAACCAGCCACATATATATTTCTCCTAAATCAATATCTATAATCTTTATTTATAATAGCATAATCAATGCACAACCAATGCCCTGGAGCTATTCCAAGGCATTGGTTTTAGTTTAAGGTGTTCGGAATCAAGCATGCAAATATTCAAAAGGGCCGATTTTCGGGACAATAACATGACTTTTTTAATCAAAAGCCAAACCGACAACACGTGACACATCGTCACGGGTTCATTCAGGCCCGCGCGTTACCGGAGCTGGCCCATTTCTCCGGTAACGCATCTATACAGATCATGAATTTCTCCAGCTTGTAGGACGGCGTTTCTCATTGCCCGTCAGATAGTCTTCCAGCTTTACCTGGCTGCTGTCATTCAGGTGATTGAATACGTCCGCATAGGTATCGAGAGTTATGTGAATATCCGTGTGGCCCATCCATGTTTTAAGGACAACCGGCTGTACACCGGCTTCGATGCACCTTGTTGCAAAAGTGTGACGAAGCGAGTGCTGTCCATAGTATGGCAGATCATACTTATCGCATACCCTTCTGAAGAAATAGCAAACCTGTTGAGTGGATATGATATCACCTTTCCTATAATCATAGAACACGGTTCCTGCCTTGTTGTTTCTGGCCTCTGCCAATGCTTCTTCCAGTATAGGGCGCACGAGTTCATTGATAGGGACATCTCTGACTCCTGCATCGGTCTTAGGATGTTCTTTCCAGAAGTTCCTTCCGCCAAGGCCCATCGAGATCGTAGCCCTCACATGGATCACACCGTTGGCAAGGTCTATGTCCTCCGGCTTGAGGGCATTGATCTCCCCCATTCTCATTCCCGTATAGAGCTCGATCATCAGCTGCTTTTTGTAATTGTTGCTGCCGCTTGTTTTATATTCCTTAACGCAGGATAATACAACCGGCACGTCTATAGGAAAGCAGCCCTTTTGGGGCTGCTCATAATCTCTCATTCTTCCCATTACGGTTGGGTCTTTTCAGTATAGTACTCTCCGCGGGACCACACTACATCGTCCGGCTGCGGCGGATACTCGCCCTCTGTTATATCCGGAATCTGCCTCATTATCCTGCTCCACAGAAGAGCTGCTGTTCCGGACGATCCGCTCATTACTGTATTATGATCTGTCCCTATCCAGAGCGCAGCGGAGTATTTCGGCGTAAATCCGACGAACCAGTAATCGTAGTTATCATTCGTGGTTCCCGTCTTGCCGCCTACCTGCACGCCGTAGATCGATGCGTTCCGGCCTATTCCCCTCGACACTACAGATTCGAGGCAGTCTCTCATTATGAACGCTACGTTCTCATCGAGCACTTTGGTCTCTTCAGTCTTTTTCTCAAGGAGAGTCTTTCCTTTTGCGTCAGTCACCTTTGTGTATGCAACAGCTGAGTCTCTTATGCCCCTGTTCGGGAATGCTCCATAAGCAAGTGCCATGTCAAGCGGCGTCGTTCCGTATGTCATCGCTCCCAGAGCCAGAGCTGCCGGATTTAAGTCATTAGTCGGGAGGGAAGCATCATCGACGACCGTAGATATCCCGTATTTTCTGAGCATCTCCATTGAGTAGTCCGCTCCGACCTGCAGCTGTATCTTCACAGCGCAGGTATTGATCGACTGCTGCAATGCCGTCCTGAATGTCCTGTATCCGGAGAAGCTCCTTGAGAAATTCATCGGCCATATCTCACCGTTTATCTTCAGTCTCTCATCGACCACTACCGATCCGGCAGTGATATAGTCTCCCCAGAGTCTTGTGCCCTGCCTGTCAATTTCGTAATCAACAAACGGGAACGTTTGCATATGCTTAGCATAATCTTCACTTTTCTGGAGAGCAGCAGAGTATACGGCCAGTGGTTTGATCGACGATCCCGGCTGACGCGGCGATGTTGCCCTGTTGAACAGCATCTGACCGGAGGTATTTCTGCCTCCTGCCATCGCGCGGATCTTACCCGTGCCGACTTCGGCAACTACCATTGCGGCTTGAGGATCTTCAGCAGAGTATGGGAAGTTCCAGTCGTCGCTGAATTCGGTATTGATCGCATGCTGTATATCCTGATCGATCGTTGAATAAATGCGGAGTCCGCCTGTGTGTATGAGCAGCTCTGCCTTTTCCTCAGTCATGGAATACTGATCCGCGAGGTCTTTTGCTACCTCTTTTGTGAGGAAGTCTGTGAAGTACGTCAGCTCTCTAGGCTTTTTCTCTATGTGCGGATGAAGAATCTCCTTCATCTTCTTTTTTGCCTTCTCTGCCTGCGCGGAGTCGATATAGCCCTGCTCCGCCATTAGATCGAGCACAAGATCGCGTCGTTCAGTGGCAAGATTATTCGCATACAACTTATACTTTTTCATATAAGTCGTATCCTCACCCTTTTCGTCTTTCAGGAGGGCGTAACTGTCAGGAGCCTGAGGCAATGCCGCTAGGGCAGCGCTTTCCTCAAGAGACAGCTCGCTTACTTCCTTTCCGAAATATGTATAAGCTGCGGCTTTGATACCATAGCAGCCATATCCAAGATATATGGTGTTCAGATATGCTTCAAGTATCTCGTCTTTTGAATATGCCCTTTCGATCTTGAGAGCATAGATCATTTCCCGGAACTTACGTCTCAGTGTCCTCTCACTCTTTATATCCGAAAGGAACACATTCCTGGCCAGCTGCTGCGTAATGGTGGATGTACCGCTTATCTCATCCGAGCGTCCGGTCAGCTTGCTGAGGACCGCACCAAACAACCTCTTGTAGTTCAGGCCATGATGCTTGTAGAACGTTTTGTCCTCTATAGCTATAAAGGCGTTCTTTGTATTCTCCGGGATGTCTTTTATTGAGACGATCTCTCTGTCTTCGGTGTAATAGAGCTTGTCGATCTCCTCTCCCTTTGAATCATAAATGATAGAGCTGAGATCGATATTTGAATATATGTTGCTGGCATCAGGATCAATGTCCGGAACTGTATTGTAGGCATATATGAAGGTGCCCAGAAGTGCAACAGCGATGAGGCATAGCACGCCGAAGAGCACACGCCACTTAGTCAGACGTATAGCTTTCCTGGCCGGTTTGTCTTCTACAGTGGATTCATCTGCCTTTACTTCTTCCGATTCTTCGGTTTCGTCTGCCTTTGCTTCTTCATGTTCTGCGGGCTCGCCATCCTGGTCAATTTCTTCAGATTCTACCGCCTCGGCGGTTTCGACAGGCTCAACCACTTGTGCCTCTTCTTCAGATACGTCTGTTTCGACAGTTTCAATAGCCTCGGCCACCTGAACCTTCTCGTCAGATGTTTCTGGCTCGACAGTTTCGATAACTTCTGTCTCCTGAGTAGTCTCGATGTCTTTGGCCATCTCTTCCGACTCTTCAGTCATGACTGGCTCGGTTGGTTTGTCAGGCCCTGTAGGTTCTGCCACTTCAACAGATTCTGCCGGTTTATTCGGTTTTGCCACCTGAACAGATTCGTCAGGCTTTTTGCTTTCGAAAACCTTTGCAAACTCAGCAGTCTTTCGTTTTATAAAGTTAAATAAACTTCCTCTGGATTTCTTTCTGAAAGGCTCGTCAATCTCTTTCCAGGTGAAGTTTATTTTTTCGTCATTATTAATATTTTCTTTTTCTTTGTCGTTTATATTATCTGCCACAGCTGTTACCTAAATAAGTCAGACAGCCCTTGTAGAGCTGTCCCTGTTTAGCCACTTATTTCACTATTGGGCTACATATGCAATTGTACCAAAAGAGCAACTATCATTAAACAAGCTAATTGAAAAAAGCCGGCAAATTGCCGGCCTAGTTTAATAATAAAAAAGCAGAAGCGTGCGCTTCTGCTCTTATGTTTTCATTAACAGCTGAAATTATGCCAACAGCATTTGATGAGGATATATTTTTTTAGTATAAGAACGCTTAATAGTAATGATGATTTTTCAGATATGATACATTAATGCTAATGCAGTCAATGGAGAAATAGTATGAAATATAAGAAAAAGAAATTTTTGCGAACTGTATTTGTAATACTGTAATACTATCCTTAAATTTCAGGATTTAAAGAAAAAGCATGCTCCAATCTTTAGTAAAGTAAAGAATGTAATGCTTTCAAATGATAAGTATTCGGCAAAGGAAAAAGAACAGATTCGCAATATGAATTATGAGGATGTTGGCGAATTCATGCTTGGTAAATATAAACAGCTGTATACAGATGGTGATTTCATATTTGATACTGATTATGGACTTACCCCGTTCAAGCCAATTTCTAATACCAACATTCTGGAAGCGAAGGACTATCTTAGAGGATTATGCAATGAGTCTGGAGAAGTATTAACATGGGAAAGGCGTGGTTCATGCGGTGTTCCCAGTACTGACTGGATAGTTGATATTTATGACGGCTTTATAAATGATAAAAAAATTATCACAATTTATATCAACCCTTATGGAATAGTTACGTCCAAAAAATTACCGCAAGAGCCTTCTTTAACACGAAAAGTAAATAACTGAATAAAGGCGATAACATTTTTCTCAAAAAAAGAGGCGTCTCGCCAGATGGTTTGACACCTCCATA
>CACYHR010000071.1 GCA_902774265.1 uncultured Eubacteriales bacterium
GCTTAATATGTTGTCCGAGATGCCTGTGGATGTGCTCAAGATGGACAGAAATTTCATCAAAAATATCGAGCAGAATGAAAAGTCTGTGCAGCTGGTGGCACTGATACTGAATATCGCCGAAAAACTGCAAATTCCGGTCGTCGCGGAGGGAGTGGAGACCGAATCACAGCTTAAGCTGCTGCGAAAGCTGGGCTGTGCAGTTGTACAGGGATACTATTTCTCGCGTCCTCTTTCGGCTGCTGACTTTGAAAGTAATATCATAATGAAGAGTATTCGGGAGGATGAGCGCTGATGCATTCACTTAAATCCAGGATAACACTACTGACGATATGCGTTACTGTCATAGCTGTTGTGGCAGTCACGACAGTCAGTGTGCTGTTTATTACCAATAGTGAAAAGCGTGAGGCAGAGCAGACACTGCTTTTGCTGTGCGAAACAGGAGAAAGGAATCTTGACTATTATTTCAATGGGGTAGAGAAATCCATTGGAAAAGTCGCTGATTATGCCAACAGTGATCTGGATGGACTCAAAGAGGATGGACTCGACGATCATGTTGAGCGTGTCAGGGAATATTTTGACACTGTCGCTAACAGAACGAGCGGTGTGCTTACATATTATTATCGTATAGATCCGGATTTTTCGACAAAAGCCGACGGATTCTGGTACACCAACCTGGAAGGTGATGAGTTTACGGAGCATGAGGTCACCGATATCACGAAATATGATACCAATGATACTTCGCAGCTGGTCTGGTTTACTGTACCTAAGGCGACAGGTGAGCCTGTGTGGCTGCCTCCTTATATAACGGACAATCTTGATGTTCGCGTTATCTCGTATAATATCCCGATCTACCAGAGAGGCAAATTTGTCGGCGTTGTGGGAATCGAGATAGACTACTCCACTATGGCTGAACAGGTGGAGAGTATCAGGCTCTATAATAATGGCTATGCGTTTTTAACTGACAATTCAGGTTCGCTGATATATCATCCTTACATCGATGTGCCTGCCCTTTCGGAGGATAAAATACCGGATATCCCCGATGGTCTGATTAATGAAAGTACTTTTGTGACTTATACTTACGAAGGTGTGAAAAAAGAAGCAGCCTGGCTTCCTCTCGCCAACGGAATGCGGCTGACAGTCAGTGCGCCTGTTGATGAGATAGACGGCGACTGGCAGAAGCTTATAAAAGAAATAATAATGATTTCTCTTGTCATTATTCTGGTGCTGAGTCTGGCTACATGGCTTTTCTCATCGGGAATCACGAAGCCGCTGCAGGAATTGACTGCAGCAGCCATGCTGGTAGAACAGGGCAATTATGATTTTGATCTGGAGTATGACGGAGATGACGAAGTAGGCAGGCTGACCTCAACATTCAGGGAACTGGCCGGTCATGTCAGGGAACATATAACGGATCTCAGCAAGCGCGTTTATGTCGATGCGCTGACATCCGTGCGAAACAAGGGGGCCTTTTCTGCATATCTTGATGATCTGCAGAATAAGATGGATAACCCTTCGGAAAATCTGGAATTTGCGGTCTGTGTATTCGACTGCGATGATCTCAAGACTGTCAATGACAAATACGGCCACGATAAGGGAGATATTTATCTCAAGACGGCAAGCCGGCTGATCTGCCGTATCTTCCAGCACAGCCCTGTATTCAGGATAGGAGGAGACGAATTTTCAGCTGTGCTTCATAATGAAGATTTCAGGAACAGAGACGAGCTGATCGAAAGATTTGAAAATGAAAAAGCAATAATCAATTCTTCGACAGATAAGCTATGGGAGCAGGTGCACATAACCATGGGATTGTCGGTATTCAATCCATCCATGGATCATGCCATAATAGACACTGTCCGCCGCGCTGATAAGGATATGTACGGAAATAAACGCGCCAAAAAAGCAAAAAACAGGGGATAAGCTGCGGGGAATGACGGGACTGATTCGTTATCATTCTGCAGCGGATATTCTGAATGAACTGATTGCAGAACCGGTAAATATTGCAGAGAAAGAAAAAGAGAATGGGGTGCTGCATATGAAAAATACATATGGAATAAAGGAGAAAAGGCATCTGATATCTGTCATTATCATCGCTCTGATAACTGTATTAGCGGTTTCCTGTGCGTCTGCTGACAGTGCTTTTGCTGCAAAATCAAAATCAAAATCAAAGTCAAAAGCAAAAGTAACAACGATAAAAATAACACCGTTCACAGCGTACAGTTTACATGAACACCTTATCGGCGGTCCTGAAACAGAAAGCAAGCTGACATATTCCTCAGTAAAAGGCGGAGCCAAAGTACTCGTTAATGATATCAGCTTTGATTTTGTGGCTTTTAAACCGGGTACATACAAGGTGACTACCAGGACAAAGGCGACGTCTACAAACAGCGCAGGCAAGAGGGTAACGAAGTTCATCGTAAAGAATGTGCCTTTTAAAGCCGGTGAAACGGGTCTGTTACTGACTGATATAGAAACCGACAGTGTAAGCTTTATGTTCAGTCCAAACAGCAATGCATCTGCATACAGAATTCAGTACAGAACAGCAGGTGAGGAATGGAATAAGGAACAGTATGTGAAAATCAGTCAGAAAGACGTGATCAAAATATATAAGAAAATGCATAAGCGTGATTATGATTCCCCGGATTCATACATAACAGTTTCCGGATTAAGCGGCAGCACTGGTTATGAGTTCAGATTGTCGGCCAAAATCAAAGGCAAATGGAAAAACGGTAAAGAGATCATAACTGCAGATACATATTAACGGCTGTACTGCTGCGTTTTTTGCAGGGTGCTGCAAAAATATATAAGAAATATGCGCAGCTTTTGCTGCATTGTGCTATAATAATTCCGGTGTCCGCGTGACACGGAATTTTTTTAGAGAATGTATTACAGAATGCGTACACATGTTTATAGAGGAGCGACAATGGAAAAGGCACAAGATGGTATGATGTGGGCTCTTGTCAAAGAGCATCCTGAGGAAGGCCTGTGGATGAAGCAGGTACCGATCCCTGAGGTCGGATACAATGATGTAAAAATCAGAATAATGAAAACTGCCATATGCGGTACAGATGTTCACATCTGGCAGTGGAATGAGTGGGCTCAGCACACTATTCCTGTCGGAATGACTGTCGGTCATGAATATTTCGGTATTGTAGAGGAAGTCGGTCCCGGCGTACAGGGCTTCAAGCCGGGTGATAAGGTATCCGGAGAGGGTCATATCACATGCGGCAAATGCCGTAACTGCCTCGAGGGTCACAAGGAAAACTGTAAGGATGCCAAGGGCGTAGGAGTAAACAGAGACGGTGCTTTTGCGGAATATCTTGTGATCCCTGCATCCAATGTATGGCCTTGCAATCCTAACATAGATGATGAGCTGTATGCGATCTTCGATCCGTTCGGCAATGCGACACATACTGCTCTCAGCTTTGAGACTCTCGGTGAAGACGTATTGATATCCGGCGCAGGTCCGATAGGATGTATGGCAGCTGCCATAGTAAAATTCTGCGGCGCAAGACACGTCGTAGTTACTGATTTCAACCCTTACAGACTTGAGCTCGCCCGCAAGCTCGGTGCAACTCGTACTGTAAATCTCAAAGAAGAGAAGCTTGAAGATGTTATAAAGGAAATCGGTATGACAGAGGGCTTTGACGTTGGTCTCGAAATGTCCGGCGCAAGCGCTGCCCTGGATACGATGATCCATTCCATGAAGCACGGCGGCAGGATAGCTCTGCTCGGACTGCAGGGTCAGCATGCGAGTGTAGACCTCGAGAGCGTTATTTTCGATGGACTCACACTCAAGGGTATATACGGCAGAAAGGTCTGGGATACATGGTATAAGATGACCACAATGACTCAGGCAGGTCTTGACATATCCGGAATCATCACACACAGATTCGATGTTACGGATTTCAGAAAAGGATTCGAGGCTATGCTGTCCGGACAGTCAGGAAAAGTCATACTAGACTGGGACTGCATACACAAGCTTTACGAATAATTCAATAATTCATAAATACAACAATATTAGCTGCATGGAGGCTGAAATGAACAGACAGGAAGCACTTGATTTTTATCGCAACGAAGTAGAAGACATCAGAAAAGCCGGACTTTTTAAGGGTGAGGCTCCTTTCGTATCTCCTCAGGGAGCACATGTTAAGATGGAAGACGGCAGAGAGCTGCTGTGCATGTGCGCAAATAACTATCTCGGACTCGGCGACAGCCCGAGACTTATTGAGGCGGCGAAGAAGACATATGATGATAAGGGATTCGGTGTCGCATCAGTAAGATTTATATGCGGAACTCAGGATATCCACAAGAGACTTGAGAAGAGCATTGCTGATTTCCTCGGCACAGATGACACTATCCTTTATTCTTCATGCTTTGATGCTAACGGCGGACTTTTTGAAACAATACTCGGACCTGAAGATGCTGTTATCAGTGATTCACTCAACCACGCGTCTATCATCGACGGTGTAAGACTGTGCAAGGCTATGAGATTCCGCTATGCCAATAACGATATGGAGGATCTCGAAGCAAAGCTTAAGGAAGCTGATGAGAAGGGCGCAAGGATTAAGCTGATAGCTACAGACGGTGTATTCTCGATGGATGGTATAATTGCCAACCTCAAAGGAGTATGCGATCTGGCAGACAAATACAATGCAATGGTAATGGTAGATGACAGTCACGCAGTAGGATTTGTCGGAAAGCACGGCAGAGGCACTGCTGAGTACTGCGGCGTTGAGGGCAGAGTCGACATCATCACCGGTACACTCGGTAAGGCTCTCGGAGGAGCTTCCGGCGGATACACATCCGGCCGCAAAGAGATCATCGATCTGCTGCGTCAGAGAAGCCGTCCGTATCTGTTCTCAAACTCTCTTGCACCTGCAATCGCCGGTGCGAGCCTTGAACTCTTTGACATGCTGAGAGAGAGCACGGATCTCAGAGACCATCTCGAGCAGGTAACCGCTTATTACCGCAAACAGCTCGATGAAGCAGGCTTTGATGTTATCCCGGGAACACATCCATGCGTTCCTGTAATGCTGTATGACGAGAAGACAGCGGCAGAATTTGCTGCAAAGATGATGGAGAAGGGCGTATATGTCGTAGCATTCTCATATCCGGTCGTTCCGAAGGGGAAAGCAAGGATCAGAACACAGGTATCAGCTGCTCACACATATGAGGACATCGACTTCGTAGTAAAATGCTTCAAGGAAGTAAGAGCTGAGATGGGACTCGACAAATAGTATATACGGGATCCGGATATTCCGGGTAATGTATTTTCCTGTTATTAAAGCACCTTTGCATCCGCTGCCGGCTGCAGAGGTGCTTTTTCAGATTGCAGCTGTTTTGAGTGCGTCGTGATTGCAAGTATGGTAATATGTGTGTATTAAAGGAAAGGGTTTATAAAGTGCTGTGAAAATCAGAAATCTTTTTGGAGACTGGATATTTTACAGGGGAGCGCTTGCTATAGCTATACCTGTTATGCTGCAGCAGCTCATACAGAATCTGGTATCGCTGATCGATAATTTTATGGTATCGGGACTTGGAGATATATCCATGTCAGGCGTAAATGTATCGAATCAGATTCTTTTTGTGTTCCAAATTTTTGTTAATGCCATATGTATATCAGGGGGAATATACCTGACTCAGAATTACGGTGCAGGGGAACGGGAAGGCATGCAGCAGGCATTCCGCTTCAAGCTGTTTGCGGGTTTATCATCTGTAATAGTATTTTATATTGTATGCAGAGCTTTTCCGAGGCAGATACTGGGACTTATGCTTATAGGCAATTCCCAGGCGTCTCTGATACTTGATCAGTCCGTCGCATATGCAAGACTGATATTCTTTATGTCGGTACCGATGATACTGTCATTGTGTATCGCGACTTCCCTGAGAGATATCGGACAGGTGAAGCTGCCTCTCTTTATTTCGTCAGGTGCGGCTCTGATCAATACATTTCTTAACTGGGTTTTTATCTACGGAAATCTCGGTGCGCCGAGAATGGAGGTAAGAGGAGCAGCGATAGCAACAATAATTGCACGTACTATCGAACTGTTATTGTATCTTATAGCGATATACAGGATACGTCCGGATTTCACATTTAAGATAACAAAATTATTTGATATTGATATAGGTCTGAACAAAGAGATAGCAAAGGCCAGCGCAATGCTGCTTGTCAGCGAGATGACGTGGGTACTTGCAGAAACAATAACGACCGCTCTCTACAACGGCAGAGGTGGGGCGGAAGTTGTCTCCGGCATGGCGGCGGGGTTTGCGATTGCCAATCTCATGTTTGTTGCATTCGGAGGAGTACAATCGGCAATTATAGTCGTGCTCGGCAGCACTCTTGGAGCAGGCAGGCTTGATGAAGCCAGAAAACAAAAGACATGGCTTCTGTCAGGCACATTCGTTCTGGGCGTGATAATGATGTTCGTTGCTCTGGCTTCGACGCTGCTTGTACCGGTCGTATTCGGCAGACTTAGCAGTGAAGCGAACGAAATAACACGGGAACTCATCATCCTGATAGCTGTGTTCATGCCTTTCTGGCTGTATCTGCTCGGACAGCTTGCTGTATCCAGAGCCGGAGGAGATACTGCGATGGGTGCTGTAGCAGATGCCCTGATCTCGGTATTCATTATGGTGCCCGGAGTCTTAGCTCTGGCTATCCTGACTGATATCGGGCCGATCGGTCTTTATGCTTATGTAAGATCAGTGGATTTCATCAGACTTATAGCATTCCATTACTGGCTGAAGCGTGAGGCGTGGCTCAGAAATCTGACTGAACAGACTCAGTGAAATGACACAGAATAACAGACACCGGATGTCCCCCGCCTCTTAGGCGGCGGGTTCCATTTTCGACCATCAGTGGTGGGTAACAATCCCCCACTGATGCTCTCAGGAGAAAACGGAGGGTAATGATCATGAAGGAAATATATCTTGCAGGGGGATGCTTCTGGGGCGTGCAGCACTTCCTCGATCAGTTCGACGGAGTAGAAGAAACCGAAGCCGGTTATGCGGACGGTCCGGAGAATTCTCCGGGCTATGAGGATGTGTGTGCCGGAAGCGGTCATGCTGAAACGGTAAAAGTAGTATATGATGATAGCAGGATAAGCCTGACTGAGCTGCTGGAATATTATTTTATGGTGATCGATCCGCTTTCGGTAAACAGGCAGGGCAACGATAGAGGTATTCAGTACAGGACAGGCATTTATTATGCCGAAAAAGACCAGCTTGATGAGATCAGGCAGGTATATGACGCGGAAGAGAAAAAAGCGGGCGCAAAGCTCGCAGTCGAGCTTAAACCGCTTGAATATTTCTACAGCGCAGAGGAATATCACCAGAAGTATCTTGAAAAGAATCCGGGAGGATACTGCCACATACCGGAACAATATTTTCATATCAAAGATCAGTTACAGTAACAGCATAAGGCCTTAGATCATGACAGATTATCAGACAAATATGCGGATGTATCTGACCGGAAAGGAATAATTAAATGGGATATTATGAAGAACTGCCGGAGCTTGACATAAATGACGGACTCGATGATATGAAATTATTCAGAAATACATAGAAAGCATACTGACTGATAAGACGGCTCATGTATATACTTACTGTCAGAGCGGGGCAAGGAGCGGTATGGCGGCTGCTTTCCTGCGTCAGATGGGATATACCCGTGCCGAGAATATCGGAGGATTCGAGGGATATACCGGTACAGTTGAGTACTGATTCGTCATGAATACTGAACTGCTTAATAGATACACGTCAAAAAATGCGCATCAAAACAGGGGACCGGATACCTGATTATGGATCCGATCCCCGTTGTATTATTTGATTCTGAAGACGCGAAGCCTGTACAGATCTGCCTGATCAACTGTTTTAATATACAGTTACCTTTACACGCTTCCAGACTCCGTTCACGGCCTGAGCGCAAATATGGCAGCTTCCTTTTCCGACTGCTTTTAT
>CACYHR010000072.1 GCA_902774265.1 uncultured Eubacteriales bacterium
CTGGACGACGGAAAAGAAGACGAGGGGCAGTTCTATCGCGCCTGCGAAAAGCTGTTTCAACTGATGCGGCAGAACGGAGCCGATGTGCAAAATCACCTGTTTGAGGGACGTCACAGCGGAGACTACATCAAGTCTAACATGGAAACCTATCTCCGATTTTATAGCTAGCGCACAACTTCTCATTTGCGGAGGTGATTTCAGTGAACAATATCTTTTATGAAATGATATTTAGGAGAAAGTCGTTTCATATTTTCAGAAATGTTGGAAACGAATCAATCGGTGAATACGAACTCAACGATATACAAATTGCATATTCAGAGTTTACTCCCCTGAATCCCGAAATCAAAACCGCCATTCGCATTATTCCCGAAAAGGAGACTAACTGCAGACGAGGCGGAGAATACTGCATTCTGCTTTACAGCGAAAAGAAAGACGGCTATCTGCAAAACATAGGTTATCTCGGTGAACAACTCGACCTTTATCTTGTATCCCGAAATATCGGAACGCTCTGGTTCGGAATAGGCAAAACAAATGAAGAACCATTTGAGGATATGGAGTTTGTCATTATGTTTTCCATCCGGAAGATCAGTGATGGCTCTAAGTACCGCAAGGATATGTTTAAGAGCAAAAGAAAGAGCGTTGAGGAAATATGGGAGGGTGAACAGATTTCGGGTGTGACCGATATTGTCAGGTTTGCACCGAGTGCATGTAATTCTCAACCGTGGCTTGTAAAAAACGATGGAGAGCTATTGGTTTACAGATACAAGAAGCCTGGCAAAAGAGGAATAATGCCTGCGGATAAGGTTTCATTCTACAACCGCATTGATATAGGCATTTTCATTTGCTTTTTGGATATTTGCCTTGAGCATAGCGGTATCGGATTTGAGAAAAAAATATATTCTGATAATGGCGAAGATAAAGAATTCGTGCTGAATGCAAAGTATAGACTTGATTGATAATTCAAGTTTGTATGGATAATGGTTATATATTAAAACCGGGAAGAATCATGTATACGGTAATCATAGTTGAGGACGATAAAGGAATAGCTGAAGGAATAGGCAATTGTCTTGCTGGCTGGGGGATGGAAGCCCGCCAGATAACAGATTTTCGCCATGTAATGGAAGAAATCGAGGAATACAAGCCTCATCTTGTCATAATGGACATCACGCTTCCATATATGGGTGGTTATCATTGGTGCCAGGAAATACGCAAGACAAGTTCAGTGCCGATCATATTTATCTCATCTGCAACGGATAACATGAATATCATTATGGCTATGAATATGGGTGCCGATGACTATATCCCAAAGCCTTTTGATCAGAGCGTTCTGATAGCCAAGGTACAGGCGCTTCTTCGGCGAACTTACGATTTCAATCGAAACTCGTTCACGTTGCAGGCAGCCGGTGCTGTGCTCAATACAGAAGATAACACGCTACTGCACAATGGCATTAAGATAGTTCTTCCAAGAAACGAATACATGATCCTTCTTACCCTGATGCAGAACAAGAACAAGGTCGTAAGCAGAGAAAAACTGATGGAGGCTCTATGGGAAACAGACAGCTTTGTTGATGAAAATACGCTTACAGTTAATGTGGGCAGGCTCCGCAAAACCCTTGAAGAAGCCGGTCTCAAAGACATAATAAAGACAAGGTTCGGCGTGGGGTATATTCTGGAGGCCGAATAATGGAACTGTTTATGAGCTATATCAGGTCGCGCGTAAAGGCGATCGTATTATGCATACTTATTGTCGGAGCATTCTCAGCTGCGTATCTGCTATTCGAAATGCCTGTCGTAGTAGTTACATACCCGCTGATCCTGAGTATTATGATCGGCGGAGTCGCACTTGCGATTGACTATATTGCTTATCGAAGGCGGCACATAATGCTTACCCACGAAGAAATGCCTGCTCCGGCCGATCGGCTGGAGGAGGACTATCAGCAGATCATAGCTAAACTTCAGGAGGAGGCAAAGCTGTCATCAGCTCATGCGACTGAAGAGTATAACAACATGATCGACTACTATACTGTCTGGGCGCATCAGATCAAAACTCCGATAGCAGCTATGCAGCTCAGCCTCCAGTCAGAGGATACGGAGACGGCAAGAAAACTCACTTCAGATCTGAACCGAATCGAAGAATATGTAGAAATGGTGCTCACATTCCTGAGACTGGATTCGGACAGTACTGACTACCTTATAAGGGAATATGATCTGGACGGTATAATCAGAACCTCAGTCCGGAAGTTTTCCAGAGAATTCATTCTGAAGAAGCTGACGCTGGATTATAAACCGGTGAACTATACTGTGCTCACCGATGAAAAATGGCTGACATTCGTCATAGAGCAGATCATTTCCAACGCAGTAAAGTATACCACAGAAGGCAGCGTGCGCATCTATATGAATGAGCCGGGGATTCTATGCATAGAAGATACCGGCATAGGTATAAGTGCTGAAGACCTTCCGCGCATATTTGAAAACGGTTACACAGGATTCAACGGACGCGAAGATAAAAGGGCAAGTGGAATAGGTCTGTATCTCTGCAAACGGATAACAGAGAATCTTGGACATACAATAAGCGCTGAGTCGCAGCCGGGCAAGGGGACAAAGATCATATTGGATCTGAGGACTGCAAAGCTTGGAGTAGCGGAATGATCGCGAATGTGACAAAGATGTAAGAATTACGTAAGCAGATCCGATGGAACGGCTCTGCTTATATTTATATTATCAAACTGTAATTAAGCAACAAGGAGGAATTACAGTAATGAGTTTACTCGAAGCAAAAGGAATAAAGAAAACATACAGGACGCGTTTCGGCGGAGCGTCTGTCGAGGCACTCAAGAATGTCAATTTCACAGTTGAAAAAGGCGAATATGTTGCGATCATGGGGGAGTCCGGCAGCGGCAAGACAACTTTGCTGAATATAATCGCTGCACTGGATAAGCCGACCGAAGGAACGGTCATCCTTGGAGGGATGAAACTAAATGAAGTCAGGGACTCAGACCTTGCAAAATTCCGCAGGGATAATCTGGGCTATGTGTTTCAGGACTTCAACCTGCTCGACACCTTTTCTCTCGAAGACAACATCTATCTTCCACTGGTTCTGGCAGGAATGAGACCTGAAGAGATGAAGAAAAGGCTTGATGATCTGGCTGCACCGCTTGGAATAGAAGCACTTCTTAAGAAATATCCTTATGAAGTATCCGGCGGGCAAAAGCAAAGAGCGGCAGTAGCAAGAGCCTTGATAACAGATCCGAGAATCATATTGGCAGATGAGCCGACCGGTGCGCTTGATTCAAAATCCTCGGACGAGCTGCTCGACCTTTTTGCAGAGATCAATCAGATGGGCCACACTATCCTGATGGTCACCCATTCGACCAAGGCCGCCAGCCGTGCATCCAGAGTGATGTTCATAAGGGACGGAGTAGTATTCCATCAGATCTACAAGGGAGAAGCAACAGACCAGCAGATGTATCAGAAGATCAGCGATACACTGACACTTCTTGCACAGGGAGGTGACAGACGGTGAAGCTCAGCTTTTATCCAAAGATGGCTGCTAACAGCATGCGAAAAAACGGCAGGCTCTATGTCCCATACCTTTTGACATGCATCATGATGGTTGCCGTATACTACATACTTCACTTCCTCGGCTATTCAGGAATAATGGATGGCATGCCGGGAGGACACACTGCTACCGACATGATGCAGATGGGCACATACATAATGACATTGTTCGGGCTCCTGTTTCTCTTCTATGCGCAGGCAACTCTGATCAAAGGCAGAAAGAAGGAATTCGGACTCTACAGCATACTCGGCATGAACAGGCTCAACCTTGGAAGGATACTGTTCTTCGAAACGCTGTTTACATGGGCAGTCGCGATGCTCGGCGGACTTATTGCCGGCATAGGGCTTTCCAAATTGGCGGAGCTCGGATTCACAAAGCTGATAGAAGTTCCTGTGAGATACACATTTTCGGTCCCGCTGAGATCTGTGTTCATGACGGTTCTTACTTACAGCGCTATCTTCTTCCTGATCTTTCTCAATTCGATCAGGCAGGTGGGCTTTGCAAGTCCGATAGAACTGGTGACTGCAGATAAAGCAGGCGAGAAACCGCCGAAGTCAAACTGGCTCATAGGCATCCTCGGGATCGTTTCCCTTGGGGCAGGCTACTATGTCGCGCTCAGGATAAAGCAGCCCATGGCGGCACTCATGTGGTTCTTTGTCGCCGTGATACTGATCATGATCGGTACTTATCTGCTTCTGATAGCAGGATCGGTCATATTGTGCAGGATTCTGCAGAAAAACAAAGACTATTACTATCAGACGAATCACTTTGTATCGGTATCATCGATGATGTACCGCATGAAGAGAAACGGTGCGGGACTTGCATCGATTTGTATCCTTCTGACGATGATTCTTGTCATGATGTCATCGACTTCAGCACTTTATACAGGTGCAGAGGATTGCCTGAACTTACGCTATCCTAACGAGATCGGTGCATTCGCATGCAAGTACGGATATGATGAAAGTCTGGAGAGTCTGGGCGAAAAGCTGGATGCTGATCTCAAGTCTGCAGCAGAAGAGCACGGCGCGGATATAACGAATAACAAAACATATTATCAATGGTCGATAAGCGGCTTTTTCGATAACAGCAAACTGGATGTTACACTGAATTCGAGATCCGACCTGGCCTTTATCGATTATGACAAGGTGGCACAGATCATTTTTATCGATGTGGATGTCTATAACAGGGTGTTCGGCTATAACGAGACAGTGGCACCGGGTGAAGCGCTGGTCGGAACTGCAAAAGATATCAAAATAGGTGATGTGATCACTATCGGAGATGTCCCGTTCAAGGTCGCAAAGAGGATCGATGACAGGATAGCGGAGATCGATCCGGCTGTACAGGTTTCCGCATCTCCCGGGATCTTCGTGATCGTGAAAAATGCCAATGAAGTCGCAAAGAATTATACAAAATATGCTGATTATGATGGCGAGCCGATGCTGGCGTGGTTCTGGAACTGCCGCTTCGATACAGGTCTTGATGCAGACGGGCAGGTGGCGCTGGCAGCTGCACTGGACAAGCTTATGAAAGAAGAACTGCAGCCACTGGACTTTGACAACTGTTACTGTGAGAGTCATGAGGCAGAACGGGGCGACTTTGTAGGTACATTCGGAGGGCTGTTTTTTCTCGGCATCCTGCTAAGCATTATATTCCTGATATCATGCGTGATGATCATGTACTACAAGCAGGTCTCGGAAGGTTTCGAGGATCAGTCTAGATTTGATATAATGCAGAAGGTCGGCATGACGAAGGAAGACATAAGAAAGAGCATCAACTCGCAGATGTTGACGGTGTTCCTTATCCCGATAATCTTCGCCTGCATACATCTTGCAGTAGTGCTGCCGATTGTAAACAAGCTGCTCATGTTATTCGGACTGTTCGACATACAGCGTCTGATAATTACCTCAGGCGTTTGTGTACTGATCTGCAGTGTAGTATATGCGGTCATATACAGAGTTACATCGAATGCATATTATCGGATCGTTTCATAATCAGGCTTCTCTGAAGATCAGGCCCGCTCTTATATGAAGCAGATGCTGCCGGACAGTTTGATGCGTTCAAAAGGCAGTTGATTGAAGAAATCAATGAACTTCATGTCGAGGGCATGCCGAAGGTAGAGAAGCTGAATCAGGCGGAGATCGTTGCTTTGGAGTTCATGCAAATGCGGATTTCATAATGGTCTGTACGTATGAGGCAGAGGGAAATGATCCTGAACTCATACTTTACAAAATGAGATAAAGAAAAAGAGGAGAGTGCTGTTTGAAAAAATACAACACACTGGAGATTGTCGGTTGACCGGGAGGTTTGCTGATGATCAAACAAACCTCCCGCTGAAAAGCAATTGAAGTCAACAATTTTCAGGAGGTAAAAAACAATGAATGCAAATGACGTTATAATTCGTTCGGAAAAGAAAGAAGAATACAGAAAAGTAGAGAATCTTGTAAGGGAGTCGTTTTGGAATGTCTACAAGCCCGGTTGCAGTGAGCATTATGTGCTGCATGTGCTCAGAGATGATCTGGCGTTCGTGAAGGAGCTTGACTTTGTCATGGAAAGGGACGGCAGACTGATCGGACAGAATGTGTTCATGAGGACGGTTATCAATTCAGATGACGGCAGTGATATCCCTGTCCTGACAATGGGACCGATATGCATCGCACCTGAACTGAAGCGCAGAGGATACGGCAAGATGCTGCTTGACTACTCCCTTGAAAAGGCTGCTGAGATGGGATTTGGCGCTGTGCTGTTCGAAGGCAACATAGACTTCTATGGTAAGAGCGGTTTCGATTATGCACGAAGGTTTGGCATACGCTACCATGACTTGCCGGAAGATGCAGATGACTCCTTCTTCCTGTGCAAAGAACTGAAACCGGGATATCTGGATGAAGTAACAGGCGTGTACCAGACACCACAGGGATACTATGTAGATGATGCTGATGTAGATGAGTTCGACAAAGAGTTCCCGCCAAAGCAGAAACTTAAGCTGCCGGGACAGATATTCTAAACGAAGCAAATGTCTCGGATCAAGACTATTCTTCGGCAAATTCCAGTTTGTGGAGCAGTAATATGAGCTTAGTTACGAAAACAATCGACAGCCGAATCCTCGGTAAGGAAATGAATCTGGCAGTTTATCGTCCA
>CACYHR010000073.1 GCA_902774265.1 uncultured Eubacteriales bacterium
GATGATGTACAGGCTCTGAAAGACAAATTGTGCCGGTGATCAGATCAAAGCAAGAACCGTAAATATGACACACTATATGCAAAACACAGGACTCCGGAGTCCTGTTAGTTTGCTGGCATCCATCAAATTTGACAAGTACAAAAAACTCTTAAAATGCCATAGAAAAATGTGAATTGTTGTATCTTTTTGATTGCAATATAAAGCACCTACCACTCGGACTTTTGTGTTCGAATAGGGTAGGTGCTTTCAATCATTTTACGGCTGTTTTTATGTCATTCTGGTGCAGCCGCTCTGCGTTTTCTTTATCTTACTATAGGAATGATTATCCTGCCTTTGCCGCCACAGTATTTGATCGTTTCATCCAGGATTTTCCGGGCAGTAGCGAGCAGGAGTTCGTTATCAGTTGCTTCATTGCCCTGTATGATATAAAACGCATTTGTTGTTTTCTCATCCACTTTGGTTTTTTCCACTTGTCGGATCTCCAGACGGCAAAGCACCTCATTCGCATCATCACAATAGCTGTATTCATGTGGATTATTCGATACAGGTTCACTCTGCCCTATTGGGACAAAACGCTCTGTACCATCTGTAAAGCGAAGCGTCACGTTTCCATCCACACGATCAATATCATGCGCCCCCAAAGCAAGCTTGCTTTCCATGGAAATAATGTTGTAAATATCCACTGCCTGGTTGATAAAGAACACATCTCAAAGATCAGCGTACAAATGGTGCACGATACTCAGCATTTATCTCGCTGATTTCTTTTTCGCCATCGATGTATGGCTTGTAAAGAGAATCTATCGTTCCTCCTCCGCGATTATCGCATCCCGAGCAGAATTCACATTCAATCCCACAATCGCCCCAAAGCGAACGACGGACTATCTGCTCTCTTTCTTCGCGTGTAGTATCCCTGATAAGAATGGACTTCATGATATTGCCCTCCCGTCTATATATTTACGTGTATCAAGAGCTATGATCCGGCTGAAAACGATCAGAGAGAACAGATTCGGGATACACATCACACCATTGCAGAAGTCTGCAGCATCCCAAAGCACCTGAGCAGATACAACGCATCCGACGAATGTCATCAGCACGTGCAGTGCCCTGAAAACTACCAGACTGCCGGATCCAAACAGATACTCCCATGAGGTCTCTCCGTAAGTGCACCACCCGATGATAGTTGAGAAGCAGAACAGTACCAAGCAGACCGTGACCACAATGTCCCCGATATTTCCAAGTGCCAGGGACCATGCGGTGTTAGAGATCGCCGCTGTTTCAGTGACCGGGATCTGACCTGCCGCAACCAGTTCGCCCACTCCGGAGACCAGTATAACCAGCGCAGTAAATGTGCAGATAATAATGGTATCGAAGAAAACTTCTACTATGCCGTACAGACTCTGTCTGGCAGGAACTTCTATATCCGATGTTACATGCACAAGCGGTGCTCCGCCGACACCGGCTTCATTGGAGAAGATACCTCTCGTTACTCCCTTGGATATAGCGGTCCTGATCGTAATGCCGGTTACGCCTCCCCATGCAGCCTGGCTGCTGAAAGCACTCCTGAAGATCAGTCCTATGGCACCAGGTATAGCTCCTGCGTTCAGAATGAGAATAATAAATCCGAAGAACACATATATTACTGCCATTATCGGAGTCAGTACTGAGCATACATTGCCTATCTTTTTGATTCCGCCAACAATGCAGACTCCCGAAAGAGCACATATTGCAAGTCCCCACACCCATGAAGGAATAGCGGGCAAAGTGCTTCCAAGAACACTTGCCATTGAGCTTGCCTGCACAGCATTACATGAAATGTACGAAACGAGTACGCAGCATACAGCAAATACAGCACCGAGGAATTTTGCAAGCCATTTCCACTTTTCACCCATGCCGCGGGTCAATATGTACATTACACCGCCCCGCCAGATACCGCGATCGTCTTTTTCGCGGAAATGCATCGCAAGAAGTATTTCTGAGTACTTGGTAGCCATCCCGGTAATGGCTGCTATCCACATCCAGAAAATGGCTCCCGGTCCTCCGGAGACAAGCGCAGCAGATACACCGACTACATTACCGTTACCAACGCACGACGAGAGAGCTGTCGCCAGTGCCTGGAAAGGCCTGAGTTCTCCATCCCCGGTCTCCCTTTTCCGGAGGTTTCCAAACACCTCTTTTACGGCTGTGCCGAATTTCCTGAACTGCACCCCTCTTGTTACTATAGTCATAAGGATCCCTGTCCCGAAGAAAATGGTCAGCATAACAGGCCCGAACAGGAACCCTGTTCCCGCATTGAAAAAATTATCTAAAGTCTGAAGAAATGATCCCATACTTTTATCCCCCTAATTGTACGTTGGATGTATTTTAAGCCTATTCACCTATCGTGTAAATAGGTTATTTGATTGTTTTTCTTTTTTTATCCTGTGATATACTAGGTAAAAGAGCACCTGGAGGGATTCATATGATTTCAACAAAAGGCCGCTACGCGATTCGCGTAATGATAGATATAGCTGAGAATTCTGAGGACGGTTATGTTCCATTAAAAGACATTGCTGCAAGGCAGGATATCTCTAAAAAATACCTTGAATCGATTGGAAAAGAGCTGGTAAGTGGTGGCTTGCTGATGGCCGCAAGCGGACGCAGCGGCGGCTATAAACTGTCCAGGGCGCCTGAGGATTACAGAATTTCCGAGATCCTTGAATTGATGGAAGGTACGCTCGCACCGGTCGCCTGTCTCAGACAAAATGCAGCCCCGTGCTCAAGGGCACAGGGCTGCAAGACACTTCCGATGTGGCAGGAATACTATGAGCAGACGAGAGCTTTCTTTGATTCCAAAACACTCTCTGACCTTATTGTATAGTGATTTCAGCCAGTTGATTTTCAGGGCAAATACCGCATTTTACAGGGCTTCAGGAGATGTCTCCGAAGCCCTTTTTATGGAGCGGGTGAAGGGGATATCCGGCCGTCAAGGACGCCTATCGGCGCCGCTTGCAGCGGGCTTCGCTCCTTAACTGCCGTTTTCCGTGTGTGCACACAAGTGTACACATCGCTATTCTATTTCATCATTCTCTCTACATCTCTGATATTATAGCTTTTCAGGGGATATGATTTATAATCTAATATATAACGCCTTTTTATTTTAATTCTGAAAGAGGTGCGTACCATGATGTACAAATTTCTAACACTGAATGACAATTCGGAAATCGTTCATTCAGAAATGCAGCCTGATGGTTCAGTAAAAGTGTACATAGAGAAACCTGACCCTGATTTATGTTTCCGGCATGCAACTTGCTATCTTCCATCCTACCAATGGGAAGATATTGTCGGATTTACCGATTCTGATATTGATTATTATCAGGATGTTATTTCTTCTACAGCTCATTTAATAATGGAGTTTTCACGTAACGGAGGATTTGAATTTAAGTATTATGCGAATTATTGCAGCCAGAAGCAATGATGTTACTGATAAGTGGCTCCATTACTTCGGTCATATTAGCTTTTATTGCTGATCTTACGCCTTATTATGAGCCTGCCGATTTTGGCAGGCTCTTTTTTCGATTAGAAACGGGGATTCGATCCCCAAAACTATTTCTGAAACCCTTGAATAGAAAGGCGGTTGGCGCATCACCAAAGCGGACACGTTAATCCCAGGCTGATATTAAGTGTTGTGTTTGCTGATCGTTTTTCTATTTCTCCCGCATGGAATAGTCTGTATCTTCGTCCATCATCTGCAGCATAATTCTGGCAAATCGCGGGTCAAACTGCGTAGCGATCCCTTTTTCTATTTCTGACCTGACCTTATCCCGGGGCATCACATCACGGTAGCTGCGCCTGCTCGTCATTGCGTCATAAGCATCCGCAACCGCAATGATCCTTGCTTCTTCCGGAATCTGTTCACCGGATATGCCATCCGGATAGCCTTTCCCGTCATAACGTTCATGGTGCCATCTGGCACCTGTGGCGAGCTTTGGTCTTTCTTTTATACTTCCAAGGATACTGTTGCCGATGACAGGATGCCTCTTTATCAAATCGAATTCTTCTTCTGTCAGTTTTGACGGCTTGTTGATTACTTCATCCGGCACGCCGATCTTGCCTACATCGTGCAAAAGTCCCATCAGGTAGATCTCGTCCTGTTCCGGTTTGGAATAACCCGAACGAGCTGCAATCATCCTCGAGTATTCAGCCACTCTTGACGAGTGTCCGTTTGTATAATTATCCTTTGCATCAATGGCTGCGGCCAACGCACTGACTACCTGGATGTTCATTTCTTCGACTTTTCTGCTGCTGATTTGTTCGTTCCTGTATCCTATGTAGTAGAAGAATGCGATGAGGCAAAATGTGATGAGCGATACCATTATATTAACAGCCAGCTGCGACCAGGTGTGTTCATAAAGCTCAGAATTGCTGATGATGATCGCGGAGTACCATTGATCCATTACGGGCGCAACAAAGAGAGTGCATTCCTCGTCATTGATCGTAGCGGTGATCCTGCCGTCTTGATCATTCAGAATACTGCCCAACAGATCCTGCCCATAGAGTTCTTCCAGATTCTTACCATTATTCTTTGATTCCGGATGCGCGATGATAAATCCATCAGTGTTGATGAGTATGCCATATCCTTTTCCGGAAACATCTACGGCCTGCATAACCTCCTGGATATGATTGACTATGACATCAAGGCAGACCACGTTTTTCTGTGAATCATCTTTCCCGTCATTTTCAGCGTCACCTGTATCCGAAATCTCTTTGCCTATGGTAATGACTATAGAGCCAGTCTGCGCATCCTTATAAGGTGAAACGATCACGATCTCGCCATCTGCTTCTACCGCGGTTTTATACCAGTCTCTTGAAGTCGGCTCGTATCCTTCGTCAGGCACCCAGTTCAGCCCATCGAGATATTTTCCGCTGATATAGGCATAGATTCCGGTGAAGTTTTCATCGAACTGCTCTGCCTGCCTTGTAGTCTGATCAACTATGAATCGTTTGATATCCTGTATAGGTCTGTCGTTTTGAACCATCAGATCTACACTGTCGGCTGCGACCCGAAGTGTCGTCACAGCCACTGTCAGGTAGTTCTCAAGCTCTGTAGAGGTTGTCTTTATCATCTCCTCCGCATCCTCGTAAACGCTGACAACAGATGCTTTATACAGAATTACACTGTTATAGACCACTGCAAAAACCATCAGAGCAAGAGTGATCACAATAGTAAAAATGAGATTGAGACGGTTGAGTTTCCCCTCATTCATACTTCTGATGCCTTGCAATGCGTGCCTGTATTGCGAGGTCAAAAAGAACAGCATGGCCAAAACCAGGAAGATCAGGATGGCTGATATCGCAAACAGAAAGATCACAATCTGCCTTTCATTCTGGAAAAAGCCGGAATTTGTCGCCATTGAGTTTTTGATGCCGATCACGGCAAAGAATCCTCCGGTACAGATCCCGAGTATTGCAAGGGATATGATGGACTGTACCAGTACCTGAAATCTCAGCTCCGATGCACTTTTTGTTTCAGTTATTGAATCCTCGGTATCATAGTGCTTCTTTGCTCCAAACCCAAAGAATACACATAATAATGCGTCAAGAATGGAACAGAAAAAATACGGGGTGAACAATCTGCTGCTCCAGTCAAAGCATGATGATGTCCACATTCCGTATTTTACAATCAAAAACATAAGCACCAGAACGGAAAACAGCGGGAAGGATTTTGAAGCTGCTCTGTTCTTAATGCAATATACGATTTCCTGCAGGCAGAAAACCATGGTAATAGTTGTGAGACCTACCTCCCACAGATTGTTCAGAATACCGCCGTAACGGATATAAAGCAGAAACTGCGGAATGTTGATCAGGAAGGGCAATAGAATAACAGGATGAAACAGACGCTTTGCTTCTTCGTGCCGCACGAAGAATGCTGCAAGAAGAAGCATATAATAGCCGACATTCCATCCCAGATACGCAGCGAACCCGGATACGTCAGGATAGGAATGCATGACAGACTCATAGATCGTCCAATAATACTCGCTTAGGAAATTTGCAAGAAAGAAGACAACAAGATACCTGTATCCGCGCTTGGGCGTTTCAATATATTTGAAGATACAGTACAGCAGCCCGATGATCGTACAAATAAGTGAAAAGATATTTTCAAGACTTTCGACAGACATTATTCATCCCTTTCCCTGTCCCTTATTCCGGAAGCTGATCACATCGAATTCGAATAAACTTCTCTAAAATATAGTAACACAGACAGTCACTGATGAGAATGCATATAATTGCAAAAAGCAGTACCGTCCACCCGCTAAAAGGTGGACAGGCTGCCCACTGTGAATTATTTGAATTATATTTCTGTATATGACCTGATTAATAAAATACAGGCTTGTATTATGAAGTAATATCAAATAGTTCGGCGTTACTCATATGCGGTAATTGTTTGCCCACTATTGTTCTGAGTTCGATACAATTTGCAGTTAGATAGTTTTATTAAGGTTAATCAGCAAAGACAGCGATATGCTTGAGTTTGAGCTGGAAACTGAATGGACAGTAACCACATGCTTAGCGGATATGGAAGATCCCTGCCGCAGGCAACAGCCCGGCAGGGATCTTTCGTTTATCATCCGTTATGCTTCTATACTTCCGGCTGTGGAGGGACGCATTTTAT
>CACYHR010000074.1 GCA_902774265.1 uncultured Eubacteriales bacterium
TATTTCCACGCACAACATAGAGAGGAGCGATTTCTTCAAGCTGATCGATTATCTCCTGTTTGTTGATGTCTCCGCCATGAAGGATAGCTTCGCATCCATTAAGCGCTTTTATTACCTCGGGTCTGAGCAGCCCATGCGTATCGGATATGATTCCTATCTTCATATTATTATCTCCATAAAACGAAAAATCAAACGTATTTATTTGCGTTTGATTTTTCGTTTGCTATCACAATTCTTAGCAAAATATAACAGACACCGGATGTCCAATTATCTGTAAATATCTCTTCGATGCCCTATTTCTACAATAATAATTATGATTTCAGCATCATTTATCTCTGCTAAGATCCTATAATCTCCTACTCTATACCTCCAGTATTGACTCAGGTTGCCTGTCAGGCCTTTGCCATGCTGTCTGGGATTATCTGTATTTAAAAGGTTTTTCTCGATCCATGATTTGATAAGTTTTCTGGTTGCCGGATCCAGCTTCTTGATTTGCTTAACAGCTCTCGCTTCGTATTTAAGCTCATAAATCATAAGTCACTCCAAACTTCATCATGACTGTAAAGCTTTACTTCTCCGGCAGCTTTGCGTTCTTCATATTCCCTTAGGGCCTGAAGATCGTATTCATTTTCAATGCGCTCCAATGCAGCCATACGCAAAAATTCAGATACTGTCATCTGATTATATCGCGCATAGTTTCTGATAAGACGTTCATCTTCACTTGATAATCTAAGCGAAAGCATAGTGAATCACCCCCTTTTGTAATACATTGTAATACGCAAAGAGTTCCCTGTCAATCTGTATTATCTTTCGCGTTGTAATACCCGCGATTGGGTCCGGCCGGAAAAGACCTAACCTATTCAGTAGTGCCATTATAACTTTTTTTACTTCTGGAAGCGCAGACACGGATCATGAATATCTTCAAAGATATCATCATCTTCTTCGCAAATACAGAATACAGATTGCAGTAATCTTTTACCGCTCTCTGTTTTCATGATTTTCTGCATAGTATTGCGCATGTTCTGTTCGCTATAACCATTTTATGTTGCATTTGCAATATAATCAGCTTCAACAAGTATCTGCCAGTCAACGCTGTCGATCCCTGTAAAAGTATGATGATGCCCGACAAGAAACGTCACCCTCTCGATCTGGGCTTCGGAGACCCCGGTTGCGGAGAGAAACTTCCTGACCAAAGGTATGCCTTCTATCTCCTGATACTTGCCGTTTGTGTTTCCGTATTTCTCGCGGCATAGCGGGCATGCTATGTCATGAGTGATCGCTGCTATTTCAAGAATGAACAGCGTTTCATCATCCAGGCCTTCAAGCTCCCCAATGATTTTGGCATATGTCCAGACCCGAATAAAGTGGTCGATATCGTGAATATTACCGTCAGAAAAGGCTATCATCTTTTCCATGATACGGGATATTGTCATACTGTTCACCTCATCCTCTTCTCAAATCTGAACATCCCATCCGTGTTATTACCCACTCATGTAATTGCTCTGATCTCCTATTCGAGCCCGGTCTTTATTGTATTGCCGGTAATATCTGCTAGTCCCAAAGAGGCTCAACCTCCGGCTCTTCAGGATCTTTCTTAAGCGCTATGTTAAGGATGATGGCGCAGATGGCAGCCGGAACGATCCCGGATCCTCCGAAGATGTATCCGACGAAGGCAGGCATCTGAGACAGCACGTTCGCTGTCGAGCCGAGTCCGTAGCCGAGTCCGAGCGACACTGCCACGATCGTGACCTCGCGGTTGCCGATGCCCTCCTTTGTGATCAGCTGTATGCCGCTGACTACGATGGATGCGAACATCATTACTGCAGCACCGCCGAGCACCGACTGAGGCATCAGCTGCACTATGGCGGCAAGCTTAGGACAGAAGCCGCAGAGCACCAGGAAGATTGCGCCCATGGTTATGGCATACAGATTGACGATTTTGGTCATACCTACAAGTCCTACGTTCTGGCTGAATGAAGTGTTAGGCAGAACGCCGAAGAACGATGCGAACGTCGATCCGATTCCGTCGCAGGCTACGCCGCCGGACAGCTCCTTGTCGGTAGCTTCACGGCCGAGACCTCCCTCGGTTATACCCGAAAGGTCTCCGACTGTCTCGACTGCTGTTACAACAAACATGATCATGATCGGTATTATTGCACGCGCATCGAATACGAACCTGACAGGCATGATCTTAGGCAGTGAGAACCATGCCGCTGCTGCTACCTTGTCCCACTGCAGCACCCACGAGTGGATGTATGTCTGTCCATCGACAATAAAAGTTTTGTCGAGGAAGAGCGGCAGTATCGCGCAGACGATATACCCGATTATGATACCAAAAAGAATTGATGCCGCAGACCATATCCCTTTCGTGAAATGCTTAAGCAGGATGATCGATATGAGAACGATCAGGCCTACGATCAGGTTTGTCGGTGATCCGAAATCGAGGTTGTTGTTGCCGCCTCCGAAAGAGTTTATTCCCACGCTTATGAGAGACAGACCGATGGCAGTTACTACCGTACCGGTCACTACGCTCGGGAAGAACCTGCGCAGAGGCTTCAGCAGGAATCCGAGTATCATCTCAAAGATGCCGCCTATCATACAGGCTCCGAGTATCGCGCCGTATGCTACGATACCGCCTCCCATCGACCCGGCGACACCACTGCAGACTCCGATGAATCCCGAGCTGGTGCCCATTACACAAGGCAGCCTTGCACCGATCGGTCCGATCGTCCACAGCTGCACAAGTGTTACAAGTCCCGCGACCAGCATCGCGTTCTGGATGACCGGGACCATCATTCCGGCATCGCCTAAAGAGCACGCTCCCCCGATAACGAGTATAGGCGTCAGATTGCCGACGAACATGGCCAGAACATGCTGCATACCCAGAATTATCGCTCTGCCTGTTGGGATGCGGCCTTCCAGCTCATATTCGGAGGTCATGACACTGAGGCCCTTTTTTGTTTCGTTGTCAGACATATCTCATACCCCCCTTGAAACATATTTTCCATATCTCCGCAAAGATGCTTACACATCGATTATAACCCAGTATTTATGTATCAGGTCAAATATTTTCAGCCCGATCCCGTGATATTTCCCAAGTGTACAGGCCGTTAGCGGATACGATAGCGGATACGATAGGTTTGGCGGAGGACATGGGACTCGAACTGGGAGCTGAACCCTGAAGGCCTTGAAAGAAGGGAGGTTCAGCCACGTCGCTCCTTAAGTCTAATCAAAAGTGTAATCAAAGATTAATCATTCCGCAGTTTTTTCTTTTAAGAACGCCTTTACTGCAGCAAGATAGCGTTATCGTCATTTATCTTCATCCTGATTGCTCTCATCTCACTGCCCTCGTCTGTCGCTTTAGCCTCATCCGAATGTGCTGCTACAGAATTATCAGTATCTTGCCTATCTTCTGTGACGGAAACATCCTGAGATTCATTCGCTCCTGAGCAGGCAACAAGACATATAGCCATCATAAGAATTAATGCAATTTGTGTTAACCTTCTCATTTCCTATCTTATTTTGCTTTCAAACTGTCTCTTACTGCCTGCTCTGATTCCGAAACCTCGCCACCTCGTACGGACATTCCTTCAGTGACTGTTGCATCCGGCTCGAGCTCACTGATTGTACTGACAGTATCTGAGAATCTGCTTCCCTCATGAGTTGCGTAGACAACTATTTCCTTGCCTGAAAAGTCACACTCATCAAAGAATGAGTAGACAGGCATCGGAAGATCGCTCCACCAATTAGGGAATACCAGCACCACTTTCTCATACTGATCCATATTATCTACATGTTTCGTCAATGCAGGTCTAGTCTTTGCATTCTGATCCTTGCTGGCTTTCTCTACCGTCTCATTGTAATCAGCAGGATACAGTTCTTCTGACTCAATGGCAAATAAATCACCGCCTGTCTCATCAGCAATCCACTCAGCAATCATCTGAGCATTGCCTTTTATACCATCGTCAGTTTGCTGAAGACTCGCACTTGTGGTTGCATCAACCCCTTCAGGGAATCCTGAGTCAGTGTTTCCGATCCTGGTGAAATATGCCACCAGCACCTTGCCTTCCGAGGTTTCATCGTCCTGAGTGTCCCCTTCGGTTTCATCCTGCAAATCCTCCTGTACCGCTACCTGATCTGCAGATTCCGCACTGTCAGATCCTCCACAACCTGTCATCTGCATTACTATCAACAATAAAGCAAATGCCGTCAGTACTAATCTTTTCATACTTGTCTCCGTTTCCTTTACTTCTACTCAGCGAGTTCTATCCTGACATCGAACGAACCTTCAAGTTTACTTATCTCCTCGAGCGGGCATGTGATGACTCCGATGTTGACCTGATTACCATACTGCTCCGATTCAGCCTCATCCTCAAATAAGATGGTAAAGTAGGGAGCATCTGTTGCATAATCTATATCACCATTGAGCCACCCGTAATGCACTTCGTTTTCTTTATACGGCAATTCTTCCGTCACGCCACAGAAATCATGCGAATATCTGCTTACCGTCTGTGTATAAGGTAGTTTTGCTATAAGGGCCTTTGCTGTCTCACTGTCATTGAGAACTCCCGGGATTACGGTATCACCAAAATGCATATTGATTTTAGTGCCGCCTTCCATAGGGACTCTTGTAGGCATCTTCGGATTTTCTGTCTGCATTTCCGCACCGTCTTTCGCAACTCTGTTTTCAGTATCGCTTTCAGAATCTTCAGTTGTATCAGCGGCATTATCTGTTTGTTCTGTTACAGCTTCAGTTTCTGTCTGATCTGCTTCTTCTGTCTTCGGGCTTCCGCAGGACGAAAGCGCCGCTATGCTTATCATAAGTAATAACACTATACTTATTATGCGCTTGTTCGTTTTTTCTTTTTTCATGATGTCTTCCCAGTACTTTTACACTTTCGGATTCGAGCGGTATTTGTATCTACAGAAATGCTCCGTTGCAGACCTGTAGAACCTGTCCCTTTACGTGTTTGCCCATTTCAGACGCGAGGTACAGACAGGCATTTGCCTGATCCATAGGATCGCATTCAGGGCCCGGGAAGTATACGAAATGTTTGCTGTTCTCAAGCATCTTGGCACCACCCGGCTGCTCCCCTGCCTTATTTGCAAGATGAGCCGGCGTCACTGTTGCACCCGGTGCTACAGCATTAATCCTTATATTTGTATCTATAAGACGCATTGCAACATTCTTGGTAAGTGTGTTGATTGCACCCTTTGACGATGTGTAGGAAGCTCCGCAAAACGGTCTTTCTCCGTTGACTGAGGATATATTGATGATGCATCCTTCATTCTTCGGTATAAATACCTTGAGAGATTCTCTGATGAATCTGAAAGGGCCAAACACATTAGTCTGATATACGTGTTCCAGCCATTCATCATCGGTTTCATCAATCATCTTCTGCTCGCCTATAGCTGCATTGTTGATTACGATATCGAGGTCTCCATACACATCAAGCGCTGTTTGAATAACATTCTTTACATCTTCGAGGTTTTTGTTATCTGCAACGACTCCTGTGACCTCATATCCTTTGGCTTTAAGATCATCTACTACAGCATCAAGCTTTTCTTTTCCTCTCGCCGTCAGCACAACTTTGGCGCCTTCGCTTGCAAAGAGCTCAGCCATGCTCGTTCCCATGCCGTAGCTTGCACCGGAGACAATCGCTACTTTCCCTTCCAGCATTTTTTCCTTCATCTTTTTTATCCTTCCTTAAAGGCTTTCCTTAATGATTTCCACGACTTCATCTCTTGTCAGGGCTTTATATCCGCCATCAAAGAGGAATGTTGCATCGGCTATGCCTTCGATCATATCATCGGTGACACCAAGCTCCTTTGAGCTGAGCGTAACTCCTATTTCCTTCATCCACGCTTCCATTTCGGAAAGTCCGGCCTCAGCCGCTTCCTGATCGCTCATATTTTCTTTGCGAACATCCCACACTTCCTTTGCAAAACGGGCAAGCTAATTGTGATTGTCACATCCCCATTGCCCAGCAAGTCTGTCATTCCTCCTGCATCTTGATCTGTTATATGTCCAAGCCGGGTATATGCCCATGAATTGCTTCCGTAGAACACCACTATCTGGTTTCCTGAATACAAAACTATATCGCCAGCTGAAGTATTCGTCTGTACATCATTTCTCGGAAGGCTTGTGCCGAGCGGGCCGACCTGCTCAAATCCGCCGTACATAGACATCTGGATCGTGAGAGGTTTTTCACTTACAAGCTCCCTGAGCGCCGCAACACTTTCGTTTTCTTCCCAATCCACAGCTACGTTTTTATCACCAATCTTCATCGTAAGAATCCTTTCTGTAGCTGGCTGATCCGGTTTTTCCTCTTCGCGTACAACGACTTTGCATTTATATTTCTTATTCTTATATTTTGCTGTAATCGTCACAGTCCCCGGCTTCTTAGCCTTGATCTTGCCATCCGAAACAGTTGCTGTTTTTTTATTCGACGTGCTCCACTTTACTTTTTTTGCGCTCGCTCCCTTGAGTTTGATCGTTTTGCTGTCTCCGGTATTCTATTATTCGTAAGTTTCTACGGAGCCGATGGCTCCTTTTTTAGTAACTTTAAATGCTGTTCTTTCCTTAAATAATCTTAAGCATCATGTGACATATTGT
>CACYHR010000075.1 GCA_902774265.1 uncultured Eubacteriales bacterium
CATTTGAGCATCTGTTGATACTTATACCGACGTGTTCGAACAGCTCGATCAAAGTGCAGTAAAAACATTGGATGATTATCTGAACGCCATGTAATTGCATATATAAATGCGGGGAAAAGAGACCTTCGGAATTGAACCCGGAGGTCTCTTGTTATGCGGGGTACATAGGCCATTTCAATCACACCCAGTTAAGGTGGAACTGATGGTATAGGCAAAAGCCTATTTTGTTAGTAAAAGGCCTAGATCCAGCGAAAAAACCCGTTGGAGGAAATCAGTAAAAACGGGAGAAAACATGAACATAGACTCTGTGAGTGTTGCAATTACTGGTGTCTGGAAACAACGAATCTGTTCACTCGCTCCACAGTTCAGGTTCGGAATATTCCGAGCCTTTTATTTTGAATGATGTGATATATTAAAGATAAATATAGAGAAGACAGTTTGAATGAGTCGGAACTTTATAACAGGGAACTGCAGGAGAGAGAAAAAGGATATGATAAATATCTCAGCGACTTCGGCACTGGAGAGACTTGAACAGTATGTGCGTCAGGCCCCGGACCGCGATGCAGTGATTTTTGAGCCGGATGAAAGTCTTACCTTCAAAGAGCTTTGGGTCCTTTCCGGAAAGATATATGCATGGCTGAAAGAAAAAGGCATAGGAAGAGAAGATGTCGTAATGTACTGTCTGCCGCGGGGCGTGTTTCTGTATGCCTGTATGGTGGGCACTATGCGCGCCGGCGCTGCATTCGTTCTGGCAGAGTCGGAGAATGAAGCTGAAAGAACGGCTTTCATCAGAGAAAACTCCGGATGCAGCTTGTACGTTGACGAAAAGAATATGCAGGATATCCTCAGCTGTCAGTCTCTGGAAGGCTATGAACCGGCACAGCTCCACAGCTTGTGTTACATCGCTTATACATCAGGAACGACAGGCCATCCCAAAGGCGTGATGCATGAATACGGCTCACTTGACAACGCATGGAAAGCCGTTATGGTGGATGGGAAGCCGATGATGACAGACACGGATACATTCCTTTCAATGAGTCCGATGAACTTTGTAGCGATGCCTATCATCTTCGCCTATTCATGCGGACATGGATGCACGATCGCCATAATGCCGTATCATTACGCTGAAAGCAGGGAAAGCTTTTCAGATTATCTGGTGAGAGCCGGAGTGAGCTGCGGTTATGTAACGCCTTCCTTCCTGCTGAAGCATCTGCCGTTTGATTATCCGTGGCATTTCTGCATATTATCAGCTGAGCCGGCTGACGGCCTGTATATCCCGGGCATGCACTGCTATAACACCTATGCCTCAACAGAGGCAGGATGTCTTCTTTCAGTATATGAACTGAAAAAACCGATGTCGCCTGCTCCTGTCGGAAGGTCGTATTCGGATGTGGAACTGCTTATTGTTGATGAGAACGGCACAAAGGCTCCGCCCGGAGAGACCGGAGAGATATGCTTCAGGACCCCTTATGTCCGCGGATATATCGATCTGCAGAAGGATGGTAATGGATACAGGAGGGAGGATGATCTTTTCCATACAGGCGATGCAGGGGAGATAAATGACGACGGCGATCTTGTTGTCCGCGGACGTATCGACGAGATGTTCAAGATCGGAGGGTATCGCATCGAACCGGATGAGGTGGCCAATGCTGTAACGATGGTTGCCGGCCTTTCACATGCAGTGGTCAGAGGATTTGTTTACAGGAATATTTCTTCTGTTGTCGTTTTCTATACGGACGATGTACAGATCGATCCTGCTGACATGCGGGAGAAACTGCTTGGTTCGCTTCCGGAATACATGATACCGACGACTTACATACATATGAGTGATTTCCCGCTTCTCCCGTCGGGAAAGATCGATAAGCTCAGTCTGCTTCCGCCTGAAGGAAGCTGGGATCAGTTCAGGAATAATACCGCCGCTGAATTACCGGTCATCGGCATGGGGCGGACCGCCTGCGTGTACGACATTGGAGGAGAAATAGCCCTGAAGCTGTTCCTTCCATCCATCCCATACAGTACGATACACAAGGAGCTTATACAGATGCATACGGCGCGCAGCTTGGGGATACCCGTGCCGGACAGCTATGAGATCGTGCGCGCTGATGACAGATACGGGATACTGATGGACAGGATGCCCGGAATCGGCCTGGAAACGCTTATCAGGGAAAACCCTGATGAGAGGCCTGAACTGATCATATACTTTGTCGGGGCGGTCAGGGAGCTTCATCAGATAAGCATGGAGGACAGCGATGCAACGGATATACGGGAAGAATCGATATATCTGTGCGGACAGCTTGACCGTGACTTCTGTTCCGAAGAAGAGGCCGCGATGATAAAATCGGTCTTCGAATGCATCCCTCATGCAGAGACCTTCGTCCACGGCGACTGTCACCCGGGCAATGCAAAGATGGATAACGGAGATATCCGGTTCATAGATCTGATGTTCTCGGGAAAAGGGCATCCGGTCTTTGATCTCATAGGCATGTATTCTCATTATGTTTTCATTCCTTCTTTCGTCAGTGAAGAGGCATACATATCGAAGAACAATATGACAAAAAAAGAAGCGGAGGAGCTGTTCGGCAGCTTCCTTGAAACATACTTATCCGGAGCGGACGCGGCAGACCTTTTGACGGCCGGATCACTGATCAGAGGGGTGCATGCCGCTGTCATTTGCCTTGCGTCTGTAAGGATGCCGGGAGCACTGACAGATGAAATGCTAATCGAAGCCAGGCGACGGGCTGTCCGCTTTGCCGAAGGATACTGCACTAATGGCCGGCTCAGAGATCCATCTCACTGGAGTGTTCTGGAGTGAAAGCGATGGAAAGATACCGGGACGGGTTTTACCGGAATTATCTGATATACACAGGCCTGGAGACAGACCTGCTGTTCTTCGTGGTCTGTGACGCGATGTTTCTGACTAAGGTAAAGCATCTTACCCTGGTCCAGTACTCCCGCGTTACATTTCTGTCCCTTTTGTTTTCCCTGTTGATTCAGTATCCGCTGCTCAAATGCATCAACAGGATGGGGAACAGGAAGACTGTGCGTGCGGGAAGCATATTTATGCTGCTCTCCGCCTTCTGCATAACATTCTCAACGGGATTCTTTATGGTCCTTATCGGAGGATTCCTGAAATGCATAGGTCATACATTCAATTCGATCGGGACAGCCGTTCTGAAAAACAGGCTGGAGACAGATCATAATGCAGACCAGTATGTAGATTATCAGTCCGACGCCAACACGATGGCATGCGCCTTTATGATGCTGACTTCACTGCTGTGCGGATATCTGTTTCACCTGAACGAATACTTCCCGATGTATGCATGCATCCTGTTCAGCGCAGCAGGTGTTGCCTCTTCCTGGTATATAAGCCGCGACGAAAGATCTTCGGCAGATATTATTTCAGCCGGTGATTTCAGACAGATGGCACAGGGGCAGAAGCAGTTCCGGACTTTACAGGCCGTACTGATCTTTGCGGCCTTTGCTGTATTTACCGCCCTTACAGGGACAGGCCTTTCCTATGCGAGACTCAACTTTCAGGAAGTCCTGACCGGGAACAGTCCGGCAAAAGTGATGCTTTTCCTGAGCACGGTCACTTCTCTGATCTACCTGATAAGGGGCTTGTCCAATGTGATCTTGAGGGAGACATATGCTGCGTTAGGCAGCAAAGCATTGATCATCGCTTCATCACTGTCGCTGTGCGGATTGCTGCTCCAGATGCTGCCATGGATAAAGGATACGGATATCACGGTCGCACTGCTCTGCGCGGGGTATCTGCTTCTCGCGTTTATACGTGATCCGTATATTACGCTCGTCCAGAACATATCACTTGAGATCAATGAAATACACAAACAGCAAGGCATGCTGATTGCGCTCAACGGTGCAAAGAAGGCAGGAGCATTAGTGCTTTCCGCAGCAGCAACGATACTGCTGAAAAACCATAGTATTTTCATAGTCATGGCTTTGATGACGGCGGCGGCACTGGTAAACCTGCTTATATGTATCGCGATAGTATCGAAGCGATCAACAGCAGGACAAAAATAGACGATCCTACTCCATAGACTGTGCTCTGAATATTTCAGGCCTTTTATTATGTCTGGTGTGGTATATTGATCTGTAACAATTAGTGTTCAGAGATGCGTCCATAGGAGAATACAAAATGACAAACATGAAACAGTATAAAAGACCGGGAAAACGCATGATTGATATTTCTACCTGGAGTCGCCGCGGTAACTTTGAATTTTTCCGCGATTTTATTAATCCCAACCTCGGGGTCACTGTGCGTGTGGATGCCAGTCACGCTTATCGTACAGCCAAAACAAACGGAGTTTCATTTTTCCTGAGTTACTTCTATGCGATACTTGGCGCAGTCAATGAAATAGAGGAATTTCACTACCGGTTTGATCAGGATGATAACATTGTCTATTATGACAGAATCGATGGCCTTGCACCAATCCGTGTGGAGGAGAAGGACAACTTTGCCGAAATGGTTTTTCCTTTTGCAGAAGATTTCGATACATTCTGTCAGACAGCGCGGGAGGTGATCACACTTGCCGCTTCCACCGACCCCTATGAACAGGCGGAAACGATGACGGACTACAACGTCATACTTGTCAGCGCACTTCCCAAATTGGATTTTACATCGTTTTGCAACACTCAGCGTGATCGTCGAGGCAACGATTATCCCCTTTGTGTCATCGGGAAAATGGGAGATAACAAAACAATGCCGATATCCATAACGGTGCACCATGGGTTTGCTGACGGAGAACATATCTCTCGATTCTTTGAGCTAGTGCAGGAAAAGTTAAATAAGCTATAATCAGAGTAATAAAATAGCTTCGTACACAGATTGTTCTTCAGCAGTTGGTTGTGAATGATACAAGTACTGGAATGATGATTCGGCTCAGAAAAAAGGATAATTGATTTATGACAAACAAGGAAACTGTTATAGAATTCATAGACAATGTGTTCAACTGTGGTTGGATCATACTCCGGATGGATTCTTTCCAAAGGCGGATGTCGGGGCGGATGGAGTAGGACTTCTGATATGAAGGCCTTTTTGATTCCTCCAACTGAGTCGGATCAGAAGGATACGGATTTGAAAGCAGTTGGGGTAAAATCGATGAAAATTGGAGAAATCTTGAACATGGGTCGTGAAAGCGTTGCAATCACTGGCGCCTACAAAAGCGATTCCCATCACCTGCTCCACACGACTGCGCATATGCGCAGTTTTTGTTTCCTTATGATATACTTAGCGCATGACCGAAAACAGATACGAAACAATTGTTGATGAATGGAAGCGCAAACCCCTGAGATCCGCTGCTGATATTGATACTGCGCTTGATAATTTCAGGGTGCTTTTTGCGTACAACTCCAATAAAATCGAAAATCCGGAGACCACTTATCACGATACAAAAGAGATATTTGATAATGGCCGGGTCATCGGGTATACAGGCGAACTCAGAACGCTTTTTGAGATACAGAATCAGAAATACTGTTATGATTATCTTAAAGATAAGATAGTTGCCATGGAAACGGTAACGCCTGAACTGATCCGTGAGATACATAAGATACTTATGTCCGGCTGTTATGATGAGACAAGATGGATGCAGGGGGAGAGACCCGGTCAGTACAAACTGCATGACTATGTAACAGGCGATAATGTTGGTTCTCTGCCGAATAATGTGGCAGCTGATATCGAGGACTTATGCGGTGAGATCGCTATCGTACCCGAAACCGGTATACTTACAGCGGCATCGTATTTTCATCTCAAATTCGAATCGATCCATCCGTTTGCTGATGGAAACGGCCGGACTGGGCGGACGTTGATGAATTACTATTTGATGATAAACGGGCTGCCCCCAACGATCCTTTATGAAGAGGATAAAAAGGCTTACTATATGGCACTTGCTGTATATGATAAAACTGAAGAAATATCGGGATTCAGAGAATTCATAATAGAGCAGACTGTCAAGACATGGACGAAATCGGAAAGACCCGAAAAATCATTAGCATTCTTTCTATAACATTAAGTATAGATTCGGAAACTCCAACTCCGCTTTGGCGGAGTTTTGTTTTCCG
>CACYHR010000076.1 GCA_902774265.1 uncultured Eubacteriales bacterium
GATTTTGCAGAACTCATTTCAGATAAATATAAGGCGATGATGATGAAGCTTTCGCTCCAGATCACAGGCAACAGAGAGGACGCCGAGGAGGCCGTTCAGGACGCACTGCTTTCTGCATATAATAATCAGGGTAAGATAGCCGACATCAACTCCGCAGATGCAAGAAACTACATATACACAGTCACGAAGAATGCCGCGCTTAAAATCCGCAGGAAGCAGTCAAAATACGATTCAGATGTCACATTTTCGGATGTTGAAGGATTTATTAATATAGAGGGACAGCCTGACATCAATACTTTCAGAGATGAATATGGATTTTCGGAAGAAGTGGCCAATGCATTAAGGCATCTATCTAACGAAGATCGAGACCTCATCTGCTATTACTATGGCGCTGGTTACAGTTATAAGGAGATCTCTGGACTTATGGGGATAAGTCCGGAGGCCCTCAGAAAACGCATGGGGCGCGTTAAGATAAAACTCGCAGACATTCTCAGACGGGAGGTCATGTAAATGTCAAAGCATATAGCAGAGGCAGAGAAAATATTGGCAGAATACGGACGACGGATGTTTGAATCACACGCCCGCTATTTTGATTCAGATGAGATCGATAATTCTGAGTTTGTCGTTTCATATACACATGTTAGCCCTCGTTCTTCAAAGCGCATCTTAAAGAGAGCTCTGATTCTGTGCGCAACAATGATCCTTATAATGTCACTGACTGTCGTTGTATGTTCTGCATTAGGTTTACAGATCTTTAACTACAAATTTGACTTCAGAGATGGTTATATCGTTATCACAAATCTCGACGAAGAGAATGGCTCATATTATTACAAACCTGAATACATAGCAGATAATTACACCTATCAAGACACACTGCTATTAGGCGAAACCCTGATTTATACATACACGGATGATTCCGGTAAAGAATACACTATCCGGGAGAACAAAACCAAAGACGAGTTGGTATATCTCGATAACGAAGGCTATGACACCTTTAAGGAAACATATGCCGAATATGAACTTGTCGTATATCGTGATCAAAGCAGCCCTCGCACTATGGTTTATATGGAGAAAAATGGAACATACATTGCCATAACCGGCGAGCTATCCATGGATCAGATCCACTCGATCATAGATAGCCTTGTTATTGATGAAACAGTAAAAAAAGATTAATATAACAGTTTTTCATGTCACATTTCCTTATGACTATGGATTTACTTTTATAGAAGGTATTTTAACGATTTAATAAGGAGGTATGTGGCTTATGAAAAATCTAATATCTTTTATTACCATCACACTTGTTATTTCTTTTGGCTTCATTTTCGTTACAACAGATCAGAGTTATGCTGCCAGCACCCCTGACCCAAACACATCGGTATTCGTATACTCGACTTCCGATTTCGATGCTAAAGATGTGTCAGACGATCTGCTCAATTCAATCGGGCCGAATCGAATTTCTTTTATTACTGAAATGGCCGGTGATTTAGAAAAATCCCAGATAGTAATCGTTAACGAGGTATCACTATCAGAAGATATTCTTAAGGATTCCTATGAAAACGCCGTATTTGTATATGATGATACCGGAAAAACCATATACGTTGAAATTCCCCGCGAAGTAGCCAACGAAATGGGAATTGAGAAGATAACAGGAATCATTGATGATGTTCAAGATGGCGCAACGTTAAGAATATATAACTACCAAACTGTTCCTGACAATTATGAGAACGTATCTGTGAAGTCACAAGAGAACGGAGATATCTCCACCAAAGGCGTGGGATACATTGTTCGTACTGGCAAGGCTAAAAAGTCCGGATCTGAATACAAGAGCACTAACAAAAAAATATGCACTGTCGCTCGAGGAAGTTCTAAGACACTTGGATCAAAAGTATCCGTTAAACTCGATTTGCAGCTTTCGGGCTCATATTTCAATACAGATGTTAAATCAGGGTTCGCTCCATCCGTGACTTTTTATTCCAAGACTATATATTCAGGTATAACTCCTGAGGTTAAGAGTCCCAACAATGCCCGAACCTTTTACCTTCAAACGTATCGACAAAACTATACACGCAAACAAACGAAAGTAAATGCTAAAACAAACCAGGTAATCGAGACCAAGACCGCTACCATAAAGAAAGGCAGCAGTAGCGCAGAATATTCTGTTGATGTGAAAATATAGAAAACAAGTCATTCAACATCGCATTACAGTCTCTTCACGTTACCAAACAGCAGCGAGGAATCAATATGGTTCCTCGCTGCTGTTTACACAGTTCATGTGTCTATCTTACATCTCGGTCATTTCTTATTTGTTTATAAGGCTCTGTGTACCTTGTTCCAACCCTTTCTATAGCAAACTGCAACAGCTTTTCAAGTGCCTGGCTCCATGCCTCAGCCCAGGACTCACGACCATATTTGCTCAATGATCTGCACATTTCTGTGATTATTAGGACTGCTCTTACAAGGATGCTGTCGTACTTATCAGGCTCTTTCCTGCCTCCGGATTGTTTGATTGTCTCTGCTACAGGTCTGGTTATCAGCTCGCGCTTGACTGCCATCAGGCTCTCAGGTGGTGCACCGCGCTTCAGCGCATGATCCACCTGAACGTTCCATCTCCGTCTGAGGTCATTGGTTCTGCGTATCTCATCTGCCTTCGGATTGTTCTTCCCAATCTTCTTCGTAGCCAGATAAGGACTGTTCTTCGGGAACACCTGCAGCTTCTGGTCATCTCTCAGCGGCTGATTCATCAGATCCGTGAAGAAACGTTTGACCTGTGCCGTGAAGTCTTTCTGCTTGAACACCGGACTCTTTTTGTCGAAAAGGTGCTGCTCGTATACCTCGCCCTTGCGCACCATCGTATATCCCGGCATCAGTTCTCCGTCTACAGTCGCATCTTTTTTCGTCCTCAGGTGTCTGCCATCCGGGTCGAAATACATATTTCTGGTCGCTATTTTTATAATCGGTTCCTCAAGTTTTTCTCTCTCTGAATAGATCAGGTGGATATGATAATTGTTCATATCATGGTTGTGATGGAGCGCGGCGATGCACTCAGCGCCATATTCCTTTCTGAAAGATTCCACGAAATGCTGCAGCACTTTATCCGGATCCCAGCCGTTTTTATAATAAGCTTCCGGCAATGCGATGATGAATTCTCTTGCCTCGATGCACGTTCCTTTGGTGCCGGATCTGAAGAAACTGTCACGATTTTCTTTCGCAAGTTCTCTCCAGTATTCTTCCGGCTGAGTCTGATAGACCGCGTAAAGATGCTCCTGTTCCTCGCCGCTGCTTATATAGTTTATCCTGCCCATAAGGTCAGGCAGTTTCTCATGTCTAATATAACTTGCTCTCATATTCTTTTTTACCTCCATTTTCTGTATCACCAGCGCCGGAAGGTGCTTCCCCGCGAGGCGAAATACACAGAGTATAAATCGTCAGATTTGTGCGATGGGTGTATTTCGCTCTCATACGGCGAGGCCTTAATGGCAATACTTTTTTGATGTTCATTTTCCATACCTGTCTTGGCAGGAGTACGTGTGGCTACATTGTGGCTGCAGTCCACATGCTCCTGTATGACTCCTGCCACATGCTCCTGTATGACTCCTGCCATGTGCTCCTGTGATGCTCCTGCTGCGTACACCTCATATGCTCCTGCGCGGCTCCTGCCGGCTGCTCATGGTTCAGTCAGCACGGTACTCTATACCCCTCGAAAAATGTCTCTCTCAGCGACCGATTTTCGAAAAAACCGTTAGCTATCTCAACTTTTTTGGATCATTTTTCAGTGTCGACCTTGGCATCCTTTTTAGGACGTTTACCCATCCTATACGGATACAGCGGGCAGCGAGTGATAGGACACTCTCTTACTTCCTTCAGCTGCCCGCAGCTGCAGTCGATGCACTTGGCTCGTATCGCTTTTATTGGTGTCAGCTCTGCCATGCTTCCGCCTCCCTTCTGTACATATCCTGTGTTACCTGCATCTCTATCCCGGTCTCATAAATGACCGGCTCGTTAAATAATGTCGTTAGCAGATAAGCTCTCAAGTTTGTTACCGGCTTGGTCGCCAGCTTGATTTTGTTGACCACCGATTCCATTACGTCCTTGTCTACACAGCTGAGCCTCTCCCTGACAATGTCAGTCGGAACAGGTTCGCCATTAATTCTCTGAAACTGTTTGCTCGACATATTCACATCAGTTATGAGATCGATCAGATTGTCTATCATCCCTTTGTCATTCTTTCTGTCCATGATCAGATACTCGTATTCGACCTGATCCCTGACCTTCGCCCGCTCCTGCTGATAGAATGATGTGTAATCTGTGTCTGTAATCTCTGTAGTAATCTCTGTATTTGTCATCGGTTCTGACAGACAAGCTTGTCTGTTTTCTCCTATAACCTTGTCGGTTTCAGCCGATACCCTTGTAGGATATTTCTTACAAGGGTCGTAGCCTGGGAATGTGATCTCAAGCAGCCTCTGCGTGAACAGCTTGATATACATCACATTCCCGAGCTTATTACCGCTCTCTGTCACTACAGTTCTCAAGCACCGCTCTATAAGACCCAGGTTCTCAAGCTTCTCAAGTGCTCTTCTGCTCTGTGCTTTTGACAGGAAGAGTTTCTTCTCAATCTGCGCGTAACTCATCTGCAGAAGGTCCGCGTGGAACTTTTTCTTTAACACGATTACTGCAGCATCATCTGCAGTGCGTTCCACCGTTGGCCTGTGCCAGTACAGTATCTCCGCAAGTATGACTATCGCCGCGAGATCCGGTCTGCTGTTTTCAGTCTGTATGGCCGCATACCAACTGTGCGGGATCATATTGCCTGTGAATTCAATGTCATACAGATCGTCAACTGACTCAACTCCTGTTTTGATCACCTTCATATTCCACCTCCCTTCCGGACTTCCCAACTTCTGTTTCTGCCGAGCTCCTGGTTGCCGACTCTGCCATTGCCGCCTTCTGCTTGAGACGGGTTATCCTTGGCGAATCATGGCGATGCCCCATTTGATGCTGCTGTTCCACCGGCTTATTACAGTCCAGTGCATTGTAGAATCCAGCCGCATCGTTCATGTTGTAAAGGATCGGCATCATCACCCTTACAAACATCTTCACTTGTTCTTTACTCAGTTGATACATACTCTGAGCCTCCTTCCTCGAGTATCTTGAAAAATGTGATATCGATTAAGGCAGGCTGTTTTTAAAAAACGAAAAAGCCGGCCTACATGACCGGTTCTGATTGCACGACAAAACCTCGTAACTTTTATTCGTGAATCAGAATAAATCATGTAAGCCGGCTACAATTTTTTTGTAAACGGAAAAATCGTGATAAGAATTGTTACTTCCCCTTATCCGGGTGCATGGGCTCCCTCCCATGAACACTATCAGGCAGGAGTGAGCTCTCTCCCTCATAGGCCTCTAAGCCTCCCGAAGGATCTCCTCGGGCCGCCCCATGTAAATATGTCAAGACGGAAGTATCATTGTCTCCTGGGATTGTCATCGCACATTGAAGTCGCCATCTTCCTTTTGGACCCATGGTGTTATCGCTCGCCCATGCAACAAGGAGGGACCCGCATTGCGGGAGGATTCCTTATTGCTTTCAAGTGGGGTCTTGGCGCACCGGCCCTGCATGCTCACGGTTTCCCGATATCCCAGAAAAAGTACCTGATAATGGTGGTATTCAGTTGTCATCTGCAGATCTGTTATTGCAGATACTCCCCGAAGGAAGTATTGCAGGATAACACAACAGCATATATGTTGCAAGCTTTGTCAAGTCCTGCTGCACATATGCAGAGTTGGGCAGCTTCTATTATAAAATGATAGAGAATTGTGAAACTCTTCACTGAATTGGCACAAACATGCCGGATCCTGCGTTGTGAACAAGACTCTGGATCATCATGAAGCGCAAACAGATGATA
>CACYHR010000077.1 GCA_902774265.1 uncultured Eubacteriales bacterium
TTTATTACTGAAAATGACAGCAGCTCTGTAGAGAATATTTCTCTTGCCGATAAATAAGCACGGATAAAAAAGATACAGGACAAAAACAATATGGATATATTGAGAAAGATTGAAGAATATGCAACCGCCCAAAGCGAAAGAACGGCTTTCAGGTCAAGGAATGGTGAGATATCATATGGAGAACTGTGGGAGAGATCCGGCAGGCTTGCTTCAGAGATAGAAAACCTTATGTGTGACAGCAGAGATCCTGTCATAGTTTACGGCCACAAGGACCCTATGATGATAGTCTGTTTCATTGCATGTGTCAGGAGCGGCAGAGCATACTGTCCGATCGATATTAACACACCTGCGCAAAGGATCGCTCAGATTTCCGAGAAGATAGGGAAGCCGCTGGTGATCATGGCGGAAAAGACATCTGCAGCATCTGAAATAGAAAAACGCGAAATGTTTACAGGCAGCAGATGGCTCATAGGGTATGAAACTATCAGGGAACTTACAAAAAGCGGAAAGATAACGACTGCGCTGAGCCCATGCTCGGATGAGAATGATTTCTATATCATCTTCACCTCGGGAACTACAGGAAAGCCTAAAGGAGTCAGAATAACAGTAAATGATCTTAATAACTATCTGGATTGGGCGATGTCTCTTGCAGGCGGCATTGAAGAGCGAGCCGTCTTCATGAATCAGGCCCCATATTCATTTGATCTTTCAGTGATGGATCTGTATCTGAGTCTTGCGACAGGAGGTACAGTCGTGTCTGTAGACAGGCTGTTGCAGAAAGACAGTTACAGACTTATGGATTATCTGTCAGGACAGGGAATAAACTACTGGGTCTCGACTCCGTCGTTTGCAGACATCTGTCTCGCAGAGGAACGCTTTGATGCGGCTTTTCTGCCGGAAGTAAAAGCATTTCTATTTTGCGGAGAAGTTCTGCCATGTGAAACAGCTAAAAGGCTGATCAAAAGATTCCCGGATTCGAAGGTTATAAATACATACGGACCGACAGAGTCAACTGTATGTGTCACTGAAATACAGATAACAGAAGAAATGACAGCAGGCAATGAGCCTTTGCCTGTAGGAAAGGCCAGACCGGGAACAAGGATCGAACTGAATCCCGAAACTTCAGAAATCATCATTATTGGTGACACCGTGAGTCCGGGATACTATAAAGAACCTATGCTTACATCAAAAACCTTTTTCTTCATGGACCCTCTCAGCGCCTGTGAAAGCGCGGGAGCCCGCCAAGCCACCTATTCAGGCGGGTCCCGCGCATACAGGACAGGTGATAAGGGTCACTTTGATGAGGATGGCAATCTGTACTGCGACGGCAGAATTGACAACCAGATAAAACTCCACGGGTACAGGATAGAAATAGAGGATATTGAAGCGAATCTTGTAACAGTATACGGCGTCAAACGAGGTGCTGTAGCGCAAAGGATCCGTGATGGGAGGGTGGAGAGCCTTACGGCATTTGTTATCCGGGACGGAGATCTGATCACGGATGACTATTTCGGACGCAAAGTCATCCGTACTGCATTGAGAGAAAAAATGCCATCATATATGGTTCCTAAAAGGGTCATATTCCTTGATGAACTGCCTGTCACGAACAACGGAAAACTTGACAGGAAAAGACTAAGGGAGATGGCATAGATGCAGCTGTACGGAGAGAACATATTCTTCATCAGCCTCGCTGTCATCCTGGTTCCGGCTTTCATATTGGGTTACTGTGAGAAACCACTGAAGCATTACGGCATGGCTGCCACAGTATTCTTCGTTGTCATGACAATGAAAGATAAACCACAGGCTTTGCTGTACATGCTTTGCTTTGTATGGTATGAGTATATCCTTGCGCAGATCTTTCTCAGGATCACGACGGGAGAGCACGGGTCACGGGTTGCTTATCCTGCGTTTCTCATATTGAGCATACTGCCGCTGACCTTGCACAAGATCCTTATTGCAATGAATGGAAATGCGGGGATACTGGCGATTATCGGCATCTCATATATGACATTCAAGGCGGCTCAGATAATCATTGAGATAAGCGACGGAATAATCAAAGAGCTGAAACCTGATGAATACATATATCTGATGATTTTCTTTCCGACGCTGCTGTCAGGACCTATAGACAGAAGCCGCCGGTTTGAGGAGGATATCAGGCGGACGATCCCAAGGGAAGAATACCTTGAGATGGCAGGAAATGGATTGCTCAAGATCCTTCTCGGCATGGTGTATAAACTGGCGATAGCTTCAGTCTTCTACCTGCTCATGAAGAAATTCGGGATGGATCGCACGCTGATCTCAGCAGCCATATATATGTACACATATGGCTTTTATCTGTTCTTTGACTTTGCAGGTTACAGTCTGATGGCGGTGGGAACGGGCTATCTGCTTGGCGTAAAGGTTCCTGACAACTTCAACAAGCCTTTTCTCAGTAAAGATATCCAGGAATTCTGGAACAGATGGCATATAACTCTTTCACACTGGTTGAGAGACTATGTTTTCTCAAGGATAACGATGGATCTTATACGGAGCGGTAAGGTCAAAGATAAGCTGACGATAGCTTCCATAGCGCTCATGATAAACATGCTCATCATGGGCTGCTGGCACGGACTTACAGGATATTACATTCTCTATGGCCTGTATCACGGAGTGCTGCTTGTGCTGTTTGAGATCATACGCAAGAAGTCGGCTTTCTATAAAAAGCACAAAAAGGACAAATGGTTCATGGTTGTTTCGTGGTTTGTGACACTGCATCTGGTGCTTGTCGGATTCTTTATCTTTTCGGGAAGATTCACCAGAGGTGTAGCCTTCCTGCTGCGCAGCCATGGTCTGATATAAAGGAGAACACAAAATGAGAGAAAAATTACTGGTAATGATAGAAGAATTATGTGGAGATGAGATCGTCAGGGAAGACCCTGATATCGACCTGCTTGAAGAAGGACTGATTGATTCTCTTGACTATATAGAACTGCTTTTGAAGATCGAGGATGAATTTGGCCTCAAAATGTCACCTTCAGAACTGACACGGGAAGAAATGGCGACTCCTAACAGGATCATCGCTGTAGTCGAAAAGCGGCTGGCATAAGCCTGATCCGGCAGGAAATATGAGGAAGATAAGAGCATTCATCGCTGCTGCAGCACTTATGGTCGTATTTGTGTTATCAGCTCATATGGTCACAAGCGGGCTGTCACTGAGAGTAGATAATGGCAGGTTCGGGTTCTGGTTCAACCCATACAAGGATCTGTCTTATTCTGCATTGTCAGAAAACATCGATTCAGATACGGTGCTGGTCATGGGGTCTTCCGAATTCAGACATGGCAGGGGATCTAAGTATCATCCGAGAAATGCGCTCAGAACTGAAGATGCCGATCTGATGCTCATAGGAGGACCGTGCAATCAGATCCTTTTTCACAGTATTGCAGCGGGCTCTCTGGAAAAAAAGCTCGAAAGCAGAAAAGTGATACTGCTGGTATCGCCTACATGGTTCAAGAAGGATGGTGTGAACCCTGTCAACTACGGACTCCGGTTTTCAGAGTCTGAATATATTCAGTTCATGCAGAATCCGGATATTGAAAGCGAAACGAAAAAATATGTTGCGGAGAGAAGTGAAAAACTCCTGGCAGATAACAACAAATTCAAAACGAAGGTAAGGATCATAAACAGATATCTGGTTGATGGCAGAAAAAGTATTATCAGTAGCGTGCTGTTCAAAGCCGAGAGGCTGTTCGCTTTTGACAGAGACCGTGTCTCAGTTGCCATGGCAGTCAAGAGGATCAGCAAGAAGAACGATCTTAAGATTTCACTGGATACGATCAGTAACGAAGCATTCGACCTGATGGTCAGCCAGGCGGAAGAGGAAAGCCTGAAGGCATCGGATAACCCTTTTGACATCTCAGACAAATCCTGGAACCGCAAGTTCAGCAAGACATATGAAGCTGATAAAAACGCGCATCCGGACAGGATATGTGTTGACTCACCTGAGTTTGATGACTTAAAGGCTTTTCTTGAAGTGTGCAGCCAGACAGGCCTGCAGGCGAAGCTCATAATCATGCCGGTAAACGGGAAATGGTTTGACTACATAGGAACAGGAAAGCAGCAGCGCAGAGATACGACAGACAGGATACTGAAGCTTGCTGAGGAATATGGCGCAGAAGCAGCGGACCTGACAGTATATGAATATGAACCGTTTATAACGAAAGACGTGACACACCCGTGGAACAAAGGATGGGCTCTTATAGACAGAGAAATATACAACTTCTGCACTGATAATCAGAAAGGGTCAAAATGATGATCAAACGAGTCAAACTACTGCTTAGCAGGATCAACAGCTATATATCGGTAAAATACACCTTGATTTACTTCAGCCTTATGGCTGTTCTGTATTTATTCTCTCTTTTCGGTAGCATGTTCGGAAGCACCGATTTCACATACGCAGATTTCTGAGTAGACACTGGCAGGTATAACGGCAATTATACAAATACAAAAAACTGCAACCTTGCCGTTTTTTATATTCCATATTCATCTTTACTCTCACAGCGAATCTTTGTAAGGTATCCACCGCAAGTGGTACCCATTACAAGTAGTCCTCCGCGATAGAAGTAAAAGTTATTGTATCCTGACATGAAAGACAATGCTTTTCGAGGTGCGGGAATGACAGTCTACATACACTATGGAGCAGATGCATTTGATCCAGAACTGTTTTCTCCGATTAGAAACAGCACATGGAACACTAAACCGATGGAAGGCACCGGTCTGTGGGCAAGCCGCGAAAATGACCCTTTTGGTTGGAGCGCATGGTGCAGAGAAAACCGGTATTCTGTTCAATCGCTTAAGCAGTTTTTCAGATTCGCTGTTTCCGCTGACAGCGACATTCTCATACTTGAAGATCCGGAGCAGCTGGAGACCATTCCGAAAACAAAGCCGTGGAAGCCTAAGGATCTGTCGTGGATGGAAACAGTAGAGCCGGGAAAGATACCGTCCGAGGAGCAGCTGATGCAGCTGTACTCCCCAAATCCCTGCTACATCGACTTTGAGGAACTGGTTCGGAATGGCATCGACGCAGTCGAACTGACCAACTGCGGTGCCTTCAGAGACAGCCTGGATATATGGGACTGTAACTGCATTCTGGTCATGAATCCGGAAATAATAGTGCCGGAATAACTCATAAACATCACAAGCTGAATACATTGCTGCAGGCAAATACGTCTGCAGTTTTTTTATGCAGCAAAGGATGGTGAGATATATGAGTTACAACAGAAACAGAAGTCCTGACAGGAAATCTCAGAAGGAACGAATAAAGGAACTGACCGAAGAACTGGAGAAAGGTGTTGTCGAATGCTATAACAGCGAATCTTTTCAGACGGTCATAAGAACCTTTTCACGATTTCACAATTATTCTCTGAATAACTGCCTGCTCATCGCATTGCAGGCTCCGGGCTCGACCTGTGTGGCAGGCTACGTAGACTGGCAGAAGAAGTTCGGCAGGCAGGTAAAGAAAGGCGAGAAGGGAATCAAGATCCTGGCTCCCTGTAAGTATAAGGTTGAGATCGATGACATGGACGATCCCGATGCCGACAGCAGCGGAACAGGATCAGAAAAGAAGAAAACAATAGAGCGAGTCGGCTTCAAGATCGCATATGTATGGGATGTCTCGCAGACAGAGGGCAGGGAACTACCTTCACTGGATATCCATGAGCTGACAGGCGATGTCAAAGAGTATGAGCGATTCTATAAGGCGCTTGTGAGTATAAGCCCGGTACCGAT
>CACYHR010000078.1 GCA_902774265.1 uncultured Eubacteriales bacterium
CTGGTCACCGGAGGATAGTGTGCCGTAGCACAGGGGATCGTGGACAGAAGTCCGCAGGCCGCCTATCAGATAAGGTGTCGGGTGAGCCCGGTAAGATGTTATTGGCATCGCCGGGATTTTTTGTTCCGGCGCCGGACAGGAGGTGGAGCAATGAAGAAAACACAAGTGAAGCTGATCCCTTTGCAGGAAGACGACAGAGAGCAGTTTATCAAAGACAATCAATGGGCATTCAAATATGGATCCACAGAAGAATTTGGTATGCGCAATAATCAGTTCGAGGAAGAGGGCGAGATCATATCCCGCAGAACTATAGAGGACAGTATAGATAAGGGAGAGGCATATAGGATCATCTGCGATGGCGAAAGGGCAGGGGGCGCGGTAATCCATACAGATGGTACGCGGGGAGAATTGGATCTGCTGTTCACTTTGCCTGAAGCGCACAGCAAGGGAATCGGCTATACCGCGTGGTGCGAGATAGAAAGACTGCATCCGGAGGTCGAAGTCTGGGAAACACTTACACCATATTTTGAGACCAGGAATATCCATTTCTATGTCAACAAGTGCGGATTCCATATTGTGGAGTTCTTCAATCCTTTCCATCCGGAGCCGTGTCATACGGATTCTAAGGAATGTGATGAAGACGGGCCTGAAGATGATGGAACCGGCGGAACGGGTCTGGATTTCCGCTTTGAAAAACGAATGAAGTAGTATAATAGATATCAAAGAGAGGTTTAGCGACATGACAATAGAAATAAAGGAAGGATAGTTGTTTGACCGATGGATAATCAGAAGAAAGCCAGTTTCCTTGTATTATTGATCTCTCTTGTTTTAGCTTTTGCCGGCTGTACTGGTACAAATGACAAGAAGGTCGATATTCCTGAGACAGACAGGATAGACAGTATTGAATTGCAGTTTTCTGACGACTCATGCACTGTTTCTAAGATCGTAAGTATTGATGGCAAAGATAAAGATACGATCACAGAGCTGATAAGGACGACCTGTAAAAAATGGAGGGAATCAGTCAACGACAATCCGCAGGAAGTACCATATGTCATCGTTAAAAGATACGATCACAGAGCTGATAAGGACGACCTGTAAAAAATGGAGGGAATCAGTCAACGACAATCCGCAGGAAGTACCATATGTCATCGTTAACTTCCATACTGGGAATCAGGATGAGGATAGGAGCCTGTATGTCTATAAACAGGCCGATCAGTACTATGTTGAGCAGCCATACAGAGGAAGATGGTCTACCACTGAAGAATTGTTCGATTTGATCAATAATTACGCTGAGGATAACGCAGAGCAATACTTTACCGAAGATATTACGGCAGATAATGTTACAAAGATCGCAGGTATCCTGGAGATTGCAGGTCTCTCCAATGCAGATGTATTCGAAGAATGGGTGACAGATACATCGAACAACAATGAAAACACCGGAGGGAGCGGCTTTTCAGACGCGGACTGTCGTATGACTGTCATGCTGCTTGCAGGCGATTCCATCAGCTATGACAGTGTAAACGACAAGTACGATGGCGACTATCTGATGTTTGACATTGACGCTATCGAAAACAAAGATGAGTACAGCATGCTCCGTGACAAGGAGAAGCTCTTTACAACATTATTCGGGGAAATCCCGTATGCGGAGGAGACTTTTGCTGATGCACTGCCTGACAACTGGAAGAAACATGGCATAGTTTTCAACAACGATAAGTGTTCGATCATCAGCATCGTCTTTAAGACTTACGATAAGGATGAAGCATATGTAGGTCATACCGGTATCCTGATCGACTGTCAGGATATAGCAGACGCAGACGCGAAATATGTATTCATAGAAAAAATGGCTTTTGGAGATCCATTCAAAGAGACTATGTTTAACGAGAAATCAGACCTGATAGATATGCTCTCAGAACGATCAGATTATACAGTGGAAGAAGGCGAACCGGCACCTGCAGTTTATGAGAATGATAAACAGATCGGTGAGCTGAAAAGATAGAGACTGTAGTTCGGGGTCTCAACGGGGATGTTACAAGTGTGTTCCCAGAAGATGTCAGAATCATGCCGAATGGAGAAATATGGCATATAAGATAAACAGCAAGCTAAGTCTCTTTTGACTTGGAGGAGCGGAACATGGCAAAGTATACAACTATCGTACCCGGCAGTCTGGAACAGCTGAGGAAATACATATCTCATAACGGACCTAATCTCGGTGCGACTTTATCTCTTGAAGAAGAGATATCCGGAACCGCAGATGGCGTTAACTACTGGATAGGAACATATGAAAGATATGCTGTTCTGGGAGAAAACAGGGTGAGCCTTAATATAGTTCTTCTTGAGATCAGCGAAGGCGTCAGAGTCATTGCTACCTCATCCGGCGGCAGTCAGGCGATGTTTCTGAAGATCAATCACTGGAGTGAGGACAACTTCCTGAATGATTTTGTAAGCATTATTGAGACTTATGTGAAAAAGACAGGTAATTGATAATGTGGAAAAGACTGATAGAATGGATCAAGTCATGCTTTGCGGGAGACGCTGCTCTCAGCAGCAAGAGCAAAGCTGAATTAGATATGAAGATGGCAGATCATAAGGCAAAGAACCGTGTCTGGAGAGGACCGCTGAATGGATAGAGATAACGAAAAGGTGCTCTACAATGTCCTGTTCCCGATCTGGCTTCTGGTATTCTTTCCGTCATACCTGTGGCTGATACTGATCCCGGCGAATTATCTGATCGACAGGATAGTGCTGAGATGGAGCCTTGGTGATATGCCTGATAAGGGCATGTTTTGCAGAAAGAATACATGGAAGATATGCCTTGCGGGATTCCTGAGTGACTTTATTGGGGCGATCGCACTGTTTTTCATTTCAGAGTTATTGCTCGGATTCAGCGGGGATGGCACAACGTTTATTGAAAAGGCAGGTGATGGGATCATGTTCGATCCTTTCACAAATGTACTGTCTTTTCTGATCATAGCTGCCGGTATCGCGCTTTCTGCTGTCTGCATCTACAAGTTGGACAAAAGAATTCTTGGAAAGACTGAGCTGGAACCGGAGCAGGCTAAACGTGCCGCATTCAGGCTGGCGCTCTTCACAGCTCCATATCTGTACCTGATACCAAGCCGCTGGTTTTACTGATAAGGTGTCTTAAGAATGGAAAAAAGCAAACCGGCATTGAGAATATTGATCGCGATAATGGCACTTATAGTGCTGTTGCCTGCGAATGCTTTCGCTGACTCATCATGGGTATGGATATCCGAGAAAAGACCGTTTGATATATTGCCATGGGTCGCATTGGGAACGATTCTGATAGAATGGCTGAGCATCTGGCTTATACCCAGGACCGGTCATGCATTCAAAGTATTAGGAATAGTTATGGTAGCAAATGCAGCATCGTTCCTTCTTCCGTATGCATTTCTGAAGGCGGATCTTTCCTGGTATGGGACGTTCGAACACATTCTTGATTCCGGTCCGCACTATATTGTAAGCGGAGTGTTTCTGCTGCTTACATTACTTGTAGAGATGCCGATTGTTTACAACGTGCTGAAAAGCAATGTGCAGGACAAGGGGAAGCTGCAGCTGACGATCATAGTATCGAACGTGATAACAACAGCAGGCGTTGCTATAATCGAAAGATTAATAACGGAAGGCTATTGGTAAAAGAAAGCAGAAAGGGCGGCATGATGTCTGGTTCAGGACTATTCAGTTTTATAATACTTATCATTATGGCAGTGATACTGGTACTGCTGATAGTATTTATCAGAACCTTCAGCAAGTACTACAAAGCCAAAACATCCCTGGAGAAGGACGCTATCAACAAAGGCTTTCTGGCATATATGGTAACCAACAGTGCTATCATAGGATGGCTCGTATACAACAGAACAAATCCGAAAAACAGATATAAATAACGAGGAATCTAGATGCTGATAATTGATTTTGTGCTATGCACTGCTAATTGATTTTGTGCTATGCACTGCTTCACTTGGAGCTGCTGCGCTCTCATTCTGGACAAAACGAACGCTATATACAGTGGCAATAAGTTATGTGTGTTTTGCGCTGAGTCCGATCATGGATTTGCTTGATATACTCGCCCGCGCGGGCAAAGATGATACGGCTGGCATTCTGGACATATATCCTACATTCTTCAAAGGATATATAGTGCTGCTGACAATCATTACGGTTATAAACGTACTAGGTATTAGAAATAGAGAGAAGGTGGAGGTATAACTATGCAATGCCCATATTGTTGTAAAGAAATGGAATTAGGCTTAGTTCAAAGCCCTCATGAGATAGCCTGGTTAAAAGGTGATACAAAACACGCCTTCGCTATATCAGCCGCACATAAAGATGCGATTGTATTATCTCCGCTTAACATTAAAAACATGATTACGGGATGTGCTGTAAGGGCGTTTTTATGCAGGTCATGCAAAAAGGTGATAATTGATTACTCAGACGAATCATGATAGACGCATTAGAATTCATTTCCGATAAGATAGGAATCATTATGGGTGTCATACTTGGCATCATTGTTATTATCGCGCTTATAAGAACGCTGTTAAAAGCTTCTAAAGGAGAATCCATAAGCGTGCCTACGGTTGGCGTTATGAATGACCTTCCGAGCAGTGTAACAGGCATCAATAAGTACAATGACATGGCAGAAAGAAGCAATGAGAGAGCAGGAAAGAAGACAGAGTAAAATAATTGCGATAACAGCAACATTTATATGCGCACTGCTTCTGTGTTCATGCGGCTCTGATCCCGGCAGCAGTGATTCTTACCATGCTGAAGGCATTGAGAACTATAACAAGGATGTTATAATCGAAAAGTATGCCGGCGATCTGGACAGCGATCTTTCCGTTTTTCCTGATGAGATCCTTACAGATAAGACCGAATATTCAGCAGATTTCAAGCCGAACCTCTTTGATACTGACGGAAGAATGATTCTTGCATGTGCTTATGGAGACGAACAGTTTTCTGATGAGATAGGCAGACTAAAGGCGCTTTCCAAGACTATCGAATATGATGAGGAGCAATATACGAACAATGTCCTTTACGATGAGGAGTCCTATAACTATCCCGCATATATCACGATAGACGGGTTCGGCAACACTTATGAATATGCACTTATCGATCAGAGCAACAACAGAGTAGTGTATATCTATCTGGCGTATCCTGATGACAATGTACTGAAAGAATACAGCGAGTATGTAAAGAAAGATATGTCAGTATACAAGGAAGAGAGCACTTGGGATGCGTTCTCAATGTACAATCACTCATTCGACGGCGGAGAATCATGGGTCGAGTTTAATAACGAAGTTACAATGATCGCGACCGGCGATGGAACTGAAGATGAATAATATGAAAACGATAGAAACCGGCGGAATAACATATATAGAACTGATACCTTACGGAACAGATGAATGGTATTACGGGATCAGCTACGAGCACGGAGATCTGTATGAGGCAGAGGAAGTGTTCAAAGAGGGGCAGGATGTCGAGGGCAGGAATCTCTGCCTGATCCATTATCCTGACGGTGAAATATACAGACCAGTGCCGAAGCAGCCGGGTATCTATCCTGCCGAACCGGTCTACCATGATGGCAGCATCTATATCCTGAGTGTGGATTTTCTGAAGAGTCTGATACAGATACTTCGGTTTGATTGCAACAGTCATGAGATCGATATAATTGAAGAACTGCCGCTCAGCTGCGTCAAGAACTGCTATAATCTGCATCTGGATACAGCGCCGCTCACCCTCACAAGACAGTGCGTAGGCACAAATGAATTCGAGATCATCTGGCCAGAGAAGACACAGTTTGAGATGGGTGACCATGACAGCTTCTATCTGAGAGACGGTGATAAATTGTATTTCAGCAGATGGTATGAAGAAGGCGATGATGCAGATTACAGATACTGGGAAGAGACTGTAGTCCGCGATCTTACAGGAGAGATCATCGAAGTATATCCGGGTGATGTCAGAAAAATGCCTAACGGAGAAATGTGGCATCTGAAGTAGAGGAGTCTGGCATGGCAGATGGGAAATGGGTTATGACAGAAGCGGATTCGAAGAGAGTGGATCTCACTTTCAGCGGCTCCGGCAGGCCGGATATGAGAGGATTACCGAATTACGGGCAGCACAGGCCGGTCGATGATCGAGATGGAAAGGCTGAAGCAAAGTGCGCTTTCTGCGGCTCTGATGATCTGCAGTCTGGCTTCGGTGGATGCGGAGAGAGGTTCGGATATCGCTCATTCAAGTGCAGATCATGCGGCGGCACGACAGACTTTGTGTATAAGGATAACATAGGCAAATATTTCAGATAGATTCAGAATACGATGTGTTACATACAGGCGCAGCCAATACCGGTTGCGTCTTTTTTGTATGCTTACAAACCGAAAGAAGGGAGGACAAAGCGTATGACTCAGGAAGAAAATGAGAGGCAGAACATGATCAGGGTGGTCGTCTGCAGGCCGGGTGAGCGTGCTGAGGTGACCGAGATCGAGGATAATCTGCGGTCGATGCAGACAGTAGTCGGAGGTCTGATTCAGGAATATTTTCCATTCCATTCGGAAGATGATCCAAGGTATGACGACCTGGCACTGATCGTAAATGACGAAGGAAAGCTGATGAGGTTGCCGCCGAGCAGGGCGATATTTGATGAAGACGGACGCGTGCAGGACGCAATTGCAGGTCCGTTTTTTATATGCTACGCACCTGTTGAAAGCGAGACTTTTTTGTCGTTGCCTGACGATCTTGCAGAAGAAATGAGGCGGAAATTTGATAAGCCGGAGATGTTTTACCGCACAGATGACGGCATCCAGGTTGTCAGATATATGCCGGAAAAAGATGGCAGAGAACAGGAACGGTAAGACCGGCTGTTGTGGACAAAATGGGCGACACAGGGGGAGAAGGGTCGTCGCATCGAAATAACAAGCACTGCCAAAGCGTCCACAAACGCCCTGGCAATCTTGGTGGGCAAGCCCCCAAACCCCCGTCTGACCGAAGAAATGATGCTGTGGCCACAATGTGGATCACGATGAAAGGAGAAGCAAGATGAGATGAAAATGAGCAGAGAAAAACATTTGAGACTGAGCGACGAGGAATTCAATACGCTGCAGGAGAGAGCGGCAGCTGCGTGCATGTCTGACTCGGCATATATACGCAGCTTGATCATGAACAAGGCTCCTGTTGTGGTAGATGATAGATTCTTTGCGGCGATGGAGATCATCCGCGAGTTCGCAGACAAGATCGACGAGGTCGCCATGAAGACAGACAACTCCGTTGATATGATCGCGGTCATGACAGAGGCGAGAAAGTGGAGGGCGTTTCAGAACGCTATCGAGAAAGCATTCCTCCGACCGAAAAGGAGTGATGTCTGATGGCTGTCACGAAGATATGGAATATACGGGGCAAGGCCGGAAGCCCGCTTGAGTATATAGCGAATCCGGAGAAGACTGAGCGCGAGTTCACCGAGCCAGAGAAGCAGGCTCTTCAGGATGTAATCGCATATACGACCAATGAGGACAAGACGGAAAAATTCTATTACACGTCCGGCATCAACTGCAGCGTGGAGTTCGCCCGCGATCAGTTCGATACAGTAAAGATGAGGTTCGGTAAGTATGACGGCAATGTTGCCTATCATGCCTACCAGAGCTTCAGAGAAGGTGAGGTCACGCCTGACGAGGCGCACGCCATCGGAGTGCAGCTGGCAAAGGAACTATGGGGAGACCGGTTCCAGATGGTGGTTGCGACACACGTCAACACAAAGTGCGTTCATAACCACATCGTGATCAACTCGGTATCCTTCAAGGACGGCGGGAAATTCCACGACTGCAAGGATACCTACAGGCAGCTCAGAGAGACATCGGACCGCATCTGTCAGGAACGCGACCCGAGAGGGAAAGGCGTAAGCCAGTATGTTTACAAGATGGAGAAAGCCGGCATGCCGACAAGGTACAATGTGGCGCGTCAGGCAATCGATGAATCCGTCGCTCTCAGCCTGACTATCGAGGAATTCAAGTCGGAACTCAGAAAGCGCGGTTACAATTACAGGTTCGATCCGCAGCGCAAGTACTGGACTGTCACGCCACCGGGGTGGAAGAAGGCTATCCGTATCCATCAGCTTGGTGAGAACTACACCCGTGAGGCTATCGAGCGGCGAATCTATGAGAATGATCCGTCAGTCAGGCAACAACGACTCCGGCAGAATTACAAAATGCCGAATCACTACAACCTCCGCCGGCGCATCGACCGCATCATGGGACGGAGCGGCCTTGAGAAGCTTTATCTCCGTTACTGCTACGAACTGGGTTATCTTCCGAAGTACCGACAGAATCCGACAAAGCTTCATATACTGCTGAAGGAAGATCTTCTGAAGTGCGATCAGTACTCTGAGCAGGCAAAGCTGCTCTGCAAGTACCATGTGAACACTGACGAGGATCTTTCGCTGCTAATGGAGAAGATCGAAGCGAAGATGACTGACCTGCTGGCAGATAGAAACGATATGCGCAACAGGGCGAGACGTGATCTGCCTGAGAGTGAGAAGGCTGCGGCGAGGGAGAAGGCGATGGAACTGACGACGGAGATCCGAGAACTCAGAAGAGAACTGAAAGTCTGCAGCCAGGTGCAGGAGCGTTCCGCTCATGTCAGAGAGAATCTTGAGATTATTGACAGAGACCGTCAGCGTGAGAAGGAGAGATAGTGCAAAAACTTCAGATAGCTCGCGATTTGAAGGACGGAATGCCTGAGGTCGATAAACATATCGCTTTCGATAAAAAAGTCGCTTACAGAGGCAAAAATGTCAAAAATCGTACGCTGAGAAGGCGGTTTTTTGAGGGGAGGTGAGACCGGCACAGAGGTATACGAAAAAGTTCAAGGAAGAGTGGGCGTTCTTTCTTAATAAGTGCGGCAAGCTTGAATATGCGGAGAAGTGCAAACTGTGTGAGCATGACTGCAAGCAGAGCTTCCGTGCCGTAGTAATGTACTGCCCGCATTACCTGTACAAAGACAGGAAGAGGAAGGAGGAATCAAAGAAATGAATCCGGGAGGAGATGCAGCTGAACAGGTCGTGAGACTGTCACTTGAAGGAGTGGAGGTCGCGGCTAAGATATCAGGAGCGGGCGCGAAGAACATCGCGCTTCTTTTGTATGCAGCTCTAAAGGAAGAGCAGAAGACGAAGGGCAAGGCGAGACTGACATCCATGCTGAAGTCAGGCAAAGAGCTCAAGGTCTATACGATTACGAATAAGGATCTTGCGAAGTTCTCACAGGAGGCGAAACGCTATGGCGTGCTCTACTGCGTTCTGAAGGACAGAAAGAACACTGATCCTAATGCTGCGGTAGATGTAATCGCAAGAGCGGAGGATGCGAGCAAGATCCAGAGGATAACGGAGCGCTTCAAGCTGGCGACAGTCAATCGCGCAGATGTGTCACTGGAGATCCAGAAGGACAAGGAAAAACTGTTCCCGAAGGATAAATCAGTAAAGGAGGCACTCAGAGGCGGGCAGGCCGGCGATCAGAGCAGGGCGGCCGCGCCTGAGAGCATGCCGGTCATGGATGAGAGCATGCAGCCTGATCCTGAGCGAGGTCTTCCGCCCGCTTACGATGAGGAGCCAAGAGAGGGGCGGCGAATCATGGGCGGACCTAAGAAGGAAGAACCACAGGTAAACCCCTCTTTGGCAAAGACAGGCCGAGACCCTCTGTCAGAGCCAAACTCAACGCAAGCAAGCCCGTCAAATGGCTTCCCTGGGAAAACTGAAAGACCGTCGGTCAGAGAGAAACTGAATCTGTATAAGGTGGAGATAGCCAGAGAGAAAGCCGAGAGGGCAAGGGAGCTTGCAAAGGATGTGGTCTCCAGAGGTTTGGATGCAGCGAAGGACGCTGCGAAAGCGGTACCGATAAAGGTACCGGGAAGGGAAAGGTAAACTATGACAGGAAATGATGTAAACAGAATGATGAGTCCGGACGAGTATTCCGAACTCAAGAGACAGGAGAAGGCAGAGGTGTTCGACCTTCTGTCTGATGCAACGCAGAAGCTGCTCTCGCCAGACAAGCTGAGGGAGTATGCCGACAAGCAGGCGCAGCTCTTCAATCACTCCGTATCCAACGTACTTCTCATCATGGAGCAGGCACCGGAAGCAACATGGGTGCGTTCGTATGATGACTGGAAGGCCGACGGAGTTACTGTGCTGAAGGGCGAGAAGGGTATCAAAACTCTCGGCTCCTACAGATTCCAGAAGGAAGACGGCACAATGGGCATGGGCTCGAAGGTCGTGAAGATGTTCGATGTGAAGCAGACAGCTATCAGGGACTTCGACATCGGAAAACCAAGCTACAGCAGAGTGCCTGAGGCTATCATGAACGTGTACCCTGCCAGCGTGGAGGTGCAGGAGCTCCCTGACGGTGAACTTGCACACTATGATCCTGACGACAGACTCATCAGAGTGAAGGCGGGTCTTGACCCGGCGACAAAGGTGTTCGTCATCTCAAGAGAGCAGGCGACATATCACCTTGCGGATTTCCATGAAGTCTGGCACGAGGATGTGAGGGATGAAGCCAACATGGCTGCATATATCCTCACAAAGCACTACGGCTTTGAAACACCTGAGATCGACTTCGTGAAGCTCACAGAGAAGTATCCTGGAAAAGAGGAGAAGGATGTCAGGTCACAGCTCGGCGGCATCAAGTTCGCCGTTGACAGGGTAGATGAGAAGGTGCGCGAAGCACTTGAGCTCAGCCGCGGCAGCATAACTAAAGAGGACAGAGATGTGAGGTGATGTCCGTGAGAGGAACGAGGAAGCTGGAGATAGATGAGTACGAACAGGGCATCCTGATCAACGCTCTCAATCTCCTTCGCAATCAGCAGATCAGAGAGAAGCGCCCCACAGACCCGATCGATGAACTTATCATGAAAATCATCGAGCACGGTCCGAGGAATCTGATGGTAGCTGAGAAGGGAGCAGCCTACGGGTACTCAAGGTAGCCGCAGAGACGAGCTCCTTATCGCAGCCGCCGGAGCATTGCCGGTCGTGTGGATAGCCCTGAGGATCGCGCCGTACTGGGACAGGAACATATTTGACCTAATCACACGTATGGATGAGATCATGTCGGAGCCCTGGCATATACAGTGGACATTTGGCAGCCTGAAGGCTGTTTTATTTTGCCTCTTTATATATGTCATGGGCATCGGCATATGGTTATCCACACGCCGCAACTACCGGCGTGGTGAGGAACACGGCTCGGCTAAATGGGGCGATGCTGCAGCCGTGAACCGCAAGTACAGACAGCGTCCTGACAATATGAACAAGATATTGACGCAGAATGTGAGAATAGGCTTTGATGCTCATAAGCACAGAAGAAATCTGAATGTTTTGGTCATCGGGGGAAGTGGTGCAGGCAAGACCCGCTTTTACGTGAAGCCTAATGTCATGCAGGCAAACTGCAGCATGGTAATATTGGATCCCAAGGGGGAGATAATTCGTGACACCGGCTGGCTGCTCCAGAAGAAAGGATACAAGGTACGGGTACTCGACCTGATAGACATGCCGAGGAGCCACTGCTACAATCCTTTCGTATATCTCAGAGACGACAACGACGTTCAGAGACTGGTGACGAACCTGTTCAAGGCGACGACACCGAAGGGTGCACAGACCCAGGACCCTTTTTGGGATACGGCTGCGCAGATGCTGCTGCTGGCACTCATCTTCTATCTGAAGTATGAAGCTCCCGAAGAAGAGCAGAACTTCGCAATGGTGATGGAAATGCTGAGAGCCGGCGATGTGGATGAGGAGGACAGCAAGTCGCCGAGTGCACTTGATACGCTGTTCTATGATCTCAGGAAGACCGATCCTGACCACATAGCTCTGAAATACTATGATGCATATCATTCGGGTTCTGCCAAGACTCTGAAGTCAATACAGATCACACTGGCGGCAAGACTTGAAAAGTTCAATCTGGAGAGCGTTGCCGGGCTCACTATAACCGACGAATTGGATCTGTGGAAGCTGGGCGAGGAGAAGACAGCGCTGTTCGCGATCATCCCGGACAATGATACGAGCTTCAATTTCCTTGTGTCGCTGTTATATACCCAGATCTTTCAACAGCTGTTCGAGGTGGCCGACAAGAAGTACGGCGGGAGCCTGCCGGTACACGTACAATTCCTCATGGACGAGTTTGCAAACGTTAGCCTGCCGGATGATTTTGACAAGATCCTTTCAGTCATGAGATCAAGGGGCGTGTCAGTAAGTATCATCCTGCAGAATCTGGCGCAGCTGAAGGCACTGTTCGAAAAGCAGTGGGAAAGCATCGTAGGCAATACTGACGAGTTCGTATATTTGGGTGGAAACGAACAAGCAACACATAAGTATGTGAGTGAGCTGCTTGGCAAGGAGACGATAGACACCAACACTTACGGAAAAAGTACAGGTCGGAACGGCAATTACTCTACGAATTATCAGAACACGGGAAGGGAGCTTATGACTCCTGATGAGGTGCGTATGCTGGATAACAAATACGCACTTCTTTTTATTCGCGGAGAAAGACCGGTCATGGATCTGAAGTACGACATCCTGAAGCACCCCGACGTGCGGATGACAACAGACGGAGACATGGAGCCATATATACACGGAGTGCCTTGGGATGCAGGCTCGTCCATAGAACTTGTCAGTGATCCGGAACTTATCAGGGAAGCTGTAGAAAACGCTAAAGTAATCGAACTGCCAGAGACAGACTATGAACTTCTGTCAGAGGCAGATGTAGAAAAGATGGTAGCCGAAGAGGCTAAGAAGAATGGAGGCAACAAATGATCAAGAAGGAAAACAAATTAATCGATCTCAAAGGAGCCAACAGCACGATGAAGCTGGGGCTTGTGCTCTACTCGGTAATGGTAGTGGCGTTCATACTGTGTGCGTGCGTTGCGTACGCTGCGGGTGACCCGATCAGCACCGTTAACAAGCTGTCGGACTTCATATTCAGCCTGATCAGAGCAATCGGGCTTATACTGCTCGGCCTCGGCATCATGCAGGTCGGACTTTCGCTGAAGTCTCATGATCCGTCGCAGCGCGCAAATGGGTTCCTGACCGTTGCAGGCGGCATAATTATCACATTTACGAAAGAGATACTGCAGATGATAACGGGCTAAGAAAGGAGAGAATATGAGTACACCTAATGAACCTAAATACTATCAGCACCTTGAGCACGTGTATGAGGACTATGACATCCCGGTCGAAGATGGCATCGTCGGAGACTTTAAGAAGAAAAAGAAGAAGCATATTGAGTGGGGAGACCTTTTTGTCGGATATGTAATCCCGCTTGATCAGATTTCTTTCATCGCCATAACTGACGTAAGACAGGGATTCTGAGAACCGGCAGCTTAATGCTGCCGATACATGACACAGGCCTGTGTTCTATATATACTATTACGAAAGGACGGTGACAAAACTATATGACAAAACCAAAGACAGTAATTGCAATGATTTTGAGTCTTATGCTCGTATTCGTCATGACGGCATGCGGCTCAAAGACTGAACCTGAGCCGGAATCGGAGCCTCAGACAGAGACCGGGCATGAGACTACAGAAGAATCAGACGACTATGACATCGCATCCAATCTGCAGCTTGCGGGCGGCGGAGATGAGAAAGCGATAGATACTGATCATTTCACGATCACGCTTACTCACGGCAGCAGCTGGGA
>CACYHR010000079.1 GCA_902774265.1 uncultured Eubacteriales bacterium
TGCTCAACTACTCCTTTTCGGATGACTGAGATCTTGAAACGAAGGCTCTTTCAAGCCCCCGCTTCAAGATGCATCAGCATCTAAGCGGGGGTAGTTGACCTGATTTTTCGATGCGAGTAGTACTGTTTCTTATCCTCATACATCCGCTCGTCCGCATCGGCCAGTGCTTTGCGCACCTCTCTGCAGTCAGCTGTGTAGCTGCAGCCTATGGCGAAGCTGACATCAGGATAGTGTGTCTGGACAATGCGAAGATCACCGGCTTTCTTTTCGATCTCTTCGTTCGTTACTCCTGTCTGTATCACTACGAATTCGTCACCGCCCGCGCGGAATATCTGCTCTGTATCAAAGAGCTCCCTGAGGGCTGATGCTGCGTTGCGAAGGAGGGTATCTCCGGCTACGTGCCCCTTCGTATCATTGATGCGCTTGAGACCGTTCAGATCTGCGAATATGACGCCTGCCGGTTTCGAGGCTTTTTCCGGAAGCTCGCTCAGGGCATCGACATAGTTGTTCATCTCGTTGCGGTTCATTATGCCGGTCAGCATGTCCCTTGAGCTGAGTTCTCTGAGCTTGTTTACCATCATGTAGTTGCTCGTCTCAGAGCCCAGCACGAATGTGGTCAGCTCAAGTATTTCCTTGATTTGCGCGGAACGGTCTTCGTCGAAGTTGACGGCCCACATATATCCGAATTCCTCATCCTGTCCTTTGAGAGGGAAGAGTGCGATGGTCCTTACTCCGGCGCATTTCAGCGATTCATACCAGACAGGATTCCTTTCCTTTACGACCTGCATGTCCGCGTCGTTTTTGGCTACCAGGCAGTTGCTTCCCGCTATGGTGTCCTTCCATGTGCTTGCGACAGGATAAAAGTCTTTTCCGAGATAGTGATTGTCCGGTATGAGATCGGAGTCCTCGGCAAAATCCTCACCCAGGAGTTCGCAGCTTTCACTCTCCTTGTCCACAAGCATCATGCCGCAGTATTCCGCATCGCATAGTGTGCGGATATCTCCGACCGTATCTTTCAAGGCGCTCTTGAAATCCTTCGCCTCACGAAGCCTGATGGCTGTTTCAAGAACTGCGGCAGCTAAATCTCCTGATATATTGGATATCCTCTCGGAGTCTGCTTCGAAATTGATCTCCATGATATATGCACAGTAGTGGATGTTGCCGTCATCCGGTCCGAGAGGCATAAAAGTCATGTCGAACCACATATCGTATCTGTCCGGGTGCGCATATGAATGAAGGCATTTCTTATTTACTGCCGCACGAAAACAGAAATCCTCAAAGTTAAGATCTCTGGAAAGGTACTCCGTGTATAGTGAGTTCGGCACGAACTTCTTCGTCAGCATTTCGAGATCCTGCATAGGATGTTCGATGGTGTCAATATATGTTTTGTTGCCGGTAACAATGCGGACATCACCGCAGCTGCCGTCCGGCTTCTCTTCTACAGACATGATGCAGGCCATTGCTGCGATGCTGTCTGCTACATTCTGAAAATCCATTTTCTCTTCAATTCCTCTCCGGTTCATATTTTTCATACACGCATTATGACTATTATAACCGATTTGAAAGCAAACGGCTATAGTGTCATCTCATCTGATCAATGGCCGGGAGGGAGATAATGTTCATTATCCACATCACAGAGTCTTTTTCTTCGCCATGACCTTGTCTATTGCGTAGATGACGGAGTGACGGAATCCTTTTTCCTCAAGAGCGCTGATGCCGGCGATAGTGGTGCCGCCCGGAGTGCATACCGCATCCTTGAGTGCTCCCGGATGCTGACCGCTCTTCATGAAGTATGTCGCTGTTCCTATCATCATCTGCGGTATTATGCTGTAGGCTTTGGCGCGGGTCATGCCGTGCTTGACAAGGCCGTCAGCGAGCGCCTCCATAAACACGTCCACGAATGCCGGTGAGCAGCCTGCGCCTGTCCCGCCCAGAGAGAGCAGCTCAGGACTGAAGTATTCTATCTTTGCAATCTGTCCGAATACACCTTCAAATAGTTCCAGCTGCTCAGCTGTAAGAGAATGTGTGTCCTCAGCAACTATGATACCTTCGCCGACCGCTACAGGGGTATTTGGTATAGTGCTGATGTGATGCCAGCCTTCGCCGAGATAGCTGACATATCTTGCATATCCGATGCCGGCTGCAATGGAGAATATCGGCTTGTCCCTGAGAGCTGCGGCATATTCTTTTACAACTCCCTCAACCTGTTGAGGAAGTACGCCTATCACTACTATATCGCTTGCCCTGATCAGCTCGTCCGCCGATGCCGCGTTGATGCCCCGGGATTTACAGTTTGCCTGCAGCTTATTCTGATCTCTGGCGCATGCGTATATATTCGCAGGGCCGACCGCTTTTTTGAGCAGCAGACCGTCGCATATAGCGCTTGCCATATTACCGAATCCTAAAAAACCTACCTTTGCATTCTTTATATCCATTCCTGTTCCCCCTTGTTTAGTACACATTTTCGCCGGAATCAATCATATTGCATATCTTTCTTTTGTTCCGATTGCCCCGACGTTATTTGCTTTTTTACCAGTATAATAAACAGCCAAACCCTTTACAATCAAGGTTATGAGGATAAAAAAGTTCATATTCCGTAACCTCACTTAAAATCGTTATGAAAATAGTTTATAATTTATATAAATATATGGGTTATATGGGTGTGCGGCGACCGAAAAGTCGCAAACATAGAAGGTGAAGAGCTGTGAAGATTGATGAGCTGGAAGACTTGCTGGGAGTTTCCGGAGCTACTATAAGATATTATGAGGACCGGGGCTTTGTGACCCCGCCTCGTACAGAGAATGGTCATCGTGATTACGGAGATGAAGATGTCCTTCTGTTCCAGAAGATTATTGTACTTCGTAAACTGGGAGTAGGTGTTACGGAGATCAAAAATCTTATAGAGGATAAAGCAGAACTGCACGATGTCCTGGAACAAAATGTGGCCGGACTGCGCGCCCGGCAGAATGAAAGCGCAGCTGCTATAGAAATGTGTGAAGCGCTTGACGCCGAAGCCGGAGATTTTGACAGTATTGATTCACCTAAATATCTCAGGGCCATATATGAGTCCGAGCAGAAGGGAACTCATTTTGCAGAGACCAAAGAAATCAGTTTCAGACAGCTCAATCTTGCGATCACTCTCATCGGAGCAATGGCGGGGATCGCCATCATTCCACAGAATAACATATGGTCAGAACACTCAAATGACCCCATACCGGCTGATATCCGTGCCAACAAGAAGGAAGGCGAAGAATACGATACCATAGGCGATGTGCTCAGGAAAGGCGGGGCACGAAAGCTAATTATCGTCATTACAATCGCAGCTCTTTGCGGGTTTATTGTCATCAGCTGGCTTGCCAGATGGGGCATATTATATTGAGCCCAAACCAAGATATTCTGCTATCTCCTGTCTGGTCCGTGGAGTTTTGCAGAATTCAACTAAACCGCTTGCTTTGTCATCAATGTCATGGATGTCAAGTATTTACAATCTTCCGAAAAATGACGGAACACAGCTTTTCTATAATACCTCTATAAGCATGTCTATATTAGTTGCGAATAATGGCCGCTTACCTGCGGCATAGTCGTCTAGATACTGTTGGCATGCTGCGATTATCTCAGCCTCGTTTTTATCGAGGATCGTCTTGATGATTTTGTAATACCTGGTGTCAGTATGGAACTTATGCACTTTTGTCCTATCTACCGGAAACATTTTTATGTAGTGAACACCGTGAAAATGCTTATCTTTTGTCTTAGATCGTGGGGGCAAAGGAAAGTACTGATCCTTTGGAGCATTCGGAGATATGTTTGACCTTAAAGGGATCCAATACATATTTGTTCTATTCCTTGCTGTCCAGTGATACAAGTTTCATTTAAAACCCCCTAAAACAACAGAGACCCGCCGGGTGGCAAGTCTCTTACGAGTGGCGAATACTCTGCGTGCTGTGCACACCCCGTCCGCCGCGGAAGTTAAACATACGAGTGTATTATATTCTGACCGTAATACGCGGTTCGTAAGATGACTATACCAAAAATACTATTAAGTTTGTTATTGAAAATTGTAATTTAAGTGAAATTATTTTTTTATAGATCAATTTTTTTGAGTCTTCTGCACTCTGGGTGGGTAGGGCTACCATCCAGAAGTACATACAATAGCTAAAATACCGGCACGATCCTTATGCGGCAGAAGGTGCCGCGGCTACGACACCAAGCATCCTGATGTGGAAACCATCTGGAGAGCTCCATCCCTTACGCAGCTCTGCGGTGATTTTCGTGGCACCCATAGGTTCGGTGTTGATGAAATGGGACAATGGACCCGGCCTGAACCTGCTGCCGGGGAAAGATGAATATGAAATACTATAATAGTTTAAGAAGATCAATACCCTAGGGGCAAAAATCCAATCAATCCAATCAAAAAATCTTCTAGATTACTGCGTTCTTCAAGACTGTGCGATTTCTTCCCCCATAGCAGATAGAGTTATTTTCTTGTATGCATTGGACTTGTCGTTAGGGTGGGGTTCTATAGCTACAATAGTGATCTCTCCTTTGCCTGGTCCATATGTCCAGAATATCCTGCCTGCAGCCGGTGCCTTGTTCTCCAGATATGATTCCCATACCTTCTGCCCATAACGTGCCGTCAGGGAGGATATTTCATGTGAATTAAGCCCCGGATAACGTGGATTATTCGCAAGCAGTACAAGAGCCTTACCGATCTTATTGTGCAATTTGACTTCATCTTTGGAAGCGGTTCCGTTTTCAACTTTTGTTTCAAGCTCGTCCCAGAAATCTTCCATCTCAGGGATTCCCATTTTTATAGTAAACATTGATTACTCCTCAAACTTTGAAAGATCGATAGCTTTTCCTGCTTTTCCTGCTTTTACATTCTCCATGGATTTATCCATCATGCTGAGAGTGTTCTCAGATACTCGAAAAGGCTCAACCAGCTCTCTTGGCTGCAGCATGATCCTTCCGTCTGAATAATGCTCAACATGATAGTAATCATATGGGCTCTCGCGCAGAGTAAGACGCTTCTTTGAATCTACTTTTGCATCATATTCCCTGATTGTTGTGCTCATTTCTATTTCCTCCTTGTGTGGGCTCATGGGAAATCCCACATATATTATATTTTCAATTTATCTCGCAGTCAAGCATATTGACACGAATGTATGTTATGTAGTTCTGCCTCTGTTTCTGTCAGAAAGTGAATGCTTCAGCTCCTGAGAGCATCAGTGGGGGATTGTTACCCACCACTGATGGTCGAAAATGGAACCCGCCGCCTAAGAGGCGGGGGACATCCGGTGTCTGTTAAGAGGCGGGGGACATCCGGTGTCTGTTATAAAAAATGGAACATAAAAAAATACCGCTTATGATTGTAATGTTTACAACATAGGCGGTTCCTAAAATGCCGCTGACCTCTATAAAATGGAGCTTCTGAAGTATTCATATGACACTCCAGGAAAAATAGTTTTATGGTGGAGCGTAGGGGGATCGAATCGCGACGCTCACCCTGCAAGCCTTGAAAAGAGAGGAGGTCGCACGCCATCTTTTTTCATCTAATCACTCATCTAATCTGGATGTAGTAATTCATTTCCGTTTACTGCGGAATTCGCGCGGTGTCATTCCGAAAGTTCTGCGAAACTGCA
>CACYHR010000080.1 GCA_902774265.1 uncultured Eubacteriales bacterium
TCGGTCTTTTTCCTCCGAGTGTGTATCCTTCGGACTCTGCGTCACTCAGGAATCTGTGGAATACCTCTTCTGAGCTGAATCTCACATAGACTTTCCCGTAAAAGTTGTTTCTGAGGTTTTCAATACTTTTCTTCTTCATCGTTTTATGTTCCTCCTCTCCGATGATCATGTGATTGATGCATACAGAGTGCGGAGGGACAGTGATGGTTGTTCCAGTCATTGTTGCAAATGAAAAAATCTCCCTATCGTTATCGACAGGGAGACATGATAATAAACTATCTTTTTTTGTGTTCCCTATCGATCAAGCATTAGCACCTTGCCATGAGGTAGGTTGCTGTGCGGTCTTTGAGCTTGTCTCTCGCGCACTCTGTATAGGTTTATATGTGTGCCTTTTCGGCATATATGGATTTTAGCATTTTTAATTGCTGATTTGAAGTACTATCCGAGCTTTTGCCAATTTTGTCTAAAGCTTCTGGATATTTTGAATGCTGATTTGTAATATCAGCCAAGCAGTTTATCTGAGAACTTAGCTTTGATGGCCTTCTTTGCAGGAATCTCGACCTCAGCACCTGTCATAGGATTGCGGCCTGTTCTTGCTTTGCGCTCTGTAATCTCAGCCTTGAACACCCCTGGGAACACGACTTTGTCACCTGCCTTAAGCGCCTCTGATGTTACCTCGAAGAAAGCGTTTACTGCGTTAGCTGCATCCTTCTTGCTCATCCCGGTCTTCTCTGCAAATCTTACTACGAATTCCGCTTTTGTCATTGTGATTCTCCTTTTCTATTTCATCATTATTTTTATAATGATAACACATCACAATTGCTATATTACTTAGCAAGCATGTTTTAGTACAAGTAAAAACACGGGCAGGTTTGCTCCCGCCCGCGATGAAACTTTAATTATATAGCTGTAGCTTAATCGTTCCTTTTCATTTTGCATCACCTCGAGTCACAAGACTCCAGAGATGATCCGCCACATCCGGAACGTAGTAGTATCTTCCATCTATAGCTTCAAGTCCGGCAAGGTACTTTTTGGCTGTTCCTCTGCTGACACCCAGGAACCGACCGAAGTCTGCCTGCGTGATAAACGCACTATCATTCTCCACAAACTGCATTAACTTATCCTTAATGTCTTTTCTCTTAATATTAATCTCTCCTTTCGCGTTATTATTTATAAATCTACTTTACGATTCGTAAATCCTGATTGCTATTTTTTCGCAGCCGGTATTTTTCAGCTGCGAAAATAAATTATATGTGATTTACATATCCTAATTTTATTTTACTATAAATTTATAATTTGTCAAGTATTATGCTTTTTTGTAATCTATATTGATTATTTATCATTTTTACTATATTATATTTACATATCATAAATTTTTTCATCGGAGGATAATAATGGGTAAATATTCTGATTTTTCGCGCGAGCGCTTTGCTCTGATGCTCACACACTATCGAACACAGCAAGGATTAAATCAGCAAGAGCTTGCAAAGCTTGTTGGCAGATCAGCTCCGACTATTTCAGTTTATGAAAGTGCAGAGCGTGATCCCAGCTGTGCTACCTATACAGATTTGGCTAATGCTCTCAATATAGATCCAATACAGTTCTTTATCAATGATAATGCGCTTGCTTTACTACAAAGCAATGACATCATGTTTTCTGAGGACGATGTTGTTTCAGGTAGCCGCATGCAGCTCATAGCGGAGATTTCTGTTAAACTCCGCAGTCTTTCAGATAACGAACTATTGGCGTTAAACATTGTTATAGATTCCATGACCGGACATAACAAGCAACTCATAAAAACGGAGAAGAAATAATATGGCACGAAAAAAATATGAGATCAGAGAACGCTATATCTGCTCTGATGGCAGCGTATATCATATCAACGCTCATAGTGAACGTGAAAAAAAGCGTAAAATTGCCGAACGAGAAAGACAGATTCGGGAAAAAGAACCAGTTATCAACGGAAGCGGGGTTCGCATCAAAGATGTAGCTGATGATTGGGTTGATACTTATCGCACCGATGCCAGCGATGAGTACAAGCGGAATATCAAATCGCGTATTCGAAAGCATATTCTCCCTGAGTTAGGAAATATGACATTCGAAGAGGTAACAACAGAAAGAATCCAGCAATTTCTTCATGATCTTTCGTGCAAGTCAGTATCGCGAGGAAAAAAAGGAAAAGAATTGAAGAAAGGGATTTCAGATGGTTACATAAAAAAGATTTATATGGATTTGAACTTTCTATTCGACAGGGCAAGAAAATGTGGTTACATCGCCCAGAATCCGGTTGTTGATGCATCTCCCGAAAGGGGTGTAAAACAAGTAGATCGCAGAGCCGCTACAAAAGATGAGGTAGCTCTGCTAAAGAAGGCGGCGGAATCCGATTCCAGATTTGTATTTTTCCTTGTTATGCTCTACTGTGGTCTGCGAAACTCGGAGGTTGGCAGATTGCAAGGCAAGAATATTATCACTGTCAAAGGCAAGCCTTTTATCGATGTACCCGGTACAAAAACGGAGAGTGCACCGCGCAAAGTTCCCATTCCTGAAGAGCTTATGGATAAATTGCCAAAATGTCGACCGGATGAGTATATCTTTAAGCCTCTTGATGGTCGGCTTACTAATCATAAGAATTTAGACAGCTCCGCTCAGACCCGCTTATGGAAAGCCTGCAAACGTAAGATGAATATTCTCGCAGGATGTAAAATGCACCGCAATCAATTAGTACCGCCTTTTCCTGTCGCGGATGATCTCACACCTTATTGTTTCAGACACTCATATGCGACAGTTCTCCATCTCAATAAAGTTCCGATGGATTTCAGAAAATATCTGCTCGGCCACAGATCGATTCAGACTACTATAGATGTCTACACACACTTGGGTCTAATGACTGCTGACGAAATTGCAGATAACATGGCAGTAGACGATTTGTTCAAAGTATATGAATAATTTTCGTTTTAATCAGTTAGTTATTTCTAATGTGTACACACAAGTGTACACATTTTTTGTGCACTTTTATACCTTTTTAGCACATACGTTCGCGTAATTCGAGCTTGTTATTGCAAGCTAAAAGCCTTGAAATTCCAACGTTTTCAAGGCTTTCTGTCGTGGAGCGGGTGAAGGGAATCGAACCCTCGACGTAAGCTTGGGAAGCTCAAGTTTTGCCATTAAACTACACCCGCATATTCAGTTTGAGGTTGGAGCGGCGTGTTTTGTTTGGACGCCGCTCCATTAGTATAACTCATTTTGTATGTTTTTTGAAGTGTAAATTCAAATCTCAGCTATCCGAGTTCTGCGATGGTTTCCTTGATGATTGCCGGGAGCACAGCGCATTTATCCTCTGCGGTTGATGCGATAGATACTCTGACCCCGCCGTCTACAGGGATAAGGAAGATGTTTTTTGCTGCCAGGGCATTGATCAGAGCGTCCGGATCTTTGTATGGAATGGTTACGAAGAATCCTGCTCTGAATGGCACGATCTCAAGCTGTGCTTCTTTCGCCGCCTTTTCAAATGCTCTTCCTCTTGCCAGCAGCATGTCTCTCCAGTGCTTTCTTTCCGAATCAACCTTTGCGAGCAGCTCAGGGTCGCTGTATATCCTTTCGATCACAGTCTGAGGTGCTCTTGGCGAATTGGACCATGTTGTCCTTGCCGAGAATGAGCAGACCTTTTCGAATTCAGCTGCGACCTCAGGATTGTGCGCCAGGCAGATCATGGCTGCACATCTCGCCCCGTACATTGTGAAAGTCTTGGATGCGCTGTATGCGATGATCGGCAGTATATTGGCTCTGAGGTTGTCTATGACGCGGAGAAATTCTCTTGTTTCTGATTCTTCGCCGGCAAAATCAATATAAGCCACGTCGCAGACCAGAGCGACCTTTTTGTCAAGCTCCACATCGTCGAGCACTTTCTTTACTCCGTACCAGTCGTCCATAGACAGTGAATAGCCTGTAGGATTGCTGGCCGGAGTATTGAGTATGATGACGAGATATTCCTGATTTCTCAGCAGTTTGCTAACTTTATAGCCGAAATCTTCGATGTTGAAATTGCCGTCTGCGTCGAACATCTCAAATGTTTCGAGCGTCTTGCCCTGATCTATCGCAATGCTTTTATACGGGCCCCAGTACCAGCTGTGTGTTAGTATCCTGTCTCCCGGGCAGGAATAGTTTGCAACCGCTGTTCTGATGGAGCCTGTGCCTCCCGGTGTAGCTACAACGCCGAGATAGCTCTTCGGTTCGTAGGATCCGAATGCAGCCTTCTTTACAGCTTCTTTAAATCCCGGAAGACCTGCAATTGGAGCGTATTCAGCAAAATCCGGTCCGGACAGAGTCCTGAGTGATTCTGCTACCGAATCGAGAACGACCAGGTTGGAATCATCGTCATACAACGCTCCGACTGTAGCGTTTGTCACGGCCTCCTTGCCTTTCTCTGCGATAGCCGCTTTTGCTCTGGCCACCGCTGTAAAATTCCTGTCTCCTGCCGGGATATCTCTGCCGTTGAATGCGGCCATTGACTTGATATTCATTTCTGCCTCCTTATCTGTATGTTCAATCGTCACCGGGGTCCTTCGCCCGATCACGACTCTTTTTATCTTTTCTCCCTGCCCGCTGAACTTGGCCTCATATTCTGTTTCAATGTTAAATGCAGCGCGTTCAGCCGGGTCTTCAATCGCTGCTGCTGCAGCATGCAGATCTCTTGTAATGTCCAGTATCCTGAGATCTGCCGCCAGTATCTCCTGTATCGACCATTCAAAAAGTCCGGTATTATCTGTCTTGAATATGACTCTTCCGTCATTTTTGAGTACGCGGAAATATGTTTTGAGGCGTTCTCTGTAGGTGAGCCTTCTCCTGTACCAGTAGTTCTTTGGCAGAGGGTCGCTGAAATTCAGGTAAATGCCGTCAGCTTCGGCGTCACCGAACCATTCTGTCAGATCATCGACGAAATCCGGCGCAAATACAACATTGCCGAGTCCTGCCTCTCTGACTTTTTCAAGCGCGCGCAGCATAACGCTGCGGTTTCCCTCTATGGCCACGAAGAAGTTTTCCGGCTGCCTCTCAGCTATTTCTGAAATAAATTTGCCCTTGCCGCAGCCTATCTCGATATATATCGGCTTGCCGCCTGCTCTTTCGGCCCATCTGCCCCGAAGCTGCGACGGTTCATATATAACTATGTCGCTGTAGCTCTCGTATTTCTCTTCTAAGTGTTTGATCTTTCTTATCGTTTGTTATGCAGTATTCTGAAAGGCTTTTCCGCATATTATTCAGATTTGTTTTGCCGGGGCGTGTTGTGAACCATAATCAAATTATCGTATTTGCCTGTCAGCTTTGCTACTGTTTGCAGGCCATGCGGAGGTGACCGATATACTATTATTGTAAAAATACTCGACTATTGTAAGGATGTCTGCTTATTGTATAGCCGGCATGCCCATGCGCCTCGATGCTATTATCAATGTCAGAAAGAGCACCAGTATTACTGCCGCTACTGCATCGCCCTTGTGGAAATGTATTTCGTTCATCCTGGTTCTGCCGCTGCCGCCGTGGTAGCATCTTGCCTCCATAGCGAGCGCCAGTTCCTGCGCTATCCTGAATGAGCTGATAAACAGGGGGATCAGTATAGGTATCAGGCTCTTAGCTCTCTGAATAATATTGCCGGATTCAAAATCCGCTCCTCTCGCCTGCTGCGCTTTGATTATCTTATCTGTCTCTTCCATGAGAGTAGGTATGAATCTGAGCGCGATGGTCATCATCAGCGCGATCTCATGACTCGGCACTCCTATCTTTGACAACGGACTCATCAGTTTTTCAAGACCGTCTGTCAATTCAATCGGTTTGGTCGTCAGTGTCAGAAGTGATGAACCGATTATCAGCATGATCAGCCTGACAGCCATGAACACGGCCCTCGTCAGCCCTTCATATGTGATGGTGATGAATTTCCAGTGCCACAGCACGCGTCCGTCTGTCAGGAAGATATTCAGTATAAGCGTAAAAAAGATGATAATAAATACCGCTGAGAGTCCGCGAAATATAAATTTCAGGGGTACGCGCGACAATCCTATCACTGTGAACAGAGCAATACCGGCAATCAGGAATCCCGCAAAATTATTCACAACAAAGAGCTCCACAATGTAGAGCATTGTTGCCGTAATCTTTACTCTGGCGTCCAGTCTGTGTATCGGCGAACTGCCGGGATAGTACTGTCCAAGTGTTATATCTCTGATCATTCGGTTTGTACTCTTTATGCTATTTATCGCTGCTGATAAAGTTTCTTATATCATCTGCTGCCTGTGTTATACTCAGCGCTTCGCTTGTAAAGCCAGGTATCAGGCGTGATAGTTTATCTGTCATTTCCCTGGCAGGCGGAACATCCAGTCCCATAGCAGCCAGTTCCTCTCCATGGGAGAAGACCTGAGCCGGTGTGCCTTCGAGAACTATCCTGCCTGCGTTCAATACGATGACTTTATCAGCCATCGATGCTATATCCGCCATATTATGAGAAACAAAAATAATTATGCATCCGGTACTGTCGTGTATACGTCTGACCATAGCAAGTATTTCGCGGTGTGCCTTTGGATCCAGACCTGCAGTCGGCTCGTCTAGTATCAGCACCTTCGGCTCCATAGCCAGAACGCCTGCGATGGCGATCTTTCTTTTGTTTCCTCCGCTGTGTTCAAACGGAGAATTATCTTTTACATCTTCATAATCGAGACCGACGATTTCAAGAGCATGCTTTACACGCCTTTTTATCTCTTCGTCATCGAGTCCGAGATTGCGTGGTCCGAAGGCAACATCCTTCGCTACGGTCTCTTCAAAAAGCTGGTATTCAGGGTATTGAAAGACCAGCCCCACCCTGCGCCGGATCTCGACTAATTCTGTCTTTCCATCCGTGATGCATACATCATCGATAAACACATCTCCGGATTCCGGTTTGAGCAGCCCGTTCAGATGCTGCAGCAGTGTAGACTTGCCGGAGCCCGTATGACCTATCACCCCGAGTATGCTTCCGTCACTTATTTCGAAAGAAACATCATCGAGTGCTACGGTCTCTCCCGGCATTTCTTTATTATATATATATCTGAGGTTTTTTACTGTTATTGACATATGGTTTAAGCTCTGCAGCTTTATCTGTTATTCATATAAGCAGCCATTTTTTCCAGATTTGTAACGTCTGAAGGAAGTCCGGCTTTTTCTCTGAGTTCGATGAACGGGGGCAGTTCGAGACCTGCGCGCTCTATCATTTCTGTGTCGGAAAAGAGCTGCGCAGGCGTCCTGTCACACAGGACGCGGCCCGCGTTCATGACAATGATGCGGTCCGTCTCGACTGCCTCGCTCATAAAATGTGTTATCAGTATTGCTGTTATCCCGTCTGCATTGAGTTCACTGATTATATTCATGACATTCTCTCTGCCCTTTGGATCAAGCATTGCAGTCGGTTCATCGAATATAATGCATTCCGGTCTCATTGCAACAGCGCCCGCGATCGCTATCCTCTGTTTCTGTCCGCCCGAAAGCATATGAGCGCCTTTGAGACGCTGATCATACATTCCAACCTGTTTCAGAGCCTGATTTACGCGCCGCCGTATTTCTGCCGGTTCGATACCCAGGTTTTCGGGACCGAATGCAACATCATCTTCAACTATGGATGAAACGATCTGATTGTCGGGATTCTGGAATACCATGCCAACGCGGCTGCGAATATCCCACAAATGATCCTCATCTCTTGTATTCATACCATCGACGATCACATCACCTTTTGTCGGAAGGATGAGGCCGTTAAGGCATTTGGCGAGTGTGGATTTGCCGGATCCGTTCATTCCTACAACAGCAACAAAACTGCCCTTTTCGATATCCAGACTGATATCTTCAAGCGCTTTTCTGCCCGGCACTTCGCTGCCATCCTCATTAATTTTCATGAACTGAACCGTCAGGTTCCTTATCTCAATATAGGACATTCATTTCTCCCTGCACCGCCATAAGATTATACCACACTGTGCCTCTGTTGTCCCCTTTCAAGAGAAAAGCCGGCGTCCGCCGGCTCATCCTCTAAGCAATTCGTGATTATTTTCAATGAAAGGTCCCCTAACTCCATTTCATATCAAAAATCCTTTATATTAACCCTTTTGCTTCGCTAAGTATTCTACTCGCACAGATTATATAGGTCAATACTTATTTTATCTTTTTTTACAAAATATTTCGAATTATTTTGTTTATACGAACGACCTAAAGGCATTCCTTTCGATCTTCAACCAGGAGCAAAGCTCCAACAAGCTCGCTTGATTGGAGCGAGCGACGCCGTCAACAGACACCGGGAGCTTCAGCTCCTGAGAGCATCAGTGGGGCGGGGGACATCCGGTGTCTGTTATAGGAGTAACGATGCGGCAGTCCTGTTCTCATCGCCAACTGAGACCTGAGAGTGCCGATGAGGAGACAGCCTTCGTGTATTTCATCAAAAATAACCGTTGTGTTAATTACTGCCGCTGTTTACTGTTCTTTATCAAAGAACAATAAACAGCTCCGGTCTGTAATCCGGTCCCTAATCTGCTTTGTATACTTCTCCGGAGTATACTATGGATGAGTCCACCTTATCATGCACTTTTTCATTCCATTCCTTTGGATCAACATCATGTATAGCTACCGACAGATGGCTCTTCTGGCATCCGAGTTCTTTGATCATTGTTTCAACTACTGCATCTGCAACTCTCTTTTTAGTCTCATCGTCTCTTCCTGAGAACATGCTGATATCAATATGTGGCATTTTGTTTCCTCCTTATTATTCATGATATTTAGGATGTTTATAACATACGCCGGGGATTCTTTTAGTTTTGTTGAATTGTAACCCGGATACTGCTATTCCCAAACCGTACCTATACCGGCCTCATTTCCTTTTTTGTATATCCTGTCTGCTGTCATAAGGTCGAGCGCTCCGATTCCGACATTTTCGAATACGATGATCTCTTCGTCGGATTCTCTTCCCGGGATCTTTCCGAGAATATAATCGCCTATGTCTCCGGTAAACTGTTCTTTGCTCAGTATGCCTTCATCGAGCGGTCTCAGTATATCTCCTGATTCGGAAAGGACAGCGTCCTCTGAGTCGAAATATATTTTGCCGCATTTCGCGAAGACTGCCGGATCGAGTTCCTGCATGTCATATGTGTATGCTCCGACAGCACTGATCGTACAGCCCGGTTTGAAGTTTTCTGCACTACATACAGGTGTTGCCGAGACCGTGACAAGAGTCACAAGATCAGCATCCTTTACGGCTTCATTTGTATCAGCACATGCGATGATCTCTGTATCATAAGCTGCAAACTCCGTACGTGTTCTTTCGACGAAGGCTTTCGTCTTTGAGAAATCACGTGCCGCTATGCGAACCTCTTTGAGCTGCCTTGCTGTCAGCATCGCTTCAAGCTGACACATAGCCTGGCTTCCCGTCCCTATCATTGCTCCGATTTTTGCATCTCTGACTCCGAACAAATCAAAGGCAGCACCGCTTGCAGCTGCTGTTCTGAGAGCAGTGACATATGTCCCGTCCATAAGAGCTTTTACCATGCCTGTCTCGCCGTCGATGAGCAGCACCTGCCCTATTGACGCAGGCAGACCTTTTGACGGGTTTTCCGGCATTATATTAACTATCTTCAGACCGGCAGCACCCATTTCTTCGCTGTATGCCGGCATAAACAGAAAATTTCCGTGACTGCCGTTGATTACAGCTCTGAGCGGCACATCAAACTTACCTTCGCTAAACAGTCTGTAACATTCCTTATCCGTGTCAATGGCATCCTCCATTGTGAACACGGAACGGATTTCTTCCTTATTAAGTAATAACACTTTATCATCCTCCGTAATAACATAAAAAGGCGGTAACAGTTGATGCTCCCGCCAGTTTTGCCGTTACATGCAGTCTTTAATAGTCGCGTCTGTTTTTGCACCAGAAATGCCATTTTGGTGCAGGAGGCATTTCCTCACCGTCTACTACAGCTTTAATTACTCTGCGATGTGTATAAGCACAGCATCCGCAGGCAGCGACAGCTGCACAAGCTAATAACTTTTTCATTGCATTACTCCTTTATCAGCCGTCCTGTTCCATTTCCTCACGAAAGTACAGCCGATAGTTATCATTTTAATTCTGCTTCAGTTATAAATAATGTCAGGAACAGTACCGCTCATACACGTGCACTGCATTGTTTACCATAACTACAGAAGTGCTTCGAGCTGTGCCTTCTGCATGAGACCTGCTTCCTTGAATGTGATCTCGCCGTTCTTGACTACCATAATGGTAGGAATGCTGCTGATTCCAAGCTGCATAGCGATAGCCGGTGCATCATCCACATTGAGCTTGCAGAACTTTACGTCCTTTCTCTCATTGCTCAGCTGCTCAACGATTGGCCCCTGCATCTTGCATGGCCCGCACCAGTCAGCATAAAAATCTACCAGTACCGTTCCCTCAGCCTTCATAACTTCCTGTTCATAACTATCCTGTGTGATCATGTTTATCATATCTTTATATCCTCCTTTTGAAGTATGTTCATATTATTCCAATCAGCAGTACAGCTGTAATTTGAATCATTCATTTTTTACCGGGCAGATACGTGGACAGATAACGGTATCAGCCCCGACGCCTGAAAAAAAGTATACCATAATACTCTCTTTAAAGGTGAAGTTTATGTGAGTACTGAAAACCGTCCTTTTTGACGTTTTTCCGCTTTTGGGACGGAAGTCTGCAAGCGCATAAATTGATGCATGTTAAAAGACGCCGCCGAAGCAGCGCCTTTAGTGTTTCTGTAATTTGCGTAAAACGCAGGATTTTTGTTCGTGACGAGGCGGCAAGCGTCTGAGGAGCGGAGCGTACCCTTCGTATCTGAATTCTAATCCCGCAGAGAATTGATGCAGGACGCGAAAGCGCCCACACGGGTGCTCGGAGCTTACTTGAAGTAAGTGAGTACACACGCGTGGGCGCTGACAATGTCATGCGCAATTATATGCGGGATTATTCGATGATCTCGGTAACAACGCCCGATCCTACTGTCCTTCCGCCTTCTCTGATAGCGAATCTCAGTCCTTCTTCGATAGCGATCGGTGTGATCA
>CACYHR010000081.1 GCA_902774265.1 uncultured Eubacteriales bacterium
GGTTCCCGAGAGGTTTTAATTAGTCCTCTCACCTGTAGGCCACGGGAAGGCCAAAAATATGGCATTATTCAAAAACTTTTTTAAATTTTTTTATTACGGTCCTGTTTCTCTTGGATGCGGTGGACTGATCGATGCCGCTGTCATGCGCATAATCATTGATGCTGTCGCCGTATTCGTAGACGGATTCATAGAGTTCATCCTGCTTTTCAGACAGGCTCCTCCTGCCGTCATCAAATCTGTCGTCATGTCTGCTGAAGAGCTGACCGGCGCATCTGATATATACTTCTCCTCTTTCTGTGCTGAGCCACTCGCCGTCTTCTCCGTCATCAAGCGAGACATGCCTTCTGGTCTCGGCGTGATTGTTGTTGTATTCAAGTCTGTCGAGCTCCTCCAGAACGCTGATCCATTCTTCACTGATCTCAATAGTTTTGTTTTCATTTGCGAATTCGTACTTGTATTTCATTTGTAAGCCTCCGTGTTTTTCGAATCGTTGATGTAACCTGTGAAAAACACGCGGCCTACGGGGGTCTGCTCTCAGGCAGAAGTATTGAATGTATATGCATGACTGCCATGCTCCTTTCGGTAGTGTCTGGCAGACATGCAGCAGAATCAGGGCATAAAAAGTGCCCCGCGCCCTTCTTATTTAATTGTATGCTGCTGGTCTCCCAGCATATACAGTGTAACCCGGCGAAACTAACTGCACAATCATCTTATACTCGCCTTATTCTCTTCGTAAACTCTTCGTTAACTCTTCGTATACTCTCCGCTTTAATGCATGAAGTCGGCAAGTGTCATCTGCTCGCCGGTATATCTTACCGGATTGCAGCATGCAGTTATCTCCCGCTTGTATTCTTCGAATTCAAGAGCGAAGAGTATGACTGCATATTTCTTCTTCTTATAGAGATTCTGCTCCGAGATCCCCAGCTCCTGCGCCGCCTCAGCTCCTGTGAATCTGAAGCTGGACATATAGCACAGGGTCAGTATGGATACAAACTCCGGGCCGTAATCATCAAAGGTGTAGACGTTCATCTTGACCTGATCCATCACCCTTACCATCCAGCCTGTCCTGAGCGACCTTCGGATATCCGACTCAAACTTGTTTTTCGTATACTCCGAGGCAAAGAACTCAAGCCTTGTCAGAGCTGAGCTCATCTGGCTGCTGATATCGCTTTCATACGACTCGCTGCAGATATCCTCGAGTATATCCTCCGCATCCAGTGTATTGTTTCTGCTGACATCGCGGTAAAGCTTCAGCAGTTTCTTTCCGAACCTGTACAGGTATTCGTAATCATATCCGGCCAGTGCACACTGGTCCTTTATCCTTGTTTCCAGACTTACTTCTGTACGCATTTGCGTTCCTCCCTTTTAAATAATCCCATACAGCAATGCCTTGCCCACAAGCCAGGGTGTATCGAACAAGGGAAACGGCCCGGTATCATCCTCGCCTGCTACTTTGGTTCTTACTGTATGAAAACTATCTTTGATATGCCGCAGCTGCTGCGCCTGCAAGCCACGGCATATGCATGTGATGACCTATTGTTTGTCGTTCGAACGCTTTTCATTCTGTATGAGGAGCAATGCATTGAAAGATCACGATCTCCACATCATGTAATGCCTCTCTTTTGAATGACGATGACATTATATCTATATCAGAACGTTTGTTCAAGTGGTTTTATGCATGTTTTTTTGCTGCACTCAAAAAGCGGTCAATAATGACCGCCTCGCTTCACAGAGCCTTATTTTGCTCAGTTTCAGAGCACCCCTGTTTTCATCGATTATTATGTTTTTTTGAGCTGCCACTCGAAACAAGCATATTTTTAGTTTCCCTTTTCATTTGATGGCACGTTTTCCATGGATATGATGTTTTCATTCTCATCTACAGTAAATCTGGCGATCACATTGCCGTCTTTATCCCACTTGATTCCATGGAGATCTTCATATGTTACTGAAATAGCACCTGTCTCTATTCTTGTGGATATGATTTTCTCTTTTGGTCGTACAGTATCATCAAAAACAGAATGCTCATATCGCACGAGTTCACCTATGTATTCAGGAGGTTTGTTATTGATCCCCTGATCTTTGGTCCAGATTATCTGCCCGTTAACTTTCACAGTTTCCGCTTTGCTAAGATCAGCACTTTCCTTATAAATGCCGTCTAATATCCAGTAGCTGCGCGGGTTCCTCGAATCCGATTCCATTTTGCCGCTGAGGGCAGTTCTTTTTATGGCAATATTTATTTCTTTCGGATCGCTCGTGTCTTCAAATGTAATGCTGAATACTCCGTCCCAGTTCATCTGATATGTAAAGAACAGTCCTTCTCCTCCATCTGTTCCCAGATCATACCTGCAGACATCGTCTATATTAAGATCGGCTGGATCCACATTTATGATATCTGCGGTGTTTAGGAACTGAAGCCCTCCGACAAATACCGCTACTACCGCCAAAGCTATCAGGACGCCTCGTATCGTTCCATTTCTTCTGAGCGTTCTAACGCCATCGCGAAATTCTCTGAAATAAGAATCCTTATCCTGCTCAATAAGGTTTTCTTCGAGCTTCTCGTCATTACGGATACTGTTCAGTTCATTTCTGCAGCTCTCGCAGTCTTCAAGGTGCGCCTCTATTAGACCGCTGGTATCGCCGCTGACGACGCCATCATGGTATAAAGGCAGCAGATCCTTAACTACCGCACAAGGCAGGTCTTTTCTTTTATCAATCATAGCCAGTTCTCCTTCCGTAACATCTCTATTATTTTCTTCCGTGCCCTGTGATATGTGACACGTGCCCAGCTCTCCGTTTTTCCGAACAGGGAGCTTATGTCTTTGAATGACAGGTCTCCGAACACCTTTAATGTGAATACTTCTTTGTACGGTTCATCCATCTCATGGATTATCCTGTGTACCTGACGAAGCAGTTCTCCATCGGCTAGTACTTCTTCAAGCTGTGGTGAACCGCCTGGCATCTGAGGAGGCTCTTCAGGCATCGCTTCAAACTGGATCTTGCCGGAACGCCGGCATTTGTCGATCCAAATATTTCTGCCTATAGAGCACAACCATGAATAATAGCTGCTCTCTCCTCGGAAGCTCTCCGCCGATATGGCTTTTACAAAGGTATCCTGAGTAATATCTTCGGCTTCTTTTTCATCTCTGCAGAGAGAAAGGATGTAGTGATAGACAGCCTGGTATTCTGCATTGATAATTTCTTCGGTTATTCTTCCGGGTTTAGCCGCCATATCGCTTCCTCCTTTCTACTTTGTTAGACGATTGAAATAACGGTTTGTTACAGAATCATGAATATAAAAAGCCAGAGAAGCTCCCCTGGCTGAACATGTATTATTCTTTCTCAAGCAGAACCCTTTTCGCCTTCGCCTTACTAGCTTTTTACCTTGCTGTCAATTCTATGACTGACAAGGATCATGGCCAAAATCAATATGATAAGATGCGGTACATACATAAGCAACTCCCACCAATGTGTCATTCCCATGACCGCTACGAGCGTGCATGCTGCAACAATGCAGTAAAGCAGGAAGAATATAATCCTATATGCTTTTCTCCGGCAATATTTCAAATTCAAAAGAGCCACTATACCAAGCAGATAAGCACCGATTATAAATAGGTTTATAAGCGCAAGAAAACCGCTGTACGCATGCATCACTACAGTTTCCCCTTCTCCGGGTTGTGACAGTTCTGCCCAAAGCAGGAATGCAGCGTAATACGCAATTATTGCGACATTCGACATTATAAGTATTTTTCTATGCTTCATTTGGATCTGCTCCTTTTATGATACTCACTGCATTTATCGCCGTAATAACTGCCAGCAGAATGAGATAGCAGACATTACACTTTAAGTCAGAGCTCCAAACCCTCATGAGATATAATCTTTACAGTGCCGCCCCGTTCCGAAAAATACTTTCTCAGCCTTTCATCTGTATCCTTAGCATTATCAGCTTCATTTACTATGTTGTCAATAAAAGACTCTGTTTCTATATCCTCTTTCTGGCCTTCTTTTGTGCTGCCATCAACTGATTTCAGGTAATTTGACAGGAAATATCCTTCTTTTTTCATCACAATTCCAAGGGCTGCAGCCAGAATAATAGCGACTGCCGCGATCGCGATCGCAATTTTCTTGAATCTTCCGCTCTTGTTTTCGCCTTCAATTGCGACACCAAGCAGGTTCTTCTCAGAGCGCTCAGGCACATCTATGGGCTCTATATCCTCGCCGGCAAAGAACTCATTCAAGGTAATGCCGAGTATATCGCACAGCTCTGTATATACGGAAACATCCGGGAGACATACTCCTCGCTCCCACTTGGATACAGCTTTTCGACTCTTGCCGAGTTTCTCGGCAAGCTGTTCCTGCGTCAAGCTCTGAGCTTTCCGCTTATCGGCTATGTATTGTCCTGTCTTGATCTGATCCATTAGGATGTCCTCACTAACGTAATAATAGTATCTTTTATTGGAACAATACCTTTATTATCTGAGAACATACAGCCCTCAGAGGTAGCATTTTCTTTTTTTGAGTAATATGACGATTCTCAGTACAAGATATACTGCGACTGTCATGAGCAGTATCCCGGTAAAGTAGTAACTTGCATTGTATACTTCATCAAATCTTCCGAGCAGGCAGAGAGGAATGCTGACCGTAAAGGCTACTGGTAGCAGGACTGCATTCAGTATCTTTTCCGCGTAATACTTCTTGCGGCAGATCATGTACAGTATGATCCCGGCAACAGACAGAAAGACGCCTATTATAAACCAATAGTTGTAGACAAGTCTTGGAAGCGTAACTACGCCTCCGTTTTCCGTTGCGCTTTTTTCACCATAAATCAGAACATCGCCACCATCAGCTGGGTAATAATACACTTCGTCTATCTCGTTCTTATTCCCTATTCTCACCAGAATCTCATTGCTCTTCCCGAATAGCTGATCCCACCTTGTGCGATAGCATCCTATAAAAGCCAATGATCTGCCGCTGTCCTGATCCCTGAAACGATCAATATCATAGCCGCTGACATTTTCGTCAAGCACGGCCACGATACTTCCGTCTGACAGTTCCTCTATAGTCAGCGCGTTACCCGGATCTTTTATGTACACAGGGCTCATCATGTGTATCACTGCAATAATGATTATTATCAGTCCCAATACAAATCCCAGCAGGGTGCTCGTGATCTTTCTTTTTGCAATAAGGCTTCTGGTGAGCGACAGCCCGTCCGAGGCTATATCGTTCAGCTCAGCTCCGGATACCGGTGCATTGATCCTTTCTCCTTTTATGAGTTCAGCGATGGAAACATCCAGACATTCGGAAAGAGCCTCCAGATTGTCAATATCCGGAAAGCCTCTCCCGGTCTCCCAGCGCGAGACAGCCTTATCTGAAACATGTATGGAATCTGCCAGTTGTGCCTGTGTAAACTGCTTATCCCTGCGAAGTTCTGCGATGAATCGTCCGGTTCTTTCAATATTCATAAGCATTCACCTCCTGCAGAAACATTACTGCCATACACCGATAAAAGCATCCTATGTATCATAGAGTTCGTAATCAAGACAGGTCGTCAACATATAATTTTATCTTATCTCTCAGATCTACCGTTTACCTTTCCTGAGCAGTAGATGCTGGCATTCTTTATAGTTCTCAGCATCTGTATCATCTGTAGTGTAGTATCCTGCATAATCAACAGCGTCGCATTTGATTTGCACCTCTTCCAAAGCCTTGCTCCATGCACCCTTTTCCACTTTGCCATACAAATCATAGGCTACTTCTTCTCCCAGATATTCCTCAGCGATTGATTCACTTCTCGCCACATAGTATCCTGAAAAATAGGAGTGCAGTGTTGAGATCAGCAAGAAGGTCTCATTCTCTCTCTCGGCCTCTCCTTTGATCCGACCTATATATAACTGCTCTCTCCAACCTTCACTAAAGCAGCCGCCGGTGTCCTTTCCGGTCATGTAGTCGATATCATAATCGTCTACATATTCTTCTGTATTCCAGTTCTCTATCATCGGAACTGCTTCAGCCCAGGTATCAGGATCGATCTCTCTG
>CACYHR010000082.1 GCA_902774265.1 uncultured Eubacteriales bacterium
CTGTCATCCTGCGTCCATGTTGTACCGTTGCTGATATGTTTTGCTTCACGCACCCTGGCACTATACTTTCTCCACGTCTTAAGAATGTCATAAAGATCAAACAGAATGAAAAAAGGAATGATTATGCAGAGGACCTCGGCAACAGAGAATGGAACAGCGCCGGTCAGCCTGCCGATGCTGCCCTGCAGCAGTACATAAACATTCGATCTGTACAAATCCGCAAAACCGCCGTTTGTAGTAGTTGCAAATATCAGAAGAAACATCGCGGCAATAACCAGTAAAGCCGTGACCAGCGCCATCCAGTCATTATTTGCAGACGTAACACTTTGCTTGTCTGCTTTATTAATTGCAATCTTCTTTTTTACTTTACTCATTATCTTGATTTAGTAAACTGTAGCAATTATCCTCGTGAGGAGATTGTCGGGTGTAATATCCTGCGAATAATACATAATTATCGATCAACGGTAATTGTCATCATTCCGAAACACATGATAATATATTTACATCATCTGATACATTTTAGCATAAACGTCCGGAGGTGTACCAATGACTCATGATCAGGAAAGAGCATGGCTTATCGCCAGATTAAAACAGGAATCGCCAATGTATAAAAGGATTCAGGTTCCGGCAGATGAACAGGGGCAAAAGGATATGCTGCGGTCACTGCTCAATATTAGGATGCCTTCGCCGGTCAGCCGCGAGTTCCTCGAAGTGCAGGATGCATATTTCCGCAGAGAAGCGATCCTCAAAGGGATAGTAGACGAAAAAACTCTGACGCCGTGTGCTTCCGATCCGAGGCTTTATATCTGGCAGGGCGACATCACCAGACTCAAAGCGGACGCTATAGTAAATGCCGCAAACAGCGGAATGACCGGCTGCTATACCCCTCTTCATAACTGTATAGATAACTGCATCCATTCAGCGGCGGGGATAAGACTGAGGCTCGAATGCGCCCGTCAGATGGAGAGGCAGGGGCACGATGAGCCGACAGGACAGGCTAAAATCACACCGGGATACTGTCTGCCGGCCAAACATGTCCTGCACACTGTAGGCCCGATAGTCGATTACGGCGAACTGAAAGACGAGCATCGCAGACTGCTTCGTTCCAGCTATGAATCATGCCTTGAGCTCGCGGCACAAAAAGAGCTTGAAAGCGTGGCGTTCTGCTGCATATCTACCGGAGTTTTCATGTTCCCGGCGGAAGCAGCGGCAAAGACAGCAGTCACCACAGTCAGAGAATTCCTTGATTCACACCCTGACGGAAGCGTGAAAAGAGTCATATTCAATGTATTCTCTGACAGGGATAAAGCAATATACGACAGACTGCTGAACTGATACATTTGTCAGTCCATGGAACCCCGTTCTACGCATGTATGATTTTGTATTTTTGCATGAAAGTGGATGGATTGCAGAATTTCATGCATTGATCGTTCGACAAACCCCTTAACTGAAAGTACACTAATCGCGAGAGATCATATTCAGTTTATTGATCAGACTGAATATGATCACTTTTTTATTAACGATTTTTGTTGCGCCGCATTGGCAGAAAGGGGATAATATGAATAATAATCACAGAAACGAAATGGACTACATGGTCAATTCGCCATATGAAAATCCGATTTTCCATAAGCCATATCAAAAACTGACTTTTACAGATGACTATATGTTCTGCAGAATAATGCAATCGGAACCCGAGCTGTGCAGGAAACTGATAGAACTGCTTATTGGCCGACCGGTAGAAAAAGTCGAATACATAGATTCGCAAAAATCGATCAGCATCAATTCGGACATAAAGAGTGTCAGATTCGATGTATATCTCAGAGCGTCAATGATATCGATCATCTGAGCAGAGGAATGAATTACGGCAGACTGCCGGAAAGTTATGTTATATTCATCTGCATGTTTGACCCGTTTCAAGATGAAATGCCGAGGTATGAGTTTAGAGAATTATGCAGAGAAAATCCTGAAATCGAGCTGAATGATGGAACCCATAAGGTGTTCATTAATGCAAAATATGTTAAAACTGATATTTCTGATGAAATGCGGGCGCTGTTCGATTATCTGTGTGGTAAAGAGCCGGCAAGCGAGTTAACTCAAGAGATCGATGCCAGCATAATCAGAGCAAAAAGAGAGCGAAGATGGGAGCGTGATTACGTGCAATTCATAGAGAAATTAGAAGAGGCAGAAATGGCCGGACGGAAAGCAATGGCAGAACTTAATCTGTTCCTGATTGAGCAGGATAGGATAGAGGATCTGAAAAAAGCATCTGAAGATCCGGATCATCTCGAAGCGGTATTTGATGAAATGCGGGCAGCAGGCCGGATCGATACAGACCGGTCTGAATAACGAAAAAATTGCAAGTGTAATAGGAAGTATCGAACAGTAAAGGGGACATTATGGACAAAGAAGAAATAAAGAAAGAAGAGATTCTTGAGGAAGAAGCTAATAAGGAAGAAAAGGTAGAGGAAGCAGCTGCTGCATCTGAGGCCGCGGAATCTGCAAACGCTACGCCGGAAGCCCCGGAATCGGATCCGGCAGAACCGGCAGCTGCAGCACCTACAGATTCAGAACCTGAGGCAGCACCTGAAGCTACAGCGCCTGAAACCGGAGAACCTGAACTCACGCCTGAAGAGGCTGCGGCGCTTCGTAAGAAGAAAACAGAAGAAGCGATCCGCATCGCTACCAATGTGGTGATCACAATATTCTCAGTAGCTACACTGATGGGAACTATCATACACAGTGCAAAGGACAAACTGCGCAAATAAAGGACAGATGTGCATAAAGCGCTCACAATTACAGATTTACGCTGTGATAGAATAGACACACTGCAAACCACATCTGCAGGATGGTTTCCGAACGAGGAGGTGCGGTATGGATTTTCTTAGAGAACACCAGCTCAACATCATGCTGTTCATGAGCGGTTTATGCGCGATCCTGGCTTTCATGACCCTGATCATTGAATCTCCGTCCGCCGCGAAAAAAAGAATTCTGACAGTAATGGAATTGTCGGCGATGTTCCTGCTCGTCTTCGATCGTTTTTCATATATATATCGAGGCGATACGAGTGACCTTGCTTATATAATGGTCAGAGTAAGCAACGGACTCGTCTTTTTCATTCAGATATTCATCCCGCATCTGGTGACGCAATATCTCAAAACATTGTTTACCGGCAATGATAAAACGGAAAAAGCGCCGTTTTATCTAAGATTGTGCGATGCGCTTTTTTACGCGGATACACTCCTGATAGTGATATCCCAGTTCACCGGGCTCTACTATATTATCGATGAACAGAACATATACAGGCGTTCTTCGGGTTACGTTTATTCATATGTGCTGCCGCTGATGATCGTACTGCTGCAGATACTGACTATCATTATTAATCGAAAGAGGCTTAGCAGAGACTATGCGGTCAGTCTGATTGCCGGTATAAGCATGCCGTCGCTGATTTCCATAGTGCAGATCTTCAGTTACGGCCTTTCTCTCACCAGTATAGGCACGGTTTTCGTAGTCATAATTTTTTATGCCTGCGCTATTTTAGAGCTGAATAAGGCAGTAAAGACTGCACAGAGGAACGAACTCGAGACATATAAGGCTGCGGAAAAACGCGAAGCGGCCATGTTCGAGCAGACCGCAGAGGCGCTGGCAAATGCGATCGATGCTAAGGATCAGTATACTCACGGTCACTCCACGAGAGTGGCGGATATATCCGTAAAGATCGCCCGCAAAGCAGGTTTTTCGGATAAAGACTGCAGATCGGTGTATTTTGCGGCGCTTCTCCATGATATTGGCAAGATCGGTATTCCCGACAGGATAATAAATAAGGATGGTAAACTCACTGATGAAGAGTTCGGATATATCAAGCAGCATCCGATACTGGGGTATCAGATACTGTCAAGTATCAGGCAGTCGCCGGAACTGAGCATCGGCGCACACTATCATCACGAACGTTACGACGGCAGGGGTTATCCTGACGGATTGAGCGGTAAAGAAATACCTGAGACGGCGCGGATAATCGCTGTGGCAGACGCGTACGACGCAATGACCTCTACGAGGAGCTATCGTGAAAAGCTTTCAATGGATAAGACTAAAGTAGAACTCAGACGTGGCATGGGGTCACAATTCGATCCGAAATTTGCAGCAATAATGCTGCAGCTTATAGACGATGGTGAAGTTAGTAAACCCTTGAATTCGTAAATGTGGTATACTCAGGCGGTATTTCGGCCCGACAGGCAGAATATCGCCGGGGTAGAAGGAAAGGAGAAACTATAACATGAAAATTACAGGATTTGCACCACTGATCGTAACTAAAGAGTATGAGGCTCTTATCAAAGTATTCGAGGATCTCGGATTTGAGAGCAATCATACCAAGACAGGCATCGAAGGCGGCGCCAACACAAATTACCAGCTGAAGGACGCCAACGGATTCCGCGTCAATATCGCTAGCTCGGAACACATCGAAAAAGACCTCACAGCGATCACGATCAATGTTGACAATTTCGACGAAGCATATGATTTCCTTATCTCGCGCGGTTTCGTAAACCCTCGCGGAGATAAAGTAACAGACACCAACTCTTCAAGAGCAACTATGCTGTTCGCGCCTTCAGGCTTCGCAGTCAATATCGCGGAACACATCAAGAAATAAGATACAGTTAAAAACAAAACGCTCCTTAATCAAAAAAGGAGCGTTTTGAAATACTCGCAGTTCATTTAGTTTTGAGTCAGGCTGTTAGCTATAGCCTGTACTTCTTCAAGTGAAAGTCTGGAATACTTAACAATCTCCTCAATTGGTTTTCCATCGGCAAGCATATCACGGGCCATCTCATGGTTGCGTTCATTCGTTACCTGTTTCGTTACCTGTTTCGTTACCTGTTTCGTGACCTGCTCCGTGACCTCTTTTGTCACTCGTTCTGTTATCCACTCTTCGGCTTCTTCGAATTCTTCAGCATAATATTCCCTTAATGTCATATAGCTGTCCTCCCATACTTTGTTTTGCCTGGCCTGTGCGATACGCGCTTC
>CACYHR010000083.1 GCA_902774265.1 uncultured Eubacteriales bacterium
GCAGTCATCCCCTCTTTGTCCTTTGTGAATTCAGGATCGTCCCAGTCGGCTTTAGTGAATATGGAATGCTCTGCATATCCGTTTAGCACCGACTCTACGACATTATCCAGTATCTCCTGCTTGCTTCCGAAGTGGCTGTAAAGAGATGCCTTTCTGATCCCTACCGCATCTGCGATCTGCGAAATGCTCGTAGCTTCATAACCATTAACTGAAAACAGATCCAGCGCGACATTCAGTATCTCATCTCTTGTATTGCCCTTATCCATAGCATTCCTCCGGCAGTAAAATATATATTGGACATCACCATTCTACCTACCGTTCGTTCGTTAGTCAATACCTTTTTTACGAAACGATTCGGTAGTATGCATTAGATGTAACTCTGTATATGACCGCATATACTATACCGCAGATCAGTACGCATACACTGGAGGTAATGATCAGGCGCGGTATGTCAAACAGTCCGAACAGCATGAGCAGCTTGTTTACTATAGGCAGTACCACCGCCAAGTGTATGCAGGCTAAGATGATTGGGATAAGGAATACCGTCAGCATCTGTGAATTGATGCTTTTTCTTATTTCATCCTTCGTCATGCCGACCTTCTGCATTATGTCGAATCTGGACTGATCCTCGAAACCTTCCGAGACCTGTTTGTAATACATGATTATCACGCAGGACATCAGGAAGATGATGCTGAGCAGAATGCCGAGGAAAAACAGTCCTCCGAAGGTGCTGACGAAGTCGCCTCGTTCTGCTTCATGGCTCTCGCAGTAGCAGTTGTCAAAGTCAAGCGGCTTCAGTTCCTCTTTGATCAAATTATCCAGTGTGGCTGCCAGAGCCACCTGCTCGTCGGCGTCAAGGCCGGTATCAAAACGGCAGTCCCAGAACCACGCCAGCATAGGCTCGCCGTCGTAATCTGCATATTTTGTGTAGTTCTTCGCGACCTCACCAGCATCCTTCACGATCACAAAGATGCCCGGAGATGCCGAGACCACTGCAGCCGGATCTATCTCTTCTATCCTGTCATCGATACGCTTTGTGACTTTGAACGGAACATCCCCGATAGTTATCACATCGCCGATCTCTATGTCCTTTGCGGTTCCGACCAATGCTTCACCCTGAGCCACTGTCTCGTTATAACCAAATACTCTGTTATAGACATCCACATCAATGAACAGTATCTGCGCTACTTTGTCATAATTGATGAAAGCAAGATCTGACTTTGAGTTGAGTGTGACATCCAGCTTGCTGTCATCGAAGTAACCGCTGATCGACCACTCGTAATATGTTTTGTTGTTCATTATCTCCGCACCGTGTTCCTCAGCAGCGGCCTTAAGGTCAGCATCCAGCTTCTCACCCAGATCCTCAAGGCTTTCATCATAACCGTACTTGCACGCAAAGGCACCTATCTCGTTAGGATAGCGCACATTGAGGCACTGCTCTGCACCTGTGTAAAGCGCTGAAGTCGAGGACATCATTACAAGGATCATCGTCAGAAGGATGCAGATCGACGCAAGTCCCGCGCCGTTTCTCTTCATGCGATATGCCATCGAAGACACCGATACAAAATGATTTGTCTGGTAATAGTAGTTCCTATTCTTCTGAAGCATCCTGCAAAAGATGACAGAGCCTGCGATCAGAAGAAGATAGGTACCTATCATTATCAGTATCACGGCGACAAAGAACCACATGAGTGCTGACATAGGTTGCTGTATCTTAAGCGCGATATAGTATCCCGACCCAAGAGATGCAAGGCCGAGGACGCCTGTGAGCCAGTTTGACTTCGGCGGCTTCTCTCCTGCTTTATCTGCAGTCACCAGCTCTATTGGACTTGCAAAACTGACTTGTCTCAGCGAATTGAGATAGATCAGCAAAAAAATCGCGCTGTATGTTACAACTGTCATGATGACAGAGGTGAACGGAACAGAGAAAGCATATCTTACAGGTACTTCTATCAGCTTTGTAAATCCGAGCTCTGCCAGCTTGGAAATCCCTATGCCGGCAATGAGTCCGCCGAATATCGCGACTGCCCATGTAAACAGCGTTTCGAAGAACAGTATCCTTCCCAGGTTGAATCTGTTCATCCCCAAAATGCTGTAAAGACCGAACTCCTTCTTTCTGCCTTTGATCAGCGTTGCCTGTGTATAAAAGAGAAACAGAAGCCCGAACAGCGTCATTATATATGTGCCCATCTGCATCATATCGGTAGCAGTGTGCCCGCCCGGCATGCCGTCCATGATCCCTGAATACCCGAGGAAGTGAAGGATGTAATACACAGCTACCATCATGATGCATGTCACCAGATACGGTGCATACAGCCTGCCGTTCTTACGCATGCCGTTCGCAGCCATCTTTGGATAGAATCCCAGCTTCATTATCTGTCACCTCCCTGTGCGAGAAGCGTCAGTGTATTGCTAATCTTCTGATACATCTGCTGATCAGTGGCATCGCCTTTATATATCTGGTGGAACACTACTCCATCGCGTATAAACATCACCCTGGAAGCCCTGCTCGCAGCCTTTGTGGAATGAGTTACCATCAGGATGGTATGTCCCATCTGATTCACCTTAGCGAAAAGATCAAGCAGCTCGTCCGATGACTTTGAATCAAGTGCGCCCGTAGGCTCATCCGCCAGAACTATTCTCGGATCTGTGATCAGTGCTCTCGCAACCGCCGCTCTCTGTTTCTGACCGCCGGATACCTCGTAAGGATATTTCTTGAGAAGGGTTTCGATACCAAGCGGTGATGCAAGGTCATCCAGCCTCTTCTTCATATCTTCCGGCTTCATTCCGGCCAGAACCAGTGGAAGATAGATATTGTCTTCGAGAGAGAATGTATCCAGCAGATTGAAGTCCTGAAACACATACCCCAGATTGTCTCTGCGGAATTTTGCAAGATCCGAGTCCCTGACTGCGCTCAGCTTCATGCCGTCAAGTATGACCGTTCCTTCTGTCGGCTTGTCCAGAGCCGCGATTATGTTCAGCAGGGTGGTCTTGCCGCTGCCGGATTCTCCCATGATAGCGACATATTCGCCCTTTTCAACTGTGAAATTGACGTTCTTCAGCGCTTCAACGGATGCTCCGCCGAAACGAGTCCTGTATGTTTTCTTTATTCCTCTTGCTTCAAGTAAACTCATTACTGTAACCTCCTTGTTGCCTGATTACAGTCTGATTATAATAATATAAGCAGAGCCGTTCCATCGGATCTGCTTACGTATTTCTTACATATATGTCACATTTATGATCAATCTTCTGTCACGAGTCTTGTGGTTCTGAAATCAAGTATTATCGTCGTGCCCCTGCCCGGCTGCGACTCAGCGCTTATCGTATGCCCGAGATTGTCCGTTATCCTTTTGCAGAGATAAAGCCCGATCCCGCTTGCCCGTTTATCCTCGCGACCGTTGAAGCCGGTGTAGCCGTTTTCAAATATGCGAGGAAGGTCTTCAGCACTTATACCTATACCGGTATCACTGATATGGAGAATTCCCGGCTCATCCATATAGATATGCACGCCGCCTTCTGAAGTGTACTTGACCGCATTTGAAATAATCTGCTCTATAACGAATGTCAGCCATTTTCCATCGGTGAGCACAGTATAATTCACTGGCTGATAATCCAGCGTCAGTCTCTTCAGAATGAATTCCCTTGAAAACTTCCGGACAGCCGTGCGGATGATACTGTCAAGATCATATTCCTTTATAAGGTAGTCCGTGCTTTCCGAATCCAGTCGCAGGAACGTCAGCACCATTTCGACATATTCTTCGATCCGGTTCAGATCTGAAGTGAGTTTTCTTGCCGTCTCTGTATCCTCTGACTGGAGGCTGAGCCGCATGGCTGCGATCGGAGTTTTGATCTGATGTGCCCAGACAGTATAGTAGTCGATCATATCGTTATACTCTTCTGCCGCGTGAACTGCTGACTGCTTCGCCTCGTCCTGAAGTTTAGTGATGATCTGCTGATAGTCCTCCTCCAGCCGATCGGCCGGAGCAGGCATTTCTTCGTGGGTAAGCATTATGTGCCGCCTTCGATAAGCAATATAGTCGATCGCTAATGCGGCTACGCCGATCATAATACTCAGGATCAGCGGGTATGTAACTACTATGACAGGCATATCGAACAGCAGATATGCAGCCGCGAATGCTCCGGCTATTAGTATGTATACTACTATCGCTTTCGCGCGCGATCTGAGATAGCTCTTAAGCAGCCCCATTATTCGGCCTCCAGGATATACCCTACGCCGAACCTTGTTTTGATAAGATCTTTGAGACCGCCTTCTTCAAGAGTTCTGCGGAGCCTGCCCACATTAACTGTCAGCGTGTTTTCATCAACAAAGCTGTCTGTTTCCCAGAGTGCCTCCATAAGCTTTTCTCTGCTTACGACCTTGTTCTTGTTCTGCATCAGCGTAAGAAAGATCATGTACTCATTTCTTGACAGAACTATCTTGTTGCCGTTGTACAGCAGCGTATTATCCTCAGTATTGAGCACAGCGCCTGCCGCCTGCAGAGTGAAAGTATTCCGGTTGAAATCGTATGCCCTGCGAAGAAGCGCCTGTACCTTAGCGATCAGAACGCTTTGGTCAAAAGGCTTTGGGATATAGTCATCAGCGCCCATGTTCATGGCCATGATGATATTCATGTTGTCTGTTGCAGACGAAATGAATATGATTGGCACCGAGCTTGTCTTTCGTATCTCCTGACACCAGTGATAGCCACCCATGTATGGGAGAGTGATGTCCATAATGACCAGATGGGGCTTGTATTCCTCGATTTCTTCCATGACACGGCGGAAGTCAGTTATCTTACGGGCTTCCATCCCCCAGCCAGCAAGACAATTGCATATTCCTTCAGCTATTCCGTTATCGTCTTCTACTATGATTACCCTATACATGATTATTCCCAGTTATAAATGATTACCCTATACATGATTATTCCCAGTTATAATAGTAGTCTAAATCTCGTATTATTTATGTGATTTAGACGAGCATTGTTGGTTATCTTCCTCAATCCGTTCTGTCATGAAGCAATTGAATTGAATCTGTAAAAACCCTGGCTGATTTGCATTTCTCAGCAACTGTATCCCAATTATCAGACAATTGAGGCATGAACCTCCGGTATACTGATGCGCTCTTTTTGTGTCCAGGGACTCTTATGCCATGATATTCTTTTTTCAGCGAAATGATATTGCTCCATGGGTCGATGATCATTTCTGCATCGTTAGAATCCTTCAAATCATCAAACGCCGCCACGATCCATGCATCAGTACTATCACAGGGAATCGTAATAATCAGCTGCTCATTTTCGTCATCTGAACGAACGAGTTGCCTGATTACCGACGTGAGATGAGCTCTGTAACTCTCAGGTGAGTCTTCATGATCACTGCAAGGCAACTGAACCGGACAGCGGTCATTTCTGACATGTATACAGTCGAGCGGAGAAGTCTTATCCTTATGATCACATTCCGTGCTGCCACATTTACAATGCACCTCTTTTTCTTTTCGCGACACATCTCCATCCATATGGATAATAAGCGCATCAAAGCGAGGCATTATTTGTGAAAACAGTGCCGGAATAAGTTCTGCGTTATTTTCGCACCAGCGGTAAACGCCTTTCCACCCGTTTCCGAATTCACCTCTCGCATCCTGCTCGGGCTGTATGTACCTGTATATGTTCTTTTCTCCGGTCAACCTATCGATGACAGTACGGATAGCCATCTGATCAGTCGGTCCTTCGCTGACTATACCTATAACTCTCTTCATATCAGTTCCGGAACGCCTCCCAGATATCCATTGATCCAAAGACGTGAAAGCGGCTGCCCTGTTTTGATCAGGTCTTCACTTACAAGTATTCTGTTGACAGTTACATGTCCAAGGTCATCTCTTTCAGTTGCAAACAAACGGATCCTGTCATCTGTCAAGTCGAGTCCGTCCAGCACAAGCGGATTATGTGTTGTCATAAATACCGTTCTTCCGTTCTCAATGACAAGCTTGTCAAAGACCTGTGTGAGCCGTTTTGCAAGCCTTGGGTTCATAGCATGGTCAAAACTGTCTATTCCGAACATCATAGGCGTGGACGGATGCATGGCAAGGCAGAGCATAAACAGGACATACAAAGCACCTTCACTGGCATCGTATCCTGTAAACAGAGCACTGTCTTTCAGAAATCTGTCGCGAAATTCTATTATCTGGTTTGTCGATGGCACGCCTGGATTCAGATTGGATTTCTTCGGCTTTCCAACATGAAATTCGGAAGCCCATTCCATTAATTCAAGTACTTCATCCATATACATACTGCCAAACATCAGCTCATCGTCCACAGTTCTGAACAGATCCCCGACAGCCTCAGCAAGACGCCCTCCGTTCAGTCCTATCGGAGTGATCTGTGTCGGATCCGGCACATTACCTCGCAATGTAAGAGTATCAGGTTGGAATAGCCCATAATCTGCAACATATCTGCCCGCAGCAAGGTACTCCTCAGATGCAAGTCTATCGGACAGCGAATAGTAACCGACCTTATTGTTCATATGGCTTTTACTTCGGTTGCTTCGACCGAATACTATTATTCCGTCCCTACTAACGCTCTCTGTATGATACTTCCATGAGTCATCCCCTACAGGAGCGGTCAGGTGGGTATTGTACTGATATTCGTGCGAATCTTTGCCCCATTTCAACGAGAACTCAACTGTAGGCGACTCTTTTACGATATCCGCAAACTTTGACTTGTACAGCGAAGATGTGCTTAATCTGACACCCTTTCTTTGCAGGCTGTTATTATTCACTCTGTCTGTCATGGCCGCGCTAAGCACTCCGATCGCCTCCAGCACAGAAGTCTTGCCTGAACCGTTTGCCCCAATAAACACATTGACATTTCCGGTCTCAAAGCTTACATCAAAAAGCGATTTGAAGTTCCGAATGGTTATTCCCTTGATCTTAATTGACTGAGACACTGACTTAGCCTCCTTGAAAATCGTTGTTTTGGCTATATCTAATTGCATAGTTAGTATACTTGCATAATTTGATTTTGTCCATACCTAAACTTTCACTTTTCCTTGAAATTACACTTGTTTACGAACTTTAGCCACTCCTGATTGTGCTGAATTTTATATAGCTAACGACAGGCTAATGACGCACGATATAAGCGTTTTCACACTATCTAATGCAGCAGCATTGTCAAATTTATTATGAGATATTCAGGTTATTTCTGTTCAATATCTCAAAATAAAGTCGCTATTCCATATCGCTTCTTTGCTGCTACTCAGCCCCAAACGGATCGATTGCACCCTTAGGGGCTGAGTAGCAACAATGTTGTTGAGCCGCAAAATTGCAGAAACACCGCTTCAGAAACTGAAAAAGCACCGTTGAGATACATGATCTTGTATTTCAACGGTGCCGATCTTGCCCACAAAAGTTTCTGCCTTTTATATTTTTGCGCTAATTA
>CACYHR010000084.1 GCA_902774265.1 uncultured Eubacteriales bacterium
TCGCGTTTGGCGATTTAAAAACCGGTGTGCTTTTCAGCCCCCGGTTTCTGACCGCTCATTTATTATAGCTCTTTCGTTTCTTTTGTCAACACCTTTTTTAAACTTTTTTTAAGTTTTTTCAAGGACTTTTTCTAGCTCCTTTTTGCTGCACTTCTTTATGAGTATGTCGAGTGTTATACTCTGCATTCTTTCATATTTCATACACCGCTTCTTACTACCAGGGTGTATGGTTAGCACTGATCAGTAAATTTTTACACCCGATGGACGTCAAAAGGGCATTTGCAGAGATCAAACTGCAATCACATCGTATTAATAGCAACAATGCATCGAACGCAGCCATGATGATAAGCAGAGTATTTCGCCTGTCAACATCTGCGCATCATTCATTGAGCCTGCGCTCGAGTTCGCGCTCTTCTCTCTCCTGCGCAGCATTGAGCAGCACGCCGCGCTCAGCCTCTATGTCCTCTTCTATTCTCTTAATCCTTCTCTGCGCGATCTTCTGCTCGCGTATTCCTTCTTTTGCCTTTGCAAGGGCACGTTTTTCCTCTTCTTTTGCCTCTCTGAGTTTTTCCTCATTACCTGTTACGAAGGATGGCCTGTCATATTCGATCACGAAGGACTGTCCGAGTCTTCTCATTCCCATAGCGATCATAGATATTCCGATCAGCAGTGTAGCAGGAAGATTGAATGCAGCCATATTAAAGAATGTATAACCGCCGAGTATCACCATCAGCATGCTTATACCAAATGATATCCTTTCAGAGGTACCGATATGGATCAGATCCATCTGGTCGAATCTCATAGAAAGAACACCTTCGATCAGCATCCACATCGCAAACATTACAGATGCCGCTGTATCTCCCGCGATCTGTCCGCTCAGGATTACAATGCCGATAAACATCATCAGCACCCCGTCTTTAACAATGGTAACAGCTTCCCTGCTTATCTCAAAATCGGCCCTGAAGCCTATTATTATCTCGATCAGTCCCATGAAAGACCATACCAGTCCTATAATGAAAGCAACCGACAGAAACGCGGCGCTGGCATTTGCAACACAGAATATTCCCGAACCGATCATCGCTACGCTCGCGATCAGCATTAAAGTTCTCATAATTTTCCTCCTCTGACGCTGAATATACTATCACGCATCACATCCTTATTCAAGATTCAGAAAAACTGACGATATATAATACGTCATCATAAAACCCGCTCCGGCGAATCTCCGGAGCGGGTCATTGTTTGTTTCAGTAACGCGTCAGTCTGTATTACAGGCTGTATCCTGCGTGGAAAGCCTTCTTGTTGAGTTCAACGAATTTAGGCTTTACGTTAGCTTCGATCTCTGCATCCCAGTCGATATCATCGAGTCCGCCCATTGCCTTTACGAGAGCTCCGAGCAGTACGATATTCATAGCCTTAGGATTTCCGAGTTCTGTAGCTACGTCAGCAGCCTTGAACGAAAGAACTTCTACCTTTTCCTTGAGGTGGTCGATGATGCCTTCCGGATACTCTGCCATTCCCAGATTTACAGGTACAGGCTGGATCTGGTGATCATTGATTACCATCTTGCCGCCGATCTTGAGGTGATCGAGCCATCTGAGAGCTTCCATTTCCTCAAAAGCAACGATAACATCTGCGGATCCCTTACCAACGATTGGTGAATAGACCTTGTCGCCGTATCTTACCTGAGTGGATACGCTGCCGCCTCTCTGGGACATTCCGTGGATCTCACTCATCTTTACATCGTAGCCGGCCTTCATAAGACCGCTTGTCAGGATCTTACTTGCCAGGATAGTTCCCTGTCCGCCTACTCCTACCAGGAGGATATTCTTAACTTCACTCATTATCTTGTCACCTCCTCAATAGCGTTAAATGGGCAAACCTGCTTGCAGACTGTGCAGCCGTTGCAGCTTGTGTAGTCGATAACTACCTTCTCCTTGGTGGAGATCAGTGCAGGGCATCCTGTCTTTACGCACATCTTGCAGTTTTTGCACTTATCCTGATCGATCACGCACTGAGTCTTGTGCAGTGTCGGGAACTCATCGATATCCTGCTGGCTGAACTTCTTGAGAACGCACGGCCATCTTGTAATGAGAACTGTAGGCTCATCCTTAGCGAGCAGTGTGTCGAGTGCAGCGTTGACCTCATCGAGGTGGTTAGGATTAACAGTGATGATATTCTCTTCCTTTACGCCTATAGCCTTGCAGAGTGCAGGGATGTCTACTTCAGGAGCCTCTTTGCCCATGAGTGTGTATCCTGTACCAGGGTTCTGCTGATGTCCTGTCATACCTGTGATCCTGTTGTCGAGTATGATTGACAGGTTGCTGCCGCTGTTATAAACAGCATCCATCAGGGAGTTGACACCCGTGTGGAAGAATGTGGAGTCGCCGATAACGGAAACAACCTTCGTCTTCTTGCCTGCGTCTCTGAGTGCGATGCTTGCGCCATGTCCCTGCGAGAGGGATGCGCCCATGCAGATGCAGGAATGAAGAGCGTTCAGAGGAGCTGCCATTCCGAGTGTGTAGCAGCCGATATCTCCGGTGATCATGAGACCGTCCTTCTTCTGTCTCTTGGAGAGGCAGTAGAAGAGTCCTCTGTGAGGACAGCCTGCGCAGAGTGCAGGAGGTCTTACGACTGTCTGCATGTCGGATGTATAAGTCTCAGGCTCGATTCCGCAGAATGCCTTGCGGACGATATCTGTATTGAGCTCGTCATAGTGAGGAATAACATCCTTGCCTGTGCACTCGATACCGAGCATCTTGAGGTGCTCTTCGAGATACGGATCCATTTCCTCAACAACGTAGACCTTGTCTACCTTGCTGCAGAAATCCTTCATGAGATCGTATGGCAGAGGGAACGTCAGTCCCAGCTTGAGATAAGAAGCGTTGTCGCCGAATGTCTCTCTTGCATACTGATACGAAACGCCGGATGTAACAACACCGATCTTTGTGTCGTGCATCTCAACTCTGTTGAACTCACAGTCATTAGCGAAAGCTCTTGCAGCCTCTACTCTCTCTTCGAGTGTAGCTCTGAGAACCTTTGCGTTAGCAGGAGCTGTTACGTACTTTTTGATCTTTGGCTCGTAATCAGGAACTGCTGCCTCTTCTCTCTCACCGAGTTCTACGATGCCCTTGGAGTGGCATACTCTTGTAGTAACGTGCATGAGTACAGGCATATCCATCTTTTCGGACAGAGCAAAAGCCTTCTTCATATAGTCATGAGCTTCCTGGCTGTCGGATGGTTCGAGCATGAGCAGTCTTGCAGCCTTGGCCTGATTCCTGTTGTCCTGCTCATTCTGTGAGCTGTGCTGACCAGGGTCATCCGCTACTACCATTACGAATCCGCCGGTAACTCCGGTATAAGCAAATGTGTAGATAGGGTCTGCAGCAACGTTCATACCAACGTGCTTCATAGCGCAGAAAGATCTTACTCCTGCGATCGAAGCGCCTATAGCCGCTTCTGTCGCTACCTTTTCATTTGGTGCCCATTCTGAATAAACAGCATCACCATACTGAGGCATGTTCTCGAGGATCTCTGTACTTGGTGTTCCCGGATATGCCGATGCGAATCTTGCGCCGCCTTCATAAGCACCGCGAGCGATTGCTTCGTTTCCGGACATGATTACTTTCATAAATATATTCAATGCAGAGCTAGTCGTTTATTAAACACAAAAACGGGGTAATGCCCTTCATCTACCCCGTTTTGTAATGACTTGCAGGTTCTGCAGCTTCTTATTCTCATCACGCTTACTTTCAGGCTACTTTGACTGGTAGTCAATACACTGCTGCCTGTCAAGGAAGAAATGTATACCCGGCGAAGAGTCTTTCCATCTGTCTTCCTGGAATCCGTTTGCCGGTTCTATCCATTTGCCGACTTCATAATAGAAATCCTGATCTACTGTGGACTGTGCCCATGAATAGCTCTCACTCTCATCGATGCTGGTGATCTTAAGCACTTTGACCTTTGACACTCTGCCGGTTTCCATAGTCGCCATACAGCGTTTGGCATCAGCAGGAACGAGCATCATGACGACACGAAGGTCCGTACAGCATTTCCATGCAATGAAAGGCCCTTCCTCGGGACATCTCATCCTGTACCACTCTGTATTCTCATCAGTAATGACCTTATCCTGATTGAGCGCGTCTTCAAGTACCGAAGCATAAATATTGGCTCCGGAGAGATCTATGCCCGTCATATCCTGAAACCTGAAGCTGCAGCCTCTTGCCTTGCATCCGCACAGCTTCATATTTTTGAGATCATTATTATAGAAGGCAACATGATCCATATTGGAACCGCTGAAATCCGTTCCGTTAAGATCACAGTTATCAAAGGTCGCTCTTCTGAGATCGAGACCGGTCATGTCCCGGCCGTGCAGATCCAGTCCTGTGAATTTACTGTGCATGAAGTCCGGCATCACAGCGTTTCCGGCAGCTGCACGCCTTTCTGCGAGAAGCTGCTCCAGTTCATCTTCAGAATCAATCACAGGTTTCTCGCTTTCCGGGACAGGAACATAAGCTTCCGCATCCCTTATAAAATCTATCTCAGACTGACTGAAATTCATATCCCGCACCCCCGCATCAAAGCGATCAAAACATTATGTTCATTCATTTACGTAATTTTAGCACATTTCAGGAGAATAAATACACATTGTCTTCGGAGGCTGAACTGAAATTACAAAAGTTACAATTCAGCATTCGGCGGAGAGAAGATGTAATGCACGAGTACGCGGCAGTTCGAACGCCGGGAGCCCGGCAGCCCGAAGCGAAGCGGAGTATTTCGCTTTATGTGGCTCTGGCTGTTTACTGAATTGCAACTCACAAAACACAACGCTGCCAGCGGCGCTTTTTTGTATTTTTTTACATATTTTTGTTGACTTTATACACAATTATATCTATCATATACAAGACTTGCATTTAAGCAGCTGCACATTTTTTAATAACTGTGTTGCTGCAGACGATCAGGTCATTATACCAATTGAATAACACCTGACCCGATAGAGGTTGCGGAGATTATTAGTAAGGATCTGATTCAGCCTGACAAACATGCGATAAGACTGAATATCAGCAGCTGAGTATAGTTCAGCACGGGAGACCGGGATCCCCAAAGGATGATCCGCCGAAGTTTGCCGGTGACCCGTCCGGCATTCTGGGACGCCGTAATAAGATGCGGCGGACTGTCACGCAAGTGGAGTGCTATCATGGCAATAGGTCGAAACTGATAACCTTATCCATGGCACGTTTCAAGCGTTATTCATGGATTTTTTTATTTATCTCAGGTAAATGCGGAGTCTGCTCCGCAGTATGGAAAATTATTTTTGGAGGTAACAAATGGATACACCTGCTCTTTATGCAACCGCATGGGCTGTATTGCCGCCGCTTATCGCGATCGTGCTCGCCCTTATCACAAAAGAAGTTTTCAGCTCCCTCTTTATCGGAGTTCTCTGCGGAGCCGTTCTGTATGCCGGCGCTGATTTCAACGGCATCGTAAGTCATGCGCTCAATGACGGCATAATTGCTTCGCTGAGCGACAGCTACAATGTCGGCATACTCGTATTCCTGGTAATACTCGGTATCATCGTAGCTCTCATGAACCTTTCCGGCGGATCAAAGGCCTTCGGTAAATGGGCGCTCACAAGGGTAAGATCCCGTGTCGCTGCCGAAGTCGCTACAGTCATTCTCGGAATCATCATTTTCGTAGACGACTATTTCAACTGTCTCACAGTAGGAAGCGTAATGAAGCCTGTAACAGACAATTTCAGGGTTTCGAGAGCAAAGCTGGCTTATATCATCGATGCTACCGCTGCTCCGGTCTGCATCATCGCTCCTGTTTCTTCATGGGCTGCTGCTGTATCCGGATTCGTAGAAGGACAGAACGGAATATCGGTATTTATTCACGCTATCCCGTACAATTTCTACGCGCTTTTCACTCTCGTCATGATGTTCTCACTTATATTCATGAAGTTTGACTACGCAAAAATGTCACAGTTTGAGATGAACGCAGTAGAAAACGGAGACCTTTTCACCATAAAGGATAAGAACGCCGACCTCGCTGATGCCGCAGATCAGGGCAGCGACAACGGAACAGTACTCGATCTGATCCTTCCTGTTATCGTACTGATAATCTGCTGCGTCGTAGGAATGATCCATTCAGGCGGATTCTTCAGCGGCGAGAGCTTTATCAACGCATTTGCCAATTCAGATGCTTCTGTAGGTCTCTCAATGGGTTCCCTGATCGCTTTGATCATTATCATCATCTACTACACATGCCGCAGAACTATTTCATTCACAGAATGCTGCGGATGCATCCCTGAAGGACTCAAGGCCATGGCTTCGCCTATCCTGATCCTGACTCTCGCATGGTCACTCAAAGCTATGACAGACAGCCTGGGACTTGCTGATTTCGTAGGCGGACTTGTTAAAAACATGGGAGGCGCATTCGTCGCATTCATCCCTGCAATACTATTCCTTATCTCATGCGCACTCGCGTTCGCATCGGGAACATCATGGGGAACATTCGGTATCCTTATCCCTATCGGACTTGCTATCACAGAGTCTCAGCCTCATCTGATGATGCCTGTAATGGCAGCCTGCATGGCCGGAGCCGTATACGGAGACCACTGCTCACCTATTTCGGATACAACTATCATGGCATCTGCCGGTGCATCCTGCGATCACCTGACACATGTAACAACACAGTTCCCATATGCGACAACTGTTGCTGCTGTTTCTACGGTTTCATATATAATCGCAGGTTTCACATCATCTCCGGTGATTCCTCTGATCGTAGGAGTTGTTCTGATGATCGGTACTCTGGTATTCTTCAAGAAGAGCAGCGGATCATATATAGTACCTGAGAGTGCAAACAAAAATCCGGAAGCAAATGCATAACAAGTATTAAATGTAAAACGCAGTTCAATCTGCAATGCCGATATGGTAAAATTGACCCATCGTTTTGAAACGGCCAGGCCGCGCTGATGGGACATTGATAAACGTCACAAAAGCAGCGGTTCCGCAGACAGCACCGCTGCTTTTCATTTTACTTACTATCGGTGCACCAATGTAATGATCCGGCAGATCCGCCATACGGCAGATTGAATGCCCGCAGACAGCTCATGAAAAAACGCAAATACCAAAGTATGCATTCATTTATAAACAGATATATACAAAAAGAAATATCATCTTCGCAGACCGGACGCATGAAAGTTTTCGCCGCAGCTCTGCTGATGTCAGCAACTGCACTTTTGCTCAGCGCATGCAATCCGGTTCTGGCTCTGAATCCACGTTATTCGTATACAAGCTTTTCACTCGATCTCGGCGATAAAGTGCCGCACAGTATAGAGGAATATGTTGATTTCGATGCTATGTCCAAAGAAGATGCAGCATTTGTCAAAGACAATACCGAAATACTGTATGACGGAGAACCGGCAGAAAAAGGTTTTTCAGCCGAACCGGGCAATCACTCCGTTACTATTATGTACTGCGGGCATCAGTACCGCAGCTATAAGATCGAGATCACTGACAAAGAAGCTCCTGTAATAAAAGTCAACAGAAACATCTATACGTTTATGGGTATACCTCCCGAAGATGTCGATCCCGAATCGATGTTTGAAGTTACTGACAACAGCGGCGAATGCGATGTTGATATCTCGAAGGCCGAAGTGGATTACACAAAGGCCGGAAAATACCCTGTCACGGCTGTTGCCACCGATGAAAGCGGCAACAGATCGGAGGCCAAAGCATATGTCATAGTTCAGGAGCCAGAATACGGAGCGGTCGGGACATATGTATTCGTAAGCATTCCAAAGCAGCACCTGACATATTTCGTCGACGGCAAGGTCGCTTTGGACTGCCCTGTTGTCACCGGTAATGCGGGAAATCACAACACGCCTCGCGGAACATTCTATCTGATATATAAATCGAGAAATCTTGTACTCAGAGGTTCCAATGACGATGGTTCAAAGTACAATTCTTATGTAAACTACTGGATGGACTTCCTCGGTACAAGCTTCGGACTTCACGATGCAACATGGCGCAGCACCTTCGGCGGAGATATTTATAAGGGCAACGGATCACACGGCTGCGTAAACATGCCGCTGGCATCTGCGGGCGAGTTATACGAAATGCTGGAGCCGGGTACGCCTATACTGATTTACTAAATAAAACTGCATACAGACCGATCATTGAAAGACCGATCTGTATGCAGTTTTCTGGTTTTTCAACCAGGAGCAAAGCTCCAACAAGCTCGCTTGATTGGAGCGAGCGACGCCGTACTTATCGGAGGAGCTCAGCCTCCGGAGATCAATGCTTCCGA
>CACYHR010000085.1 GCA_902774265.1 uncultured Eubacteriales bacterium
TCTTCTATCATCATTTTACCGTCATCATTCATACTTATCCTGCAATGACATCCCGAAACACTTCTGTCATAATCAATAACCAAATCACATTTTCCGCTGTCTCGTCCGATCCGGATCTTTCCGCCCTTTTCAAGCTTCATTTCATAAATATGTTCCGACACACTCGTATCACGCAGTATTATCGTCACACAAGGTTTATTTCTCGGAACATATTCTGTTTCATCATATTTCCGATGTTCTCCCCCGAAAAATTCGGTCGGTGCTACTCCAACATTAGTGGGATTCTTCATGACGTAGCCGTTCTTGTTCTTTGCAGATGAACCTGTTGACATTATGATCGCTGTAACTCCGCTTACCGCAGATATGATAATAAGAACAACCGTGATAATATACTTAGTCTTAGTATCGTTATCATTTACGGGAATTTTGCTGTCTTTATCGGTTTTATCGCCTAAAAAAAGATTATTGACCTCAGATGTGTTTTTATAAGGCCACATAATACCATATACTGTTAGCGCTCCCCCATTTTGTCATCCAAAAGTGAATGTATTTTGTCACGCAGGCACAGGTTCTGTCAAGAGTGAGGCATTCTATTTTGTCAAGACGCCCGTCTCATTTGTCAGGATAGCATATGCTCCTGGGAAAACAAAAGCGATAAACCCATTCTGCGCGACAGCGCAGATAAAAAAAGACGGTATCTTCCCGATTATGTGAATCGGGTGGATACCGTCTTTGCTTTTACAATGAAAAGTGGTATAATGGAAGTAATCATATTTCAGAAAGGAAAACGATAGCCGTTTTTATCGTCATGACTGACACTCATGACGCGGCTATCGTCCCTCACAATGATTAGTATAACACATTTTATTGAATATGTCAAGGACGGAATCCGATATATTACCGGGGATGAAGAAGTTTTTTGCCCCGATTGTGGCTGCCTAATGAAACTGCATGGCAGATGCAGACGATATGTGCGCAGATCAAACGGTTATCGTGAAAAACTTGCTCTCAGAGTGCTCCACTGTGAGGAGTGTCAACGTTATCATCGTGAACTGCCTGATTTTGTAGTGCCGTACAAACATCTCTGTGCAGAAACTTTTGCTGCAGTTTATGATGCTCTGAACAACTATTGCGTTGATGATCACACAGCAACCCGCATTTGCCGATGGATCAGGAGCTTTTTCAGAATCGGTGCAGCAACAGTCAGACGATTGAGCCTGGAACACCCGACACTTGTGACAAATTACGATGCCTTTTCCACTCTTGAGAAGTTCAAATATTTTGTCAGACTGGTCGTAAATGTGGGAGAATGGCAGCCAACGAGTTAACGTATACTGTCATGTGGATTTGTGATATGATAGAGGTATCACCAGACAAGGAGGTGCCTCTATGGGCATGAAAGATAAGCAGTTAGCTAAAGAAATTGCAGAGCGACGCATGGGTATGATTGCGCCGCTTGTTGGTGTACTCTCATCACCGGAGGAGTACTACGAGAAGCGTCGTGAGATCTCCGTCATGTACGAAGTATCCACACGTACAATACAGAGATATGTGGATGCCTACAACGAATCCGGAATGGACGGTCTGGAACCGAAGGGCAAGGTGCCGGAACATAACATCATCGTTTCAAAGGAAATTCTCGCAGAAGCGATCCGACTGCGCCGTGAAGTACCATCCCGCAGTGTGCCGACCATTATCCGGATCCTTGAACTGGAGGGAAAGGTTGAACATGATACTCTGAAGCGTACTACATTGCAACGTGCGCTTGCAGGAGCGGGCTACTCAACTGCAATGATGAAGATGTACCAGGACAATGGTTATGGTTCGCAGCGGTTCCAAAGGGTTCATCGGTGCGATCTCTGGCAGGGTGACATCAAGTATGGCCCGACCCTCAGAATCGGCGGAAAGGTCCAGCCCACGTATCTGTCTTGCCTGATCGATGACGCCACGCGATATATCATTCACGCACAGTTCTACGGTGATATGGAGCAGACTATTGTGGAAGATACAATGAAGAAGGGTATTCAGAAGTATGGCATACCACGCCGCATCTATTTTGACAATGGCTCTCAGTACCGTACCCACTGGATGAAACGCACCTGCAGTCTACTCGGTATCCGGCTGCTGTATGCCAAGCCCCGTAATCCGCAGGGAAAGGGTAAGCAGGAGCGTTTCAACCAAACCGTTGATTCGTTTATTGCAGAGGTAAATCTGAACCCGCCGGAGAGCATCGAAGATCTGAATACGCAGTTCAACGCCTGGCTTTCAGAATGCTACCACCACAAGGTTCACAGCACCCTCGGCGTGACGCCGGAGCATGCCTTCAAAAGCGATTCTATGCCACTGAATTATCCCGATGATGCCCTCCTTGCAAGTGCGTTCCTGCACTGTGAGCCGCGCAAGGTCAACAAGTCCGGCTGCATCAGCTTCATGGGCAAAGATTACGATGTAGGACTTCTGTATGCCGGACAGCAGATTGATGTTGTCTATGACCCGCAAAACATAGCCAGGGTAAGAATCGAACCAAAAGGACACGAGCCGTTCTATGCAGAACCTGCAAAGAACGGCACTCATGTGGGCAAGAAGCCGAAGCGTGCCGGAATTGACCGTATTCCTGTGGATTCCTCGCGGCTTCTGGATGCTGTTACGAAAACTGCTGATGAACGGGAGCGCAGGGCTGTTATCTCGTATACGAGAGCTTTGGAGGGTGATGAAAATGTATGAGCAGTTCTATGAAATGAAACATACACCATTTACTCGTGGCATCCCGACCAGTGCATTACATCAGACACATCAGAGCGCAGAGGTATTCTGCCGGCTGGAATATACTGCCAAAAAGCAGCTCTTTGCTGTCCTGATCGGCGAACCCGGCACGGGCAAGACCAGCACGCTACGCCGCCTGAAGGCCGAACTTTCTGAACAGGAATTTATGGTCCTGTATATCGCAGATTCCAAGCTGACACCCCGCAGCTTCTACAACTATCTGCTGATCCAGCTTGGCTGCAAGCCGGTGCTTCAGCGCACTGCTGCCCGCGACCTTTTGCACAAGCAGATTGAGATCATGCGTGGAATGCAGAGCCGCAAGGTGGTTGTAATCGTGGATGAAGCGCATCTTCTGGACAAAGAAATGTTGGAGGAAGCACGTTTCCTGTTAAATTACAAAATGGATTCCGAAAATCCCTTGGCTCTGATCCTTTCCGGTCAGACAGAACTCTGGGACAAGCTGCGGCTCTCCGCTTACAGAGCAATTCTTGAACGTGTGGACATTGAATGCTTCCTGACACCAATGGATTTTGCAGATACAAAGCAGTATATTGAGACACAGCTTCTTTATTCCGGACATGATTCTCCCATATTTACTGAAGATGCAATGAAATCTATTTTCGATTTTTCCGGTGGGAATCCACGTCTCATTAACCGCGCCTGCAGCCAGTCACTTATCTATGGCTCGCAGATGAAACAGAACTGTATTGACAGCAAATCTGTAGATACTGTACTTGAAAACGAAGTTACGGGGGTGATCCAATGAATGACGATATTTTCCACGACATTGTGTTGATCTGGCTACTGCGCCGTCTTGATATCAGCGAAGCAAAACGTGAAGTCAATCGTGAATACCAGGATCTCTGTGAGAATTGCGATGTATTCATGCTGTCTCGTGACGAACTTATCGTCCATATGCTTGATATACTTGACAAATACGCACTTTTGCCTCCAATACACGGAGAGAATAATTTCAATTTCAATGCACGGTGATCCGTTCTAATTCATGGGCTTTTGCCCGTAAGGAGGATAGGGCTACGCTGGGGAGCGACCCGAGCGCCTTGCGGGATTTTGCCGGGAGCATTTGCTCTCTTATATCTGTAACTGTCGTCTCCAGTTTGGGGGCGGCAGTTTCTTTTCCATAGCCCTATTGCCTCCCTCGTACTTTGACAATATACAGTACCTACCCTTGACAAAATACGCTCACTTTTGGATGACAGAATAGCTGGGCTCTAACAATTTGACTATATCAGCCGCAGTGATTTTTCATTGCGGTTTTGTTTTTTTACTTGATTACAACCTGAAAATCTGTTATAATGATATAAAGTATGAGAGAATATAAAATAAAGGCAATTTTACATACAGGGATGATATTATGATCTTCTATTTTTCCGCAACAGGCAACAGCAAGTATGTTTCAGAATGTATCGCATCAGAAATATGTGAAACAGCCCAGTCTATCGAAAGATCCAAGACAAAGATCACTATTGGAGATAATGAGATGCTTGGTTTCGTTTCTCCTGCATATGCGGGAGAATTGCCGATCATTATGAGAAAGTTTATGGAGAAACTCATTATATCCGGAAACAGACCTATATACACATTTGTTGCTGTGACTTATGGAAGTTCACCGGGAGCTACCGGCGGGGATTCGGCACATATACTGAAATCAAAAGGTATCGCCACCGATGCAAGATACAGCATTAAAATGCCTGATACATGGACACCGATATTCGACCTGAGTGATCCCGATAAAGTGAAGACGAAGAGCGAATATGCA
>CACYHR010000086.1 GCA_902774265.1 uncultured Eubacteriales bacterium
GACCGTGACTGTCTCCAGATTCTCATTCTTACTGACTGCATCAGCAAGATTTTCAACTGTCGATTTGGTCAGTTCGATTGAGGTGACTTCCACCGATGCACCGGACAGATCGATATTGATAGTATCGACAGGTTTCTGATCATCTCCGCCTGTAGTGATCTTAGCTATATCTTCAGCTTGGATCTCATTGACAGCGACATTTCCGTTATTGATACTGACATTCACCTGAACAGTAGACTCATTCGTCACAGGAACAGTATATGTTGTACCGCTGCCCTCGCCGGAACCGCTGCTGCCGCCGCCTGATGGCCTATTGGAAATAGTCACAGGAATGCATTCTGCTGTTGAATCATTATGGTTTTCATCGCCTACAACCTTATACCATACATAGTAGGTCTTTGCATCTTTTCCTACCGGAAGTGTAGTGCTCCAGCCGTCGGTCGGGGCAGTGGTTGCATCCGTGCCAATGGCATAACGCATCTCTTTCGCGCTCTTCGGCAGATCTGCAGCAGGTGCATTGATAAGCGCCTGTTCCGATCCGGTATATGTAAGGCCGGTTTTAGCCGTAGGCTTCTGCGCATCCGTCAAAATTATTTCCTTGCTTCCAACAGCCATCTCTGCGGTTTTCCCCGCAGGTTTATCACTGGAAGCCCTCGTGCGGACGAGATATGTTCCGGAAGCAACCAACGTTTCGCCAGCCGTTGCGGTTGTCCATGCGTCTTCACTACCCTTCAGCTTATACTCCATGTCCCCAGTCGTGCCTTTGATTTTACCATCCTGCGAGGTAGCGGTGTTAGCACTCTCTGTTGTCAGACCAGTCGGTTCATCAGGACGGGCAACGATCGTTACCTCAACCCATGCTCCTGCGGCAGTATCATCGTTCTCCGCTGTGCGGACATAAATCTTTGGAGACTCGCTGTCAATAATGCCGGTAAGACTGATTGGGGATTCTGTCTTATTGGTGCCGTCGGTAGAAACTTCATAACCGCTATCAGGGGTCGCCTGCTCTGTCTGATAATTGATTCCCGCTATGCTTTTCGCAGCATCAGCACTAATCGTTTTAGGTGTCTTCTTCACCACCGCAGAAGTCGCGGCAGAGTCCTTTGTCGGCTTCGTGCCGGTTATCTCTTGACCGTTACTGTCCTTCGTCTGCGTAGCGACAACCTTTATTGCTTTGCCCACATCATTTTTTGTGACGGTATAGGATGTGCCACTCGCTTCGCTGATGGCTTCATCACCACGATACCACTGATAAGTCACATCACTGGCTTCGCAGCTTACGGTCAACACATCATCAACCACAGGGACTCCGCTCAGCTCTGATTCACCCTTTTTGATGGTAACTGTTGTGGAATTATCCAGTGCCTTATAGTTGCTGCCCACCGTCACTTCGGTAGCTTTGCCGTGCGGAGCAGCATCCGTTGCCTTGACACGAACAATGTAAGTACCAGGTACGACCGCTGTTTCGCCGGCCATTGCGGTTGTCCATTCACCCTCGCTGTCCTTTTGCTTATACTCCATAGCCACGGTCGTGCCTTTGATCTTGCCGTCCGCCGTGCCGCCGTTGGAAGCATTCTTTGTGCTTAAGTCGTTCGGAGCGTCAGGACGAGCTGCAAGCGTTACCGCAACCCATGCACTGGGATCATGATTGTTATCAGACGCGGTCTTACGGATGTACACGGTCGGAGTGCCATTCTCAAGTATCGAAGTTAAATTTGTTATCGACGTGCCGTTATTATCGGCGGCAACCTCATAGCCTCCGTTTGCTGAAATGGTTTCTTCGGAGTAGTTAATATTGAGATTGCTGGTATCTGCGGCCGGTGCGGTTTCCGCCGCCTTGGTAATCGTAAATCTCCAGTCATCATTATGAAGAGCAGAAGAAGCATCGCGGTAGTTATCTCCTTCGGCCAAAGTAATGCCAACATAGTAAGTGTCGACATTGGTCGGAGTCACCGCGTTAGTGCAATATTGGTCGCTGTAATACTTCACCGTCACATTACCCATGCCGGTAATACCATCTTTTGGCACAACAGTCGCACTCTTTTGGTTGCCATCGTAAGTGAGATAGTGACCCGATGCTGTGTAGGTAAAGTCGTTGACAGTAGGCGTTGCCTTAGCAATCGTAAACTGCCAGTCGCTTCCGTGAAGAACACTAGAAGTCGCCTTGTAGTTCGTTCCCTCTGCTACTTCGATGCCCACATAGTAGGTGCCTGCGTCGATTGGACTCTGCACTTCTTTCTCTTTAGCTTCATCCCAGTCCATGCCGCTGTAATACTTCACCGTCACATTACCCATGCCGGTAATGCCTTCCTTCGGCACTACATTCGCACTCTTTGCGTTGCCGTCGTAGGTGAGCCCAGACGGGGCTGTGAAGGTAAAGTCACCGGCTTTTGGTTCAGCCTTTGCGATTTCATAATCAACTTTGGCAGTTATTTCATCTTCATACTCGTCTTTTGTTGTGATCTTCGCAGTATATTTACCAGCATCTATTGGAGCTGTTGCGCTCTCTTGATATGTTGTGCCATCTCTACCTACATACTTTATATCTGTAGTTGCAATTGTTTTTCCTGTTTCTCTATTAAAGGCTTCTAAATTATCTAATGTTGCTTGAGCACTGATACCATCGCCTGTCTGACCATAGGTTTGAAGTGTTGGCTTGACGATGGTAACAGTAATACCAGGTACTGAGCCTTTTAACGGCAAAGGACAGTCAGGTTCTAAGCATAATGCGTTGATTACATCATCATGGGCTTGATATTCGAATTGATGGGTGTGAGCCGGCTTTTCAGCATGTACCCATTTCTGGTCATGTGTAGTCTGAAAAGTGTCTGTAACCTCGGTCGCGCTGCCTTCATTATCTCCAGCGGAAACTATCACACCTGTGCCGAGAGTTATATTGGCATCGAATGCCTTGTTCGGGCTTGAGGCGGTGACACTGCCGCCATTAATGGTTACGGATGGTGCATAAATTCCTGGCGCCTGCATTCCAGTGGCACTAACGGTCCCTCCGCTTATTGTTACACCGCCTGTCGCTTGGACGCCAAGTTTCCCGCTTGCAGTTACAGTGCCGCCATTAATTATCACACCAACGCCATCTTGGCCATCTTGATAATACGACGCAATACCATACCCGTTTGTGCTAGAAGCATTCAGGCTTCCACCATTAACAGTAAGAATCCCTGTAGAGATAATCCCAGCAGACGACCCCTCTGCCTTGACATTACCGCCGTTTATCGTTAAATTTCCGTAAGAGTTAATCCCATACCTCCCCTCTGCCTTGACATTACCGCCGTTTATCGTTAAATTTCCTTCAGACTTGATGCCATAGCCATCTGATGAACTCTGTGTACTCAATTCGCCCATAGTGCTTATTTCTTTACTCTGAGCGTATACTTCAAGCGTCTTATTTTCATAAATCTTTATACCCTCTCCAAACATTGGATTTACAGTCAATTTTGCTCCATTGCAGAGGATTAACTTCACGTTAGCCTTAATAGATAAAGTCTCTCTAAAGTCAATATCAGTTTTGACAACGTAGTAGCCATCATCTTCAAATTTTGTCCAGAAGTCAACCTCAGTGTACTTCGTTATTTCCTGTTCAACGCCATTCGCGTCCAGATATTTTACCGGATCTGGATCTGCCGCATACGCCGTCAGGCCCATCCCCGGCATCAGCCCCAGTATCAGTGCAAGGCTGAGCAGGATACTTAATAATCTTTTTTTCATCATAAACTTTTTCTTCTCCTATACTTTAATATTTGCGACTGTTATGGCTGCCGCATTGCCATGTTAAACGCAACAAAAACCGCCAAACCTGACAGTGTATACTTACCCCGTCAGAATCCGACGGTTATCCATCACGAATGTAATATCCGGTTCTGCACACCCCGCAGCTGCAGGACGCAAAAAGGGCGCAGACAGCCTGTGCTGTTAAGAAAGAGTCCCTATTTCGCCTGTCTTCCAACCTTCTTAAGCTATACATACTATACCGAATCTATTGAACTCTTAATCATAGCGTCAACTATATTAGTCCCATTGTACCATATCCGAACATATTTTGACCTGTTCCGATCCAAAAAGGAACACCAGGAGTAACACTCATCTCATCCGCACCTGAGAGAGTGCGCCGGTCCCCGCCCACAGACCAATCGCGTCAGCTGATACCCCTGCTGTCAGCCTTACACACCGGTCCCCGACCCTTATATTTCAGCGGATATCCTGCAAAGGCAGGATCATTTTTTATGGCGTTTTTCTTTTGCTCCAAGCCTACCACAGCCGCGGCCATCCACCGTCAAGGATAAAGCATGCACTCTTACGAGTGTCCCTGACGGAGCCGCTTGCTGTGCCTTTTGGCAGTCGCAAAGAAAAACAACAGAGTGGTGCAGCAAAAGCACCGGAATGAAAGGAGCTAGATATGGCAGCTACCGGAATGAAAGGAGCTAGATATGGCAGCTAACAACAATTCAAACGTGACATTCGAGATCAAAAGGCACTGCGGAGTTATTGATGAGAATCCGAAGTCCGGATGGAAACGAGAGTTGAACGTCGTCTCCTGGAATGGTGGTGAACCGAAGTTCGATATCAGGGAATGGTCACCTGATCATACCCGCATGACTAAGGGACTGACCCTGACATACGATCAGGCGGCGAAACTCGCGGACATCCTGAGAGTGAGCCTGTGATCGCTCCGGTCCCATGAGGAGGATATCACCACCCTCCTCATGGATCTCCAGATTGTATGTAATGGCCGCTTTGCGGTAATTGAAGTCGATATAGTGATATACTCCTGATTGAGGGTATGATAAAAAGGAGCATTTGAAATGAACAACAGAATAAAGCAATTGATAAGTATCCTGGCGGTATTCAGCATCATTTTTTCAGGACTGCCGATATTTGACATCACTGTGACAGCTCATGCGGCATCCTGTACAAACGAACCGGTCCGGACTGTCGAACTCTACGCGGCAAAGGTACCGGATCCGGCTGAACTCAGATCCCAGTACAAGGCACGGGAACTGATCGACAGATACCAGGATCCGGATACAGCACGAGATACCAATGCCTTTTTGAGTAACTTTTACTCAGGCGGTCTGAAAAAGATCACCAGATCCCAGCTGGCTGAATTGGAGGCAGTCGGACGGGACGCAGTCAATGGATATGAAACGGATCGCGAGAAGATACATCGGATATATGAATATGTTGCAAGGAATTTCTTTTACAAGAAGGATCATAACGGTCCGTCCAACGTATATGACGCGTGGAAACTGAAGTACGGTGTATGCCAGGATTACGCTGCATTATGCAAGCTGTTCCTGAATGCAGCCGGCATTCCGTGCATAGTGGTTAACAGCAGCAGACCTGACGAGGAAGCTCATGCATATAATGCCGCATACGACAGTCGGAACAAACGCTGGATATACTTTGATGCGACCGGAGGTTCCAACAACTGGTATGACAACACCTACTGGGTCGGTCATTCACCGGGTTCAGGATATGGAGATCTAAAGAAAACATCATGGTTTGAAGCAGAGACTTATGATGATTATGATTTTGATTTTTCCGCAGAAGAGGCCGCAGTGGCACATTACCACGGCATCACCACGATCACGGATCTTTCTGACGGCACGTTCTTATACAGCGTGGCCACCTACGATTCAAAGAACCAGAGGAGCCTGTGGTTCAGTTCAGATGAATGGACCCTGACCGTAACAGGGATAAAGCCCGGATCCGGAACTTCCGCGGCAATATCTGCGGAACTCGCAGGAGTCCCTGTCACGACCATCGGATCGAAATTTGCGAAAAATCATTATCCGGAACTGAAAGAGATAACGATCCCTGCATCAGTCGATACCATATATCAGAAAGCGTTCGCAGGTAAATATCCCATGACTCTTATCTTCGAAGGGACGGTGGACACTATCCAGACCAGAGCATTCGACAATGAAAGTGCAATGACACTGGTCATGAAGGGAGATCCGCCGGTCGCTTCCAAAGCCACTGCCTTTGATCATATGGCAGATGGAAGTATCGTTTATTATCCTTGCACAAATCCTAAATGGACTGATGAGGTAGTCGATTCTTTCGATGTATATTTCCCGGGTCCGGATCTGATTCGTGACCATGATAAAAACGGAATCCCGGGTCCGGATCTGATTCGTGACCATGATAAAAACGGAATAGTATCAAGAAAAAATCCAACAGCAACAACTGATGGATATATCGAATACGAATGCAGTAAGTGCGGAAAGACTTATAGAGAGATCATTCCGGCTACAGGCGGGGAAGATGAAGAGTCAGAAAAGCCTACATATGATGATGGTGACGATGATGACGATCCGAATAATATGTTTGATGAAGATGAGATCGATTACCGGCTCAATCCGGCAGATGTTTCTGTAAAAAACAAGACAATCAGAAAATCAGCTTTGAAAAGATCCTCTAATACATTCAAAGCGATCACTGTAAAACATGCCAAGGGACAAGTCACATATAAAGTGAAAGGCGGCGATACAAAGGTACTGGCTCTTAAAAAGGGAGGCAGGATCACCATAAAGAAAGGTACAAAAAAAGGTACTTATAAATTAAAGGTCAGAGTGACTGCCAATTCTCAGATCGTTACTGTAAAAGTAAGGATCAGATAAGTCCCGCGATCCTGCGGCATGATCAAGAGGCATCTCAATCAGGAGATGCCTCTTATGACCGTATGACGATCCGTATCAGAATCTGACCGTTTTCCCCACGGCGGTTCAACAACTTCATCATCGTTGTTTATCATCCACAGCACCGGTATGCCTCTCGATGCAGATTCATCCGGGTACGGCGCATAACCATCCGTCATGGATTCATCCGGGTACGGCGCATAACCATCCGTCATGATGATGCTCGTTATCTCTCTGTCTGCCATTTCATCTCTGACATAGTCGAATATAATTTCAAAATCCGTACCTCCGCCTCCTTCAGGACGGATCACTTTGAATTCATTTTCGTCGGTAAAAGGCTGTGGCGGCACGACTTCGGCATCGAAGAATCCAAGCCACCCTTCGAGTCTGCCGTTGTACTGATCGATCGCACCTTTGATCTCCGAATAGGCCTGCGTAATATCCTCATCCGACATCGATCCGGATGTGTCGACCATAAAGAGAATGCCTTTGACTGTAGTCTCGGTATCGTTGAAATCCGGCAGAAAGAACGGACTGTCAGAGAATCTGCGGTCAGGAGGCATGAATGAATAATCAGTCACCTCTTCCTGTATGAAATCATTCAGGATAGTTCTCCAATCAACCTTCGGATCCAAAAGATCCTTGATCAGTCTCTCCGCTCCCAGGGGAACAGTGCCTCTGCTTTTTCCGGACTCATAAGTCTCCATTATCCAGTTGTTCCAATTCGCCTCAAGCGCTTTATCGCTGGAACTTCCCCATTTTGAATGATCGTCACAGAAGCCATATCCACTGCCGCCTGGACCGCCGCCACCATTGTTGCCGGAGCTGGAGTCGTTGCCGGAAGCGCTGCTACCGCCAGAGCCGCTGCCGATCTGACTCGATGTCCCGGTCGTCATGGAGGCCTGCAGCATTTCATATACCTCCTCCGCGGTATATTTGTAGCCTTCGGATCCATCTGGAGCTGTGTGTATCGCCACACCGTAACCTGATAGGGTGATGCTGCTCAGATCCATTCCGGCTGCATGCAGGATATTCGAATTGACCACTATGTCACAGACTGTATCGTAGATCGTTTTGTCTCTGTCTCCGATCCTGAATATATGCCTCAGCGCGATGTGCATGACTTCGTGCAGAAGGATGTATAACAAATCATCATCAGATAACCGGTCGAGGAATGACGGGTTGAAGAATATCCGCACGCCATCTGTACTTACCGTTTCTATCTTACGAGGCAGGAATCTTGAGCTGACGTCATAACAGATGTTTTCCTATAACAAAGCATCCCCGGAGAGCATGTATGTTCTCGCAGGGATGTTTGTGTTAGGTTAGGTATTATGTGGAGTTTTATAT
>CACYHR010000087.1 GCA_902774265.1 uncultured Eubacteriales bacterium
GTGAATATACCGACAACGCCGGAGACGCTTGAAGTATTTGGCTCATCAAGCCGAAAAGGAACAACGCGGCAAGCCGCACTCGGATTAGCGTGCCTGTATGACGCTCTGAACCGCATGATCATTGATTCTACGATCAACAGGGTGAAGTTCAATGAGATGGCGGTAGCAGAAGAACAGCTTGAACATGTAAGAGACACCATCGGGGATCTGCCGTTCCTCATCACCATGGATCGGGGTTATCCGTCAATACCGGCATTTCTACGAATGCTTGACAGCGATACAAAGTTCGTTGCCAGACTTAAGAAAAGCGATTTTAAGCACGAGCAGAGATCCATGACGTCTGATGATGAAGATGTGGAGATCGCGATCACTGCTGCCAGACGATGGAAACATACTGGCACGTATAACGAGGCTATACTTATGAGCCGTGACAGTTTCACCATAAGATTAGTGAAGATATGGCTCGATAAAGATGCAGGGATATATGAGATCCTGGCGACCAATCTGCCCAGGGAGACTTTCCCTGCAGACAGCATCGAAGAGCTGTACAGACTGCGCTGGCGTATAGAGACGGCCTACGAGACTCTGAAAGACCGTCTTCAGATGGAGAACTTTACCGGAACCAAGCCTGTCCTTCTGGCGCAGGATATATACAGTACGATCTATGTAGGCAATGTTGCTGAGGATATCGCCAGAGACATAGAACAGGAACAGGCAGACCATCTGAATAATGATTACAAGCATCGCATGGCCGTTAATCGTTCTCTGTGCATAGGCCTTCTGAAGAGTGATCTTATCTACATCATTCTGGAAGAGGATCCAGATGTTAAAGAAGAGCTAATGCAGCGCTTGTATAATGAGATAAGTGAGAACATCGTGCCGGTCAGGCCTGACAGGCATTATGAACGCAACACAAACATGCGCCATTCCAAATACTCCAACACTCACAAACGGAGCTTTTAGTACTTGCAGCAGGGATTACTATGTCCGGAACAATAAAAAGCGGAAGCTATTCTGGAAAAATGAGCTTCCGTTTTTCATTTGTCTGAAATCCACAGAGCCGATTACTTTGAAACGGAATACAGCTTTGACTGCCTGATTCGTTAAGTTAACGGCATTGTGGAATTTCAACGTTTGTACGGCTTACGAAGAGCTGTTCTGTTTCGGCTGACGGCTTTCTTGGTCGTTTTCGACGCATTGGAAATAGTGTAAAATGCCTAACGATTCCCGGAGGTCTCCACGCGTTTCGAAAAATCGTATATAATAAAAGAACAAAGTGAACGATGATCGTAGATAACGAGGATATAACAATGCCTGAAGAAAGCCCTTTTTACAATCAACTTGATGAAAAATGGCAGAGCATATACTGGGGAGATGATCCGAGGGCGAATTTCGGTTTTTCGGGCTGCGGCATATTCGCATTCTGCAATGCGGTATATGCTCTTACAGGCAGGCTGCCCGATGCGCTGGAGACAGCTGAGTGGGCGATAGCTACAGACGCGTACGCCACTGACGGCTCAGGCACATACCGGAAGATATTTTTCAGTAAGGTAGAAGCTAAATACGGAAAAGAACTGGGATTCACTGTCAGGGGACAATATAAGGGCAAAATCACCGACAGGCGGCTCAAAAACGCTCTGATGTCGGGAGATACAGCCATAGTGCATGTGCCGTGCCATTTTCTTGTATTGACAGGTTATGATCCTGAAAAGGATCAGTACCATGTGATCGAAAGCAATGTCTCTTTCATGCGATTCATAAGAGCAGACAGCTGGCTCAGCGCAGCAAAGCTCAGCAGAGGAAATACCAGAGTGGACTGGTATGCGATATTGTCCCGCCGGCAGACGGATGTACAGTCAGACGATCAGACTGAAGGGAGATAATGAGGCTTGTATTACAGAGTGTCTGATAAAATCGCTCTTCGCGGCTGGAGAAAGATACCTTTCGCATATTATATGCAGGGAGTGCGTGAAGCGGCAGAGCTTTCTGCCGGTGAATTTTTCGCAATGCTGCTCTGCGACGGCTATACTGATCTTGAAGAAAACGATACGATACGATCGCTTGAGGGAAGGGGACTTATCGAGCGTTGCGAAAAGGGTGATGCTCCTTCCGAATGGTCGAAGTACAGGCGGTTTGACAATATCTATATCCCGGCGATGAATCTGATGATAACGGGCAAATGTAACTGCAACTGCCTGCACTGTTTCAACGCGGCCGACAATGCTCCTCTCATGAGCGAATGGGACTTTGATGAATTGTGCATCCTGCTTGACCGGGCGAGAGATTGCGGCATAAACGCATTTACCCTGACCGGAGGAGAGCCGATGATGCATCCGAGGTTCATGGATATAGTCAGAGAGATAATGAGCCGCGGGATGTATGTGGAGAAGATCAATACGAACGGCTGGTTCATTACTCAGGAGCTGCTCGATCAGATGAAAGACGCAGGCTGCCGGCCTGTTATGAAGATCTCCTTTGACGGTCTCGGAAGCCATGATAAAATGAGAGGCCATAAAGGTGCCGAACGACGTACTCTTGAGGCGATAGAACTCTGTGTCAAAAATGGGTTCACCACGCGGGTACAGACACAGGTCAACAGAATCACTCTGGACTTCCTAGGCAGGACACTGTCGCTCATGGAGGAGATGGGAGTCGCAGAGACAAAGCTCATACGCACCTCGGAATCGGAACGCTGGGTCCTGAATGCAGGAGAAGCGACGCTGCCGGCTGAAGAATACTATGAAAGCATGCTCGGCCTGGCAGCCGTATATGCGCGCGGGGATCACAGCATGGATCTTCGCATATGGCAGTTCCTGGATCTTTATCCTTCGCAGAGGGCATATGCAATGGAACCTGTCATGTATGGCGTGGGAGGATATCGCGGCAGAGCTGCCGTTTGCAGAGACAACCGCTCAATGTCTGCAATAAGTTCGGACGGAGAGCTTGTGCCGTGTCTTCAGATGAGCGGATGGTTCAAAGCTCGGGGCATGAGCCTGGGCAATGTGCATGAAACGGAGCTCGGACATCTGCTCAGAGAAGGGAAATACCTTGATACCATATGCCGGACGTTCGATGAACTCAGGGACTCAAACAGCAAGTGTTCAGGATGCAGATACTTCGAATACTGCTGTGGGGGGTGCAGAGCTCTGGGACTGCTGTATTCCGGTGAACGGGCAGATATGGACGGCGAAGATATCACCAAGTGCCTGTTCTTCGAAAACGGCTGGTACCGGAGAGTGGAAGAAGCAATGGAGGGATGGAGGAATATGCGTATCATCCCTGCAGATATAATAAGTTGATCACGAAAAACAGAAGGAGGAATCATACATGAAACTCAAAGCTGAAACAAAAAAGGCACTCACAGATTCTTTTTCGCCGGAGCTGATAGCAAAGGTGGAGAACTGCGGGTCAGCACAGGAGGTTTTCGACCTGCTGGATAAAGAAAAGATAGAGCTGAGTGAGGATCAGCTTGATCTCATTGCGGGCGGAGCAGTGCAGCCGGCCACCCCGGAACAGCCGCTGGAATGTACAAACAGTCCGGATGCCCCGAGTGGAAGCTGCTAGTCAGAGGATGAAACATTCACAGTTCAACTACATAGTTCCGATCCCGGACACAGACGATGTGCTTGTCTATAACTTCGCGACTGAAGCTCTGATGAGGCTTGATCCTGTCCGGAAGAAGCTCTTTGAGTTTGCTGATCAGCTTCCTGCGGACAACGGTCTGTTAAAGAAATGGAAACAAAACGGCTTTGTCACGGATGTCGATGAGGTGGAGGCGATCATTGAGGCTGAAAACAAGCGCCTTGATGAGTACTGCAAACGCACAGACAAGGTGCTGAGATTGACGATCCATGTCACATCGCTGTGTAATTTCGGATGCCCGTATTGCTTCCAGAGTAGACGCAGCGGACATATGCCGGCAGAAGTGCAGGACGCGATAGTGCGGTATACGGAGCACAAGCTGTCTACCGGCGAATACAAAAGGATGACTGCAGTATGGTTTGGAGGCGAGCCTCTTGTTGCCTCAGATATCATCGAAAGTTTGGGCCACAGGCTTATGGACATCGCAGGGCGATATGACGCCGGTTTCTCGTCGAGCTTGCAGACCAATGCATATCTGCTCGACCAGGACATGGTCGATATGCTCGAGGGCGTCAACTGCCGTTTCGTGACTCTCACGCTCGACGGCTACGGCTCTTATCACGATGCTGCAAGACATCTCAAAGACGGC
>CACYHR010000088.1 GCA_902774265.1 uncultured Eubacteriales bacterium
ACACCTATATTTTACCATAAATCGGTGAGGAGTTGTTTTATTTGCAAGTAAACGAAACGCAGTATTTTCAAGGTGTTCTGCGTTTCGCAATTAATTAATTATAAAATGAAAAAGAAAGGTGATAATAAAGCGCCCAAAATCGAACAAACGTTTGTATTTATTATACGAAAGTGCTATACTCATGTCAACGCAAAGACCGCAAAGATCGTCACATGTGTATGGCCGAATACTTGACTAATTGTTGGCCATTTACTTGAGCAAATATTAGCCACATGCTTGAATATCGTTAATGCTATCCTCATGTAAATATGATTCAATGTTAAGAAAAGTCTGTACGTTGGTCTTATAATCGCAAATCTGTCGACCGTGATACCACAAATGTATCGATTCTGCAGTTCTCTGATTGACAGGCACGCTTATACATTGATATAATTTAACCGTATTTTAAAGTTGATATTTTATTTTATTATATCAAGAGGTGTATTAAGTGACTTACATCGAATTTGTACAGGGCTTTGTAAATAATCAGCCTCAGGGTGCTCCGATCTACACAAACAAGATAGCTGACGCTCTTGCGGGCACTTATGGATTAGAAAAGAAAAAAGCAGCAGCTGCAGCAGCGGTTGCAGTAAAAAGAATAATGACCGGTGGCTTCATTCCTGATCTTCGTTTCTATCAGAAAGGGATATATTACCGTACAGCTTCTACCCCTTTTGGTGAAACGGGTATTAACAAAGAACAGTTGATAGCGAACAAATATCTTATCCATGACAATGGTTATGAAACGGGGCTTGGTTTGCTTCACAGCCTTGGCTTGACATCTCAGATGCCAAATGAACATACGATCGCAACCAATGCAGCAAAGGACTGTGTGCGATATGACCGAAGGCTTGATGTATCGGTATGCCCTCCAAAGACTCATATTAACGCAGAGAACAAAGCGTATCTCCAAGTATTGGATGCTCTCGATATTATGGATAATGCGCCTGTAGATGCAGATAATCCATATGGCATACTTGCTGAACATATTCGACAAAACGGATTGAGCTATGAGACGCTTTTGTACTATGCAGACAAGTATTATAATCGTAGAACAATAATCAATCTTGCTCATACAACAAGCTTTAAGGAGAAAACGAATTGAAACTACATCTTGACAGGAATGCATTTAAGTTGTTGCTTGAGCAACTTCACGAGAGAACCGGATACCGCACTGATGTCCTTGAAAAGGATTATTATGTTGTTCTTATGCTCAAAGAGCTGGCAGAAAAACAGAACGCCGGTCTTCCTGCATACTTCAAAGGCGGAACAGCATTGTATAAAGCCCTAAAAGCTACAAATCGCTTTTCGGAAGATATTGATCTTTCGGTAGACACAAGAGATTGCAGTCGCACACAGAATGACAAAAGGTTAGAGCATGCAGCAAAGAAGTATTCCTCTCTTACCCGCGACTCATCAGCAGGGAGAACAAATCGTTCAGAAGTTATAAGTCTGTTCACTTATGATCCGGTCACTTCATTTGATGCAAGTGATGCTCTGCAGCGTTTCGGGAAACTCAAAATCGAAGCGACATCCTTTACTATTAGTGAGCCAGTTGAAAGTCTCGAGATATCTCCTATGCTATACGAGCTTGCTGAAGAAGATGTACGGGAGATCCTTCGCGACATATATGATGTGATACCATTTCCAGTAATGACAATCACAACAGAGCGCATTTTCATAGATAAGCTGTTTGCAGCAGAAGCTTATGTGCGTCGCTCTTCTGATCCTCGTAAAGCATTTGAAGCCGCAAAACATATCTACGACCTTGCAATAATGATTCGTCAGTCTAATATCCAAGCGCTTATTTTAGCTGAAGAAGAGATGAAAAAGTTGTTGGATATTCGCATTGAGGAAGAGACCGGTCGCCTTGATGGTATCCCGGGAGTTATGCCAATAGAATTCACTTTCTTTGATGATGCGTCACAAAATATTGCAGTCAGAAAGGCCTATGATATCATGCAGTCCCAGTATGTACTTCGTCCCGAAGACCGGATCGAGTATGATGCCGCTGTCGATGCCCTCAAAGAAATCCAAGATAGTCTTATGAGCAATAAAGCATGGTCATTATACAAACCGGACGCAAGACTGTTTTCTCTAATAGTGGAGCGCGAGGCTGAGCAAAAAGCGATTTCCCAAACGCATCACAGAAAACGCGATGATATGGAGCGATAATTCACGGAAGGCTTAACAATAAAAATGAAGAATGCAGCCATATATGCCAGATACAGTTCTTATAACCAGACCGAGATGTCCATCGAGGGACAGGTCGCAGAATGCAAAAGCTATGCTGAAAAGAATGGCCTGTTTATAGTGCATGAGTATATAGACCGGGCGCAGTCTGCTACTTCTGACAGGCGTCCTGAATTCCTACATATGATCGCTGACAGCGAGTGGGGCAACTTTGAAGTCATCCTCGTCTATCAGTTGGATCGCTTTGCCCGCAATATGACTGATGCCGGATATTATAAGAAGATCCTCGCACAAAACGGTGTAAGAGTCGTGTCAGCGAAGGAGAATATCGCCTCAGACAGTTCCGGTGTTATTCAGGAAGGTATGCTCTTCACCATGGGTCAGTGGTACAGTGCTCAGCTGTCCGAGAAGGTAACCAGAGGTATGCGCCAGAGAGCTGCTCAGTTCAAATACAACGGCGGCAATCTGACATACGGCTATGCAATAGATAAGGACGGCCACTATATCCTTGATAAGAAAGCCGCTCCTATAGTTAAAGAGATCTTTGAGCGAACAGCTGCCGGTGAAGTTGGCACGGAGATCATGAAGGATCTAAACAGACGCGGCATAAAGACTGTAAGAGGCAACTCGTTCGGCAAGAACTCATTTCAGAGCATCCTCCGAAACGAGCGGTATAAAGGCACCTATGTCTACGGAGACATGAAGTTCCCGAATGCCATTCCCCGGATAGTAAGCGATGAGCTATTTGACGAGGTCCAGGCTATCCTTGGTGAGAAAAAGATCCGCGGTCATCGCCCGGCGATAGAAGACTATCTGCTCACAGGTAAGCTTTACTGCGGTCACTGCAAGGATCAGATGAATGGAACATCCGGCAGATCCCATACTGGCAGGGTTTACAGGTATTACACCTGCTCCAATGCGCCGAAAAAATGTGACAAGAAGAATGTAAAGAAGGAATTCATAGAGTCTCTGGTTCTCGACGCCTGCCGTGAGATGCTGACCGATGAGAATATAGACATCATCATCAAAGGCATTGAAGAGCAAAACAGGCTTGACATGGAAAGCCCTCTGATCGTCAGCCTTCAGGCTGATATCAGAGAGACCGAAAAGAAGATCGACCGCCTTATCGATCAGATAGAAGACGGAACAGCTTCAGCCAGGATAAATGAAAGACTGCAGCAGCGAGAGAATGAACTTGAAAACTTGAAAAAACAGCTCCACGCAGAAAGGACAAAGCAGGAGCCTGTCGATCCGTTTGCCGCAAGACTCTTCCTTACAGGTATCAGAGATGCCACGATACTGGATGAAACCTTCGACAAGCTGCTTGTAAACTCTCTGATAGACAGGATCTACCTATATGACGATCATTTCCGGTTGTTACTGAAGAACTCTAATAGAAAGAACAAGACAACCAAGCGCGAAGCAGCAGAAATAGAACGCTATTTTGATAACAAAAGTTCTACTACAGCCCTTGGTGCTCCACCAGAAAAGCCTTGGGAACACTCCCAAGGCTTTCTTTTTTCTATGTATTCATCCATCAGTTGAATAACTCTTCAAGCGCGCTCTTATTCCTCACTATGATCTTTCTGCCTTCAACTGTTATCAAACCGTCATTCTGCATTCTCATAAGTTCTCTTGAAAGAGATGGCCTTGCAGTATTGAGGAAGTCTGCCATTTCCTGTCTGCTCATGGAAACTGACATGGATGGTTTGTCTCCGATGCTGAACAATATCATCCTGGCTATTTTCTGTCTCAGAGTACTGCATGACATTATCTCAAGCCGCTCGTTGAGAGTCAGTGATTTCTGCGCCATCAGCTGCAGCATGTTCGAAATCAAAGAAGAATGGTAAGCGCCAAGTTTGAGGGCGGATTGTAGCGTTCTGATGTTTGCCTCATAATATTGGAGTAGGATCATTTCACTCCAATAAGAGAGGTAACAATAT
>CACYHR010000089.1 GCA_902774265.1 uncultured Eubacteriales bacterium
AAAACGCTGCTTCGTAAATGCACGAGATTGGTTATTCCGCTGATCAACGAAATGTTTGGCGAAAACTATTCAGGAGATGAAACGATCTTACAGACTTCAAATGAATACTATGCAGGTATAGGAGAATGGGAAGATAAAAAAATAGCAACTGACTCGATACTAACGATCGGTGCAGGACAGAACAGAAGATATCATCTTGAATGTCAGAGCGATCCGGATGGGACGATATTGGTCAGGATATTTGAATACGATGCACAGATAGCTCTTGATGACGTCACTCTGGACAAAACGAAATCTACTCTTATCGTAAGATTACCACATACCGGTATATTGTATTTGCGCAATACAAACAATACGCCATCGGTCTCGACAATAAGGATCGAATCTCCCAGCGACTCTATGGAGTATAAGGTTGTTAGCTTGATGGTCAAGGAATATAGTATTGAAGATATAATTGAGAAAAATCTTTTATTCCTGATTCCGTTTCATATTTTTGCATTTGATAATCGTCTGAAAGTAATCGATAATGATCCTAAGGAATGTGAAGAATTATCAGAGTATTACTCGGATATTATGCAAATACTTGATGAAATGTCCGATAACGGAGAGATATCGTATTATGAAAAACAGATTATATTGGAATTAACATGGAAGGTGTTCAGATCCATAACCAAAGTCATGGGAGGTAAAGTACTCAAGCTTAAAGCAGATAAACTATTGGACGAATATAACAAAGGCAAAGGCGAAGGCAAAGAGGAAGGCCTAATCGAAGGCAAGAAAGAAGGCATAATCGAAGGTAAGAAAGAAGGCATAATCGAAGGTAAGATCGAGGAACGGGATATTTCAGCAAGACTTTTTGCTTATCTCAAAGAAACAGACCGATTAGATGAATATGAACGAGCACTTTCCGATAACTGACAGCTGTATTGAAGACGGGATCCTTGTGAATGTACTGAGGAAGGAGAGCGAAAGGGTGGAGAATATACCCGTTTCAGAAAAATACATACTTGCAGCGGTTGCTACAGGTGACGAAGAGGCTGCCTGGGATTCGCTTGATGAACTGGCTGATCTGCTGGATACTGCCGGCGGGATCAGTCTTTTTCAGGTAGTTCAGAATCTTCCTCACCCGGACAGGGCTACTTACCTTGGCAAGGGTAAAGCTGCGGAACTGCGTGAAAAGGCAGAGATCCATGAGGCAGACGGGATAATCTGCGATGATGAGCTTACTGCATCGCAGATACGCAATCTGTCAGAAATCACAGGTACTAAGGTGATAGACAGGACAACTCTGATTCTGGACATTTTTGCGGCACATGCGCGGACGCGCGAAGGCAAGCTGCAGGTGGAGATCGCTCAGCAAAAATACAGATATGCCAGGCTGCGCGGCATGGGCGAAGCTCTTTCAAGACTTGGTGCCGGAATCGGCACAAGAGGACCGGGCGAGACTAAGCTCGAAACAGACAGGCGTGTAATACAAAAGAGAATTAAGATCCTTTCAGATGATATTGAGGAGATGAAGCGCGCGAGGAATACGGCCCGCAAGAAGCGTTCTTCCAATGCTGTTCCGACAGTAGCGATCGTAGGTTATACCAATGCGGGGAAATCAACACTTCTCAATAACTTGACTGGGTCCGAAGTGCTTTCAGAGGACAAGCTGTTCGCAACTTTGGATCCGACTACCAGAAGCGCTGTTCTTGACAACGGACAAAAGGTTCTTTTTACAGATACCGTAGGTTTTATCAACAAACTGCCGCACAATCTGGTGGATGCTTTTCGCAGTACCCTCGAAGAGGCTGGTTATGCCGACTTGATACTGCATGTGGTGGATGCGTCCGATCCGCAGGCGGAACTCCACCTCAAAGTTGTATACGATACTCTTGCGGATCTCGACATAGGAGGCAAACCGACGATAACGGTCTGGAACAAAGCCGATCTGCTGGACGAAGATGCAATCTTCAGAGATTTCGGCTCAGACGCATCCGTAAAGATTTCTGCAAAGACCGGACAGGGGATAGATGCGCTGCTGAGTGAGATAACAAGACTTCTCAATGAAAACCGCGTATTTATCGATACAGTTATTCCATACAGCAACGCCGCAATTATTGCAGAGATACGCAGAGCAGGTCAGCTCGTTTCCGAAGAATACACAGAAGACGGCATACATATCCGTGCCTACGCACCTCGAACACTATCGAATAAGGTATTTTAATCCGGCGGGCACGCCGGATAGCATGCCGGATAAGCGAGTAGCAAATAAATACAGGAAATACATATAAATATTGCATTTATGGTATATACGGTATACACTATAAATACGAGGAGGTGCGAAATAATGAATGTCAAAGCAATGAACTTTAAAATGGAAGAATCTGATATATTGGATATGAAGCAGATGGCTTCGGTTTTTAATATGACCATGACAGATATAGTAAAGGAAGCGGTCAGAGAATATATAGAAAAAATGAGAAAAGATCCTTATTATCGTTTGACGGTCAATGTTCAGGAGGCATCTGCGGAGGAATCAGAAGAGATACTTGCAGAAATCAACGGTCTTAGCGATGATGATATGATGATCGTTTCTTCAAAACAGTTTCAAGGTTAAAGAGGGGCTGTTATGAGTGAAAAAGAGAAGATCATCTATGAGATTCAATATACTAAGGCAGCAAATAAGTTTTTTAAGACGCATGAAGATGTACGTAAAAAGTATGAAGAATCTGTCAGAGAATTGATGATAGGTGAGCATCCTGAAAAAGTGGATGTCAGGAAAATCAAAGGAAAGCGGAGTGACTACTATAGAATCAGGTTGGGCAATTATCGGATAATATATGCAATTATCAGAGGTAAGATAGTTGTCGTCAGTACATTAATGTCCGGAGCACGTGGAGATATTTACAATAAAATGAGCGGAATGCAATAAGAGTCCGCTTAGTGTTTGAACTGACGAAGAGTATCATATAGTTCATCGGCTATTTTGTACCATCGCTGTATAGTATTCTCGAGGAAGAAATAGTGATAGAAATAGAATCCAAGCAGGACTGCGAGTCCCAGCATTATGATAGGCGGCAGTATTCCGAGCTCGGGATGGAGAACGGTCAGATAGACAACGAAAAGCTCAATAAAAACGACCATTACGGTAACTATCAGGTGGATAAGCCTCTCGTGCTGAATCCATCTCATTTTTTCAAGATGATATTCCAGCAGATCAGCAGTACCGGGATGAGAGGAACGGTGTTCCATTTCATCCAACGCCCTGCGCATAGCCGCCTCATGTTCGCGGCAGTATTTTTTCATATTTATGCCGTATCGGTCGTTATGTTCTTTCATCGCGCTTGGTCATTTCTCCTTTACTGTACCTCTGAATCAGCGGCGCAGCTCCGGGTGCGTTTTGTAAAACATTTCCTTATCTGCATACATCATTTCGTCAGCATTACGGAACGCAGTCGTAACATCAATGCTGCCGTCTGTCCAGAATGTACCTATCGCAAAGCTGACATCGGCATTTTTGAGCATGTCTTTGCGCAGCCTTTCGACCTTGAGATCAAAGGTTTCGCGGCTGATATCGTTTGTGATAATAACAAATTCATCTCCGCCGGTGCGGAACAGATCCTCGTTATAAAACACCTTTCGAAGTATCTCGCCGGCCTGAACCAGTAGGCGGTCTCCGGCTTCGTGTCCCTGTACATCGTTGACGGTTTTGAGTCCGTTCAGATCGATGTTCACAACTCCGAAAGGTACTGTTTTGCCGGATACGGTCAGGCGCTGCATGCGCTCTATCATGGCGCGTCGGTTGCTGATGCCTGTCAGCGGATCGATCTTACTGATGCGGTCGAGCTTGTTGACGAGCAGATAATTAACGATTTCAGATGTCAGGAAGAAGGCCATGAGTTCGGTCATTTCCTTGACTTCAACTATCTTATCCGCATCAAAATTGACTACATAAAGATAGCCGATGATCGAGTTGTCTCTGCGGAGTGGAACCAGTACAAGATTGTATACGCCGCCTTCGCGCATGCTGCGTACCCATTCGGGATCCTGCGCTTCAAGCTCATCCATGTCATGTTTATCTTTGACGATAATGGAGTTGCTGACGCCAATCAGAGATTCCCAGCTGCACATCAGATCATAAGTTATCACATCGCCTGTATTATCGGGATTCTTCTCAGCCCATCCGGATATTCTTTCAGACCAGTATGAAGGATCCGACCTGTCAGAGAGAATAACCGCATCACTTGCCTCATGGTCGATCAGCATTATACGTCCGCCTTTGGCTCCGGAACCCTCCATAATAACATCAACAGTCTCATCAAGCGAAGATCTGAAA
>CACYHR010000090.1 GCA_902774265.1 uncultured Eubacteriales bacterium
GTTGGGTAACACTCAGACCTATGGCTGAGTCCGCTAGTGAGTCTGCAGTGTTTTCTGAAACATTGAAAACTTAGTACTTGGACGTCTGTTCAATTCCGGACACCTTCACCAGTAACGATGGGGCTGTCGCACAATAAAAGTGTGGCAGCCCCATTTATCCGGCGTTATCCGGCGCATTCCCGGTAGCCAGAGCGTTCTGTATTATCAGCTCCGCTGACCCTCTCTTGAGCTGGCATATCCTGTGCATATCCTGAACGTACTCTTCGCTCATGCCGCACTGCAGCCAGTCGATGATCAGCCCGAAACATGCGCACTTGTGGTACCTGATGAAGAGCTCCCTGTCGCTTTCGGATACAGGCACGTCAGGGAAGACCGTCTCCGAGTATTTTCTGATCACGTGCTCGCATATCCTCCACAGGGAAGAAATGTTGGAGTGGCTGCCCGAACTGAATATGTGCATGATGACGCGCTTGTTGGCGCGGGCGAATTCCATTGCCGCAGCAATGCACTCATCTATGGAGTTGAGCTGCGGATACTCAAGTACAAAATCATCCGCCTTATCTGACAGGATGCCCTCAAGAAGTGCGGGGATATCCTGGTAGTGGTAGTAGAAAGTGTTGCGGTTGATCCCGCATCGCTCAGTTATATCTCTTACAGTTATCTTCTCTAGAGGCTTTTCGGCAAGGATATCCAGAAAAGCCTGGTTGATCGCTTTCTTGGTAAGCTCAGAAGCGGCCATATGAGAACCCCCTTTCATTGCTTTGGCCTGAAAGTCAGGCAAAACCGGTGATTTGCCCGGTTTCTGTGCATCACCTGACAATTATCTGTGCAACATCCTTTCCCGGAGAGTTATTATGATGCCGGTAAAAGATGACCATAGGTCAGATAATGATATCAGATGGCAGTCTGAAATTAAAGATTCATGAAAGGTCGTGAAAGATATGAAGATTAGTAAAAGAGCTATAAACGTAGCGGTATTTACAGCTGTGGCTCTGATGTTCGTTATGGTTTTCGGTTACACATTCAGAATGTTCAGCGAGATCAAAGCTATGGATCTCAGCGGACTTGATTCAGATAAAATGGGCATCGCAGCGACAGATATGACAGAGGACAGCAGCAAGGCTGAGCCGGGCGAGGCTGATGCGGTCGCCAAAGTTGAGACTGTAATGCTGAACAGCGTGGATGCCAGGGACATGACAGCCAGCATCAGGGCAGACTATGACAACAACAGAATGGTCCTCCTGATCCTCTCGGACGGAACCGAGGCGGCAGCAAAGGCAGATGACCCGGCAGAGTGGAATAAGGTCATCGAACTCGGAGACACCTGCTCAGCAGAAGGTGAGCAGATCCTCAGCAGAAGCGGACTGGAAGGCTGGAGCTTCGATGTTGAGATCCTGAACGATACCTGTCCGCAGAACGCGCTCCTTACATTCGCAGACGGTGAGTGCACATACAATGCAAGAATTGCAGAATAACTGATCTGCGTTCACCTGATCCCTGATAACCCGCATAACTGAAATGGGGCTGCCACATTTTATCCAAATGCGACAGCCCCATTTATTATTGATTATGCTATTATTAGTGCAAAAGCTCGTGGTTCTGTCTTGGAAACTATTATGGTGAGCCTAACACGGGCGGGCCTTTGCCGCGGTAGTAAGACCGCGTATACAGATCGGCGTTACCGCCTGTCCAGGACAGGCATACCGCAAATCCGCAAGCAGAAGCGAAGCGCTTGCGAACGGCTGCAAGCTAACGCCACCATCTCCACCATCGTTATGCTCCAGAGAGAAATCTCCGGAGCTCTTTTTCTTTACTTTTTCATCAGTTGAATCGAAGAATATTTACTTCCAGACGTCAAATTCGCTATAATAAGTAAAGAATTGTAGAAGAGGAGTAAGCAGAGATGTTTTCATATGAAAAACTGGAAGCAGCTTTAAAAGAAAAAGGGATCAGCAAAACAATGCTATCTGAGGATCTGGGTCTTTCCTCAAGAACGGTCGCCAAGATCGCAAAGGGCGAAAAGCTTTCCAAAAGGAGCATGCAAAAGATTGCGGATTATCTTGACCTGCCGGCTGATGACTTAGTACGGGAAGTTTCTGACAACATGATCCTTCAAACACTTAGGGATGAAAAAGAAATGAAGCTGTCCGGAGGCCTTTACCATGAGCTTCAGGTCAGGATGACTTACAATTCGAATCACATAGAGGGCAGCAAGCTTTCAGAAGAACAAACACGAATGATCTTTGAGACGAATACCATCGATATAGGTGATGGTATCCCTGTAGATGATATTCTTGAAACGGTGCATCATTTCCGAGCCATTGATTATGTGATCGACAATGCTGAAGTCATGCTTTCAGAAGATGTTATCAAGCAGCTGCATTTTATCCTGAAACATGATACAAAAGACTCGACTCTTTCATGGTTTGCAGTCGGTGATTATAAAAAGCGTGCAAATGTTGTCGGCGGCAGGGAAACGACCAGACCGTCAGAAGTTCATAAACATATGAAAGCATTGGTAGATGGGTATAATGCAAAGAAAGATATCACAATAGAAGATATTATAGCCTTTCATGCAGAGTTCGAGTACATACATCCGTTCCAGGATGGGAACGGAAGAGTCGGGCGTTTGATTGCACTAAAGGAGTGCCTTCGTCACAATGTGACGCCGTTTATTATTGAAGATTATAAAAAGCACTACTACTATAGAGGACTTGCAGAATGGAGAAATGAAAAAGGATGGCTCATAGATACATGCCTGGACGGCCAGGATACATTTGTGCGGATCCTGGATATGCTGGATATCCACATCTAGTTATCAGCCTGGAGAAATAAATGCCGATGATGATCTTTAAATCCACTGCACAAGTATACATTTCTATGCATATTACATAGATCGGTGCTGCTATCGTTGACTTTTCACGAAGATTAAAACTAAAGATCTGTATTCTTTCTGGTGATACCATCACATTAAAATGATAGTACGATCATATAGATCAGGATTTGTGAGGATGATAGTAACGTGATGCGATTAATGAAGAAAAGATTCTATGCACTATTTCTTATAGCAACCTTGCTTCTTTCTCTGCTGCCCGGATGCAGCAGGGACGGCAAAGCGGCACGTCCTTTGACGAGATGGATCTCAAGGCAGGCGGGGAAGCGTATCTGCGCAAAGGAGGTCTGAGTGACGATCAGATCGAGCAGATCGAAGATTATATCACAAATTGATTACCGGATAGGGTGAAGGAAGGATTTTATGAACCTGACAGACGAAGAAAAAGACAAACTTATAGAAGAACAGGCCGCAACGATCCGTCTTCTTTCCGATCTTACAAAGGCGG
>CACYHR010000091.1 GCA_902774265.1 uncultured Eubacteriales bacterium
ATATGGAAGATCCCTGCCGCAGGCAACAGCCCGGCAGGGATCTTTCGTTTATCATCCGTTATGCTTCTATACTTCCGGCTGTGGAGGGACGCATTTTATCGCTTCCGCCAGATCCTCATCTGCAGGAATATAGTCTGTCATAGTCCCATCGTTGAACTGCTGGTACGCGACAAGGTCAAAGTAACCTGTTCCGGAAAGTCCGAACAGTATGGTCTTTGCTTCTCCGCTATCTTTGCATTCGAGTGCGGTATCTATCGCGGCTTTGATCGCGTGGCTGCTCTCAGGAGCCGGAAGTATGCCTTCAGCTCTTGCGAACATTTCAGCGGCTTCGAATACTTCTGTCTGCTCATACGCGACCGCTTCCATCATGCCCTGATCATACAGTTCAGAGATTATTGTGCTCATTCCGTGGAACCTCAGTCCGCCCGCGTGTATCGGTGACGGGATGAATTTATTGCCGAGAGTGTACATTTTGGCAAGCGGGCAGACATTGCCCGTATCGCAGAAATCGTACATATACTTGCCTCTGGTAAGACTCGGGCATGATGCCGGCTCAGCGGCAATGAATCTGTAGTCTTTTTCTCCTCTGAGTTTTTCTCCCATGAACGGCGCGATGAGTCCGCCCAGATTTGAGCCTCCTCCGGTACATCCGATTATGATGTCCGGCTTCACCCCTATCTTTTTGAGCGCCGTATATGCCTCCTGACCTATCACGCTCTGATGCAGCAGTACCTGGTTGAGCACACTGCCTAGAACATACCGGGACCGCCTCTGAAATCGCGCACCCGAGACTTCCCGACGTGCCCGGGAACTGCTCGAGGAGCGTGCGACCCACCTGAGTGGTATCAGACGGAGAAGCGAAAACATCCGCTCCGTATGTACGCATGACCTCACGGCGGAACGGCTTCTGTTCATAAGAGCCTTTTACCATGAAAACTCTGCATTCAAGCCCGAAGTGAGCGCATGCCATAGACATCGCTGTTCCCCACTGGCCCGCACCCGTTTCAGTAGTAACGCCTTTCAGTCCCTGCTTTTTTGCGTAATAGGCCTGAGCTGCCGCTGAATTCAATTTGTGCGAACCCGATGTATTATTGCCCTCAAATTTGAAATAGATAGCCGCAGGCGTTCCGAGCTGCTTTTCAAGATTGTATGCCCTGATAACAGGCGAAGGTCTGTAGATCTTGTAGTACTCTCGGATTTCTTCAGGGATCTCGATATACCTTGTGTCATTGTCGAGCTCCTGAGCAACGAGTTCCTCGCAGAATACACCCGCGAGTTCTTCGGCTGTCATCGGCTGCATCGTGCCCGGGTTGAGCAGCGGAGCAGGCTTCTTTTTCATATCTGCTCTGAGGTTGTAATAATGTGTAGGGATCTCTTCTTCTGTCAGATAGATGCGATAGTTTTCCATTGTTTTCTCCTTTTCTCCAGTCTCCGATAATGTGAGTCAATGTACATGGACAGGCTTTGACGGACCTGTCCGTATGCCTGAAAGGGAGAAACAAAAATGCTCCCGTCCCGGCAAAATACATGCTGGGACAGAAGCATGATAATACAAAACTTCTGCGGTGCCACCCGGCTTGGCAGAGTCGCCCCTGCCCACTCACTGCATACCATCATATGCGTCATTTGTTAACGAAGTTTTCTCTCCGTCTCCCATACTCAGGACTTTCGTCCCTTTCCTGTCGCCCTCAGGAGTCCATTCAATCACGCCTCCGCATGCTGCCCTCTCACCGCCGGCAGCTCGCTCATATGCAAGCATCGTGACCTACTCACTCTCCCTCAAAGGTTTGTTGGTATTAAATTACTGCTACTGTAACATTGTATTTGTGAATTGTCAACAAATTTTGACTGGCCGATTACCATATTTTATGTATTTTAATTAAAACTGAAATGATTGGAGCAGGTGAAGGGAATCGCAATTTTCAACGCCAGTGATTGCAAGGCTTTCATGACCCCTGTTCAGGATTTCTCCAATTTTCTGTGATTATCCTCCAACTGCTTTCAAATCATACAATTCCTTATTCAGCTCAGTTGGAGGAATCGAATCGGTTTTTTCAGAAAAACTAAAAGGGTAAGCCAGTCTTACTGCACCCTGATTATACTATATCTGAAGCTATCTCAGATCGAGATACATAAGCTCAAAGTCGATATATTTATCACCTATTTTGAAGAATGCAGGCGATGTACCTAAACACCTGAAGCCGTATTTTTCATATAGCTGTATGGCCCTGCTATTATCACATCTTACTTCAAGATTAATTATTTCTATGCCTATGCTTTCAGCAAATTCTATCAATTTCTCCAGCATAGCGCTTCCAACACCTTTTCCCCATTCAGACTTCAGTATTGAAATAGCCAGTGTGGCGCGATGCTTCATGCGTTTACTCATCCCGCCCAGAAATCCGGTTCCAATCAGATTGTCTTCTTTCCACGCACACAGGAAAACAGCACGAGGATTTTCTCTCATCTCCTTAAGAAACATTGCTTCCTGTTCCGGAGTGACCTCCAATCCTTCAGCGCCAAAAGTAAGATTGTCAGTCTCTCCACCAACCTTTTTAGTAAACTCTACTATCGCTGCAGCATCCTCGGGTCTGCCTTCAATTATCTCAATCATTTTCATCTCTCTGTCTTATTCTATTCCGCCATCACTGCATCTATTATAACTGCATCTATTATAGGGATATTCTCCGCCCACTCCTTATCGTTGTTACCACGTACAGCATAGACAGGAGCGATCTTTTCGAGTTGATCGATTATCTCCTGCTTGTTGATGTCTCCGCCGTGAAGGATAGCTTCATAGCCATCAAGTGATTCTATTACCTCCGGTCTGAGCAGACCGTGAGTATCTGAAATGATTCCTATTCTCATTTTATTCTTCTGTTTCTTCTTCGCCCAACAGGCCTTGTGCTTCAGCTTCTTCCCACGTGATCCCGTAGGGTGCACCGCCTGAAGTATAGCCTGCAATGTAATAGAACCATTCATCCCGGAAGGATTCGGATGATGAGTTTTCCTTTTTTGCTTCGCGTTTCCTCTTTTTCTTTACATCTTTTGCTTTCAGCTGCTCTTCATATGCCGCCTGCTTATGAGGACTCAGAACACCAAGCATGCAAAGTTCACGTTTCGCACATGTATTGTCTACGTTGAACCGCTTTCTGTAAGCCTTAACGATATGAGAATCCTCTGTGAAATTCTGATTCTCAAACCATTGCCTCGCTTCTTTAAGTCTATGCTGCCTTGCCTTCGTCATACACCAGTCCGAGTGATATATCTCAGCGCTTTGTTATTTCATCTCTTTTGCAATTTGTTCAAGTATTTCTTACTTTTCAGTTCTGCTGCGGATTTCCTTTGCTGCTGAGTTTAGTGCCGCCCTGAGTTTTTTCACTTCTGTGCTTTGCCATATATCGATTAGCGGTAGCATCTCCGGTGTACCACTCTCTTTGATTAGTGCAATAACGCGTTCCTTGACCTGCCTGTTGGTCCTGTCCCGGAGTTCCTCAATTGTCGAAACATCTCCATCCGCGGCGGCTCGGATGAATTTCTCATACATCTCGCAAGAATAGGTTTCCCGCTCGATCTCCCAACCTCTATCCGCAAAATAAAGAAATGGCAGTCTGTAATCGTATTCTATCCTGAGAAAACCGTTCTCAATCAGCCAATCTATCTTGTGACCGATCTCTTCTGGGGAAAGCGCTTTAAACACTCCATATGCAGGGCATTTATCGAGTTCATGCTCAAGCACTTTCTTATCACGTGAACCTTTCAGTATCTTGACCAACAGGCTCCTTCCGCCCTGTCCTACGATCTCATCGGCTGCACGCAAAATCACAATGATCTCTGCTTTCGGCAGATCCTTTATATCTCCGCTATCAATTGTTACCGGCACTCTTCTTACCCTTTTCCCCATCGCAATCCTCCTGACAGCCGATACTTCAGCTCTGAGCTCTGTTCACTTTTCTTATCTCTGCTCCATCTCTTCCATTTGCTTAATCAGGAATTCTCTAAGTTGATCTTTATCCGGCAGATGCAGTAAATATGTCGACACAAACAGCTGATTGTCCATTCCGGATAACGCATACTCAACCATCTGAGGTCCTTTGTGCGTACACAGCAGAATACCGATTGGAGGATTATCTCCCGGTGCCATTTCATTGATCTTGTAGTATCCGACATAGGCATTCAGTTGTCCCAGATCCTCATGCCTGAACTCGTGATCCTTCAAGTCAATGATTACGCTGCAATGAAGATATCGATGATAAAAAATCAAATCGGGATAAAAATACTCCCCGTCAATCAGCAGACGCTTTTGACGCGCCTCAAAGCACAGTCCTTTTCCACATTCCAGCAGGAACTCCTGCAGATGATCTATAAGAGCGTTTTCTATATCTGATTCTGTCACTGCCATCCTGTCATCCAAACCGAGAAATTCAAGCGCAAAGGGTTCCTTAACTGTCAGCTGGGTGGTAAAGTCGGCTTGCTGTATCTTCTCTAACAGCAATTCCGGTTTTTTGCTGATTCCAGCTCTGAAATAGAGATTAGTATTAATTTGTCGTTGGAGTTCACGCACACTCCAAACGCCCCTTATGCACTCATATTCATAGAAAAACCTTTCAAACGGATCGTCCAGCTTCATAATTTCAACAATATGAGAAAAGGATAGTCTGGAAATAAGGATTTCTGGATCAGTCTTGAATTTGTGAGACGCCGTCTCACAAATCTTATCTTCAGACTCTGTTATCTCTGTTGGAACATCAATAATTGATGTTTTTGTAATTGGAAATACTGGAACCCCACCTATGGCTTGCAATTTGTGCGACAATTTCCCAACTTTATTGTAACGCCGTACTCTTCTTCAAGCGGCTTGACGATATCCGCAAAATCCTTTGAGAATTTTTTTAGTTGTTTTATTGATATTTCCCTAATTCTCTGTTCTTCAAATCTCCTTATGGTTTTTCCTGTTATCGTTCTGTACAACTGATATTGTGGTTTGCACCGCCATTCCATATAAAAATTGGCGGGGAGTTCCCCACGCCTAGTAGGTTGGACCCAGGTCAGCGACCAGCCCAAGTACTACGGTTAGTATATCAAAGCATCTTAAATAATCAAGGAGGATCATTATGCGCAAGTACACACAAGAGGAAAACAGGCTGCTATTGCAAGATATGCTGTCAGTCAGGAATCTGTATCAGATATTCTTGCCGATACAGGCATTCCCAGAAGCACCTTCTACGGTTGGCTTGAGGCTGATCGTAAAGCCTCTGCTCATGACACTTCATATTTCAGCGCTGCTAATTTTCATCGGTTAAGGCATCATGCCGAGCACATGGAGAAAGTTATTTCCTGTCTGAAGGACTCAAATTGCCCACCGAACGCACCGCTGAAAGAGAAGCTGGATGAAGCAGAACGCCTCTACGGAAATTACTCCGTACACGTCCTGTGTGATGCATTGAGTATTTCCAGAGGTACTTTCTATAACCACATACGTCGAAGCAAAGGTGACAATGCATGGTTTGCACGCAGGCGTGAAGAATTGAAGCCTCTTATTCAGGAGGTATATGACGAGAGTGAGCAGCGTTTCGGTTATGACTCTATTGCAGCGGTTCTCAGATCACGCGGTATCACCGTCAGCAATAAATATGTCCGCGAGCTTGGAAGAGAGATGGGGCTTTTCAGTATCCGAAATGATTCTAGATTATATTACGAGCAGAACAACAAAGGTCATAAAAACCGGGTCAAGCGTCAATTCAATCCTGATGCTCCGAATAAGGTCTGGGTAAGTGATGTCACCTACTACAAGCTTAAGGGGAAGCACTATTACATCTGTGTGATCCTGGATCTATATTCCAGAATGGTGATCGCCTGTAAAGTCAGCAAACGTAACAGTTCTGCCCTGGTGAAAATGGCAATTAAAGAAGCATACTCAAAGCGCAATCCTGAAAAGGGATTGATTCTGCATAACGACAGGGGCATGAATTATCAGAGTGAAGCCGTCGAAAAATATATAGCCAAACTTGGAATATTACACTCCTTCTCTGCACCTTATACTCCTCACGATAATGCTGTCATGGAATCGTTCTTCTCAACACTGAAACGGGAAGAACTGTATCGCAGGGATTATCGCTCTGAAAGAGAGTTCCTGGAGGCATTGATAAACTACGTATCGTTTTATAACAACAAACGACCTATAAAGATGTTCCAATACAGGACTCCTGAAAAGCGGGAATCCGAATACTACAGTAAACACAAGGGATCCAAGTAAAACGTTTTCGGACTTTAGTGTTCGAAAACAGTTCTTTTTGAACATTTTACCGCGCGTTTTTATACAATCTCTTTTTTTGTCCGATTCAGCTATTGGCTGAATCTGTTTGATTGCAACTAAAAGCACCTACCTCTCGGACTTTTGCGTTCGAATAGGGTAGGTGCTTTCATATGGAGCGGGTGAAGGGAATACTTCGCAGTCAAGGCGCATGCCCGCTGCGCGGTGGCTGCGCCAGCCTTGACTGCTCGTGATACGGGTGTGTTTTACACCCGTATGCTGAACCCTCTTTGATTTTATGACTTACGTCTCGGGTTCGATCTCTGTCATGTCGTTCCAATGAAAAAGAGGCACAAGGCCTCTTTTTCATTGGAGCGGGTGAAGGGAATCGAACCCTCGACGTAAGCTTGGGAAGCTCAGTAAAATCCGCTATTTTTCAATACTTTCAGCAATGCGTACACAAAGTGTACACATTGCTATTCTGTTTATTCTGTCTGTCTTTCTGTCTCTCTACATATCTAATATTTACTTGCAATAAACATGTCATCATAGTCAGAGGCATTCCTAATTGTAAAAGCCGATCCAATCATTTTTGACACTTCTATCGGAATCAATCCTTCTTTAATATATCTTCTTCTAAATTCTCCTATCACTCCGCCATGCTTTGGTGAATCAAAATTCTCAAGTGCAAGGGCTGCTCTGATGGAATGAAATATGGAGTAATATGCTCTGTTATTAGCTGCACGATAATGTCCATCTTCAAAATTGGATTTTGCTGTTTCGAGATCCTCCACTGCACGCTCCAACCTGTAATTTGCATATTCTGTTCGTATCTTTTTGTCCTCAGGCATATCTTATACCCTCTTTCTCAATATTCTGGAAAAACATTGAAACGCTCAGGAACTTATTATATATATCCATACTCTGAAGGACCGGTGTCAGCACTACATCATATTTGAGATCGATTTCATCTGCAATGTCGAACACTTTCCTCCGCTCCTCGGCAAGTTGATCCTGACCGACATCCAGAAGGAGCATCACATCAATATCGCTATCTTGCTGATAATCTCCTCTTGCACATGATCCATAAAGAACTATCTGATGGAGTTTTGTTCCATATATAGATTTCGCCTGACTTGCAAAAGATTCCATAACTTCTCTTATTCTCTCATCAGTCATTCCCGGTGCCCCCTTCCTTCTTTGATTTCTCAGCATCCTTATATTTCATTTTAGCATATACGTCAATCATACCAATAAGTCCTCCGCATAGGGAGGACTTTGGGAGGACTTTTCCTTGGAGCTGATGGGAGAGTCGAACATATTCACAATTCTGAAAACGTTGAAATTTCAAAGAAAGGAGTGACATCCCTCATTCAGTGTATCCAGAAATGTATCCAAATCATATAGTAAACTGATCAATCTGTTCAGCTGTATCCATAATAATATAACGGCTGAAATAGTAAAATGGGAATACCCCACATTCACAATTAAAGCCATCTCATTTGATGCAGCCCCCATATACACATTTCATTTTAAAGTGAAAAACACGGGCAGGATTGCTCCCGCCCGCATTACTCAGAACATATTCTATCTCTTTGCCTTAACCTTCTTAGCCTTTGACCACTTGCCGTATACGTTCACTTTCTTTTCCTTTGCAGGATCGTATATCTTGTTGTATGAACGTACCTTTACATAGTACCGTTTGCCGGCCTTGAGT
>CACYHR010000092.1 GCA_902774265.1 uncultured Eubacteriales bacterium
TATTTCCACGCACAACATAGAGAGGAGCGATTTCTTCAAGCTGATCGATTATCTCCTGTTTGTTGATGTCTCCGCCATGAAGGATAGCTTCGCATCCATCAAGCGCCTTTATCCACATTTACTCAGGCAGCTTCTGCCTCTGATTCTTTCTTCTTCCTCAGCATATTTGCTATGAATGCGCTGAGCACTGCTCCTATCGCCATACCGCCGAATCCGAACAATGCTTCTCTGCCGCTGCTAAGGTCAGTCGCAGTCATATTGCCTGAGGATTCGTCATATGTCTTAGGAGTATCGGATATACCATAGAACATATAGAGTGTCTTATCCGAGATCAGATTGACAGTCTTCTGGAATGTATTATAGTTTCTGAACGAGCCGCTCGCTATATTGATTGCTCCCTGTTCGCCGATGAGATGCACGTTTCCGGTGAGGCCTGATGGCGCCTGCGATTTTTCCTGCACTGCGAAATCTGCGAGTATAGGATTGCCTGCCATCGAATTCCTCGATACGTACAACGTCAACCATTGCAGGCCCTCGTCCGCCATCAGATCTGCCGATGATCCTGTCTGCCTGCTGTACCCGCTGCCGAAGTATTCCTCACGATTGCACTCGACAGCCTTGTAGTTGATGCTGAAGCTGTTTCCTTCCGCGTCGCTGCGGTTGTCCACCATATACTTAGGGATAGGCAGCTGTTCAACGCTTGTGTCGCGAAGGAGATCGATGACTGTAAACACGGCTGAGATAATGCCGAGCGCTATAGTAGCAAAAGCAGCGTATTTAAGGAAAGCTCCGCTTTTAATCCTAGCCATACCATAGGCCCCTCGACCATTTGTTGCATTGAGGTATTTGTCGCTAAAGCTGTTATATGGGTCGTTTGTATATTTATCAAACAATGAATTCGTAAGACTCTTGTAATATGCTTCTCCGATCGCATTTACACCGGTCTTTATCGCCGCTCCAATAGTCACCAGACCGCTGACTGCAGTGACTGCCCAGCTGACAGCTGCAGTAATCGCCAGCGCATCCATCTGCTCTTCCTCAGACCCTGTAGTACCGTTTACTGTGTTCTGTTCACGAATGGCTTTGTCTGTAAGGGCGACTGTGCCGTCATCTTTGTAAATGTCTCTGTCTATATTGGCATAGACTGACAGTTCTTCAAGCCCATTTATAGTTGATCTGGCTGAGTCAGCCTGGCTCTTCCAGGTTTCCTCGTCCGCGAAAGCATTTCTGAGATGCATATCAAACGACACGAACGGGAGGCCGTACCACTGTCCCTCTGACAACGAAGCTACGATCGGGTACAGACGCTCTGCATCATCCGGATCAGTCTCCTCCATGAAGAAATCAAGGAGCTCGCCCTCGCCGAAATTGCCGCCTTCGTATGCTTTGAGGTTCTCATAAAGGGCGCCCGTCATCATCCAGTCCTGTATCGCAAGCGTGCTTTCAGCTGCCTCGTCTCCCTCAAGAGCCTCCGGATCGCCGAAGGTTTTCTTTATATCCTCTTCGGTCGCAGTTGTTATATCAAGGCCGGATGCCTCATATGCAGTGAGCTTATCTCTGATCGATGCCATATCTGCTGCTATGATCTCTGCGATCCCGCCGTAGGTATTGTCGAGATACCGCAGCTGTTTTGCCTCTGTGTTGAGCTTTGGCTGAGTCTCTGCCACATTGTCGAGCAGATCGTCGAAAGTCAGATTTGAGAATCTGTCCAGCCATGTATCATCCGATGGATCAGTTGCCATCGAAAGAAGAAGTTCTACTGACTTCACCACCTCAGAATTGCCCTGCAGAAGTATAGTGATGAGGTCAGGAAGATTATCTTTGTTCTCAGCCGTGATGCTCTCCTGTATGCCGACCTTGTCCTGAAGAGTATCCGCAAGGAAAAGATCTCCGAGCTTCATGCCGGTATCGTCATCTGTGTATTTGTTCAGAAGATCATGTACATAGACAGCTCTCATCCTACCCGCCTCGTAATTGGCACGGTACTCCTTGACGACTACCATGAACTCTTCGAGGAAGCCTGCTATCTCGGACTTTTTCTCCTTGAGCATGTTCTGATAGTCCTCTACGCTGTAGCCGCCGCGCATGTTCATGACGGCAACATCGGTGATCGCATAGCGGATATCATCTGTGGTCTTATATCCGAGCATGGCGTATGTATCTCCGCCGTCATTGAAGTTGCCCTCTATAGGAGTGAAGCCCTTATCTTTAAGAGCCAGCTTTGCCTCGTCAGCATCCTTGCCGTATGCGAGATAAAGATCTCCGACATACTCTTTCTTAGGTGCCGCAGCAGCCTGAAGCGGAGTGATAGCAGTGATGACGAATGCGAGCATGAGGATGATCATCCTCCTGTATCCGTTCAGTTTCATTTTGTCCTCTTTCCGGGAGAATCCCACGTTAACAGTAATATACTTATGATAATAAACTTATGTCAGGGCTTATCTGTTCTTAGCCCTCTCTAATTGATTGTACTATATTTTCACAGTGTTTTGTGACACCAATTTGCTGCAAAAGCTGAATCAATAATTCTTTTATTTTCATTGTCATTACATGTTGTTGATTAACTTCTGGCATAAACAACTACGGAAATGTTGATTTTCCGTAGTCTGCGTGGTAGCGCATTGGGGAATCGAAACGGCGAGCACGCTCTGAACCCGTTGAAATGAAAGGAGTACAGCGCGCACCTCCGGGTTTTTTCTCAAAAATTTCTCAAAAGATTTCTCAAAATCTATCAACATATCTGTTGTTCCATTTACCATCTACCATATTCATTTTTGCCGCGCTCCTTTCTTCTGGGGTAAATTCTACCACCATGCTAAAGTCAATAGAAAAGTGCTGAAAAATATTGAAATTTCAATACTTTCCAACACGAAAACAGCTGTATTAACATAGTTATGTGAAGCGCGCGAGTCTGGGTGGGATCCAGCTTACAATGGGCGGGTGTAAACGAGCGCGCTTCAAGATTTTTTCGATTTATAGACTACTTGCTGGCCGATGGCTGAATTGTAACTATCTGATAGTTCGTTCAACCAGGAGCAAAGCTCCAACAAGCTCGCTTGATTGGAGCGAGCGACGCCGTCAACAGACACCGGGAGCTTCAGCTCCTGAGAGCATCAGTGGG
>CACYHR010000093.1 GCA_902774265.1 uncultured Eubacteriales bacterium
AAGTTTTTTGTGAAGCTGTGTCTCGCTCTTCTTTCCGTACTTTGCCTCTTTTCAGGGCTTTATACGTTCGGATTCGCGTTTGGCGATTTAAAAACCGGTATGCTTTTCAGCTCCCGGTTTCTGACCGCTCATTTATTATAGCTCTTTCGTTTCTTTTGTCAACACCTTTTTTAAACTTTTTTCAAGTTTTTTATGCCGCCTTTTGCTGCATGTCATTATGAGGTTATCGGGTGTATTATAATTGCTATATTGTAAATACTTTTATTGCTGCCTTTCTATTATGCTTCGTGACGCTTGAAACGTATCATCTTTCTGTTGTAACCCGTGGTCACAAGGTAAGCCTTTTCATTATGATCTTCCATCAGCCCGCTCAATATGAATCCGCTGATACCCGTGATCTGCTGATCCGGATCCGTCAGATCGAACAGTTCTCCCGAATCCCTCTCGATCACTAAAACGGAATCCGATTCAAAGAATAGAGAAATCTCGATCAGGACAGGTTTTTGGGAATTCTTATTCTTTTCCATCAGGGTCAGAGTGATTTCTTCAACAAAAAGGGCTGCATAGTTCGCATCCGTCCTGGAGTACTGATGCTCTTCCATGATTCTTCCGACATTCTCAGAAAGTGCCGTAACGATCTCAGTCGAAATAGTATCATCAAGTACTATGATCTCTGTATGCATATTGTTCAAAAGGAACGGGAAGTTCTCCTTGCCGAACCGCAGATATATAAAAATCATAGCTGCAGTCAGTGTCAGCATCGGTGCAACGGCAAAGCCGGCCCACATCCCGTAGAAACCGAAAGTAAACGAACCCAGTATCGGAAGCAGAATATAAAGCAGACCGTTCTGGAAGCATGCAATGCAGGTCGCCATGCCTATGCGGTCGATCAGCATGAAGTAAGAAGTCGTGAGCGACACCAGACTGCAGAACACGAAGCCAAGAGATACGATCCTGAGTGCTGCAATCGACGGGGCAAGCACTTCTCCGCCGGTGATCCCGAAAAGGCCGCAGAACTGTCTTGCAAATACCCAGATCAGTATAGTCGCTGCTATGCCTTCTGCAATCGCAGCCTTGATGCCTGATTTCATTACCCTTTTTATGAGCTTATGGTTCTTTTCGCCGAAGTAAGTACCTATCAGCGGCTGCATCGCCATACCGACGCCGTCCATCACTACACCGAACTCGATCAGGCTGACGACTACTGCAAGAGTGATCAGCCCGGACTCACCGTAACGGCCCGATATAAAGCTTATCATTACATAGTCCATAAGGCCCCAGCATATATATACCGAAGAATCAACGATGCTGTAGCGTGATGTCATCAGGAAGTCCTTAAATGACAGATGCCATACAAAGCGCAGGGTGTTTTCCCTGCGGAAGTAATGCGAGAGGCATGTGAGGATCCCGAGGCTGTTGCCAATTATCGATCCCATGATAATTCCCGTCATGCCCATGTGTCTCGCCAGTATGACAGAGCAGATGATATTGCCTCCGATCTGGAATCCGTAGCAGATATTATTGACAAGCTCATCTCCGTCGCTGTAAACCATCTGCTCCAGATAGAATATGACAATGGTCAGGAAAGCATTGACCGGGATCCAGCGGTAATACCGAATCGCATTTTCAAAAATGTCTCCCGTGACGCCGCACATGTTGAAATAAGTGCCGCGGAATACAAAGATCAGAAGAGCGGATATGATTTCCATGCCGATGCTTATTATCAGGCCCTGACCATAGATCTCATCTGCCCGGTCCTTCCTCATAGCTCCGATCTCGCGCGCAAAAACGATGCCGACGCCTGTAGATACCAGATCTCCGAAGAATGTGACGACAGCAGTGACCGGCGTGATCGCATTTATACCGGCGACGCCTGACTCACCTATAAAATATCCGGCAATAATGCTGTCACTGAGCAGCATCAGATACATTACCGCCTTGATAAATGTGCCGGATATCAGCATTGATTTGAATTTTTTTCGCAAAAACCTCTCATTTCTATTGTATGTCTCCTTACAACTTACTCCTGCTCATCTCATTGAGATCAGCCCATCCGGTCACAGCAGCGGCAAAGTGTTTGCAGTTTTTCTTCTAAAACTTTCCCGCTATGACTTCTAAGTTTCACCCTGTTTACCGCCATGACTTCATGGATAGACTTTTTCACATATTCCGGTAGTGATATTTGCCATCTTCTCCGGAATATACCGAAAGATCGCATTTTACATTCTGTGACGGATCCGGATGATCCTTCCATAATTCATATAGTTTTGGAAGAAATACCGGCCATTGGCTTGCTTCATAATCTTCATGTTCAGTCGCATAGTTCGGCACAAGCTCAGCTTCAGGATTCTTTTTAAGGAGTTCAATGATAAACCTCGGAGGCATCGATGCCCGTGTGTTCTGAACCGTAGCTGTTATATGCACTATTCCTCCCTGCACATCCTCCCATTCATGTATCGTAGAATCCACAAGTTCACCGGCATCATTGAACACTCCTTCACAGATCACATGATCCAGCGCTGTTTTGAATGGATAGAACTCATCAAGATGAAGTCTGTGAATCTCAACGCCATCTCCTCCAAATACAGGCAAATCAGGAGCTGTTGTCTCAGAGATAATGTGAACAGAATCTTCAAAACCGTATTGATATGGTGTTTTTATCCAATTAAATCTTTTATGAGAACCCGGAGCCCAAAGATAATAGCCTTTCTCCATGTTTGCCCAGAACCAGTCCAGCATTTCTGCCGTTAAACCAGGCAAAAAATGCTGCCTCTGCGACGGTAATGCATATCCCTTTGCTATTGCTTCATCTGTCAGCTCAAGTAAAGGAAGCACCGGGTCAGGGAGTTCAGGCTTTACATATTCAACAAACGGAATTCCTGTGTTCTCACTAAAAGGTATGTGTGTCTGACCGGCACTTGCTATATACATATTTTCATGATTTTTCATATACTCTGTTCACTCCTCATCATTTTAATTATATTTGTCATAATTATGATGTTGGGGTCAAAAGCCCCATAGTTTGATCAATGCATTTGCACTTTGAAAACTTCATAGAACAGCTAAATTTCAAGTGGTTGAGGCCTGTATA
>CACYHR010000094.1 GCA_902774265.1 uncultured Eubacteriales bacterium
GGGCACGGCTGTATGCTGTCTTTTTATGAACATCTCGATGGGTTACTCTTTTTTCGAGATGATGGATCTGCCCCTTGCTTTCGGAGGCAGGCTGGTGACGCTGCCGGTAATGGACGGTCCTGTGGACAGTTTCAACAGAGTCATCCGTTCCGGAGCCAATGTGCTGTTCGCAGTGCCGCCTTTGTTTGAGAACCTGGTCAGGCTGCCGTTCAGACCGGACTTTTCAAAATTGGAATTCGTGTTCATGGGCGCAGGCTATGTTTCACTTGATGCAAAGAAGAGATTCGACAAGTACCTGAAAGAATGCGGCACGGATACAAAGGTATCTGTAGGATACGGGCTCACCGAGCTCGGAGGAGTGTGCGTGCTCTCACCTGAGGACGCCGAGAGGAGCATGATCGGCTATCCTCTGCCAGGAGTGAAGGTGAAGATATACGACGAAGATAAGGAGAAATATTTCGACATAGACGACGGACCGCGCACAGGGGGACTGCTTCTGTCATCAGCCGGAATGAGCAGCGGATGCCTGGACGGCAAAGAGTATTTCGGGCTCAGAGAGATAGACGGGGATCTGTATCTGGACACCAACGATCTGGTAGATGTCAACGAAGATGGAAGCCTGTCATTTGCCGGCAGGACCAGCAGGTTCTTTGTGAACCAGGAGGGAAGGCGCTTTGAGGCGGGACTGGTGGAGACTGCTGTATCGGGGCAGCCGGATATAGAGAGCTGCGGTATCGCGCCGATTCACGACAAGACAGTACATGATACAGTGCCGGCGCTCTACGTGCAGCTTACCGGAAAAGCCCGCAAACCTGAAAAGGTGCTGCATCAGGCTCTCTGCAATGTGTATATCGATGAAGGAAGGATCAAAGAGACAGATCTGCCGGTATGGTGCGTTATAACGGACAGGATACCGTATAACGAATCCGGCAAGGTGGATGTCCACAAGATACTTGCCGACGAGATAGGCGGCAAAAACTACATAACAGAAGCGGAATACACTGAAGGCAGGCTGACAGACATAAAGCTTATAGAAACTGACTATCCGCCGGGGCAGATGAGACCGGTGCCGAAGAAAGACCGAAATACATGTTTCGCAGATTGTATACGTCAAAGAAATTAAAAATACTGAATAAACCGTTTTATTATCGTTGATATTTCAAGTTTATAAAATACCGGAGATAGCAAAAGGCTTCTCCGGTATTATTGTCGATTTTCAGTCTTTTATATCTTTCTTGTCTATACCGTCATCATCTATATTCATTTTTTTTCTTACATTACGGGTAAAGTCATGAAGGACTTTTTCGGTAAAGAACACGAGTACGGTACCAATGATGGCTCCTTCATAGAAGCCTATGCCTATCGCCAGACCTATACAGGCTGATGCCCAGAGACCTGCGGCAGTCGTAAGACCCGTTATACGGCGCGAATTCACGATTATGGTGCCTGCACCGAGAAAACCTATCCGATTAAAGTAAAAGGGAGCTGATAAAATGCATTTTGTTGATGCAAAAGGGATTCTGACCGGCAGCGGTGGATACTATGGAATGAACATATATCGGGGATGTACTCACGGTTGCATATACTGTGATAGTAGGAGTAGGTGTTATCAGTTTACGCATCCCTTTGAAGATATTGAGGTGAAGCAGAATGCACCGGATCTTCTGGAAAAAGCGTTGAAGTCGAAAAGAAGAAAGTGCATGATCGGAACAGGCGCGATGTCAGATCCGTATATGCATTGCGAAGAAGATCTGCGGTTGACAAGGCGATGCCTGGAAATTATTTTGGAAAATGGTTTTGGAGTTGCGATTCAGACAAAATCTGACCGTATACTTCGGGATATCGACTTGCTATCAAAGATTAACAGTTCTGCAAAATGCGTGGTGCAGATGACGCTTACAACCTACGATGATGACCTGTGCCGAATACTGGAGCCGAATGTCTGCAATACAAAGCGACGGATTGAAGTGCTGGAAGAAATGCGCAAGAATGGCATTCCAACGATTGTCTGGCTTACGCCGATTCTGCCTTTTATCAATGATACTGAGGATAACATCACAGCAATTCTGAATGAGTGTGTAAGAGTCGGGGTAAAGGGCATTATTGATTTCGGCATGGGGCTGACGCTTCGGGACGGAGACAGGGAATACTATTATGCGGCGCTTGACAAGCATTTTCCGGGAATGAAAGATCGGTATATCAAAAGGTATGGGAATGCGTATGAACTGCCAAGTCCGAAAGCAAACGAATTGACAGGGATATTCCAGAGAATCTGTAAGGACAATGGGATACTATCAACTCCAGATGAGTGCTTCAGATTTATGCAGGAACTGCCGGATAAGTATCCGCAGATGAGTATATTTGATCTGTAAAGCGAAGGACCAAAAATGGAACCGCTTCTGCCAGAGATCGATAAGCTCTTTTATGATTATGATCCGGAGGAAATCCTCGCTGCAGAGCCGGGATCCTTCTGTCAGGGTATCCTTGATATGAAGTGCGGCAACATGAGCACCAAAGCGCAGATGGAAGCACTCCCCGATAACATTAGGACACTCCAACGTATCGAGGATGAGTTTGGCAGTATTGATGATTTCATAACGTCAGAACCCGCAGACGCGATTGTTGAGCAGCTCTCCAAGGGATCATCGCCATATAAGATGAAGATGCTCGGTGAGGCGCTGGCCTGGGAGTACCTAAGAAATGTTGGTATTGACGGGGCTAAGCCTGATACCCATTTGCGCAGGTTCCTTGGAGCTGATCGTATGGGAATAGGGAATCATACACCAGCTACAGTTAGCGAGGTAAACGAGCAGGTGGCCAAGTTGTCAGAAGAGACAGGCATGTCAAAAGTAGAGGTTGATAATCTGATCTGGAATTTCTGCGCGGACGGATTTGGAGAGATATGTACAGCCACACCGCATTGCACGAGTTGTCCAATTCGTGATTGTTGCAAAGGGTGCTAAATCGGGATTGAATTTATGGAGGCCTTTGGCATGGGAAAAGATTTATCTAAAATGACATTGGAAGAGTTATGGGCATTGTTTCCCATCTTTCTTGTGCCGCACGATGATCG
>CACYHR010000095.1 GCA_902774265.1 uncultured Eubacteriales bacterium
TGACGAGAGGTCAAATGTGATCTCATCCCCCGCCATCTCATTGCTGTTTTCTGCAGTCCGCACATATCCTTCGTCCATGCCCATCAGAGGGATCAGCGACGTTTCCTTGTCCTCTGAGAAAAACACATTGTAGTCCATCAGATGGATCGTATCCGCCTTGAAGTCGAAGTCCATAGGATAGACCATATCATCGCCGAAATCTCTGTTGATCACAGCCTTGTCTCCGTCTTTTTCGAGCGAAAGGTTCACCGTGTAACCGTCTCTGCCGCTCATGATCATGGTGTAGAATTCCACCCAGTCATCCAGCAAAACATACGGCACATCGCTGCCGCTCTTAAAGCAGAGATTTATCTTGACCGGAACCGGATCCGCCGAGAACAGATATACCTGAGTTTCCTTCGTCTCCATCTTTCCCGATCCCGAAGCACTTCCGCAGCCGGAAAGCATACAGACAGTCATGCAGAGCGCAAGGATCACAGCCAGTAGTTTTTTCTTCATTTTTGTTCCTCTCCTGTGAAATGCATATAAGCAAAACCTTCGCATTAAATTATATATATCTATATATATGTATGCAATTCATCCTGAACCGGCTTGCCGCCGTTCCATGCAAACACATAGTTTGCCATTTCACTTTCTCCTTGCAATATAAAAAGCAGGAGCTTTTTATTTGCTCCTGCTTCGCTGTCATCATGCCTTCTCTTGGTGCTCCCCTCTGATATGTGTCGCTGATTAAACGTTGCCTGAACTCTTCATGTTAGTCTTGTCGCGGTACATTTCCGCATCCGCGCGTTTGAAGACATCATCCGCGTCTCTGTCAGACCTGCTGTCGAATACTGCCATTCCTCCCGCAGCTGAATATCGATTCCAAGGATCGCGATCTGCGGACTTCCTGGATTTTACGAAATCCGATCCCAACTGTTCGTACAGCTTTTCGCGGTCAGCGTAATCCCTGCCCTCAAGCACCACAATAAATTCGTCGCCGCCGACCCTGTAGATCGGTGAATGACAGTATACATTGCATATCATCCGGCACGATCCTGTGATGTATTCATCCCCTTTGTCATGCCCATATGTATCGTTGATCTTCTTGAGGTTGTTGAGGTCTACCATCACTATGCCGAACTCAGCTGTGCCGTCAGATATCTTATGATTGAGCTCCTCTTCCTTGAGCAGATAAGCAGCTTTGCTCTTGACGTGGGTCAGCGCATCCTGCAGAGCAATAGCAGTCATCGTTTCAGCCTTTTCAGCCGCGGTTTCCGCGCGGGCTTCGGCCGTCATTATGCCATTCACGTACCTCTTGATATCGCCGGACATCTTGTCGATAGCCTCGGCCAGTGACTGGACCTCGTTTTGTGTATGTATATCCGGAGCATCAAAATCGAGATTGCGGATATCGTCGATGTTGTGGCTCTTGTCCGCGAAACTGCGGGCACTTTTTTCGAGCTCGAGTATCGGGCCGGTAACGTTATTCCTGATCCATGTGATCATCACTGCTATGAATAATGCGCAGATAAGGATTATAATTGATATGCTCAGAGCCACGTATGTCCAGACAACTTTGTGAAGATGGTTGATCTCTATGTCAGCACAGATAAGCCCATAGGTATTGCCATCGCCGTCCTTGAGAGGCATCAGAGCAGTATAGCAGTCGCCCCAGGTGGAGGATTCCTCAAAATACGAGACGCCCTCGCTGTCCATATATGAAGCGTATCGCTTGAGCTCCTCTTCCGGATAACCATACACCTTCTGTCCGATGGTCATATCGGTCTCACCTTCCGCACGCTCAGCCTCGCTGGTCGCGGTACAGATGTTTTCGACGTATTTGTCGTGCGGCTGCAATATGTACAGATACATCAGATCAAAATCATCGACCATATCATTAAGCATCGCCTGTATTCTGTCGTACTTCTCCGACCTCGTCCTGGTTGTGAAGCATTTGTACATGTCTTCAGCGTCGATCTCATCATTGACATATTCGAGGACATTGGCGAGACTGGCATCATATCTGTCGTAAAGCGCCCGTGATATCATCAGATACACCGCCGTCGACAGCGATACACATAGAATGACAGCAAACAGGATGCTGCCACGGATCATCGTCTGCTGTATCTTTTTCTTGTAGTGATTTTCATTCAACGCAATCTGCCCCTCTTTCGAGTATCAGTAAACTGAACTCTCTCTGCCCATTATTGGTCACATTTATTATATATATATTACATATATATGCAATTCATCTCGAACCGGCGGCAGTCCGGCCGGGCGTAGTCCATATCGTCGCAGGAGATACATCGGAGATGCTGTTAAAGAACATCCCTACTCCTTTCCTTCCGGAACACCGATATATATTTCGGCAGGATAGCATAGGCGCGTTTTCGATCAGGAGCTGCAAATCACACGGGCGGGATAAGGCACAGCCGCAGGGACGGGACCACAGCGCCTGACACGAAAACGCCATCCTTCACAAGCTGTCTGAGAGCCCAGTCCGTCAGCTGGCAGCCGGGATCATTCACTTTTAACTCGGATATCGTTTCTTTTATTGTCCTTAGTCTTTCCATCCATTTCATCATTTGAATCCATACATTTCGTCCATGATTCCATACAGTTCCAGATATGGTGTTTCAACTTCCTTTACTTCGGTGCCGAATTCCTGAACAGTATTTCCGTCAGTGATCCTCCATTTTTCAAGGCCTTCGACATTCGGATCACCGCTTCGCGCAAAACTAACAATATAAGCTTTTATTGTGTCGCTCAAGGCACGGTCTTCATTGGTGAACAGAGATGATTTCGGCGGGACATTCCCGTAGAAATAGATTATTTCGCCGGTATGCCAGGTTCCGAGTCTGCCGTTATCTTTTGTAAAGTAATACATGTATGATGGGATATTGTTCTCAGCTGCTAATCTTGCATCGCAGTAATGTCCGTAGTCAAAATAGAATACGGAATAGATATTCATCCAGTTTTCATCGGCTTCATTATCAGTTGCAGCCGGGTACAATTCTAAAACCCGGGAAGCATATGGCTCTTCAAA
>CACYHR010000096.1 GCA_902774265.1 uncultured Eubacteriales bacterium
CAAGATACCGTTCATGAGCTGGACAAGAGACTGGCCGTCAGCCATCTATGCTACGATAAATAAGGGACAGGCGTTCACTGCACCCGAGATAAAAGATAAGTCTATCGTGATAGATGAGGACATAGATGCGGTCCTGGATGAGTTGCTGAAGTAAAACATATATATATTCAAACAGAAACAAAGGGAATTCAGGTACAATACCGTAAGGTCTTGACAGGGTGACCTCTCGTTCACTATAATAGGTGAACGAAAGATCACCCTTTTATGTGTGGAGGTTATTATGGCGAGCGACACAAAAGAGAGAATACTGGAAGCTGCGCTGGAGTTGTTTTCACAAAACGGTTATGCAGGGACAAACATTCGTGAACTGAGCGCATCTCTCGGCCTTGTAAAGTCCGGGGTCTATAAGCACTATGAGAGCAAGGAAGCGATCTGGAATGCTCTGCTGGATGAGATGATCGCATATTACGGAGAGCATTTCGGTTCACCTGATCATTTGCCGCCTGTGCCGGATTCGCTGGAGGCGTTGACACAGCTGACCATGCAGATGGTGAACATCACCGTTCATGATGAGAAGATCATCATGACGCGCAAGGTGCTGACGCTTGAGCAGTTCCGGGACGACCGGGCGCGGGCACTGGCGACGAAGCACTTCCTGACCGGGCTGACGGAGATGTTCACGCACATCTTTGCCGGGATGATGGACAAGGGATTGATCCGCCGTGATGACCCTGCCATGCTGGCCTTTGCCTATACCACGCCGATTTCAGCGCTGATCCACCTGTGCGATCGGGAGCCGGAGAAAACGGGGGAAGCGATCACCCGGGTGGAGGCGTTCTGCCGTCACTTTGTCAGGACATACGGGATATCCTGAAGGGTGCGCCGATTGGGAGAACATTCGCAGGATCGTTAAAGGAGATCGATAATGTGTACAAGCATAGTAGTTAATAAGAATAAGACGATCATAGGCTGGAATCTGGATCTCTTGGATATGGAGTACAGAGTAAGACCTGCTGATGAAGGAGTATACATAGAGATCAATGACGCGAAAGAAGGGTGGATGCCGCTGTTCGGCGCGAACTCACGGGGGGATTTCGTAGGCATGCCTACATGCTGGCCTACTGACAAAAGAAGCGATCCTTCCGGAGATGGCGAAAATATCATATTGCTGGATATGGATCTTCTGCTTCAGAAGAAGACACTGCAGGAGATCCGTGATATAGCGGCTGAAAGACCTGTTTACAGTATTCCGGGGCTGACATTCATGTCTGCTCTGTCGGATGCTGAGGGCAATGTGCTTCACATCGTGCCGGGACAGGGGTCCAGCTATTACGAAAAACCTGAATACAGGATATTAACTAACTTCTCACCATATAAGCAGAACTCGGAGACACATCCGTGGATGGGCTGGGACAGATATCACATAGCAAAAGACATGCTGAAAAATGCGTCAGGTGATTTTGATGTGGAGGATTGCTTTGAAATACTGAAGGCAGTCTCGCAGGAAGTCTGCCCGACCGTCGTGTCCATGGTATATGACGTGACAGACAGGACAAACGAAAATGTTTTGGAGAGTCATTAATAGAGTAATTGAACTGATGAAAGAATCGAGAGAAATACCGAAATGGGCTCGGGACGAGCATATGGAGATGATAGTCCCGCAGGCAGAATTGTGGAGGTGGAAATAGTCATGAAGACGAATATAGAAAAATACATTATTGGAAACCGTAAAGTGATGAGAATGCTGACTGTTGCAGCGACACTGTTTTTTGCCAGCGCGGTATTCCAGATCACCGCAGACAAGTGGCCGGAAGGCGTAATATATTTCGCAGCGGCAGCTTGCTTCGTATCACTCGAAAGAGCATGCGTCAGGAAAGCAGATGAAACCAGAAACAATGGAGAGACAACTGATCGTGAGGAAGGAAACAATGAGTAATACTGGAATCACCAAATATGACAATAAAGCGCTGATCTCATTCTTCACTTTAGTGATAATACTTTCGCTGGCAGCAGAGGCTTATATAATAACGGACGGACCACTCTGGATGTATTTTGTTTTGATGTGGATCCCGGCATTCTCTGCTATCATCGCCAGCGCGATCGCGCTTAAAGAAAACAATGAGAAGTTTTCTCTGAAAGGATTCCTTTCCGGGCTTGGCATAAGAAGATGCAGGATCCGTTATATACTGCTAGCGGTGTTTATTCCGCTTATCTATCTGCTTATTCCTTACATGATCTACTGGAAGACACATCCGGACAATTTCGGATATACAGGCGTGGCGCTAAGTCTGATATTGAAAGACTGTCTCCCAACTTTGATCATCGGTATATTCCCGGGCATTCTTTCCGCGATGGGCGAGGAGATAGGATGGCGGGGATACATGCTTCCTGCACTTACGGAAAGAAGCGGACTGAAGAAAGCTCTGATTATAACGAGCCTGTTCTGGTGTTGCTGGCACCTGCCGCTGCTCGCTTTCGGGGACTATATGGCTGGTGCACCTGTGTGGTATAAACTGCCTGCATTTGTGCTATGCATCTTCCCGGTCGGGATCATTATCGGCGGTCTGACATACTTGAGCAAGAGCGTTTGGCCTGCAGCATTCCTGCATGCGGCACATAATAATTATGATCAGGCAGTATTCGGCGTGATCACAAGAGGCGACGACATGATGTATTACGTCAGCGAGACCGGGTTTCTCACAATAATATGCGCATGGGTGATCGCGATTATAATGATCGTTAAAGTCAAAGATATTGCAGCAAAAGAGGAGAACCGAATATGAGCAGTATTTACATGTTCGCCGGTGCTGCGATGCCTTGGATCGCACTTGGTCTCTTACTTGCTGTGTTTTGTGTAAGAGTGGCATGCAGAAAAATGACTCAGAAAAAGAAAGACGACTATAGTTCTGAAGGAATGTCCATTGGGATGTGCTTCGGAGTTGCAATTGCAACAGCACTTCATATCAATGCTGGCATCGGAATGATGCTGGGTCTGTTACTGGGACTTGCTATAGGTTTATCAAAAGAGAAGGAGAGCGATAAGTAATGGCTTTGATAGACAATATGATCCAAATACGCAGGCTGTCTGATTCTGAGATCCCTGCAGCGCTGGATCTGGCCTGGAGGGTGTTTTCCGAATACGAATCTCCTGATTATTCAACAGAGGGGACTGAGGAGTTCCGTAAGTGCCTGCATGATGAGGAATACCTGTATGGCATAGATTATATCGGGGCGTTTTACGACCAGACGCTTATTGGAATGATCGGGATCCGTACAGAACTGGAGCATATCTGTTTCTTCTTTGTTGGCGGGCAGTATCACAGAAAGGGAATCGGAACTAAGATGTTTGATTACCTTCTGGAGAATTATAAAGGCAATAACATAACAGTCAACTCTTCACCGTATGGTCTGGGCTTCTACAAAAAGCTTGGATTTGTCCCGACTGAAGAAGAGAAAACAATCAATGGTATACGCTTCACACCGATGATATATTACGCAGATAAGGGATGCGAGGTCAAAACGCTGGCGGAGTACGTGGAATCGAATTAAGCGGCAGTAGGAAAAGGAAAGATCTGGAGGTAAATGGAATCTTTATGCCAGTAGAAGTTAATCCAAAGGAAACAAGTAGGGCATCTGCATATGAAATGTTGATGCAGGCTCCGAACCCGATGGTTACGTTTTTCAAGACTGTGGATGTAACAGAACTGATAAGGACGAGCAGAAAAAGAAAACTGAAGTTCAACATGCTGATGGATTATTGTATAGGGAAGGCAGCCGCTCCTATAAAAGAGTTCTATTTGCTTCCGGTCGGTGATAAGCTGATGCGGTTCGATACAATCGCGGTAAATACGATGATTAAGAACAAGATAGGAGAAGTGAACTCCTGCGATATTCTGTTCACAGATGATTTGGAAGCCTTTAATCATGCATATCTGGATTATACCGGACAAGTCGCGGAAACCTGCGTAGGCCGGGATCTGTCATATGACAGTATGGTGATCGGCACATCCGCAATTATTGATACCGAAATAGATGGCGCTGTCGGGATGAACAGCGGGATTTTTAACAACCCGTTTATGATCTGGGGAAGATACAGAAAAAAGCTTTTCAGATATTACTTACCGGTATCCTTCCAGTTCCATCACACGCAGATGGATGGAGCTCATGCAGGCAGGTTCCTGGAAAATCTTCAGAAAGAAATAAACGATTTGAGAAAGTGAGATTATGAAATAATGCGTATCTATGTTGATTTTGACGATTGCCTGTGCGAGACAGGAAGGGCCTTCTCAAAGCTTGTGCTGGAAATGTTCAATAAGCATGTTC
>CACYHR010000097.1 GCA_902774265.1 uncultured Eubacteriales bacterium
GAATGTTTTCTGCTGTCTGCTGTGGTGTTTGGTTGGAATTGTCCAACCAAAAGCCGATCCGTGGTGTTGTCTGCATTTTACTAAATACAAATTCAATGTTTATATCCGTATTTAAATCGATTTTTTCGTCTATCACCTCCAAGACACCAGCAATTTTGCATTGGTCTTCATATAAGAGCTCAGGCACTTCGTATTCCATAATGGCTTTTTTATCACCACGAGGCATCTTTGTTCCCTTTGATGTAGCCATTGAATAATCAAAAAAAGTGTCATCTGCCAGCACATAATGCAAGAATCTGCTGCTTACTCCGTCCTTTGCCCTAAAGACAAGAACATCGTTAGAACATCCTCCGTCGAAAGTTGCATACCAAATCTTCTTAAAATACGGTCGAATATTTGAGACCAGAACATCATTCTTCATAAAAGCCTGTGTCTGTTCTTGGGTAGGTAAGGATGCGGCTTTAGTTATACCACCTTTGTTCGGTAGCATATTCTCGGTTGAAATATAGGTATTCTCATCAAGAGCCGACACCTTTATTTTTCCTTTTGCGTACTCGCAGATATCTGAAAGTTTATATTTCATACCCAATCGCCCCCAGCTTCCTACGAATTTCATCCTCAAGTTCATGAGAGCGTTCAAACATATCGGAAAGCTCCGATGTCAGTCTTGTCATTTTCTCTTCGAACGGCTCGCCGTCATCTACCTGCTCTTCAATACCAACATAGCGACCCGGTGTAAGAACATAATCCTGCTTTGCGATATCCTGTATCGTCGCTACAGAGCAGAAGCCTTTTTCATCCTCAAGTGTGCCATTCTGGAAGGCTTCGAATGTATTCGCGAGTTTTTGGATATCTTCCTCCGTAAAATCACGATGCTTACGGTCTACCATATGTCCCATCTTGCGGGCATCAATAAAGACTGTCTTGCCTTTCTGTTTCTTGCCCTTTGAAATGAACCAGAGCGTCGCAGGGATTGTTACACTATAGAAGAGCTGCGGAGGCATAGCGATGATGCCTTCGATAAGGTCATCCTCGATGATCTTCTTTCTGATCTCACCCTCGCCGCCACTCTGGGAGGAGAGTGCTCCATTTGCAAGAACAAGTCCGATCTTGCCATTTGGCGCAAGATGATGGATCATATGTTGAATCCATGCAAAGTTGGCATTACTTGCAGGCGGGATTCCGTATTTCCAGCGAACATCGTCCATCAGCTTATCCTGTCCCCACGGATTATAGTTAAAGGGAGGATTTGCTCGTGCTATGCAGGGACTAAAAAAATATGCACCCCTTGGAGAGCTACGAGCAGCCCTGTTCAGTTGTCTGCTCTCCGTGGAATACATATCTCATCACCTCGATATCAAAATGCAGGTTGCCCTGAATCCGTATTATCTCGCCAGTATACTCTCCTCTGAAAGTCAGAAAACAGTGTCCATATCTGGCCTTATGTTATAGCAGATTCAGGGCATCCCGTCATCCCTTTTCTTACGGCGGGACACCTGAATTTTCCTGTGTTTTAGCCATTTTCTCCGGCTCCCAGCTCCGTCATCAGCTCATCGCTGAAGCGGTATTCGATTTCAAGCCTCATGCCGCTGAACACCTTCACTCTGGAAATGAAGAACAGCAGCATCTCATTGGTTACATTCTCTGCCTTCAGCAGATTTCTTGCCTCGCTGCCGTAGAGCTCCATCTCCGGATCAGTCTTTGCTTCCAGCGCCGCGATGCCTTCCTGTAGTTCGGTCAGATGTGCCTGCATTTGCGTGCTTTCCTCTGTGAGCTTATCCCGCACAGCCAGATATTCGTCCCTGCCGATCCTGCCATCAGAATAGCGCTCGTATGCGGCGAGACGTTCACTCTGATTGCGCTTCATTTTGCTTTCCAGCCGGACAACCGTCTGCTTCATGTTGTCCATGGAGCCTTTGGTCTTGGCTGCCGCTTCCTGAATCTTCTTATCGTGATCCACCAGAAGTTCCAGCATGTGACGAAGACTGCAGATCACGGCTTTTTCCAGCTCATCCTCATAGAACTTTTCTCCCAGCGGACATGTAGTTTCTGCAGAATACCGGGACGCCTCGCACTGATAATAGATGCGCTTCGCCCTGGAATGCCGCACCATAGCCCTTTCACATTCCCCGCACCGCAGAAGCGAACGGAGCGGATAATCCAGCGTTCGCTTTGAGTACGATTTTCCAACGGCAATCGCAGACTGCGCTTTTTCGTAGGTTCCCTGTGAGATCAGAGGTACATTGCAGTCCGGGATAATCAGCCAGTCAGCTTTATCCTTTTTGTTGCTGATATTCGGGTTATTATAACTGTTAATAACTGTTAATGATGCTGTTCAAATTGAGCGGTGGGCGAAAATCTACAATCTGAAACAGATGGCCGCCGCGCTCCAATTCCTCCAGGAGAACGGGCTGACCGACTATGACGCCCTGGCGGAGCGGACGGCGGCGGCGGTCAAGGCCAACATCGACCACCTTCTCGACCTGCCCGGAGGGCGGGAGAATAAGGCCCAGGAGCGGTAGCGACGGGGCCGCAGACAGGGGGACTTCTGGACACGGTGTCCAGAAGTCCCCGGCGGGTTTGGGGGCACCCCAACAAGCATTTTTGCAGAGCAAAAATCGCAAGTGTATTGACACTTGCCCTGCTTGCCAAGAGTGCGTTCCCTCATAATGGTACAGATAAGCATTGACCGTTTCGGTTATTTGTGCTATACTGTCGTTGATGACCGAAACGGTTATTTAGAAAGGGGTGCTACCATGGAAAAATTTCTTGCTCTATCAAATGAAAAGCAGGATACCATACGCAACGCGGCTC
>CACYHR010000098.1 GCA_902774265.1 uncultured Eubacteriales bacterium
TTCCACCTGTACGGATGAAATAGGCCTTTTCTCAAAGTACAGCCCTTATTTCTATCCGTCCTCATAACAATGATGTTGCTTCTAAATAGATATTATTGAATATACATTCTTTGCTTGATATACTTGTAAAAACGATATTATCGGGAGTTTGCAAGAATCATGCCAAGGAAATACGTCCCAATCAAATGCTCCAAAAGCGATATTTTAGAGCTTCGAAAGTTATCTGCCAGTTCACACGATCCCAGGCTGGCCTCACGTGCCCGTATGGTCCTGCGCTGCGTTGAGGGAGCTCAGATCAAAGATATCGCTTCTGAAATGGGTGAACGCCCAAATACTGTCATACAGTGGAGAAAGCGCTATGAAGCATACGGTATTGATGGCCTCATCAACCGCCCGCGTGGAGCGAATGCCAACAAATACGGCAGGGACCTTTCTCAACGTATCCTTGAAAAACTGAATACCATGCCGCCATCCGGATCTGCCCGGTGGACAGGCACATCACTCTCTAAAGAGCTTGGTGTACCTCCCGATGTCATATGGCGATTTCTTCGCAGAGAGAATATCAGCCTCACAGATTTAACTGCAACATATGACAACCCGGATTTATTACAGGCAGCAAAGATATATGAAGTTCCTTTGCGCCTGACACTACGAAAGGATGGCGTTATGTCTGATAAGAAGAATACAGTCCCCGCATCGGAAAACATGGATCTTGTAATAACTGCACGTGTCATTGGTAAAGACGGCACAGTTATCGAAAAGGAGATCCGCCTTGATGATGCGATCCCAAACATAGCAGATTTTGATCTTGAAACAATGGAAGGCTTCCGCCGTGACTTCGATAAACTTGAAAGGAGCATCCTGGATGCCAGGCAGCAGCTTTCCTCAGGGCTTACTGAAGAATACATGGAAAAAGCCTCTAAAAAAAACCGCAGAAAGAAATCCGAGTGATCAGAAATACCTGCGTTGAGGCTGAGATCGGCAGGATCCCGTGCGTAGTGTACGGCAGACTTGCTTCTGCACTTAAGCCCAAAGAGTATATACACAGCATCTCAGCAGAAGAACTGGAACACCTTGTCGTACCGGGTACTACATACAGGAAGAGCACGGCCATACTTAACCGTGCATTTCATCGCGCCGGGGATCGGGCTTTCAGGACGAGTACTCTTGAAGATCATATCGTCTCAGACGGCCAGAAGATAAATGCCGTCATGCATGCAAAAGCCCAGGCAATACTGAGGGAAGTCCCGGGTATATCCGAAACCGGGATGATCGAAGATGCTGCCGGAATACCTGAATGCATAAAATCCCCTGCTCCCGGATCTGATATAACCGGAACAGACAAGGACAATGCATTTGCCGATGTCGTCAGTAAATACAATGAAGGCAAAGAAGACTGCGACCAGATCAAAAACCGGAAGCTTATTGCCGATACCGAACTCAATCCTGCTGACTGCGTTTATGTTTCCATAGATGAAGTCGGAGTGCATCACCAGAAGGATGCCCGCGGGGACGGCGGTAAGAAAAACGGCAAGAATGTAGAAAATACCGTCATACACATACAGTGCAGGGAGGGCGAATACACGCTCACTGACATATGTATGGATAAAGCATTCACTCTTTTGATGGCATTTCTATTCGCAAATCGCCTGCTGGAGGATCGTCATCTGTACTTTTTCTCTGATGGAGCCCAAAACATCAAGTCAAAAATCGAGACGTACTTCAAAGAACTGTGCCCTTACAGCCTGATGCTCGACTGGTACCATCTTGAAAAAAGGATGACAGAGCTTCTGAGCATGGCGCTTCAAGGAAGCAAAGATATACGTCATGACATACGGCACACTCTGGATCAGAAGCTGTGGGCTGGCAACATTGACGATGCCATCAAATATCTGAATGGTCTTGATAAGAAATATGTCAGGAACCAGAATAAACTTGATGATGCTATTAAATATCTTGGCCGGAAAAGGCTTTATGTCGCATGCTATGCCCTAAGGCGTGAGCTTGGCTACAGGAACTCAAGTAATCCTGCCGAGAAAGCGAACGACATTATCGTAGCGTCCAGGCAGAAACATAATGGCATGAGCTGGTCATATGCTGGTAGTGGGGCACTTGCCTCGATCACAGCATTATCAAGGAATGGCGAGACTATGTCATGGATAACTGACAGAAAGATCGCCTTCGTACCGCGGCCATCATCCAAGGATAATATGGCTGCCTAAATATCTATGCGGACGGTAATTCCATCCGTACAGGTGGAAAAGAAGGCCGGGAGTTGTTTCCCGGCTATTCAATTTCAGACCTTTTCAAAGAATGTATCTGGCCTATCTTTATCCAGCATCTCAGATGCCCACATGACCGTCACCAGATCCTCTGTCTCGCTCAAGTTGATGATATTATGTGTCCAGCCCGGCTTCATCCACACGCCCTGGATGTGCTCACCGGATACTTCATACTCTTCTACCTCGTTATCCTTCAGATTCCTCATCTGGATAAGGCCATGGCCTTTTACAACGATAAAGATTTCATTTTTACAGTCGTGCCAGTGCTGACCTTTGGTGATGCCAGGTTTACTGATATTGATGCTTACCTGCCCACGATCAGGAGTCCTAACCAACTCAGTGAAGCTGCCACGATCATCACAGTTCATCTTGTAGTCGAAGATCGTAGCCTCTTTGGGGAGATAGCTCAGATACATCGCATGTAGTTTCTTCT
>CACYHR010000099.1 GCA_902774265.1 uncultured Eubacteriales bacterium
TCGCTTGTGGTACACGAATTTTTCTCTGATGACAGATATGCGTCTGCCTGACGGGTCCAAAGCAGGTTCCGGATACAAAACTGATCGCTATTTCAAGGTTCTCTGACTGGTTCAATCCCCATGTTATTCCCCAGTCGATTCGGTACAATGGGAAAGAACCACATTTTCCGCAGTTACGATTGTCGCAACTGCGGATTTTTATGAGCGGAAAATGCGGTACTTTCCTAAAGAATTGTACCAAATCGCTGGCGCGATAGCTATCGCCAGCAATCGCCTTTCCAAACGCTATTCTTTTTTCGAAAATGAAAAAAGGGGTAGCGTTCTTTTCTTTTGTTATGTATCCTCGTATGTACCACCAAACGTCAATACTCACAAAAGAGAACGCATCCGCCCCTTCGTATGAGTATTTTAACAGACTGCAGTACATTCAACAATCAATTTTTGCATTCCGGCCTTCCTCCATAATGAAAAGCTGTCTTTTATCGTTACTGTTTTTCATTATGAAAGGAGAGCTTTTATGAGTCAGAAAGAATATCTCGACACTTTTGTCATGATGATCACCCTCCGCGGGTTGACTGATCATACCATTAAATCTTACAAAACCTATGTTTCTGCTTATCTCGACTATGTATTTGATCTGCTGGATAAAGATCCTGCTGATGTCGAGTGGGACGAGATGCGCCTGTTCATTCAGCATCTTGAACTGACTCGCCATCTCGCAAACCGTACCATCAATGCTGTGATTTCTCAGCTGAGATTCTTTACTATTTATGTTCTTCATAAACCGTGGGATCCGACCCAGTTGCCTAAGAGAAAGTTTGATCGTTATCTTCCTTTCGTCCCTTCACGTGAAGAAGTTTCTGCTTTCATCGAAGCTATTGATGACCCTAAGATCAGGGCTATGGTCATTCTCATGTACAGCGCCGGTTTAAGAGTTGGGGAAGTCTGCCGGATCAAATGTGAAGACATAGACCGCAGGAACATGAGGATACACATTACTCACGGCAAGAATCGCTCTGATCGTTATGCTCTGCTATCCCCGGCAGCTCTCAAGGAGCTTGAGGCTTACTGGCGTAAATGCGGTCGGCCTCGCAATTATCTCTTCCCTCAGAGACATGATCCAAACATGCCTAACGATCCTCAGAATCTGCATTGGCACATGCGCAAAGCCGAGGATAAGCTTGGATGGCTGCATCGCTTTACATGCCACTCTATGCGCCATGCGTTCGCGACTCATTTCTATGAGGATACGCATGATCTGCTGACTCTGCAGCATCTTATGGGCCACAAGTCGATAACTTCAACGACTATCTACATCACCCTCTCGAATGCAACGCTCAGAAGATATTCCAGCCCGTTCGACTCTCTTGGAGTGCATCATGGATAGCAGATATCCGATCCGCGATGTATTTGCTGATTCTCTCGGCTGGTATTTGCAAAGCAATTCACCTTCTCCGGAACAGCTATCTGCAGCTAATGCCATCCAGAACTGTAAGACCGGTGATCTTGGTTACAATCTCAGCATCTGTGATGATTGCGGTCACACAGAAGTCCATAGCTGCTCATGCCGCAATCGAAACTGCCCTAACTGTCAGTCTGTACTCAAAGAGGTTTGGATCGATAAAAGACGCAGCGAAGTACTTGATGCGAGTTACTTCCATGTCGTATTCACTGTTCCACATATCCTGAATGCGTTGTTCCTGTCCAACCAGAAACTGCTGTATTCACTTCTGTTCAGGACTGCATCTGAGACATTGCTCACGCTATCGCAGGACAAGCATTACCTCGGTGCCGAGCCCGGCATCATCATGGTGCTTCACACCTGGGGTCAGACTCTGTCCTACCATCCACATGTCCACTGCATCGTCTCAGGCGCAGGTTTGACGAACGATCACGATCTTAAGTTAAGCGGAAAGAAATTCTTCATCCCGATCAAAGCTGCGATGAAGATGTTTCGCGGTAAGTTTATGGATGCTCTGAAGTGCTATTATTCATCAGGCAAACTCGTCATTCCTGATTCATGTTGCGATCTCGCTATGTACGAAGGCTGGCAGCATTATGTCGATAAGCTCTATTCCACCGATTGGTGTCCGTACATCAAGGAGACTTTCAATGGATATGGCAACGCCATCAAATATCTCGGTCGCTACACTCATCGTGTTGCCATTTCCAATGGCCGTATCACAGATATGACCGACGACACCGTTTCTTTCTGGTACAAGGACTATCGCGACAACAATGCGCGTAAGGAGATGACTTTATCTCAGGACGAATTTATTCGCCGTTTCCTGATGCATGTACTGCCTAAAGGATTCCAGAAGATACGTTACTTCGGGTTCCTGTCCAACGGCTCCAAACGCAAGAAGCTACTTTTACTGTTCGAGCTTCAGGGGCATCAGCAGTTTCGTGCCAGATTCTCAGCAGATACTCCTAAAGATGTGTTACTATGCGAAGTCCTTGGGATCGATGTGCATACCTGTCCATGCTGTGGCAAGCCTTCCATGCGCTATGCAGGCAGAAGGCATTTTCTGAGATCATAGCGCTGCCTAACTGAATATTTCTTCCAGCTCCGTTCGCGGAGTCGCTTGTGGTACACGAATTTTTCTCTGATGACAGATATGCGTCTGCCTGACGGGTCCAAAGCAGGTTCCGGATACAAAACTGATCGCTATTTCAAGGT
>CACYHR010000100.1 GCA_902774265.1 uncultured Eubacteriales bacterium
GTTACTGTTCACGGCTAACAGAACCGAATAAATAGGGTTTTGAGAGATAAGTATCTCAGATCATGGTAGAGAGGAGCAATTAGTAGCTCCTCTTTTGCTTTTGCTATTGACAAGCTGCAGCGCGCTTTGAACCCCACCCCCTCTTGTGCCCGCCCTCTACGGCGCGCTTCTTTTTTGTATTGGTATGTTTTGTGAAAATACATACCAATATCTATTGACAATTATGTTGGTATGTTATATAATAGTACCAACAATACAGCACCACCAGAAAGGAGTAGATCAATATGTCAATCGTCAGATATGTCAATAAGAAAACAGGTGTGGTATCGCTTTATGAGTCCACATCCCACTATGATCCGGAGACGAAGCAGTCCCGTCCTGTACGCAAGTACCTAGGCCGGGAAGATCCCCAGACAGGAGAATTAATACCATCAACGGGCAAAAGAGGCCGAAAAGCATCAGAAAAGGTCAGCGAAACATCAGTTGACGCGAATGCTGCGAGTCTTCGAGCAGAACTTGCTTCACTCAGAAGAGAGCTCGAAAAGAAGGATAAGACTATAGAATCCTTAGAGGAAAAATGCAGAAAGTACCGTGAGGTAATAGATGCTGCATACGAATTATTGAGTTCTGCCAGCAAGCAGAAATAGGATAAGCAGATCGGGCGGCATAATCTTATGAAGATCTCCTACGAAATAGTGACATCACTGCAATATGACAACAAGCATCTCAGGCATCGGCTTGAGCTGTTTGAGTCCGGGGAGCAATATGTCCGAATGCGGGAGGAACACGCACGGGAGATCAGAAAGCTGAACGCCATCATAAACAGGCTTGAAAAGGAAGTTGCCGAGGCCAATATCCGAACCAGGCGCAACAGAGAATACTGGATGCAGGTGAACGAGGATGTCGTCAAAGAGAAAGACAAGGCTCTTAAGAGGAAAGATGCCGAGCTTGTAAAGATGCAGAAGAAATTATTCAGCATGGCTAGTCAGAGAGATGCCGCTTTGGATCAAGTAAAGGATCTTAAGAAAGAACTATACGCAGTCAGGGGCCAGCTCCAGGATGAGCAGGACAAGGTCGCAGGACTCAGGGCATCAATAAAGAAGGATTCCACAAATTCATCAAAGCCGTCATCCACAGATCCTAATCATAAGAAGATATCCAACAGCAGAGAGAAGACCGGCCGCAGTCGCGGCGGCCAGAAAGGCCATAAGCATCACGGAAGAAAGAGACAAAAGCCCTCAGAAGTGAAATGGATACCGCCGGATGATGAGTTCCTGGATAAAAGCAAATTCAAACCAACGGGAAATATAATCACAAAACAGATAGTGGGACTCAGGATAGTCCTCGACGTTATTGAGTACAGGACAGCTGAATTTCGTAATGTGAGGACCGGACAGCGCGTCCATGCCCCGTTCCCGGGAGGTCTTAGAGACGATGTCACATACGACGGGACAGTCAAGGCGGCTGCATATCTTCTCAACAATGGCTGCAATGTTTCCATAGGCAACACCAGCCGTATCTTCTCCGAGTTTACTGATGGCAAGCTCAATCTTTCGACGGGTATGATCAGTAAACTGCAGAAGGAGTTCTCCGAAAAGACGGAGAAAGAGCGTGAGGAGATCTTCAATCGGCTGCTTTCGTCGCACAGCATGCACGTGGATTACACATTCGGAAGATGTAACGGCAAGACATCCACGATTCTTATCTGCTCAAACAATGAAGAATGTCTGTATATGCTGCGGCCTAAGAAAGGCGAAGCGGGAATAAAAGATTCTCCTCTTGAATTCTATGACGGGATCACGATCAGCGATCACGAGGCAGCCTTCCTGAATCATGGAAGTAAGCATCAGGAGTGTTTGAGCCATGTAGAAAGATATGCCCAGGGCATAATAGATAATGAACCCGGCAGAACGTGCGGCGACCTGATTAAACAGTGGGTCAAAGATGCGATACATCTAAGGAATGAAACGCTTGCCGGCAGTGGGGTATATGATCCGGTCAAAGTGGAGAAAATGCTGAAGCGATATGACGAGGCGATTGAGAAAGGATTGTGGGAATACGCATATGAACCGCCGACAAAATACAACAGAGATGGATACAATCTGGTCAAGCGGATGGCAGAAGACAAAGAAGATTATGTGCTGTTCCTGCACGACATAAGTGTCGATCCCACAAACAACGAAGCCGAAAGACTTGCCAGACAATACAAGAGAAAGAACCATCAGGTGATCACATTCAGGAGCACTAAAGGAAATGAGGCCTTTTGTGATGGACTGACGATAATGCAGAACGCCAGACGTTCCGGCAGTAATTTGTTCAGAACTGCAACAGATATATTCAACAGGCCTCATACATAGATCCGTCCGGTTTGAGGTGTGATAATGCCCGGTTTTTGAATGCCGGGCTTTTAATATGGTCAGACAGCGCGCCGTAAGGGGGCGGGCACAAGAGGGGGCGAGCCTCAAAGCGCGCTGCAGCTTGTCAATAACAAAAGCAATGAGAGGAGCTACTAATTGCTCCTCTCTACCATGATCTGAAATACTTTTCTCTCAAAACCCTATTTATTCGGTTCTGTTAGCCGTGAACAGTAACCA
>CACYHR010000101.1 GCA_902774265.1 uncultured Eubacteriales bacterium
CCTGTTCATCGCCGGCAAGCAGGATGTTTCCCAAAGGGGATTCATAATCATTTATGTAAATCATTTTGCACCTCTCGTGTTTTTTCTATGAATATAATATCCTATTCTTGATGAAGAAAGCGACTATTGCACCAGGAATTAGAGGGAGTAGAGATAATGATAACAGAAATACTTAAAAACAGGTTTTTTCAGAATATGACACGACATCCTGATTTAGAATGGGAATTCGTCGAAGCTCGTTTGAGTGAGAGCAAAGAAGCTCTTGAGGTGCTCAGGCTGATGGAGGAAAGCGGAGGCGAGCCCGACACCATCGGCATTGATGAAACGAGTGGGAAGCTCATTTTCTGTGATTGTTCGAGCGAATCTCCTGCCGGGCGCAGAAGCCTGTGCTATGACGATGAAGCTTTACAAAAACGCAAAAAGAACCCTCCGAAGGGCAGTGCCGTACATCAAGCTAAGGAGATGGGTGTATCCTTATTGACTGAAGAGCTTTACAGGCGATTGCAGGAACTTGGACCATTTGACCTCAAAACGTCAAGCTGGATAGCTACTCCGGATGAAATCCGCAGCAAGGGAGGAGCCTTGTTCTGCGAGCGCCGATATGACGCTGTGTTTACATTTCATAATGGTGCAGATTCATATTATTCTGTGCGCGGATGGAGAGGTTACATAACTCTTTGATACTTTTGGCTTTCAATTGGAAATATGCCTATGTATAGAATAATCGTAGTTGAAGATGACAAAGGAATAGCGGACGGCATTTGCGAATGCCTGGGAAGATGGGGCATGGAAGCTTGTCAGATCAGGGACTTCCTACGTGTCATGGAAGAGATTAGAGGATATGAACCGCATCTGGTCATCATGGATATCACGCTTCCGTATATGAGCGGCTACCACTGGTGCACCGAGATCCGTAAGAACAGCTCTGTTCCGATCTTATTTATTTCTTCCGCAGCAGACAATATGAATATGATCATGGCCATGAATATGGGCGCGGACGACTTTATTCCGAAGCCGTTTGATCAGAGCGTGCTTGTCGCGAAAGTCCGGGCATTGCTCCGAAGGACATATGATTATGGTCATGATCCATTTACGTTGCATGCGGCAGGAGCCGTTCTGAATACGGATGAGAACACTCTCGTTTATAACGGCGAAAAGATCCCTCTTTCCAGAAATGAGTACAGGATCCTGCTGACACTTATGCAGAATAAAAACAAAGTCGTGAGCAGGGAGAAGCTGATGGAGGCTCTGTGGGAAACAGACGCCTTTGTCGATGAGAACACTCTTACGGTCAATATCGGCAGGCTGCGAAAGACCCTGAAAGAAGCCGGGATCAGGGATCTGATCAAGACCAGATTCGGCGTAGGGTACATTCTGGAGGCAGACTGATGTCGCTGTTTAACAGTTATCTGAGATCACGAATCAAAGCAATCGCGGTATGCATTGCTGTCATCTGTATTTTTTCGGCTTCTTATCTGCTGTTCGATATGCCGGTGATCGTGACCCTGTATCCGCTGACGCTCAGCTTACTGGTATGCGTAATTGCTGCAGCCTTTGATTTTGGGGCATACTGCATGCGCCACAACAAGCTGATCCGGAATGAGAGACCGGTCCCGGGGGATCAGATCGAGTCAGATTATCAGAAGATCATCGCAGACCTTGAAGATGAAGCAGAACGATCAGCGAGGCGAGCAACGGAAAAGTTCAGCGATATGGTGGAGTACTATACTATATGGGCGCACCAGATCAAGACTCCTATTGCGGCGATGCGGCTGACGCTGCAGTCTGAGGACACGGAAACAGCCCGGAGACTCAGCGGAGACCTGAACAGGATCGAAGAGTATGTTGAAATGGTCCTCACATACCTCAGGCTGGATTCGGACGATACAGATTATCTGATCAGAGAACATGTTCTTGATGAGATCATAAAGCCGGCGGTCCGAAAGTTCGCAAGAGAGTTCATCCTTAAAAAGCTGTCTCTTGACTACGCCCCGACCGGGTATACTGTCCTGACGGATGAGAAATGGCTGTCTTTTGTCATAGAACAGATCATTTCCAATGCTGTAAAGTACACGTCGGAGGGCGGTGTCAAAATATACATGGATGAGACAGGTGTTCTGTGCATCAGGGATACCGGCATCGGCATATGCGCTGAAGACCTGCCGCGTATATTTGAAAACGGATATACCGGGTTCAACGGACGCGAGGACAAGAGAGCAAGCGGGATAGGCCTTTACCTGTGTAAGAGGATCGCGGATAATCTCGGGCACGGAATCAGCGTCGAATCTGTTCCGGGAGAAGGAACTACGGTCAGACTGGATCTGAGAAAGCATGATCTTGGCGTGGAGTGAACGAGGATACGCCGCCGCAAATGTGACATGATTGTAAGAAGTATGTAAGCAGATTCAATGGAATGGATCTGCTTCTGTTTTTATACTGTGTTTATCAGTTCAAAACAGGAGGTCATAACAGTAATGAGTCTGCTTGAAGCGAAGGGAATCAGGAAGATCTATAAGACGCGCTTTGGAGGCGCAGTTTCTCAGTCGAAAAGGGCGAGTACGTCGCGATCATGGGAGAATCGGGCAGCGGCAAGACTACCCTGCTAAACATCATAGCCGCGCTGGATAAATCTACGGAAGGCACGGTCACACTTGATGGAATGAAGCTGAATTCTGTAAGGGACAGCGAGATCGCGAGATTCCGCCGCGAAAATCTGGGGTTCGTGTTTCAGGATTTCAATCTTCTCGATACATTTACTCTTGAAGACAACATCTACCTTCCGCTCGTTCTGTCCGGAATGAAGCCGTCAGAAATGCAGAGACGCCTTGATGCGCTGGCGGCTCCGCTGGGCATCAGTGAACTGCTCAAGAAGTACCCCTACGAAGTATCCGGCGGACAAAAGCAAAGGGCGGCAGTTGCGAGAGCGCTGATCACGGATCCCCGCATCATATTGGCGGATGAGCCTACCGGAGCCCTTGACTCCAAATCATCAGACGAACTGCTTGACCTTTTCGCGAAGGTAAATCATATGGGCCACACTATTCTCATGGTCACACATTCCGCCAAGGCGGCAAGCAGGGCGTCGCGGGTGATGTTCATC
>CACYHR010000102.1 GCA_902774265.1 uncultured Eubacteriales bacterium
AAAAAGGAACCAGCCGAGGAACAACACCCCGGCTGGCAATCATAAATTAGTAATAATCTTCCCTTGCTGTTTAGCGGTCAGATATGTTTCCTTTAAACCTATAGCAATATTTCTTCCAAAACAGATCGGGAATGCCGATACCAATCCATCAGTAATGATTACATTTCTGAACGGCAGCAGCGTTGCCTTCACAATGATTGGCAGGGGAATATCTGGAAACATCTCTCCCCAACTATCAATGATGCCATTCACCAGATAGACCGCATTATTATCTGTCGAAATGAAAACAGACCCCTTCTTCAAATGTCGTTCTATCATAAACGTCCCGGAAACGCGATGCTTCCAGCATGAAAGGATCTCCTGATGTTCCTCCGGCAATGCAGTTTCAGCAATATAATCATCAATGCATTCATTGTGTTCCCAAAGAAAGTGTGCCACCTCAGCTGCATCTCTGGGATCGACGCTTTCTCCTGTGAAATGAACCGGTTCCATTATGACATGATGGTTCTCGTTCACATAATCGAGAAGCGGCAGAAATATCTCATAAAACATACTGGCTTCTTCAGATTTTAATCTCATTGCTGTTCTCCTCCCATGGCAAAAGAATCGTACCCGCCGGCTGTGAAAACAGTTCAGTCAGATATTTCTCGGCATCCAGACCGTTTGCCTGAGCAGTCGATATCATTGAGTAGAGAATATATCATTGAGTAGAGAATAGCACTGCATTTTGCGCCGCGCTCTGTATTGTTGAACAGCCAGTTCTTCCGTCCGACTGCGAACTGCCTTATCGCATTCTCAGCACGGTTGTTGTCGATCGGCACGTTGCCGTCTTCTAAAAAAGTGTAGAGATATTTCCGCTCGTTCATTGCATAGCGAACTGCGTCTGCAAGCTTGCTCTTCCCGCTGACGTTCTGTTCGTCAAGCCATGCAAAGAAAGCATCCAGTAAGGGCTTTACCTTCACAAGACGCTGCTTTTGTCTTTCCTCTGCACTCATCTTCGCCAGCAAGTGTTCCTCATGGTAGATCTTGTTGCAGAACTCCACGGCTTTTACCGCAACGGATGTACTGTATGCAGATTTTTCTTTCGGGAATGCTTCTGCAAAATACCGTCTGGTATGTGTCCAGCAGCCGCATCGTTTCGCTCCCTTCACCGCATTGTAGGCATCATATCCGTCGCAGATCAGATAGCCGACAAAGTTCTTCAAAAACGTTGCCGGATGTACTCCTGCTCTGGTCGGCTGGTACTCGAAAATGATGATGCTCCGGTCATTCATTTTGCCGTTGCAGTAAACCCACATACGTGAGTCTGTCGTCGCCTTTCTTCCGGTCTCATGCAAAACCTGAAGCACGGTTTCATCTGCATGGATCACCGTTCCGGCAACGAGCTGCATCATCATTTCCTCTACGATCGGAATGCACCACTGTTCTGCTGCAATGCACACCCAATTCGACATGGTGGCTCTGAGCAGCGGAATACCCTTGGATGTAAAATCCTTCTCCTGCCGGTACAGCGGAACTGCTTTGGCAAATTTCTCGTAGATAATATGCGCCAATAGTTCCGGAGAACAAAAGCTGTGAGGGATCATCGGCTTCGGATAGGCAGCGCAGCGTATATAGCAGCTTTCAATTTCATCCGGATATTCCGCATCCCTTGCGGGATCCTGACCGCATTTCGTACATTTATACTTCTTGACAATATGACGGCGTACAAAGAATTTTCCAGGCACATAGACAAGTTCATCATATGCCTTATCTTCGCCGATCTCTTTCATCTCTGCCCCGCATTTTTCGCATACAGGATGTTCTTCTGTATGCCATTTCACTTCTATGGGGAGATCTTGCATCCAGTCATCGTGTGTACGTTTTGCTTTGCGCTGATGCTCAGGAACAGTGACTGTCTTCTCAAAAACAAAAACAGCTTGCTCATTTTCGTCAGGAATCAGTGAAAGCTGTGTGCCGCCATCCATGATGACAGAGGTCTGCTCGGTTTTTCTTCCGAAGACCTGTTTTCTCAGCCAGTCAAATTGTTCCTGCAAATGTGCAAGCTGTTCTTTCAAATATGCATTTTCACTTTTGAGTGCAGCATTTTCCTGCGCCAGTAACTGATCATCTTTTGATGAAATACGCACGTTCATGCTGCACTCCTCCGATTATTTGTACTAAAATAATTATAGCACAAAACGGCTGGAAAGTCAAGAAAAACCGGCGATTTTCCATTTATGAACGATCAATAAAATGCACCCGGTTTCCCTTCACGAATGGCACGGGGCTGTTCGATTTTTAAACCCTCTAACAACCATCTTCTTTGCTGCGGCGTCAGCAGCAATGCCTCGGTTTCTGTTCGCGGCCATTGGAATTTTCCGTTGTCAAGCCGCTTGTAAAGCAGTAAAAAGCCATCACCTTCCCAAAGCAGTCCCTTGATGCGGTCACAGCGTCTGCCGCAGAACAGAAACAACGCAGAACTAAATGGATCCAGTTCAAGCCGTGCCTGTACGATCGTCGCCAGTCCATCTATGGAGCGGCGCAAATCCGTATATCCTGTCACCAGATACACCTGGTAGTTTTCAGATAGCTCGTTCAGCATAGTTCATGTACCAGTGCGATCAGTGTATCCGCTCCGATGTCAGACGGCAGTGAGATGCACAGCCCATCTTTCTCAATATGGATATCTGATGACTGTCTGGGTGCGTTAAGCGGAACGATTGCCGGTGCTTTTGTAGCGCTTCTCTCCTGTACTTTTCTGAGATGATAGTAATACGTTTTGGGATTAATCCCATTGGCTGCACACCAGTGCTGTACCGTCATTCCGCTCGCTTTCTGCTCTTCAACCTGCGCCAGCCATTCCCGTAACTTCACTTCCTGTTTGATGGCAGTAATAGCAGTTGTCGTATTTGATTCCATTTCTTTTCCTCCTGTGCCTAATTTGGTCTGGCTCGCTCCATAGACCTGTTAGTCACTCTAATCCAGTCTATGGAGTTGCTTAGAGCCTATTATACTTGATTAGACACTGGATGGATAGGCGTGGAGGATTTGACGGTTACCATCAATTCTTCACAGGACTTGAATGTCATAGTTTCAAATTCTTCGTTTCTTTTAATGCTGTACTTTAAGATATGTTCCTTTATGCTATCACATATGAATTTATCGTCATCGCACACGGCAACTCGAATCATGATATTCACCTTCATACCAAATATACATTATAACAGCAAAACCGAATGTATCCGCTAATTATGATACATTCGGTTCTGTATGCGCTAAACACATTAGACTGGAGAATCTTAGAGGAAATCCCCTGATAATCCATACAGCTACCATTGTTTGCCATAAACCATAAACATCAATATTATCTCCTGCGGGTAAACATTGACACAAGCCTGAGCAGCTGCATCAGTGCTGTGATCAATGCCGCTACATAAGTAAGTGCAGCTGCTGTCAGGACTTTTTTAGTCCCTGTTATCTCATCACTCGTGAGATATCCCGATGAATCAAGTATCTGCAGTGCGCGTGAGCTTGCGTCAAATTCAACGGGAAGCGTGA
>CACYHR010000103.1 GCA_902774265.1 uncultured Eubacteriales bacterium
TTCTCCAGCTCTTTGGCGCTGTCGTCGACACAGTCCGCGGACTGGTGCTCCCCGTAATAAATCACGGCGCCGTTCCTCATCAGCTCATCCGGAATTCTGCCCCAGTAGGTGAACTACTCCGACTTATAGAAGTCGGAGCTTCCTGCTTCATTCACCGTTGCACCGGTAGCGATATACGCTACACAATGTCTTACACAATGTCCACAGGCGTATAAGTTTGGGCTATTCCATCCCTACTGATTATTTTGATTTATGCTTTTTCAGCAAGCATTCGCAATCCTTCGGTCAGAATATTGATAGCGGCATTCTGATCCCGATTCATTGTAAGCCCACAACCGCATCTTATTGTACGAATATGCAGATCCTTCATCTCGGGATGCAATGTGCCACAACAATGACATATCTGTGATGACGGAAACCACTTATCTGCTTTTATGAGGTATTTATTTCTGTCCGACAGCTTATATTCAAGCATTGACAGGAACATGCCGTATCCGTTATCAAGAGTGGCTTTACCGTTGCCAAACCCTTTGTTAGACATAGACTTCATATTCAGGCTTTCCACACATACAACATCGTACTGATTGGCTATCTCAGTGGATTTCTTATGCAGATTATCAAGACGCTGATTTGCTATGTGCCTATGGATCCTGTTTACTTTTCGGAGCTGCTTCATATAGTTATTGGACTTTGTCTCGTTCTTAAGAGACCCCTGCTTACGTGACAGCCTGCGCTGCGCTTTAGCGAGTTTTTTCTGGCTTTCACGGTAATATTTGTGATTGCTGCCAATACTGCCGTTACTATCTACATATAAGCCATCAGAAGCATAATCCAGACCGATGGCATTTGTCATATCAGCCACATATGTATTTACAGGATCCGCAAATTCGAACAAAACAGATGCGTAATATTTACCATCGGATTCCTGCGACACCGTAGCCGACTTTATATGCCATTCATCGCCGGGCCTTCGGTGGATAACAGCTTTTACGGCACCGATCTTAGGCAGCCTGATACTTTTATCCGACAGGGAAACAGTGCCATGCTGATTATTTGTAGTATATGATCTGCGGCTGTGTTTGGCAGACTTGAATTTCGGGAACCCGTTTTTCTTTTTACGGTCTCTGCTGAAACAGTTCCTGAACGCAGCCTGCAGGTTCAGCTGCACATTGGCAAGCGCAAGACTGTCCACTTCTTTCAGAAACGGATACTCTGTTTTATATTTAGCAGGTGTGACCATGGGGAATTTACCGGTGGATTTATAGGCTTCCAACTTATCAGAAAGCATAAGATTATAGACTTTACGGCAGCAGCCAAAAGTCTTTGCAAACATAATACTTTGCTCAGTTGTAGGATACAATCTGTACTTAATTGCTTTGTTTGCCATCTTTTTTGCCTTGAGATTGTATGTATTGCTTTATAATATCTACTGTGGCACCACCCGTGGTCAGCAGGCAAAAGCTCTGTGACCAGAACATTTCTTTCCAAAGAGATTTGCGTATCTGAGGGTACTCTTTCTTGATCAGCCTGCTGCTTGCAGATTTATATGCATTTATAAATTTGCTGATCTCTGTGTTAGGCTGTCCCCGAAAGAGTATGTGAACATGATCCTTATCATGATTCCATTCTTCCAGTGTAATGTTATACGAAGGAGATATCTTCTCAAATATCTCTTTCAGACGAAGTGAGATTTTATCATCTATCACCTTATTACGGTATTTTATACACATGATAAGATGATAATGCAGCATGAATACCGAATGGTTATTACTATCCAATTTCACAGCATTTTCAACCTCATTTGATATATACGACTGATTTATAATTATATTATAATACTGCGAAATACAAACGTCAAGAAACGCCGTGTTTATCGCAATTCATCCCACCACCTGTAGAGGAAGGGGATTTCTTGCTCACGGCGTGTTAAATACTGATTCCACCGCGTCCCATCCGGGGGCCCACTCTTCGTCCTTTGCTTTTTCCCTGAATTCTTCTAAAGTCATTTCTTCGTCCTCCTTACGATCCAGATTTTTTTCTTCATCGCGCTTTTCCTCGCGACTTCAGCCGTGAGATACGCGCGCAAAGTGATACTATCCTTCATCGTGAGTACAATCTCGCGATGAAGAATAAAAGCCTCCGGCTTTCCTCACTCCTGCCCCACCACTAAGAGCGCGTAATCCACAAGAGCCGGCAGATCGAACACACACTCATCCGCTGCATTTCCCTCCGCCATAACAAGGAGAGACTC
>CACYHR010000104.1 GCA_902774265.1 uncultured Eubacteriales bacterium
CATGTACCGCTTTATGCTTTCGCGGTAATATTCCGGAATGTTCTCAAAATGTATCGGCGTTGCAGTTCTCATCTGTGTCGCCGACAGCTTTGCCCCAGGAACTCGTCTCGGTCTCCATACATCTCTCGATGTTTCGCGTTCACAACTATATACATCTCCAAGAAGCTTAGAAGATTTATTCAGTATGAAGCCTGCAAGCATTCTCGCTTCTCCACTCTTCATGCCCGAGGATACATCATCCGTCAGCCTGATGTCCGTTATGCTGACTGAATCTGTCTTTTTGTTGAAGATAATCGACAGCTCTTTCACCGCGGACATATATCTTGCTGAGAAAACCCTCGGTTTTAATCGTGTATGAACTGATCATACTGAAATCCGCGATGCTGCCTCTTTTTCGGCTGCCGATGTCTATGCCGCGTTTCTCAAACTTCCCGGACTTCACCTCCCAGACATCATTGCTGAGCCAGTATCCGTCTTCTGCGGAGAGGTATTCCTCTATCTTTTCGAAGCCGTTATCTTCATATTCTGCGGCTAACGCCAGCGATGTTCTGTTGTATCTTTGCATTACTCATCACCGTCCTTTCCCTTAATCTCAGGTCCGGACAGATTCGGCGATGCTTTCCCGAATGCTTCTGTAAGTTCCTCCTCTGTTGGATGCACGTATGTATTCAGTGTTGTATATATATTCTTATGCCCGGCTCTTATGCGGAGATACTCCGGATCCCATCCATCTGCATACAGCAGGCTCAGTGATGTGTGCCGGAACACATGCGGTGTGATCTTTATCCCGGTTTTCCTGCGAAGGTCTCTGAACAGGTTGTCCACATCGGAATAATCCATCGCTTTACCGGCATTGCTGCCGCGCAGCTTCACAAACACATGGTTTGTGGCTATCTCTGCCGTATGTATCTCACAGACATATGCGATGAACAGGTCTGCAAGCTCCTGTGTGCAGTCGAGTTTTCTCTGGCTGTGAACTGTTTTGAGTTCTGACAGATTTTCGAGTTCTCCCCGATCCCTGATGCTGATCGTCAGGTCGTCTATGCTGAAGTCTTCCAGCCAGAGCGACAGGGCTTCTCCTATCCGCATTCCTGTCTCAAACAGAAGATAGAGCAGGAAGTAGTCTCTTATGTTGGTGCAGGCATCCAGCAAGATGATCGTTTCGTCCTTGCTGATCCTTCTTATCCCGCGCTGTGGCACCGGCATCTTCAGCACATTGCTCTTTACCGGGCGGTTTTCTGCGATCCCGTAGAGGAAGCCTCTGTAATTCCTGCCCGGAGCCATAACGAATCTTACGAGCCTGTCTGAAAGCGTGTTTTCATACTCTCCGCTGCGCGCCAGATATTCATAAAAGCTTATGACAGTATCGATGTTCTCATTGATCGTCTGAGCGGTGTGCGCCGGCTCAAAGTTGAAGAACATCAGGTTCTGAAGGACGTAAGGGTTCCTCAGCCATGCCATGAACCCGGCTATGTCGTCTATTGTTACCTGATCAAAGCTTATGCCGGCTTCCGTCAGGTAATTGAAGTAGTTCTGGAGCTGGTAGCAGTTGAGCCTCAGTGTGTTCCGGGCCTTCCCCTGATTGTCCCGGAATTTCAGATACTTCAGCACCGACTGAACGGGCACGCCTGCATCATCAGCGAGGTAATAACGGGTTTTCCCTTCCGGGGTCTTGCATTTTACTGTTTTCATAGAGCGTTCTCCTTTCAAAATTGGTTTACGCTCTAATATACAGCAATATTCCCGTCTGCCGGTCACTCTCACTAGCTCCCGAGGCCTGGGTGACCGATTGCGTGCTCTATATTTTTCTATCCTTCGGCGGGTACGGCGGGTACGCGGGGAATGACCACGAGTTTTTGATGTACCCGCCGAGGATTTTGCCCTCCGCGGGTACGGCGGGTACGCCTATTTCACACCACGAGTTTTCTCTCACTCGTTCTCTCAATTACGCCGTCCTTGCTTGCTCTATCTGTCTGAGCCTTTTGATCCTAATTGACTCATGACCATGTCCTCGCTGGTGTTGCTGCTCATATGGCTTCTTACTGTCCATTTCATTGATCCAGTTATATAAGGCCTGCAGCTCATACAGTTTCGGCATAATGGCTCTGACAAACTGTCTTATCTGTATTTCCGCTAGCTCCATAAAACCTCCTTTCCTGTGTTACAAAGTGATAAGTTGCATCATTGCTGGAAGGCATTAGCCTCTCCATGTATTTCTATAGTTTTTAATAGCTATTTTTTAGGAAGTAGATCATTATATAACTTTTTCTGACATAGTCAAGCATTGGTATAATCTTTTTTGTTATATTTTTCTTGTATATGCTTTGAGAATATGCTACAATCCCCTCAGAAAGAGAGGTGGCTGAAATGTCAACAGGAGAAAGGATTCGTTATTTTAGACGACGCAAGGGATTAACACAGGCAGAACTCGGAGAAGCAATGGATTTTGCCGGGAAGTCGACCAATGTCAGAGTGGCTCAGTATGAATGGAATCGGCGCGAGCCGAGGAAAGATGTAATAGAGCAGTT
>CACYHR010000105.1 GCA_902774265.1 uncultured Eubacteriales bacterium
TGATTCTGAGCATCTCCTCTTCAGATGCTGTTTGTATTGTTAAGCGAGTTGTTTCAATAGTCATTTGTTTCATCTGTATTTCTGCATCATAATTATTGTGCTATTTTACTTTGGCAATCAGGAAACCCTTTATGACCAGGAAAGCAAAACAGACGATACCAGCATACGGTTGCCTTGTCGCTATAAACACTATAACTGCAAATATTGACAAGACGATTCCCGTAACGAGCCTGTGCCTATTCCAAACCGGTTTATTGAGGCTGGATATGATCACACCGCAGATTCCGTTCAGAATCGTGATGCTGATGATCACAATATATACGATCTTCACCCATAGGCTGATTCTTGTCAGTCCAAACAGAGATACCGTTTCGGAAGAGCCTGTCCCATTTCCGAAGGCAGGGATAAACAACAGTATGGCCAGAAGAATGTCCAGTGCATTACATATGAGCGAGACGTATTTGCTGACAAACTCCTTCTTATCATTTTCTGCCACGATGATCATCTCGTCCGAACAGATCAAATCATCGATCGTCACCGAGAAAAAGCGGGAGATCTCTTTAAGCGAGTCAATGCTCGGATACCCTCTGCCGGACTCCCACTTGGAAATGGCTGTTCTTGAAACAAACAATGCCTCGGCAAGCTCCTCCTGTGTGAGAAATCTGCTCTTTCGTAATTCTTGTAGTTTTTCACTGAATTCCATTTAATGCCTCTGACGTCACATGTTTTTTCTGTACCCAGTATATTCTGCCATGGATCGATAGACCATAAACAGACCAGAACTCAGGAAAACGGAGCCAATAATATCCGTTGCCCAATGGACGCCGGAAATCAGCCTGCCCATCACCATAAATGAGGAAAAGGCGAAAACAAACAAAACTATCGCTTTCCGTGTCATTGGATTCGCAATTCTCCGGTCAGACTGATATTTCAGTGTCGGCATCACGCTCAGCACCAGGAGCGTAGTTGATGACGGATAGGATGCTTCCAGATTTCCGTTTATCAGGATCGGCCTGTAATTAATCGGAATCATCTCAAAGATTAGGTAGCAAGCTATGACTAGCACATAATAGATACCCAATAGCAGGATGTCCGGGTCAACCCTTAGGATGCTACGCCTCTTTATCAGCTGCACCAAACCCAACACACCGAAACACATACATATGATGATCGGAACGAGACCCAGCCAGTCAGTGATCTTATAGACCAGCATATGTACACCGGTCAGTCGGTGGAACCACACATTGATCGTAGCAAAGTCGATTTCCGTTCCATTTGGGCCTGCTTTCTGTACATCGATATGCCGGATCAATACAGTCCATAAAGCAAAGGTTGCCAACAGAATGATTCCTGCCAACAATTCTTTTCTTCTGATTTCTTTCATTTTCAATCCATCCTTTCTGTGACACTTGGTCAGACAGACTATAATTGATGGTCATGAAAAAATGAAAGAATCGCTCCGTCACATCTGCGATACGAATCGTGTCATTGCTTTAGAGTTCTGATTTGGTCAATCCATCACTTTCCGCTTTATCAGATTTCCTTCTTGAATCGCCGCTGCAGTTGCAACCGCGCATACAACTACGGCACTGTACCTCAGATCTATGAACGCCAGTGTTAGCGGAAAAACAAACAGCATACATCCGGTCACCTTGTTCATTATGGAATGTACAGATAATAATTCTTTTTGGCTGAAGAATCCCACTGCAATATTCGCCACCTTAATGCATGCGATGATGGCGATCCATATATATATCCAGACCGGAACATGCAGTACAGGTAGCAGTTTAATCAAGCATACCGCTACAAACACGATATCAGCAATTGTATCAAACCTTGATCCAAACTCACTAATGGTACCTGTTTTCCTCGCCACAGCACCATCGGTCATATCCGAGAATCCGGCAGCTATATATAGCACATAAAACATTGGTGATAGGGCCGGACAGAACAGTAAAGCGACGCTGAGCACTATTCTTATTCCAGTTATAATATTTGCCATTTTACTTGTCTCATTTCTACAAGTTTGAATTTAGCGATCAGCAGCTATCAGCACAGCTCTGCATGGAGAACCATCCGCACCGGATAGGTTCAACGGTGCTGCATTTAAGAAGTAAACACCTTCTGTATCAGATGCACTTCCATCGGCTCATCTTCGGGTCCAACAGTCTGGGATTCATTACCCAGCAGCAAGATTCCTGAAGAAGCAAATACTTTTGCCGCTTCCGAAGAGATTTCAGCTGCTCCCTTAATAAGAATTCTCTTAGCCGCTTCCGGTTCCTGTACTTTTGCTTTTTCAAGTATTTTTGCAGCATCATCACAGGAGACGATTCCCTGGTGTTCTGCAACATATGCCTTTCCCACAAATGCATCTAAGCATATAGCGTCCACAGTTTTTCCATCTTTAAAAAAATGAAACGGCGCGTCAATATGTGTGCCGTTGTGAGCGCACATGCTGAAAGCCGTCAGGTTATACAAGTCACCGGTTTCCATTGAACTAAGCACTTTTTTCTCCGGTGCCGGGTCGCCGGGATACACCTGGCAGCTGAAAATTTCCTGTGAAATATCATAGATCATCATTGTTCATTCTCCATTGCAAATCACGATTTAGCGACATCCAGACAAACCGGAAGTTGTGCGCTAGCTATAAAATCGGAGATAGGTTTCCATGTTAGACTTGATGTAGTCTCCGCTGTGACGTCCCTCAAGCAGGTGATTTTGCACATCGGCTCCGTTCTGCCGCATCAGTTGAAACAGCTTTTCGCAGGCGCGATAGAACTGCCCCTCGTCTTCTTTTCCGTCGTCCAG
>CACYHR010000106.1 GCA_902774265.1 uncultured Eubacteriales bacterium
AGGGACAGAAAACGGGACTGTCATATCCGCGGAAACTGTTAAGCCGGTAACACCAATGATGATCGGGTTACCTTACAGACGCAATGGTCGAAACATTGTATTTGCTGACTCATTCAATGAAAAGCAGGTGCAGGAAATAGCCGAGCTTGCTGAGTCAGAGGAGTATCTTGGGTATATCGAAGACCTTTCGGGCTATCAGTCGGGCAGGTTCTTTTATCCTGACAGGATCACATTTGAGAAAGAGCTGGATAACGGCGATACAGACAAAAAAACCTTTATTGGCAATCCCCCTGAATACGGGATAAAGATTGCAAAAACAGAAACTCAGGACTATTCGATATATCTTCCTGATGGCTCACACCATGGTACATATGGGCTCGAAGATGAAATGTCCGGCGAGTTCGAGCAGAAAACAGGGGAATATGTAGAGGACTTCTGCATTGGGGAGAACATATCTGATTCAGGGAATTACATGTGGTCTGATATGGCGGACTCTAAATGGTTTGGATCATTGAGAACAGTTGGCGTGATAGATCATATCTATGGTAATGATTATCTGCTGGCGGTAACAGTTACGATGAATCCATGGCTATATGCGGTAGATAAGCTGAAAACCTTCTATCCGGCGGCTGCCCTGTTATTCATAATAGCTGCGAGTGCTTTGATTCTCCTTCAGGGCAATGAGATCGGTGAAAGACTTGAATATGAGAGGAGAAGACGACTCCTTACTGATTCTCTTGCACACGATATGAAGACGCCGCTTAGCGTAATCCGCAGTTATGGAGAACTTCTTGAGAACGAATCGGATGATCAGAAGCGCAGGGAATATGCTTCGGTGGTCATAGAAGAAAGCTTGAGAATGAATGACAGGATCGTCGGAATGCTTGATCTTTCCAAAATGGATGCAGGCACTTACCCTTTGGATCTGAGCGACTTCAGTGTTTGCAGTGCCGTCAGCGAGGTGTGCGAAAGCCTGCAGGTTCTCGCCGACAGGAATGAAATGGTGATTACAAAGGAAGTCCCTGAAGATCTGCGCATCTATGCTGACAGGAAACTGATAACAATGGCTCTTGCTAACTATATTTCAAATGCGGTCAATTATGGTACATACGGGACGGAGATCCTTGTAAAGGCAATGGCAGACAATGGCAGGGTCAGGATCATAGTAAGAAATGAGGGCGAATTAGTCTCGGAAAATGATCTGAAGCTGATCTGGGATGCAGGATATAGAGGAGATCGCGCCGGTTCCGGCAGCGGGATCGGGCTGGCGGCGGTCAAGAGCATATGCAATCTGCATGGAGGCAGATGCGGCTGTGAAATAGAGGATAATTCAGATGGGCCAGAACACGAATCAAGGCAGGGCGTTATAGAATTCTGGATAGAACTTGGATCTCAGGAGACTCGTCTTTCGGGAATCAGGATGATGACCGGCAGGGTCAGAGGCCTTCGCAATGCCAGTACACTACAAAAAGGGCTGTCAGCGATATGCCTCGGGACACTTGTGCAGGGCTTTGCCGGAACAAGGCTGATACGCAACCTTTATGGCTTCATACCAAGTCAGGGTATGATCTATCAGTATGGGCTTCTAGACTTGCAGGACGTAAACAGATACTTAGGCGTTCTGGCTGGCGCTGTTATCATATTAGCTGGACAATACCTCTTGTCAAAGGACTTTAAAACTGCACGCAGTGGCAAATGGCAGGTATTTTCGATAGCTGAGATAATAGTGTCGATTGCAACGCTGATCATCTGCAGGGTACTGCTAAACAGAGGATTTCCGGCAGGGTCAGACATCGTAGATATGCTTTTGCATATATCATCAGCAGTGATGATAATAATAATGATGATTGTGCTGGCTATGAACTACATTCTTATAAGCAGGCTCTGCGATGAAAATGGTAACAACCGTCTGGCGCGACGTATTAATAAAGAAGGAACATTTATCCGTCTGCTGCTGGTGATTATAACAGCTGTCTCGGTGTCAAATTTCTTCATGTACGTATACAACATAGCATACTGGGGATGGCTGGTCATCACGATTATTACAGTCTTATCATGGATCAGAGCAGTTCTGACATAATGTTAACATC
>CACYHR010000107.1 GCA_902774265.1 uncultured Eubacteriales bacterium
AGAACCTAATTACATCAATAACCTTGCAAAGATTTTGTAGTTTATAAGAACTATGTTATTTTTGCATTGTCGCTGATGATTTTCACGAAATATTGTCAACGATGCTGCAAAAATTCATAAGCAATATGTATCATAGAATATTTGATATAGTGAATCGCCTTGATGAAGGCATGTTCCTGTTTGGCGGTCGTCAGGTCGGAAAATCCACCTTGTTGAGAGAACGATTCCCGGATGCAATTTACGTTGATCTCCTTGACCCTGACACCCGAAAACGTTTTGAACGTCGCACGATGGAGTTCTATGAAATTCTTGTTAAGTATCCTCCCAAGACTTTGGTAATAGTGGATGAAATCCAGAAACTCCCTGATCTTTTGGATATAGTACACAAATTGATGGTAGAGAAAGACTTGCATTTTATCCTTAGCGGCTCCAGTGCAAGAAAGATAAAGAAAGCAGGTGTAAACCAATTGGGTGGGCGCGCTAATGAAGAGCATCTGTATCCGCTTGTTTATGCCGAGATTCCGGATTATGATTTTGACCGGGCAATTCAGAACGGTATGATACCCCGTCATTATGACGTAAAAGATGCAAGAAAGCGTATCCAGGGATATATCAATCTCTACCTGAAGGAAGAAATAGAGGCCGAAGCCCTTGTTCAGAATATTGCTACATTTGAACGATTCCTTGAGGTGGCTGCCGTTATGAATACGGAGATTCTGAATTATGACAACATCGCCTCTGACTGTGGTGTCTCTGTCAATACTGTTAAAGCCTATTTCAAAATCCTCTATGATACCTTGCTTGGTTTTGAAGTTAAGCCATATAGAAAAGTGGTAAAACGCAGGTTGCTGCAGACTTCCAAATTTTACTACTTTGACGTGGGCATACCCAATTATCTGCTCAACCGTTTCCATCTTATGTCAGAGACTCCGGAATATGGGCACGCGTTTGAGAATCTTGTCATGCAGGAGATACGTGCCTATCTGGACTATACTGACAGTCCCGAAGAGTTAACCTATTGGCACACTTACAATAAGGATGAAGTCGATGCCGTCATTGGCGATGCCCGCATTGCAATTGAAATCAAATCAACTGACCGTGTGGAGAGTAAACACAAGAAAGGTTTGCAGAAATTTGTTGAAGAGCATCCTCAAGCAAAGCAGATTATCGTATCCCGTGATTTTCTTACCAGACGTTCCGGTGACATAGACCTATACTACGTGACGGATTTCTTTAAAGCCCTATGGGCCGGGGAGGTGACACGTTAGCACAGGGAAACGGGCCTTTTGTGCTGTTTTAAAATAAATCTCTGCAAAAAATAGGATTTTTGCAGGGATTTGCTTTTATTTGCATCTTTTGGTATAAAACTCAAACAATTAGTGATTATGAGTGAAGAATTGAACACAGAGAACACCTTGGAGGCTAAGGCTGAGGTTGCTCCTGTTGAACCTATCGTAGAGAAGGAGGCTGAGGTAGAGGCTCCTGCTGAGTCAGTGGAATCTGTAGAGGAGAAAGAAGAAGATAAGGAGGCAATCGCCCCTGTATCTTCACGTGAAGAGATAATTGCACGTCTGCAGGAGATGGTGAGTGATATAACTGCCGAGGAGTTCAAGCCTGAGGAGGATCCGGTTGAGGAGCAGTTCCGCAAACTCCTGAATATAATAAAGGAGAAGAAAGCCGCTGCCCAGGAGGCGCTTGAGATAGTACGCAAGGAGAATTACAAGAAGAAACTGGCACTGCTTGACCGTTTCAAGGCACTTATTGAAAAGGCCAATACTGAGGGTGCTTCATATAATGAATTCAAGACCATCCTGCAGGAGTGGAAAGAGATAAAGGAGGTTCCTGCCGATAAGGCAAATGAACTCTGGAAAGCATATCAGCAGTATGCCGAGCAGTTCTATGACATACAGAAACTCAACAACGAGTTCCGTGAGTATGACTTCAAGAAGAACATGGAGGCCAAGATAGCCATCTGTGAGGAGGCTGAGAAACTGGCCGATGACCCGGACATTGTTTCAGCTTTCCGCAAGCTCCAAAAGTTGCATCAGGATTACCGTGAGACCGGACCGGTATCA
>CACYHR010000108.1 GCA_902774265.1 uncultured Eubacteriales bacterium
ATACTTCGGTGATAACAGAGGGTCTTTGTCTCTGGAGGAGAATTATGACTATGAGCGTCCTGTAAGTAAAGACATTCCTGAGCCGATAGGGGTGAAGAAGCTCATCATTATAGGATTCAATGAGACTCTGACGACCATCCTAAGGGAACTTCCTGAGCGCCGTCATGATGTGACAGTCGTTACAGACAAGGCGGATGCTGCACAGAGAGCGATCAACAGGGTCCGGAACAGGGAAGAGATCAATGTAACAGTACAGGATATAGATCTGTCTGACAGTGAGATCCTTGAGAATGCAGTCAAAGAGATGGATTACGTCGTGCTGCTCAGCGACCGCACGGTGCGCAACAAGCTCGTGCAGATGGGGGTTCCCCGTGAGGAGATTGCCTTCATTCATGAGGCTGCAACCGAAACACAGAAAGCAGAACTGTTTGACAAAGTACGTTCGGGAGAGATCAGGGTACTGCTCGGAAGTACCGCAAAAATGGGTACGGGTACGAATGTCCAGAAGAAGCTGATCGCAGTCCACGACCTCGATATTCCGTGGCGACCTGCTGATCTGGAACAGCGCGCCGGAAGAATTATCCGTCAAGGCAATGAAAACAAGCAGGTGCAGATCTTCCGCTATGTCACCAAAGGCACATTCGACGCTTATTCCTATCAGACTTTGGAGAACAAGCAGAAATTTATCTCTCAGATCATGACAAGTAAGACTCCTGCGAGATCCTATCAGACTTTGGAGAACAAGCAGAAATTTATCTCTCAGATCATGACAAGTAAGACTCCTGCGAGAAAATGCGAAGATGTGGACCAGCAGGCACTCACTTATTCCGAGATCAAGGCTCTCTGCACAGGCGATGAGCGTATCAAGGAAAAGCTCATGCTTGAAAATGAAGTGAAGGAACTGAGGGTACTCGCTGCGGAACACCGCAACACGGTATTTGAAATGGAGGACAAGATCGCTCGTTTCCCTGAACAGGAACAGAAACTTACTGCGATTCTTGCTGACCTCCATACAGACCGTGAAGCACTCCGCAAGCTCCCGATCGATCCTGAGCGAAAACTGCCTGTATTCAAAATCACTATCGGTGATGTTGAGTACACCGACAGAAAAGAAGCAGCTAAGGCTTTGGAAGATGCGGTGCTGGCTATCAAGTATGCGGATACTCCCGTTAAAGTCGGCTCGTTCCAGGGCTTTGAGCTGAGTGTGACGGTAAACAGCAACATGATGGGCGGCGGTTTGTCCGCTTGTCTGCAAGGTGCCGCTTCACATACCACGAAGCTGATCGAGAGTTTTGCCCATAACCTGAACCGTCTTGAAGCTGCCCTCTACAACATTGACGGCAGAATCGAGAGAACGCAGGATAACCTTGCAAAACTCCGGCTTGACCACGCAGAAGCTCAGAAGATCGTTGCAGAGCCGTTTCCTCAGCAAGAGGAGCTTGATACTAAGGAGCAAAGGCTGAAAGTCGTAACTGATGAGCTGAATCAGGCGGCTATTGAAGCTAAGAAGAACGCTCCGAAGCGTGAAAAGACTTGCTACTTTGAGAGGGCTAAAATGAAGCGTGATGCCGCAAGGCTCGCCAAGAAGCCGAGAACTCCAAAGGACAAGGCTAAGGGCAGGGGTAAGCAAGGAATTGAATAAATAACTTTGAACCCAGTGGGGCTTATGAATAAAGCGGAAGTTTCATAGTAAACTTCCGCTAAAACTCTGAGCTATTTTTCTGTATCCGTGAAGTCAATAACCCTGTCACATATCTCCAGTGCCGCAGGGCGATGTGTAACGATCACAACTGTCTTATCCGTCATATTCCTGAGATTTTGCAGGAGCATTTTCTCCGTATCAGCATCGAGTGCGGAAGTTGCTTCATCAAGGAGCAGTATCGGACTTTCGGAATAGATCGCCCTTGCAATAGCGATACGCTGCATCTGCCCCTCGGACAAACCTGTTCCACGCTCACCGAGCAAAGTATCAATTCCGCCGTCAAGCTCCGCTACAAAATCATCGGCACAGGCTATTCGTAATGCCTGATGAATACGCTCATCATTCTGCATAAATCTTCCTTACTATATTCCATTGTTACCCTCCATAACTTCTGATTGTTGCCGTCTTGACGATTATGTATCTTTACATTACCTTCTGAAACATATGG
>CACYHR010000109.1 GCA_902774265.1 uncultured Eubacteriales bacterium
GTTGAGGTAAAATAAGCTTATAGTAATCAACTCTGCTACCGATAGATCGATTGCTGATGCAGTTTTTCTAAAAAAAGTGGCCGAAACGCTTTTTCATCGTATATATCAGTCGTAAGTCTTCAAGAACCTTGTGTGATGGTTCCGTGACTGTTTCCGTGTTATCATATGCTCAAAGTCACAGAGTATGAGACCATCCTGGAATTAAGATGTATGTACCGTAAGGAGGACGCAGATTATGAAACTTATTGGAAACCTGAAAGAAAAAGTAGAGAAAGCCAGAACCAAAGAAGAAAAGAAGGAACTCATTGAGAAGGAGGGTATGAAACTGGACGACACAGAACTGGAGCAGGTGGCAGGAGGCGCCTCGTTTGAAAAGTGGAATAGAGTTCAAGAATAACCCCGGCTATCCCTGCAGGGGCTCTGTAGCACAACGATGCTTCCACGCCAAGAATTCCACCTCTTTCTAACAACCACTTTACATAGTCTTTCTTAATCGAGTAGAAATACTCTGGCGTTTTCCATCTGTGTTTACCTGCCCATAGACACCCTATCTATCGGCATTTTTCCGTTATGGTAATTCGCCTTTCTGAAAGTCGACACTTTACGCGAATTACAGCAAGCCATGACTGGTTTAACAAAGGCATTCTGAATCTTTCTCAGCCTGTTCAATTCCCAACAAAAGCTGTCTACCGTGGATGGATGATGAAGCCTGAGCAGTACGGGTTGACAAAGGGATATTGTCGTGCTATAAACATACCAACCAGGTGGGAAGTTTCATTCGCAGGAGGCTTTGGAATGCGGTTTGCGGTGAACAAAAGTATGATGATGTATTGGTACATTCGCTCTGAGATGCGTATGTGCTTAGCCATACCCATTTGAGTTCTCCAACGATTCATTCAGCCGGGAGAGCCGATGGGCTTTCCCGGTATTTCTATTTTGAGGGTGATAACGTGATCAGTTTTTTTCTCCGTCTGATCAGGCACAATTTCCGTTTCGGACGAATGTGACAGTCAGAAAGCATCATAAATAAACAAATCATAAAAAGAAAGCAGAAGGTGCCACTATGTCTTACTCTAAAATATTGACGATCCAGGATATTTCGTGTGTCGGACAGTGCTCGCTTACCGTCGCGTTGCCGATCCTTTCGGCTGCTGGATTGGAAACCTGTATCCTTCCATCGGCTGTACTCTCCACGCACACTGCAGGCTTCACCGGGTTTACGGTACGCGATCTGACTGAGGACATTCCCGCCATCGCTGCTCATTGGAAAAAAGAGAAAATCGCCTTTGACGCGGTATATACCGGCTATCTCGGTTCCACAGCGCAGATCAGCTATGTCAAGGAAATCTTTGCATCGTTACTTAAGGACGGCGGTCTTACGATCGTCGATCCGGCCATGGCAGACAACGGTGCACTTTATCCCGCATTTGACAAAGAATATGTCGACGCGATGAAGACGCTGGCTTTCACAGCGGATATCATCCTTCCGAATATCACCGAGGCATGCTTCCTCACAGATACGGAATACCAGGAGAGCTACGGCGAGGACTATATCGCTGACTTGCTGGACCGCCTTACGGCGGCAGGCGCAAAGACCATCGTCCTCACAGGGGTGAGTTATACTCCGAGCAAAACAGGCGTGGTTGTGCGGGAAAAAGGCGAAACTCGTTACTACGAGCATCCAAAAGTCGCCAAAGGCTGCCACGGCACAGGCGATGTGTACGCTTCCGCCTTTGTCGGCGCGCTTTTGAATGGGTTGGATGCTTATGAGGCCGCCGCACTGGCCGCGGATTATACTTTGCAATGCATCAGACTCACTCAGGGCGACGAGGCCCACTGGTACGGGGTTAAGTTCGAATTGGCTTTGCCGGAATATATCCGCGCACTGGGAAAGTAAGCGGGAGCAGACATTTTAAAACACTGCCGCAGGAAACAGCGATGTGCTGTTCTCTGCGGCAGTTTCTTAAATTGCATCACCTGGCTTAGAATACTGAACAAGGCAGTGTATGCCGCAACAAAGAATCAGAAGTTCCTGATGATGGATACGGAGCCTGATATTTCAGCAGAAGATCTTGCGGCCATCAAAGTTCCGACCGTTGTGATCTCGCAGATCTCATTATAGAAGAAGCAGGATAACTGCCTGCTGAAACACGCCGCCTGCTCTGCGTGATCATCACAACGGCCGGTACAGCATTCTGGACACAGGATATGCCTGAGCGTCTGGTATGCTCTCGATGAACCGCTCTTGCAATTCAGCAGAATTATGATATAATAATAGCAGAATAATTAATGGAGGCGGTTGCCATGTTGATCAAATCCTCTACTGCTCTGCGTAATGACTACGGAGCCATCTCTGATCTGGCACATAAGGAGAATGAGCCTATCTACATCACCAAGAATGGTGAAGGAGATATCGTGGTTATGAGCATTGAAGCATTTGAGCGTCGTGAGGAGCTGTTTAAGCTGAAGGCAAAGCTTGCCGCAGCCGAGGAACTCCGTCTGGCTGGGCATACCGGTGTTTCACTTTCTGAGTCCCGTGACAGACTGGAGAAAATCTATGGCTGAGAAAACATATGCCGTCCGGATCCTTGACCCCGCACAGGGAGAGCTGGAAGAGATCGCGCAGCTATATCTTTCTCTTTCAGGTGTTCAGTCTGCCCGAAAGATTACAGACAAAATATTGGATGCTCTGGACCAGCTGACAGGATTTCCGCTTTCAGGACCTTCCATGCGGGAGACAGAGCTGCGTAATCTTGGATATCGTTTTCTAGTTGCAGAGAAGTACATCATAATCTATCGTCTGATCGGAGACACGATTTATGTGTATCACATCTTTGACGGGCGTTCAGACTATCCCACACTTTTCAGGTCTGAATTATTCAAGTAATAGAGAAGTAAACTGATCACAGCATCCTGTGCTGCCGATCTTCAGGGAAATCTCCGCCAGCCTTGACAGTCTGCGAAAGGCGCAGTGTAGGTATCCCGGCGACGGGAACTCGGAAATATCCAGATGCCTGGCCTACCGTCTGTAGGT
>CACYHR010000110.1 GCA_902774265.1 uncultured Eubacteriales bacterium
CTGCACATGCTTTACCATTCAGGATATTTTCTATACTGATAACGGCAGAGTCGGTGAACGCCGCCGCGTTAATGCTTCCTGCATGGTAGACGGATATACTGATGTGGCAGGCGGCCTGGTAATGAGAAAGACCAATGGCGAGAGAATGAGATTCAAGGTACTTCACAAGGTATACGACTTCAGAAAACGCTTCGGATACGATATGTGCGTAGGCTGCGGACGCTGCGATACTGTATGCCCTGAGTATATCTCGTTTGCGAACTGCATAAACAAGCTTAACGCGAGAGTGAAGGAGGTGTCAGCTAATGTGTAACTGCGGAAAGAATGAATATACACCTGTTCCTTCAAAGCTTCAGGATATTATAAAACACACAGCTCAGGAATGGACATTCAGGTTTACTTACGTGGGAGACGTAAAGCCCGGCCAGTTTTTCCAGATCTCTATCCCTAAGGTCGGAGAGTGTCCTATCTCAGTCAGCGGCATCGGACCTGATTACGTTGACCTGACATTGAGAGCAGTAGGAAAAGTAACGGATTATCTGTTTGAAAACTTCAAGGCAGGCGACAGTCTCTTCCTCCGCGGACCTTACGGCAATGGTTTTGATGTGCATGAGTTTGAAGGTGGAGAGCTGATCATTGTTGTCGGCGGTACTGCAGTTTCGCCTGTAAGAGGCGTAGTCCAGTATCTGTGTGAGACTGAAAGTGCTAAAGACGTACACATGATCGCCGGATTCAAGGACCCGGGAGAGATCATGTTTAAGGCAGATCTTAAGGACTGGGCTGAGAAGATCGATCTGACACTTACTGTCGATGGCGCGCCTGAAGGATACGGCGGCAAGGTCGGTCTGGTCACAAAATACATTCCGGATATCCCGATCAGAGATATCAGCAAGTGTAAGGCCATCGTAGTAGGACCTCCTCCTATGATCAGGTTCTCTATGATCGAGCTCGTCAAGAGAGGCCTCAGCGAAGATAACGTATGGATCTCGGATTCGAGAAGGATGAGCTGCGGGATCGGAAAGTGCGGACACTGCCGCATCAATGACAAGTATGTCTGCATCGATGGTCCTGTATTCAAGTTCTCTGAACACAAGACACTGTGAACACAAGACACTGATCGACTAGCGGGAGGTGGAATCATGAACAAGACGAGTTTAGATACAAATTTAAAGAAACTGAAGAAAAATGCCTTCCGTGTATCCAAGGTCAGAGGCGAAACAGCTTCCCGTGTTCGCTGCCCGGGCGGAGAGATCGATGTTGATTCGCTTCAGCGTGTCGTCGATATCGCCAGAAAATACGGCAAGGGCATGGTAAACATCACCAACCGTCAGGGCTTTGAGATCCCGGGAATCGATCTGGCTGATGTAGAAGAAGTAAACAAGGCTCTTCAGCTGATAATCGAGAACAGAGGCGTCAATCAGGAGGATTATAACGGCGGATATCCTGCTTCCGGAACACGTAATGTCGTGGCTTGTCCGGGAAAACAGCTCTGCCCGTTCGCCAACTTTGATACAAAGAAATTTGCGCAGGAGATAGATAAGGCGATATTCCCGAACGATCATCACGTAAAGATCGCCTTCACAGGCTGCTCGAATGACTGCGCGCACACACGTCTCAATGACTTTGGCATCATAGGCATGAGCGAACCTCAGTACAATAAGGACCGGTGTGTCGGATGTGAGCAGTGCGTTAAGTACTGCAAAAAGAGATCGGTCGGAGCCCTCAAAGTCGTAAACGGCAAAATTGAGCGCGATGCCAATAAATGCGTAGGATGCGCGCTCTGTGTCAACTACTGCCCGACAAGAGCGTGGACAAGAAGCAAGGAAGAATACTTCCGTGTCGTGCTGCTTGGGCGTACCGGCAAGAAGAACCCTCGCATGGCAGAAGACTTTATGAGATGGGCTGATCACGATACTGTGAAGAAGGTCATCTGCAATGTTTATGCATATCTTGATGAGTATCTGGATAAAGCAGCCGTTGAGAGCAAGGAGCATATTGGCTATATCGTAGACCGTACAGGATTTGAGGAATTCCTGAAATACATCATGAAGGATGTCACTCCGAATCCGAAGTGCGAGATCCAGGGACGTATATACTGGGGTGGTAAGCGCTATGATCAGGGCAATGAGCTCAGACAGTCAATGTTCCGTTTCTCCGAAAGAGAAGAGTAGTCAGAAACTGACAGAAAGGATCCTGATATGTTTAATGAAGAATTCACGGCGGCTTCCAAAGGAGCAGCCGCAAAAACTGCTCTTCTGAAGAAAAATCCGGCCGGATACTTTTTGCTGTCGTGATGACCGCCGGTTTACTTCGAAAGACTGTCACCCTTACGGATGCATTAAAATTGTGGGGAGTCTGCTGGCTCGGAAACCTTGCCGGCTCGATATTGCTGGCATTGGTATTCAGCCTGACAGGACTCTACAGCGATGCGACACTGGGCGCTATGACAGGCGCAGCGGCAGCAAAGATGACGGCAGGATTCATACCGCTTCTGACGAGAGGCATGCTGTGTAATACCCTGGTGTGTCTGGCTGTATGGTGCGGTTTCAGAGCAAAATCGGATGCAGGTAAGCTGCTGATGATTTTCTGGTGTCTGCTGGCATTCTTTGCAACAGGGTTTGAGCATAGTATAGCTAACATGACATTGCTGACACTGGCTCTTATCAACAACGGCGGTAATGAAGCGATCAGCATGGGAGGATACTGGTTCAATCTTATTATTGTAACTTTGGGCAACATGATCGGAGCGATCCTGTTTGTTGCACTGCCGTATCATTTTGCCTCAAAAGAAAAATAAGGTAAGAAAAATGTCAGTAAAGATACTTGCTAAGAATGAAAAATGTCAGTAAAGATACTTGCTAAGAATGATGAAAGCCTGAAGTCGGCACTGAAGGACACTGCGTTGTTTAAGGACCTGAGTGAAGAGGAAATACAGCATTGTCTCTCTTGCAGCAAAGCTGAAAGCATAATACTGGAAAAAGGAGAAATGGTATTCTCAGAAGAAGATTGTCCGGCTGCTTTGCCTATGCTGATCAGTGGCTCAGTAACTCTTGGAATGGATTTCTGCGACGGGAAAAGAAGTATCATCGCAATTTTTGAGAAAAAGGGTGACGTTTTCGGTCATGAGTTTATCCTCATAGGAGAAAGCAAATACGGAATGTATGCGCAGGCACAGATGAGATCACATATACTTATGATGCCTAAGGATTTTCTTGTAGGGACCTGCGAGCGGAACTGCGGCTTTCATTCTTCGTAAGCGCCTAATTTGAGGCGTTTGCAATACGTGAATTGGATTCGGAGCATTTTACTCTGAATCCTTGGAATAACTTTTGGAACATGCCTTCTGCACA